>NZ_LT629771.1:610416-1220833 GCF_900105175.1 Jiangella sp. DSM 45060 | reverse complement strand
GCGCGAGGTTTCCCGAGCACAGCCCGGCGCCGCCGCCCGTGCTCGACGGCGTCGAGCCCGACCTCCTGTTCGACGACGGTGACCTGGTCGGCCCGCTGCGCGTGATCCACACGCCGGGCCACGACACCGATGCGTGCTGCTTCTTCGACGTCCGCTCCGGCACCCTGGTCACGGGCGATTCGCTGCAGCTCAACGGGACGATCTCGCAGGGCTGCGCGCTGTTGTTCGACCCGGCCCGGTACCTGGACTCGTTGCACCGCCTGCTGGCGCTGCCGGTGCGGAACATCGTCTGCGGGCACCCCTACCTGCCACTGGGCGAGACCGCCATCGGCGAGGAGGCGGCCCGCCGCTTCCTCGCCACCTGCATCGGCTGTTACGAGCACGATCGCGGGTTCGTGGCCGGGATGGCGGCGGCCGGTGTCACCGACCCGCATGCGGCCGCGCGGGCGCTGGTCGGCAGCGTCGGCGGGGTCGAGCCGGAGAAACTGTTCCTACCAATGCACACGGTCGCCGCCTACCAGGAGGCCGCCGAGGGAGAGCACACATGAAGGCCGCCCTGATCACCGGGGCCTCGCGCGGGATCGGCGCCGGCTGCGCGCTGGCGTTCGCCCGCGAGGGGTACCACGTCGGCGTCAACCACAGATCCTCGGCAGCGGACGCGGAGCAGGTCGCGCAGCAGTGCCGGGAGTTCGGTGTCGAGGCGGAGATCTTCGCCGCCGACGTCGCCGATGCGGGCGAGGCCCACGCCATGGTCGAGCGCTTCGTCGAACGCTTCGGGCGCATCGACGTGCTCGTCAACAACGCCGGCGGAGCGCTGCGCATGCCGCCCGGCGGCTTCATCGACATGCCGACCGAGTACTGGGACAGCCAGATCGCCCTCAACCTGAGCGCGGCGTCCTACTGCGCGCGTGCCGCGGCGAAGTCGATGGTCGCTCAGGAGGTGCACGGCGCCATCATCAACATCTCGTCGATCCACGGCGACGTCACCTGGGTCCGCCGCAAGGCGCTGCCGTACTCGGCCGCCAAGGCGGGGCTGAACATGATGACCAAGTCGCTCGGGGTGGAACTGATCGAGTACGGGATCAACGTCAACTGCATCGCCCCGGGCCTGATCCACACCAAGGCCCTCGACCGCTACTCCGAGCGCGACCTCAACGGCTTCAACCGCAAGATCCCCTTCGGGGGCGGCGGGACGCCCGCCGACATCGCGGAGCTCGCCGTGTTCCTGGCCGACGAGTCCAAGAGTCGCTTCATCGTCGGCCAGACGATCACCGTCGACGGCGGCCAGTCCATCGACGGCGCGATCGACTCCATGCTGGACGACCCCTTCTGAGGCGCCCCGGCGGCTCAGTCGCCGCGTACGACCGTCATCGCCACAGACTTGGTCACGGTCTCCCCCGGGTGGATCGTCAGCTCGGTGCCGGTGAGCCGGCGCGCCCGGTGCACCCCACTGGGATAGCCCGAGGCCGGCTCCAGCGCCAGCGAGTGCGCGGTCCCGTACCAGGGGTAGTCCTGTCGCCCGCCGGACTCGTACCAGTACCAGGCGAAGGGGAAGTCCTGCCTGCTCCAGGCCAGCTCCACCCCGAGCCCGAGCTCGGGGTTGTGGATCCGCGCGCGCACCTGCTCGTCCTCGAACGAGCCGAGGAACGCCAGCCGCGCCCCACCGCTCCCCGCGGCGTCGAGCCGGGAGAGATCGAGGTGGGCGCCGTCGACCTCGGTGTGCTCGGGCCAGCGTGGCGGCGCGGTGGTGGCCGGGATGTCGTCGGGCAGGTCCGGGTGCACCACGCATCCGGTGATCGCGACCGTGGTCGCCGGCCCGATCAGCGGTGCGCCGAACGCCGGGTGCTGACACCAGAGCACGTCGACGGGCCGCGCCCCCACGTGCGTCACGGACTCGGTGACCACGACCTGGTTGCCGGTGACGCGCACGAGCTTGCTGACGGTGAACGGGCTGCGGGCCAGCGCCGTCGTCAGGCGAACCCCGCCCGGCTCCGGTTCCCAGTCGAAGGGAGCGAGCCAGGTCTCGCCGTGGAAGCCCCAGTCGACGCCGTGCTCGACGCAGGCGCGGCCGGCGTTGGGGAACATCGTGTTCCAGCCACCACCGGAGCGGTCGAGGGCCAGCGCATCGGGCGCCCCGGGCATTGGCAGCGCCCACGGCGGCCGCAGACCCCAGCGCGGGGTCCACAGCAGCTCCACGTCGCCGGCGCGATCGCGGATCGAGGTGATGTCCGCGCCCTTGCCCGGAAGGACGGTGACCTCGAGATCGCTCGTCGACAGCCGCAGCGCCTCCCACCCGGAGACCGACGTGACCTGGTGCTCGGCGGCCGCAGCCGTCATGGTTCCTCCGTACGATTCGTCAACGTAGGCCGGCTCGCGCCATCGACTTCATGAAATGCCGCTGGAAGATCAGGAAGATGATCAGCACCGGGATGATCGAGGAGACCGAGCCGGCCAGCGCCGGCCCCAGCGACACCGTGCCGTCGTCCGACATGAAGCGGGTCAGCCCGAGCGGCACCGTGTACTTCGCCTCGTCCGTGATCATGATCAGTGCGCTCTCGTAGTCGTTCCACGTCGAGTCGAAGATCAGGATCGCCAGGGCGGCGAGCATCGGCCGCGCCAGGGGCAGGTAGATGTGGAAGAAGATCCGCCACTCGCTCGCACCGTCGATACGTGCGGCCTCACCGAGCTCGCGTGGCGCCGCGGCGAAATGCTGCCGCAGGAGGAACGTCGCGAAGACCGAGGCCAGGCCCGGAACGATCAGGGCCATGAGGGTGTCGTAGAGGCCGATCTGGCTGAAGAACATGAAGCGCGGCACCAGCAGCAACTGGGTCGGCACCATCGACGTGGCCAGGAAGGCGATGAACAGCACGTTCTGGCCCTTGAACTTCAGCTGCCCGAAGGCGTAGCCGGCGAGCGTGACCACGAAGAGCTGGCCGAGAATGGTCGCCACCACGACGATGGTGGAGTTGCTGAAGTAGCGCAGCATGGACCGTTCGCCGGTCCAGACGTCGATGAAGTTGTCCCACACCAGCGGATCCGGGATCCACTGCGTCGGCACCGAGAAGATGTCCCCGTTCCGCTTCAGTGCCGAGGACAGCATCCACAGGAAGGGTGTCAGGAACAGCAGCGCGAGCAGCGACATGATCAGCCCGCGGGTCCAGTACGCGATGCGTGCCCTGCGCCGGCGCCGGATCCGGCCCGGGTGGGGCGCGCGCTGCGCCGTCTCGACGGACGCCGTGCTCATTCGTGGCTCCTCATGTGTACAGTCCCCGGCCCCGCTGCAGACGGAACAGCCCCACCGACAGCACCAGCACGCCCAGCATGCTCATCACACCGATCGCCGCCGCGTAACCGAAGCGGTACGAGTGGAAGCCGGCCTCGTACATGTAGTACGAGAGCACGGTGGTCGAATCGCCCGGGCCACCTCCGGTCATGAACTGGATCAGTCCGAACGTCTGCGATCGCCCGATGAACGAGGTGATGAGCAGGAAGGTGAGGATCGGGACCAGCCCCGGGAGGGTGACGGTGGTGAACTGCCGGAACGCCCCAGCTCCGTCGATCTTGGCGGCCTCGTACAGCTCGGGCGGCATGTCCTGCAACGCCGCGATGACCAGGATCGCCACGTATCCGGCGCTGATCCACACCGACATGATCACGATCGCCGGCAGCGCCCAGTCCTGCGAGACGAACCACGTGGGCGGGTTCTCGATCCCGAGTGCGGTCAGCGCCTGGTTCACGGGTCCCGACGTCGGGTGGAGCAACGAGAGCCACACGGTCCCCGCCGCGATCGTGTTGACGAGGGCGGGAAGGAAGAAGATCGCCCGGATCAGGCCGCGCGCGGGCATCGGCTGGTTCAGCGCCAGGCCGAGCACCATCCCGACGGCGACCGTGAGCGGCGTCCCGATGCCGGCGTAGAACAACGTCCTGCCGATGGACGACCAGAACATGTCGTCCTGGAAGAGCTCCTGGAAGTTGGCCAGGCCGATCCACCGAATGCCCTCGATCCCGGAGACGACGTTCCAGTCGGTGAAGGCGATGAACAGGCCCGAGAACAGCGGGACCACCAGGAACGCCAGCACCAGGACGACGATCGGGACCAGGAACATCCACGGCACCCACCAGCGGTAGCCGTTGACGAGTCGGCCCGGTTTCCGGGCGCGGGACGGCTTCGCCGCCCCTCCGCTCGGCTTGGTCAGCTCTTCGGTTACAGTCACAGGTGTCATCCGTCAGGACAGCGCGGCGGCGATGGCCTCGTCGGCCTTCTGCTTCATCTCCGCGAGACCGTCGTCGATCGACTTGGTGCGCAACCGGATCTCGCCCTCGATCTGTTCCTTGATCTGGGAGATCTCGGTGTAGGCGGTCGTGATGCTGCGCACGGAGAGCGGCGGCTCCGGGGCGAAGAACGTCTTCTCGAACGCCTCGACGTCGAAGAGGGCGTCGGCGTCCGGGCCGAACAGGCTTTCGTACAGCTCGTCCGTCGGGTTGTCGTACTGCGCCGGCGAGACCTTGCCGGAGGGCGACATGAAGTGCGCTCCTTCGCCCATCCAGAACTTGACGAAGGTCCACGCCGCGGACTGGTACTGGCTCTTCGAGGAGATCTGGACGTCGTCGCCGCGCACGCCGGGATTGAAGTACGGCTCGCCGGTCACGAGACCCGGGTACGGCCGGAAGGTGGTGCGGAAGTCGTGCGGGTATTCCTCGAGGTTCTTGACGTACCGGATCGCGATCGTTCCGTCGAGCATCATGGCGAACGTTCCGTCGAGGAAGTAGTTCTGCGCGTAACCGCCGATGCCCTCGGCCGAGATCCGTTCCTGGGTGAAGATCGAGCCGTCGTCCTCCATCGCGAGGGTCTGCTCGAGCCGCTGCCGGAAGAGCGGGTGGTCGAAGTTGGACTCGGTGCCGCCCTCCTTGTAGAGGTAGTCACCGCCGAGGCCGGCGGCCGCATGCCGAGGCACGTTGTAGGCGCCGACGTCGAATCCGGCAGCCTTGAACTCCTGCGCGACCCGGTGATAGTCGTCCACCGTCCAGTCGTACGGGATCTCGATACCGGCGGCGTCCATCGCGTCCTGGTTGATGACGACGAAGTTCGGGAAGTGAGTCGTCGGGATCGAGTAGAGCTTGCCGTCGACCAGGGTGCTGATCGGCTCGTCCTGGACGAACGCCTTCGCCATGTCGTCCTGGCGCGCGAGGTCGGTGAGGTCCAGCGCAAGGCCTGCCTGCGAGCGACGGACCACGTCGACGGTCCCGTACGAGAAGAACACGTCGATCGGGACGCCACCCTGCAACGCGGTGTCGAGCTTGAGGATGCCCTGTTCGTCGTTGACGTACCGGACGTACTCGACCTTGATGCCGGGGTACTTCTCCATGAACGCGGCGACCAGTTCCTGCGGACCGCTCTCGGGCGCCACACCACCCCAGACGACCAGCTCGCCCTCGTCCGCGGACCCCTGATCGTCGGGCGGGTTCGCGCTCCCGCCGCCACCGTCGCCGGAGCCGCCGCAGGCCGAGAGCAGGCTCGATCCCGCCATGAGCCCGAGGGCTCCACCCAGCAGACCGCGCCGGCTGAGCTGTCGATTGCTGCTGACCACCGTCAGACCTCCTTGTCCGGACAGCACCGACGTGCGGGACGCACACCTGACGCTGCTGCTGATTGAGGCAGCATATGAAGCCGTTTTTATTGTGTCAATGTCTAGAGGTACTTACATTATCCCACGTGCCGGAAAACGCCGCCGGCCTGCGTCCGTTCGGGAACGGTCGCAGGCCGGCGGGACGAACTGCACTCACTCCAGGGTGAACGTGACCGCCTCGCCGTTACCCGCGACGTCGTACACGACCAGCGTGTTCTCGCCCCTGACGGCGGCACCGAAGGCGCCGGGCCGGACGGCGTTCAGGTCCGACCAGACGTCGTCGACCAGGTCGATCACGGTGCCGTTCAGCACGGCCTTGTCGATCTTCCCGGCGTCGTGGAGCTTGTAGCTGACCTGTGCGTAGCCCCCGCCGTCCGCCTCGACGGTGAACCGCGGGCCCTCCTTCACGGTGACCGTCGGCGCCGTGGTGTCCGCGGTGACGTCGAAGGTCGAGGTCCGCGACACGTTGCCCGCCAGGTCGTGCGCGTTGTACCGGATCGTGTACCGGCCGTCGGGCAGCGTCACGGTCGCGGTGTGCGTGGCCGAGGCGGCGCCGCCGGCCGTGGACGACGTGCTCTTCACGAGCGTGTCGCCGTCGTAGACGTTCGCCACGATCCTCGCCAGCCCGACGTCGTCGGTCGCATCGACCTGGATCGCCACCTCGGGCATCGGCCCCGCCGCCGACGGCGATACCAGGGACACGTCCGGGCGTACGTCATCGGCGGGGGTGAACCCACTGATCTTCTCGCTCAGTGGGATCGGGTTCACGCTCAACGTGTACTCGGTCCCCAGCGGCGCCGGATGGCCCGAGCCGTCGCCGATCGTCAACCCGTCGGCGTCTGCGGTGTACGGCTCGATGAAGGCGTACCGGGCCGTCTGGGTGTCCGGGCCCGGGCGAGCCTGGAACAGGAACCAGTCGGTGCCCTCGTGGTCGACGAAGTTCGGACCGGTACCCGGGCCCGTGACCTCGGTGTTCTTGCTCATGATCGGGGTCGGGTTCTTGACCCAGTTCGAGGCGTCCATCGGGTCGCCGCCGGTGTACCTCAGATAGCCGATGGCGTAGTAGATGGTCCAGTAGCCGCTGGCGGAGTACGCCATGAACACCTCGCCGTCGTCACCGTAGACGGCGGTACCGCCCTCCACGACCTTCGGCCACCACATGTTCGGGTCGCTGGTCGACTGGGCGTACCCGTGCATCTCCCAGTCGTACTCGGACTTGGTGATGATGCTCGGCTCACCGGCGAGGGTCCACGGGTTGACCATGTGGCTCATGTTGATCGTCTGGTGGAAGTCGGCCGTTCCGCGTCCTTCTTCGGCGACGTAGGTGATGTAGGTCTCGCCGGCGACTCGCATGAGCGAGATGCCCGCCACGAACTCGTCGGTGTTGAAGTCGGGATCATCCGCGTTCGTGATGCGCTGCGGGACGTTCACCTCGCCGGTGACCGGGTTGCCCCAGCGGCCCAGCAGATCATCGCCGTCGAGCGCCTTGAGCACGTACTGGCGCTGGCCCTCGGCAGCCGGATCGTTCGGGTCGGTCGCCGACAGGTACAGGTACCACCCGGCGTTCTCCTCGCCGACCTCCTCGGCTGTCAGATGATGGATCTCCGGCGACCACAGGTTCTGCATGTCCTCCGGAGCGAAGATCACCGAACCCACGGACTCGGACAGGTCCGAGGGGTTGGCGACCTTGTGCAGCGCCATCGTGGTGCTGGACGTCGCCAGGAAGTAGTACTGCCCCTCGTGGGTGAACATGTACGGGTCGGCCGCTCGGACGAGCGGGTTGGTGAACGTCAGCTCACCCTCCGGCACGGCCGCCTCGATCGCGGGATCGATGTGCAGGGCGCTGGCCATGTCGCCGGCGTAGCCCTCCGTCCCGAGCAGGTCGGTGAGGTGGCCGAAGTCGCCACCGGTGACCGTGAGGTCGAAGGTGCCGGCCAGCACCGTCGAACGGGACTTCGCCGGCGCGATCGTCGACCAGAACTGACCGCCGTTCACCGTGATGTCCGCGTCGTAGTCGGCCGCGTAGTCGCTGCCGTCCTCCTCGTGGACGGCGTAGACACCCCGCATGAAGGTCCCGCCGTCGATCGTGGCGGACGCCGATCCCGAGCTCTCGCCACGGTGGGAGAGGACGACCGGCCCGTAGAACGTGCCGCCGTCGATCTGGACGGACACCTCGGCGCCGGTCGTCACCGCCGCGGTGCTGGCGGACCCGCCACGCAGTCCGGCCCACTGCCCGCCCTCGACCGTCACCGACGTGACCGGTGCGGGCTCGGTGTCGTTGCTCCCGCCGACGATGCTCAGGTAGGTCTCGCCGCGCCGGGTGAACGCGGTGTCGACGCCGGCGCCGATCGTCAAGGGCTCACCCATCGCGTAGATGGTGCCGTCGACGGCCGGGGACTGCAGCAGCACGTTCTCGAACGTGGTCGGACCGCCCAGCCGCAGCGCGCCCTCGATCTGCAGCGCCGCACCGTCGGCGGCGAAGTCGATGTCGCCGTCGTCGGTCGTCAGCACGGCGTGCGCGCTGTGGTCGTCGACGTCGTACCCCTCCTCGACCGTGTACTGGTCCGTCACCACCACGCGCCCGTCACCGGACAGTGCGGCGATCGCCGCACTCAGGTCACCGCTGGCGTGGGTCGGGCTGCTGCCGTCACCATCGCCGCCGGCGGACAGGTACACGACCTCGTCCTCGGTGATGCCGTCGAAGGCCGCCGCGATCTGGTCGATCACCTCCTGGTCGGCACCCGGGAGCCGCGTCAGCGCGCGCTCCGCGCCGTCGGCAGCCGCCCAGTCGGCGATCGAGATCTCCGCGATCTCGGTCTCGCCGAGCCGCATCCTGACCTCGCCGTCAGCACGCTCGAGCTGCGCGTTCCGGACGCTGCCCCCGAGGAAGCGAGCCATCAGCGTCTCGGTGATCCGGCCCGCGGAGGCGTGGAGCGTCCCGACCTCACCGCCGGCGACGGTCACCGTCGCACCAGCGACGTCGTGCGCCGAGTCCGTGCCCGCCCAGACCTGCTCGACCTCACCACCAGCGATCGTCACGTCCGTCGTGCCGTCGAAGTCGCCGGTCAGATCGGTGCTGCCGGCGACGCGGGCGAACTCGCCGGACTCGATCGAGATCGAGGCGCCGTCGCTGCTGCCGGCCACACCGACCTGGCTGCCGTCGGCCACGCTGACGCCCTCGCCGATCGTCAGGTCCACGCCGTCGGCCAACAGCTCCAACGCGCCCGCGTTCGCCAGCTCGACCGAGCTGAAGGTGACGTCACGTGCGATCGCGAGCTCGGCGCCGGCGGGGAAGGCGATCGATGCCGCACCGTCACCGACGAACGTGACCCGTCCTGCGCCGGCGGCCAGCGTGGCCGCATCGACGTCCCAGGCGACGTCGCCGTGAATCGTGATCGCCCCGCCGTCAGCGGCGAGCAGGCCGAGCGCGGTCTCCAGGCTGCCGCACGGGCTCTCCGCGGTGCATGCGCTGCCGCCGCCGTCGGCACTGACGTGGACGTCCGCGGTGTTGATCAGGACGTCGAAGATCTCCCTGAGCGCCGCGACCTGGTCGGCCGTGTGGTGCTGTCCCGCGAAGCGCACCGTCCGGACCGCTGCGAACTCGAGGATCTGCTGGTGACGGCCTTCCCCGCCCCAGGCGTTCTCGGCCTCGATGGCGTCCCAGTCCACGCCGTCGAGCGTGAGGTCGACATCCTCGACCACGTTGTTGATGTCGATCGTGTTGACGTGACCGCCGGTGAGCTCGACATCGGCACCGCCGACGAGGTAGCGGGTCACGTCGCCGGCCGTGTGCAAGGCGCCCACGCGGCCGCCCGTCATCGTGATCTCGGTGCTGCCCGAGTAGTGGTTCTCGAGCGATGCCCCGAAGATCTCCTGGACGATGCCGCCGTTGAGCGTGATGTGAGAGGTACCGGTGTAGGTCTGCGTCCCGGCGCCCTTGCCGCGGCTGAAGCCGGTCACCTTGTAGAAGGTCCCCGAGTTGATCGTGATGTGCGAGTCGGCGTCGAGCACGGTGTCCTCCGCGGACGGCCCGTGATAGCCACCCACCACGAACACCTGGCGCCGGCCCGCCGTCGGGGTGCTCTCCATCGCGACGCCCTCACCGAAGGTGATCGGGTTCCAGTTCGCGGCGAAGACCGCCCACTGCGAGGTGACGACCCCCAGGTCCGCGAAGGTCGTGGGTCCCGCGAGGTTGTACTCGATGAACGGCGTGTCCCCGAAGATCAGCCGCCCCGGATAGTCCATCTCGCCGTCGGAGCTGGTCACGAGGATGTCGCCGGTATGCGCGGGCTCGGTGATCGAGAGTTCGAGCCGGTAGTCGCTCATGATGACGATGCGGCCGCCGTCAGGAGTGACCTTCCGCAGCGCCTGGGTGAGCGTCCGCAGGGGTTGGTCAGGGTCGGTTCCAGGAGACGTGTCGTCGCCGCCGGCCTGGTCGAGGTAGACGACCGTCTCATCGGCGGCCGAGGCCGACGATGCGACGAGACCGGAGAAGAGCAAGGCAACGGCAGCGACCATCGCGGCCAGAGTGGTGGACACACGCGTCATCGGGGCTCCACGGGGGTGAGTGGGTGCTCGGGTCTCCACGAGAGTGGATGTCGCCTGCGGTGCAAATGTAAGAACAATTGAGTTGTTCTAACGTCACCGTAGCGGTCCTCGTGGAGGAGGTCAAAGGTTCGCGTCGGGCGATCCCGGGAAGCGCGACTGAGGGCCGCGGCTGGTCAGCCACGGCCCTCAGTGCTGTGCCCCCGTCGGCGGGGCGGTCGGATCGGGTCTAACTCACGCCCAGCGGCGCTGCCGGCTCCGGCAGCCGCGGGACGTCGATCTCCCCGGCGATCGATGGGAGGCCCTTCTCGAGGGCGTCCCAGCTCTCGAGCGTGCGGAGCACCTCCAGGCGGAACGCCGTCGGCCAGGCCGGCAGCCATTCGCACGGCTTGAACTCGGTCACGACCGGCCGGCCCCAGCGGGTGTGGAAGATGGCCTCGTCCTGGGAGCCCGCCGGCCGGACCCGGCCGCGGACCGTCAGGGTGCCGTCGGAGACCAGTTGGTTGGCCCCGACCCACAACGCCAGCGCCCGCTCGCGCCATTGCGCGTTGCCGGTGACCTCGGCGAGCTCCAGGAACGACAGCACGTCGTGCAGCGAGTACTGGTCGACCGCGGTGTGGGCCGTCGACACCGACGTCATGCCGAAGGTGTCGATGCCGACCTGGCGGAGAAGGCTGCCCTCCGGGTACCGCACGGTGAAGTGCATCATCCACGTGCTCAGGTACCACGCCGTGGTCTCGGCCGCCTCGAGGTAGCGATGCTCACCAGTGAGCCGATGCAGGCGGAGCGCCGAGATCAACAGCGGGCTGGAGGACTCCTTGTCGATGCAGTAGGTGTCGAGCGCACCGGCGGTGGTGTAGCCGTCGCGCAGCAGCTCGTCGTAATAGAAGTCGAACGCGCGCTTCGCGCTCTCCAGGTAACGCTCCTCGTGCGTGACCTCGTACGCCCTCAGCAATGCGGGAACGAGGAAGCAGCCGACGGTGCCGCCCTCGCGGAACACGCTGCCGTCCGGATTCCAGGCCTTGGCGAACTGCCCGTTCGCCTTCTGCTCGCGCAGTGCGAAGTCACAGATCCCCAGCGCGGCGCTCTTGTAGGGCTCACGCGGCGTTCCGGCCCGCTCCGCCAGCAGATAGGCGTCCAGCAGGTACTCCGCCGCACCACCGAGGTTGCAGGCGTCGATCGGGAAGATGCGCTTGCCGTCGGCGCCGGTGACGAACTCCGGGTGGTACTCCTCGTACGGGAGTTCCTTCCCGGGCTCCTTGCTCTGCACCAGCTTCTCGACGGGCGTCTCCATCACGCCGTCCACCTCGGGAGAGATGTTGAACTTGATGCGGATCATGCCGTTGGGCAGCACGAATCGGCACCAGTGGTCCAGCACGCTCAGCCCCTTGTCGCGGGCGTCCTCGTCGCCACTGCGCAGATACTCCTCCAGGAGCGCCACCGACAGCGACGCGCTCTGACCGACCCAGCCGATCTCGTACTTGGAGATCCTCGTCTTGCCGAAGGCGGTGACGTCCTCGTGCCAGCCGCAGCCTCGGTTGATGCTGATGAAACCGTCCGGCTCCTGGGTCCAGAGGAACTTGGTGTACGCGATGCTCAGGTCGTAGAGCCGCTGCGGTCCGAGCGGTTCCTGGACCGGGTGGCCGTAGTACCGCAAGGCGAAGTCGAGCAGCGGCTGGTAGTCCAGGTGCGCCCGTGGTGCCGCGAATCCGCCGATCACCGCCTGGAAGGTGCGCCTCGGCTCCATCGTGCCCTGGTAGGGGTCCTTCCAGAAGTGCCGATGGAGCACCTGCGGGCCCTCGACCTCGGGCCACAGCAGCGTGTGCCGCTCGACGTCGCCCTCGCGCGTGAGCGAGCAGCTGACGGCGTCGTCGAGCGCTCCCGACAGCACGACCGCCTGCCCACCCGCGGCCGAGTAGGTGCACGCGGGGATCGTGCAGCGGTGCCACGCCCACGTCCAGGGTGTGCCGTCGGAGGCCCGGTCACCCACGTACTCGGGTGTGTCTCCCCAGCCGTTGCCGTTGTAGCTGATGCCCGGCACCATCGTGAATTCCGGCGTGAACGCCGTCTCGAGCTCCATCCGCATCGAGTCGGTCGGCTCGTCGCACACGCGCTCCCACAGCCAGAACCCGTTCTCGATCGGCGTGAAACTGTCGCTGGCCCCCGCGCGCCCCAGCACTCGCAGGACCGGGGCACCGTCGCGCCTCAGCGTCCACTCGTCGGCTTCACGAACGAACTCGTACTGATCGTTGGTCACCGTTCATCCTCAAGGTCTAGTCGAACGCGACAAGGCACATGCCGGCACCCGACGACGCACGCAACGACGTCACGGAAGCGGCCCTCGCCGCTCGACCTTATGTTCATAAGACCTGAATGTCAATACATTTACACGCGTGTGCATGCCAGCCACAGATCGGAGATTCGCTGCGGCCGAGCTCGATCTGTTGACAGTCCCGGACGCTCAGGAGATCGTTCGACGACCATTCGACCCGATCCAGGAGCGCCATGACCACCGAGGCCATCGAAACCTACGTCCAGACCCGCATCGCGCCGGCGCACCAGCCCATCGTCGCCAGCCTGCGCGAGCTGATGCGCACCCACGCACCCGAGGCCGCCGAAGTCATCATGTACGGGTCACTGGCGTGGAAGGCCCGCAAGGCGCTCGCGATCATCAGCGCCAGCAAGACCCACCTCACGTTCGCCTTCGAACGCGGCGCGGAGTTCACCGACACCCACGGGCTCCTCGACGGCGTCGGCAAGAAGACCCGCCACGTCAAGCTCAAGAAGCTCGAAGACGTCGACGAAGCAGCACTGAGCGACTACATCACCCAGGCCGTCCGGCTGGATCAGACCTGACCTGCTCGCTGATCGCGCTGCGGCCCGGGTTGCATGGCGGGCGAGGGGTAGACCGTGAAGACTCGCTGACCGTCCAACGATTCGGTGAGCCGCCGGGCCTCGGCGTGCAGCGCGTCGCGAGCCGGCGCGGTGATCTCTTCCAGGAGTCTGAGCTGCACGACTCCTTCGGCGTCCTGGACCCAGACTCCGACGACGCGCCCATCGACCCAGGCCGTGGTGCCGGCGTTGCCGGCGCTGTCGAACAGCTGGGGTCCGTGCGGTCCGAGGAAGAAGTCGCGTTCCTTCCAGCCCATGATGGTGGGGTCGAGAAGGGGCAGCAGAGCGACCCAGGGCTCGGGATCATCGACTGGGTCGAGGTCGTCGTGCCGCAGCCAGCCGATCGAGCCGTTCTCCAGGGTCACCTTCCGCGCGCCGAGATCCTGAAGGGCCGTGCCCACCGTCGCCTTGGTGCTGCCGAGCCACCAGGTGATGTCCTCGACCGTGCCTGGACCGTAGGACCACAGCCACCGGTTCACCAGCTCGGCATAGCCCTGTCGCGATTCGAGTGCGTGGGGAACGTCACCGCCCCACCAGGCCTCGGTCGTCGTCCACAATGGCCGGCTCGTGTACCACGCTCCCGCGTTGCCGGCCCGAGCGACCACACCGTCCATGCTGAGCTGGGCCAGCAGTCTCGGCGCGATCGCCACCTTGCCGCCCCAGGTCTTGTCGGGGAACGGCACGATGAACCCGCCGGCCTCCGGCACCTCCTCGCGCAGTTGCTTCGAGGAGCGCGGCACCCCGTCGGCGAGGTGAGCCAGGACGGCGTTCGCAGCGCCTTGGAGCCAGGCGGCGCCGTCCCCTTCCGGCACGGTGCCCCAGCGTTCGAGGTCCCTGATGAGCCGCTTGCGGGACACGGCGGCGACGCGCGCGGCGGCGCTGCCCCACACGGCCGGGACGAGATCGCGGGGGAACACGAAGATCGTCTCGCGCATGGACTGCTGCCGCACCAGCGACCGGGTCTCGTAGAGCGCCCGCTCCACGTCATCGATGCTCAGTGTGTCGCTGCGCGCCCAGCACGACAGGTGCACGCTCGGCGGGTCGGTCGCGTGCAGGCAGACGACCGATCGGGCCGCGTCTTCGGGGGTGCGAACCCTCGACGATCCGGCGAGAGCCTGCCTGACGCCGATTCGGGTGCGACGCTCCTGATCGGTCACCAGCCGAACGGCCGGCGGGTCAGACTTCGGCATCCGCGTGTCCTTCATCCGTGAGTTCGAGCGCTCGGGTGCCGGTGCCGGCGGACATGCCAGCAGGCTAGCTCCACTTGTGGCCACATACCGGCCACAACGGCCGGCCCGATCGACCGGCTCCTCGACGCCACCACCACCAGGATCCCCAGGGGTGTGTGCCCGGTCGAGATACCCTCACCCACGTGCGTATCGCGAGGTTCACGACCGGGGACGACCCACGCTTCGGAGCGGTGGGACAGGACGACAGCGGAGCGACCGTCATCGCGGTCCTCGAAGGCGACCCGCTCTACCGGACGCCGCAGCTGACCGGCGAGAAGCTGGCGCTCGAGGACGTGCGGCTGCTGGCGCCGGTCATCCCGCGCAGCAAGGTCATCGGCGTCGGGCGCAACTACGCCGACCACGCCGCCGAGATGTCCAATCCGCTGCCCGAGCAGCCGCTGCTGTTCCTCAAGCCGAACACGTCCGTCATCGGGCCGGACGAGCCGATCGTGCTGCCGCCGCAGTCGAGCAATGTGCACCACGAGGCCGAGCTGGCCGTCGTCATCGGGCGCATCGCGAAGTCTGTGCCGCGCGACCGCGTGTCCGAGGTGATCTTCGGCTACACCTGCGGCAACGACGTCACCGCGCGCGACCTGCAGAAGACGGACAACCAGTGGGCCCGGGCCAAGGGCTTCGACACGTTCTGCCCGCTCGGGCCGTGGATCGAGACCGACCTCGACCCGGCCGACCTCGCGGTGCGCTGCCGCGTCGGCGGCGAGGAGCGCCAGCACGGCCGCACGTCGCAGCTGATCTTCGACGTCGCGACGCTCATCGAATACATCAGCGCGGCGTTCACGCTGCTGCCCGGCGACGTCATCCTCACCGGCACGCCGGCGGGCGTCGGGCCAATCACGGCGGGCGACCACGTCGCCGTCACCGTCGAGGGGATCGGCGTGCTGGCCAACCCCGTCGTCGCCGCCGACTGACGGTAGCCTGCCGTCCATCCGTTCCTCCCCGAAACCAAAGGTGATCTGCTGTGACTGACGGCTCCGGCTCGTCGGACGCTCTGGTGCTCGGCGACGTCGCGCCGGCCGACGTCCGCGTGCGCTTCTCCCCGTCCCCCACGGGCAACCCGCACGTGGGCGTGATCCGCACCGCCCTCTACAACTCGGCCTTCTCGCGTCACTTCGGCGGCACGTTCGTGTTCCGCATCGAGGACACCGACGCCGCGCGCGACAGCGAGGAGTCGTACGAGGCGATGCTCGAGGCGCTGCGCTGGCTCGGGCTGCACTGGGACGAGGGGCCCGACGTCGACGGCCCGTATGCGCCGTACCGGCAGTCGCTGCGGCACGAGATCTACGCGTCCGCGGCGGAGCGGCTGCGCGAGACCGGGCACGCGTACCACTGCTACTGCACGCCCGAGGAGCTGGACGAGCGGCGCGAGGCGGCCCGGGCGGCCGGGAAGCCGAGCGGGTACGACGGCAAGTGCCGGTCGCTGTCCGACGCCGAGATCGCCGCGTTCGTCGACGAGGGCCGCATGCCTGTCCTGCGGCTGCGCATGCCCGACCAGGACGTCACGTTCGTCGACCTCATCCGCGGCGAGATCACCGTCGACCGGTTCAACCTGTTCGACTACGTCATCGTCCGCGCCAACGGCCGGCCGCTCTACCCGCTGGTCAACCCGGTCGACGACGCGCTGATGGGCATCACGCACGTGCTGCGCGGCGAGGACCTGCTGTCGTCGACGCCGCGCCAGCTCGTCCTGCACCAGGCGCTGCGCGACATCGGGTTCGCGTCCGGGCCGCTGCCGCGGTTCGGGCACCTGCCGCTGGTCACGGGCGAGGGCAACCGCAAGCTGTCCAAGCGCGACCCGGAGTCGTCGCTGCAGCTCTACCGCGACCGCGGGTTCCTGCCCGAGGGCCTGCTCAACTACCTCGCCCTGCTCGGCTGGTCCATCGGCGACGACGTCGAGGTCTTCTCCATGGACGAGATGGCCGCCGCCTTCGACGTCACCCGCGTCAACTCCGCGTCGGCCCGGTTCGACCTCAAGAAGGCCGAGGCCATCAACGGCGTCTGGCTGCGCCGGCTGTCCTCTGACGACCTCGCCGACCGGATGGTGCCGTACCTGCAGGCGGCCGGGGTGCTGCCGGCTCCCGTGCCGGACGCCTCGCTGGAGCTGCTGCGCGCCGCCACCCCGCTCGTCCAGGAGCGCATGACGGTGCTCGACGAAGCGGTCGGCATGCTCGGCTTCCTGTTCGCCCCCGGCGCCGTCGCGTTCGACGAGGACGCCGTCGGCAAGGTGCTGACGGACGCCGCGCGGCCGGTGCTGCTCGCCGCCCGCGACCGGCTGGCGTCGCTGGAGAAGTGGTCGACGGAGACGATCGAGGCGGGGCTGCGCTCGGCGCTCGTCGACGAGCTGGGCCTGAAGCCCAAGCACGCCTTCGGCCCCGTCCGCGTCGCCGTCACCGGGCGCCGGGTGTCGCCGCCGCTGTTCGAGTCGCTGGAGCTGCTCGGCCGCGACCGCACCCTCACCCGCCTCGACGCCGCCCTCGCCCGCATCGGCTGACCAGCCTTCGGCCGCGTCGCCGCCCGTTTCGTGGTGATGTTCCCCACGTCTCGCTGAGCTGCGGCGCGGCCGTCCAGCCGGTTTGGATCGGACCCCCTCCGACCGCTATCCTTACCGGGCGGTCGAGCGGGATACCCGCCCGATCCAGTGGGGTATGGTGTAATTGGCAGCACGACTGATTCTGGTTCAGTTAGTCTAGGTTCGAGTCCTGGTACCCCAGCGCCCGGCACGGCCTCGCGACGATCTCCAGCCGGTTTGGAGTCGGAGCAAGGCTCGGGTACAGTTTCACCTCGCGACCTCGGTCGCAACGGCCCCGTTGTGTAGCGGCCTAGCACGCCGCCCTCTCAAGGCGGTAGCGCGGGTTCGAATCCCGTCGGGGCTACAGAGAAGCGCCCCTCACCTGCGGAAACGCCGGGTGAGGGGCGCTTTCGTCTCTCCGGCCGTCCCCGAGTTCTGGCGGCGACGGGATCTTACGGACGTCGCCGATCTCGCGTTGCTTCAGCGGCCGGTCGTCTCGGGCCTTTCCGGTGATGGTCCACTCGCCGCCGGCGTGGGGCGTGGCCGCTTCCAGGGAGATCCAGCCCCATCCCTTGCCTGGAAGGTCGCGGTTGGCGCGGCGCAGCTCGGCGGCTTCTTCGGGACGCTGGACCTCGGTCAGTCGATGCCTTCGACGATGCGGAAGTCGCGCTCGAAGCCGTCGGGGAGAGCCACCAGCGCCTTCTGGTATGCCTCGCTCTCGTATGCCGCGACCGCCTGTTCAAAGCTGTCGAACTCGATCAGAACGACGCGTTCGGTGATTCCGGCCTCGTGGGCGACGACTCGACCGAAATTGGACAGGACGCGCCCGCCCCCGGCCCGGACGGCCAGACCCGCCAGCTCGTTGTAGTCGGTCAGCCCCTCGGGGTCGGAAATGGCGGGCTAGACGCTGACCCAGTAGCCCTTGGGCATGGAACCTCCAGTGTTGAGATGAGTGCATCTGACTTACGGGTTGGTCTCGGACGAGCGTCGTCGGGCGAGAGCGAGGCTTGTCAGCGTCGTGATCGCCATCGCGCCGATGCCGACCAGCGCCGCGGTGGTGTAGGCGCTGGCGTCGGGGAAGAGATGGCCGGGGCCGGTGCCCGCGGCGAGGATCAGGCCGCCGATGGCGCTGCCCAGGGAGTACCCGACGCTGCGGACGACGTAGTTGAAGCTCATGGCGCTCGACGTTTCTCGCTTGGGGGTGACGGCCAGGATGACGCCGGGCATGGCGGCTGAGAAGCCGCCGACGCCGAAGCCGAGCACGCCCATCGCCACGAACAGGTCGGCCAGGTCCGACCGGGCCGCCGCGAACACGGTGAACCCGCCGCCGACGATGACGGCGCTGCCGGCCAGGAGCAGGGGGTCGGCGATCCGCGTCCGGGCCCGGGGCGTGAGTTTGCCGGCGACGAACCCCAGCACCGAGAACGGGATGAGGACCAGCCCGGCGACGAAGGTCGTCAGCCCGAAGCCGTAGCCGGCGCCGTGCGGCGTCTGCGCGTACCGGGTGATGAGCGTGAGCAGGAGGTACATGCCGATCCCGCCGACGAACATGGCGAGGTTCGCCCCGGCGACCGCCGGGTGCCGCAACGCCCGTACGTCGACCAGGGGTGTCGTGCTGCGCAGCTCGATGACGGCCCAGACGCACAGCAGCACCACCGCGGCGACGGCGAGGCCCGCCGCTGCGGCGAGGTGCCGGCTCCACAGATCCCGTTCGCCGGCGAGGACAAGCACCAGGAGCAGCGCAGCGGCCAGGACGACCGCGCCTGCCACGTCCACGCGGGCGGAGCGGCCTGCGGGGGCTTCGGGCATGGAGCGCCACGCGGTCAGGAGGGCGGCGGCGGTGACGACCAGGCCGAGCCCGTAGGCGGCCCGTACCCCGCCGAGCTCAGCGAGCAGTGCGGCCAGCGGGTAGCCGACGCCGGCCCCGATGATCGAGACCACCGAGATCAGGGCGATCGTCGCCGTGCTGCGCTCCTCGGGGAGGTGGTCCCGGGCCACGCCCATCATCAGCGCCGTCAGCCCGAGCCCGACACCTTGGGCCGCCCTGCCGGCCAGCAGCCACGCGAACGGCAGCGGCAGCACGGTCAGCGCGCTGCCGACGACGACGATCGCCAGCGTGGCGAGGATCGTGGCCCGTCGGTGCGGGCCGGCGCCGAGCCGGCCGAGGACGGGCGTGGCGACGGCGCCGCTGAGCAGTGCGACGGTCAGCGTCCACTGCGCGCTGTCGAGCGAGACGTGGAAGCTGGTCGCCACACTGGTGATCAGCGGCGTCCCGAGGCTGGCGACCGCCGCCACAACCAGTGCGATGAACAGCAGGGCGGGGACCAGCATCCGCGTCTCGGACCGCTCCAGGGTGCGCCCCGTCACCGTTTCGGCCCCTCACGGTCCTGGCTTTCGAGCTCTGCCAGGTGCGCCAGCGCCGGAAGTGCCGCCACCAGGGCATCGACCTCGTCGTCGGCAAGATCGTCGATCAGCCGCGCGAACGCATCGGCGCCCGCCTGGCGTCGCGTCTGAACGTACGACGCGCCGGCCTCGGTCAGACAAACCAGCGTGACCCGCTTGTCGGACGCGTCGCCTCGCCGCTCGACCAGGCCGGACTCCTCCATCACCCGGACCAGCACGGTCATCGCGGGCTGGGTAACGCCCTCGATCGCGGCCAGATCGGTGATGCGCCGCGGGCCGGTCCTGTGCAGGGTCGCCAGGGTGGCGGCGGACGTCAGGCTCATATCGCGCGGAAGGCGTCTCACAGCCCTGGTGGCCAGCCCGTAGAGGGCTGCCCCGATGGCGGCGGACGCGCCAGGAGCGGTGGCTTGACGACCCATGCCTGAAGCATAGCGCTTTTATATTAAGAGTTTATGGAGATGGTCGATTTGGCGCGGCGGCTGCCGTGAGCGGTGCGATGATCGCCAAGTTCCGCAACGGCGCCAGGTCTGCGCTGCGGCGGCGCCGAGGCACCGCCTACGTGCCGTTGACCAGTCGCTCCAGCGTCGTGCGTGAACCGACATGGTGCAGTGCGGCCAGGGTGCTCGTGTACGCCTCGACGAACGGCGGATGATCGACGAGGTCGGCGAAGAACTGCCGTTGCTCGATGAACGCCGTCGGATTGTCGCGCTGCGTCCGGGCCAGCGGCACCAGCGTGTCCTTGTGCGTGTCGACGACGTCGATCGGTTCGCCGTGTTCGTCGACCCCCTCGGCATACCGGGCCCAGTTCGCGACGATCGCGGCGCAGTTCCGGAGCCGGCCGCCACGTGACGCCTGCTCACGGATCACCGGGACGAGCCACTTCGGGATCCGATTGGACGAGTCGGCGCACAGCCGGGCGAGGGTGTCGCGCACGTCCGGGTTCCGGTAGCGCTCGATGAGCGTGCGCTTGTACGCCGCGAGGTCGACGCCTGGAACCGGCCGCAGCGTCGGCGTCGCCTCGTGGTCCATGTAGTCGAGGAGGAACGTCGAGATCGCCGGATCGCGACGGCGGTCGGCCTCGGCGCGGTGACGTGGCCGGTGCTGCGCAAGGCCGGCTACCCGCGCGAGAACGCCGGCGGCATGCTGGCGGCTTCGGGCATCGGCGCGATCCTGTCGCCGCCGACGCTGGGCGCGGCGGCGTTCATCATCGCCGAGTACCTCGGCGTCTCGTACCTGGACGTGCTGGTGTGGGCGCTGGTGCCGACGCTGCTCTACTACCTGGGCATCGTGCTGGCGATCGAGATCGACGCGCGCAAGGCCGGCGTCGAGGCCGTCGAGGTGGAGCGGAAGAACCCGTGGCGGCTGCTGGCGCGCTCCGGCTACCACGTCCTGTCGCTGGGCGTCATCGTCGCGTTCCTGGCGGCGGGCCTGACGCCGTTCCGCGCCGTCGTCTACGCGACCGCCGTCGCCGTCGGGTTCGGCATCGTCGACGCGGTCGTGCGGCGGCGCGGCCGCGACTGGGCCGGCGTCGCCGCCGAGACGGCGCGCGTGCTCTACCTGTCGCTGTCCGACGGCGTGCGCTCGGTGCTGCCGGTGGCCGCGGTGTGCGCCGCCGCCGGGATCATCGTCTCGACGATCACCAAGACGGGTCTCGGCCAGGTGCTGTCCGACCTGCTCGTCGACACCGCGTCCGCGGTCTCCGACAACGCGACCGTCGTGCTGGTGCTCAGCGCGGTGCTGGCCGCGGTCGCGATCCTGGTGCTCGGGCTGGCGGTGCCGGTGACGGCGTCGTTCATCATCAGCTGGGTGGTCATCGGCCCGGCGCTGCTGGACCTCGACGTGCCCGCGCCGGCCGTCGCGATGTTCATCTTCTACTTCTCCGTGCTGTCCGAGGTGTCGCCGCCGACGGCGCTCGCGGCGGTCGCGTCGGCGGCGATCACCGGCGGCCGGGTCATCGCGACGATGTGGCAGGCGTGCAAGTACGCGCTGCCGGCGTTCCTGGTGCCGCTGGCGTTCGTGCTGACGGACAACGGCTCGGCGCTGTTGCTGGAACGCCCGGCCGGCGACGTCGCCTGGACCGTCGCCGTCTCGGCGGTCGCCGTCGCCGCCCTGGCCGCGGCCGCCGGCGGCTGGATCGTCCGCCGCGCGCTCGGCGCCGGCGTGCTCGCCGCCGCCGTCGTCGTACATCGAGTCACGTCGTCGACCCGAGAGGAGCTTTCGACATGAGAACTCGCGTCGTCACCCGGCTGGTGGCAGGACTGCTCGCGACCGGCAACTCCACCGGCGTCTACTACGCGCTCGGCGGCGGCCTGGCGCAGCTGATCGGCGACGAGACCGACATCACCGCGACGGCGGCCGAGACCGGCGCGTCGGTGCAGAACATCCAGCAGCTGGTGGCCGGCGACTACGACCTCGCCTTCTCGCTGGCCGACACCGCCGCCGACGCCACCGAGGGGACCGCCGCGTTCGACGAGCCGCAGCCGGTGTCGGCGCTCGGGCGCATCTACCCCAACTACACGCAGGTGGTGGTGCGCGCCGACTCCGGGATCACGTCGATCGAGGACATGGCCGGCAGGACCATCTCGACCGGGTCGCCGAACTCCGGCACCGAGGTCATCGCGCACCGGCTGCTGGAGGCGGCCGGCCTGGACCCCGCGAGCAACGTGCAGGCGCAGCGGCTGGACCTCACCAAGACCGTCGACGGCATGAAGGACGGCTCCATCGACGGGCTGGTGTGGTCCGGCGGCCTGCCCACCGCCGCGATGACCGACCTGTTCACGTCCATGGGCGACGACATCGCGTTCGTCGACATCACGCCGCTGCTGCCCGCGCTGCAGGAGATCAACCCCGTCTACACCGAGGGCGAGATCCCGGCCGAGACGTACGGGACGGACGCGGCGGCCGCCGACATCGACGCGTCGGTGGCGACGGAGATCGACCCGATCCCGCTTCACCCGGGCGCGGAGCAGGCCCTCGGCGAGCTCAGCTGAGCACGGCGAGGTTGTGGAACGCGCGGCGGACGGCGACGATGCCGGCGCCCGCGCGGCTGGGGTGCACGCGGTTGGTGAGCAGCACGAAGTAGCGGCCGAGCTCGGGGTCGGCGAACAGGCTGGTGCCGGTGAACCCGGTGTGGCCGAACGTCGCCGGCCCCACGAGGTCGCCGGCCGGTGAGCCGGTGTCGTCGTAGCCCTGCCAGGTGAGCGCGCGGACCTCGCCGAGGTGCACTGTGCGCGGGCGGGTCATCGCCGCGAACGTCGCCGGGTGCAGCAGCACGCGCTCGGTGCGATTGGCCAGCAGCGCGCGGCCCAGCCGGGCGAGGTCGTCGACGCCGCCGAACAGCCCGGCGTGCGCGGCTACCCCGCCGAGCACGACGGCGTTCTCGTCGTGCACCTCGCCGGTGACGACGCGGCCGCGCCACGGGCAGTCCTCGGTGGCGACGCACCGCTCGCGCTCCCCCGGACCGGGCGCGAACCGCAGCGACGACACACCGGCCGGCGCCGCGACGTACCGCTCGACGAGGACGTCCAGGGTGGCGGACGCCGCCGCCTCGGCCATCATCCCGAGCAGCATGAGGCCCTGCGACGAGTACTCGACGGCCTCCCCCGGCGGCCGCCGCGGCGGCAGCGTCCACAAGCCGTCGAGCATGGCCTCGCGGGTCGGGTGGTCGCGGTACATCGGGACCTGGCCGGGCAGCCCGGACGTGTGCAGCATGAGGTCGCGGGCGGTCAGCGCCTCCTTGGTCGAGCCGCGGAAGAACGGCAGCAGGTCGCCGACGGTGGTGCCGAGCGTCAGCGCGCCCTCCTCGAGCAGCGCCATGACGGCCAGCCCGGCGATCGGCTTCGTCACCGAGGCGAGGTCGAACAGGTCGCCGCGCTCCAGCGCCGGACCGTCCCACGACCGGGTGCCGAGCACCCCGCCGGCCAGTTCGCCGTCCGCCGTCCCGACCGACCACGCCGCGGCGGAGAACACCCGCTCGTCGCGGGCGCGGGCCAGCAGCGCCTCGATGCGCGCGGCGCTCACGCGATGCCCTCGGCGGCCTCGGGCGGCAGCATGGCCTGCAGCGTCGCCGACAGCAGCCGGGCCTGCTCGGCGACCAGCGGACCGAGCACGCCGGCGGACTCGGCGTTCAGCGTGAAGCTCAGCCCGCTGACGACCAGCGCGCCGGCCACCGCGCCGCGGTGGTGGGTGACGGCCGCGGCCAGCGAGCGCACCGGCTCGCCGTCGTCGTAGGCGTAGCCACCGGGCAGGGCCGTGCCCTCGGCGGCGGCCAGCATGGCCACCCCGGCCGCGCAGTCGTCCAGCGGCACCGGCACGCCCAGCCGGGGCGAGACGCGGTAGGCCTGATCGGGCTCGACGTTGTCGACGACGACGGCCGCGGCGCCGGACCGGATGGCGTACGACGTGGTCAGGCCGGTGCGCACGTGCAGGTCGTCGAGGCTGCGGCGGACCAGCGGCCGGTCCTTCAGCGCGCCCAGCGTCGCGGCTGCCACGCCGACCAGCGCGGGGCCGACCGTGTAGGCACCGGCGCCGAGCGGGCGGACGTAGCCGAGCGCGGTCAGCGACCGCAGCAGCCGGTGCGCGGTCGGTTTGGTGATGCCGACGCGCGCGGCGAGGTCGCCGAGCCGCTGCGGGCCCGCACCGGCCGCCAACTCGGCGACCAGCGCGAACGCCTTCTCGACGGACCCGCCCGACGGCGGCAGTGGTAAGGCCTCGGTCACGTCGCACATCCTAGCAGCGTTCCGACATACGGAACGGGACTTACATGTAGCTGAACGTTGCGCCACTCTTGTCCGCCATGGACGCAACCGCATCGGGACCGGACCGGCGCCTCAGCCGGCGGTCCGTGCTCCGGCTGGCCGGCCTCACCGTGCCCGCCGTCGCGCTGTCCGGCCTGCTGACCGGGTGCGGCTCCGGCCCGGCGACGGAATCCGGACGGCGCACGCTGCGGGTGTCGCAGGCCGGCGAGCCGCGCACGCTGGACCCGCAGAAGCAGGGCGACATGCCCTCGATGAACGTGCTGATCAACCTCTTCGACACGCTGACCGGCCGGGACGAGCACAACGAGCTGGTGCCGCGGCTGGCGCTGCAGTGGACCGCGGTCGACGACCTCACCTGGCGGTTCCGGCTGCGCGAGGGCGTCACCTTCCACAACGGTGAGCCGTTCGACGCCGAGACCGTCCGGTTCAGCATCGAGCGGCTGCTGAACCCGGACACCGCCTCGCCCATCGTCGAGCTGCGCTACGTCACCGGCGTCACCGTCGTCGACCCGTACACCGTGCACCTGAACACCAGCCAGCCGGACCCGATCATCCCGGAGAAGCTGTCGCTGTTCGGCGGCGTCATGGTGCCGCCGGCCTACCTCCAGGAGACCGGCGACGCCGGGTTCGCCGAGCACCCGGTCGGGTGCGGGCCGTTCCGGTTCGTCGAGTACCAGCGCGCCGTGCAGGTCGAGCTGGCGGCGTACGACGACCACTGGGCCGGGCCGCCGCCGGTCGACCGGCTGATCTTCAAGCCGATCCCCAACCCGGCGTCGGCGCTGGCCGCGCTGCAGAGCGACGAGGTCGACCTCGTCACCGGCCTGGTCCCCGACGCCGCGCTGCAGCTGCAGGGCTACCAGGGCGTCCGGATCAGCAACCACCCCGGCATCCGCACGTCGTACCTGTCGCTGGACACCGAGGACCCGGTGCTCTCCGACAAGCGGGTGCGCCAGGCGCTCAACCACGCCGTCGACGTCCCGCAGCTGATCGAGGCGGTGCTCGACGGCAAGGCCCGCGAGGTGCCGACGATGATCCCGCGCGAGTCGTTCGGGTTCGACGACTCCGTCCAGCCGTACACCCGCGACCTGGACCGGGCCCGCGAACTGCTGGCCGAGGCCGGCCACCCGGACGGCTTCCGCACCACGCTCACCGCGTCGAACAACGACGCGTTCGTCGCCCAGGCCATCTCCGGGCTGCTGGCCCGGGTCGGCGTGGACGCGCGGGTCGAGCTGCTCGACCCGGCCATCTACTCCGAGCGGCTGACGTCGGACAACCGGCGCGCGCTCGGACCGGTCTACCTGGCCGCCAGCACCGGCTGGACGCTCGACGGCGCCAGCAACGTGCAGTCGAACGTGCGCCGCGACCGCCGGCAGAGCCGGTGGACCTCCGACGAGGCCGACGCGCTGATCGACGCCGAGGAGCTGTCGGTCGACCCGGACCAGCGGCGGGCGGCCTTCGCCGAGCTGCAGCGGCTGCTCGAGGAGGAGGCGCCGTTCGTGTTCCTGTACCAGATCGACACCATCCTGGTGCACAACGACCGGGTCGCCTGGCGGCCCAACGTCACCGGCGCGCTGGCGATGGACCGCGCGGAGGTGAACGATGACTGAGCGCACCGTCCTCGCCGGCGAGGCCACGCCCGCACCGCCGGCGTCCGCCCCGCCGCGGCCGGGCCGCACCCGCGCCGTCCTGCTCGGCGTCGGCTCGAAGCTGCTGTCGGCGCTGATCGTCATGTTCCTCGCCGCCACCGGCACGTTCCTGCTGGTGCGCATCTCCGGCGACCCGCTGGCGCTGCTGCTGCCGCCGGACGCCACCGCTGAGCAGGCCGACCAGCTGGCGGCGACACTCGGCCTGGACCAGCCGCTGCTCGTGCAGTACGGCGACTACCTGGCCGGACTGGTCCGGCTCGACCTCGGCGACTCGATCTTCTACAACCAGCCGGTCTCCGAGGTGATCGCCGACCGGCTGCCCGCGACGGCGCTGCTCGCGGTGTCGGCGCTGGCGGTGGCGCTGGTCATCGCCGTGCCGGCCGGCATCGCCGCCGCCATGCGCCGCGGCCGGGCCGCCGACAAGGGCATCATGGCGCTGGTCCTGGTCGGCCAGTCGACGCCGGCGTTCTGGGTCGGCATCGTGCTGATCCTGGTGTTCGCGGTGCAGCTGCAGGTGCTGCCGGCCTCGGGGTACGGCACGTTCGCGCACCTCGTGCTGCCGGCCGTCACGCTCGCGGTGTACTCGGTCGCCGTCGTCGCCCGGCTGCTGCGCTCGTCGCTGATCGACGTGCTGTCGTCGGACTACCTGCGCACCGCGACGGCGAAGGGGTACGGCCCGACCCGCGCCGTCCTGTCGCACGGGCTGCGCAACGCGTCGCTGCCGGTGGTCACCGTCGTCGGGCTGGAGGTCGGGTCGCTGCTGGGGGGCGCGATCCTCACCGAGCAGGTGTTCAGCTGGCCCGGCCTCGGGCGGCTCACCGTCGAGGCGATCTCGAACCGGGACCTGCCGCTCGTGCAGGGCACGGTGCTGCTGTTCGCGGCGATCTTCGTGGTGATCAACCTGCTCGTGGACCTCTCGTACCGCCTCCTCGACCCGCGCGTCCGGATGGAGAAGTGATGGCCGACGTCTCGATCGCGGCGTCCGCCGGGACCGCCGCCCGCACCGCCCGGTCGCACAACGCGTGGCGCGCGCTGCTGGTCAACCGCTGGGGCCTGACGGCGATGGCGTTCCTCGCCGTCGTGGTGCTGGCCGCCGTCCTCGCGCCGGTGATCGCGCCACACGACCCGCAGACGCAGGACCTGCTCGGACGGCTCGCCCCGCCCGCGTGGGCCGGCGGCGACGCGAGCCACCTGCTGGGCACCGACCACCTCGGCCGCGACGTGCTGAGCCGGCTGATCTACGGCAGCCGGGTGTCGCTGCTGGTCGGCGTCGCGGCGGCGCTGATGGCCGGCGTCATCGGCGCGGTCGTCGGGCTCGTGGCCGGCTACTACGGCGGCTGGGCCGACCGAGTGCTGATGCGGCTGGCCGACGTCCAACTGGCGTTCCCGTCGATCCTGCTGGCGCTGGCCGTCGTCGCCTTCCTCGGCACCGGCCTCTGGATCGTCATCGTCGTCCTCGGCGTCACCGGCTGGGTGTCGTACGCGCGGGTCGTCCGCTCCGAAGTGGTCAGCCTGAAGACCCGCGACTTCGTGACGGAGGCGCGGGCCATCGGGGTGGGCGACGCGACGATCATCCGGCGGCACCTGCTGCCCAACGTCAGCGCGCCGCTGGCCACCATCGCCACGCTCAACGTCGCCGCGGCGATCGTCGCCGAGAGCGCGCTGAGCTTCCTCGGGCTGGGCGTGCCCAGCGACGTGCCCACCTGGGGCAGCATGCTCGCCGACGGGCAGCTGTACCTGGGCACGTCGTGGTGGATCGCGGTCTTCCCCGGCCTGGCGCTGATGCTGACCTCCCTGGCGATCAACATCACCGGAGACGCCATCCGGGACGCCACCGACCCGAAGGCCTACCGCCGATGACCCCATTGCTGCGCATCCGCGACCTGACCGTCGACTTCGAGCTGGACGGCGAGACCGTGCACGCCGTCCGCGGCGTGTCGCTGGAGGTGGCCGCCGGCGAGACCCTCGCGCTGGTCGGCGAGTCCGGCAGCGGCAAGACCGCGACCGCGCTGTCGATCCTGCGGCTCAACCCGCAGCCGCCGTGCGTCTACCCGGCCGGGACGATCGAGCTCGACGGCGCCGACCTGCTCGCGCGGCCGGAACCGCAACTGCGGCCGGTCCGCGGCAACGACGTCGCGATGATCTTCCAGGACCCGATGACCAGCCTGAACCCGCTGAAGAAGGTGGGCCGGCAGATCGGCGAGGCGCTTCGGCTGCACCGCGGGGTGGGCCGCCGCGAGGTCCGCCCGGCCGTCGTCGAGGCGCTGGCCGAGGCCGGCGTCCCGCGGCCGGAGGAGCGCGCCGACCAGTACCCGCACGAGCTGTCCGGCGGGCTGCGCCAGCGCGCCATGATCGCGATGGCGCTGGTGACGCGGCCGCGGGTGCTGATCGCCGACGAGCCGACGACGGCGCTGGACGTCACCGTGCAGGCGCAGATCCTGGAGCTGCTGGCGCGGCTGCAGGACCGGCACGGCATGGCGATCCTGCTCATCACCCACGACCTCGGCGTCGTGGCCGACGTCGCCGACCGGGTCGCGGTCATGCGGGCCGGCGAGATCGTCGAGACCGGACGCTGCGAAGAGCTGTTCGCGGCGCCGTCGCACGAGTACACCCGCAACCTGCTGGCGGCCACGCCGCGGCTGATCGAGGGGGCGTCGCGATGATCGAGCTGGACCGGCTGCGCATGGAGTTCCCCGGCCGCGGCGGGCGGCCGCCCACGGTCGCCGTCGACGACGTGAGCCTGACCGTCGAGCCGGCCGAGACGCTCGCCGTCGTCGGCGAGTCCGGCTCGGGCAAGACGACGCTGACCCGGCTGCTGCTCGGGCTGCTGCGCCCGACGTCGGGGACGGTGCGCGTGGCCGGCACCGACCCCGCGACCTGCGGCGCGGCCGAGCTGAGGCGCCTGCGCCGCCGGCTGCAGGTGGTCTTCCAGGACCCGTACTCGAGCATGAACCCGCGGCTGCGCGTCGCCGACATCGTCGCCGAGCCGCTGGTCACGCACGAGCCGACGGCGCGCGGCCGGGCCGGACGGGAGCGGCGCGCGGCCCGCGTCTCCGAGCTGCTGGAAGCCGTCGGGCTCGACGCCGGCGCCGCGCGCCGCTACCCGCACGAGTTCTCCGGCGGGCAGCGCCAGCGCATCTCCATCGCGCGGGCACTGGCGCTGAACCCCGAGATCGTCGTGCTGGACGAGCCGACCAGCGCGCTGGACGTCAGCGTACAGGCGCAGGTGCTCGACCTGCTGGCCGCGCTGAAGCGCGAGTTCGGCCTGACCTACGTGTTCGTCTCGCACAACCTGGCGGTGGTGAGCCGCATCGCCGACCGCGTCGCCGTCATGAAGGACGGCGCCGTCGTCGAGCTGGGCGAGACCGGGACGCTGTTCACGGCGCCGTCGCACCCGTACACGCGGGCGCTCATCGACGCCGTCCCGGAGCCCGACCCGGCCCGGTCGCGGCTGCGCGCGTCGCGGGCGGCCTCATGAGGTCAGCCCAGCCGCGTGAGCACCAGCCCGGCGCCGCCGAGCAGCGCCGACACGTCCTCGTCGACGTCGGCGACGACCAGGTGCGGCCGCTCGGCCTCGGCGCTCCACGACGTCACCGCGAGCAGGCGGTCCTCGATGCGGTCGCGGAACGCCTGGCCGGCGGCGCGCGCCTCGCCGTGCACGATGAACCGGCCGGGCGCGAACAGGTGCTGGATGTTGATCAGGCCGAGCGCGAGGTGGTCGGCGTACCGGTCGAGCACGGCCTCCGCCGCGGGCTCCGTCCGTCGCACGAGGTCGGGCAGGCCGGTGACGCCGTCGAGTCCGGCCGCCGCGGCCGCGCGCCGCAGCCAGGCCGTCGTCGCGACCGTCTTCCAGCAGCCCAGGCTGCCGCACGTGCACATCTCGCCCTCGGCGGCGACGATCATGTGCGCGCCGCTGCGCCCGCCCGGCGGCGCGATGACCTGGCCGTCGTAGAGGATGCCGACGCCCAGCGTCTCGCCGGTGGTCACCGACGCGAACGAGCGGCGGCCGCGGCCCTGCCCGAACCAGCGGTCGCCCATGGCCTGCAGCCGGGCCCGGTGCTCGGCGACGGCGGGGGCGCGGCCGTGCTTCGCGACGACGTCGGACAGTGGGAAGCCCTTGAGCTGCGGGAGGTCCAGCAGCTCGACGATGGCGCCGGTGTGGACGTCGACCAGGCCGGGGCAGGCGATGCCGATGCCGCGGACCCGCTGGAAGGTGAAGCACTGCGCGGCGACGTCGGCGATGACCGCCTCGACGTCGGCGCGTCCGGCGCCCGCGGCGAAGGAGCGTTCGACCAGCTGGCGCAGCTGCCCGTCGTCGTCCACCGCGGCCGCGCGCACCAGCCCGGGGAGCAGCTCGACCGCGCCCAGCATCGTCGCGCCCTCCTTCCGGGCATGGGGAGAAGGAGATGACTGTACGCCAGCTGGACGAGCTGACCTGGGCCGAGTTGCGCGCCGTCGCGCCGGCCTCGATCGCGCTGCTGCCGATCGGGTCGCAGGAGCAGCACGGCGCCCGGTTGCCGCTGGGCACGGACACCCTGCTGGTCCGGACGATCGTCGCCCGCGCGCTCGCGGAGGAGCTGCCCGACGTCGTGCTGGCGCCGGCGCTGCCGTACGGCCTGAGCCCGCACCACCGGTTCGCCGCGGCGGTGACGCTGACGGCGTCCACCCTGCAGGCGGTGCTGGGCGAGGTGCTGGACAGCCTGGTGGACTGCGGCTTCCGCCGGATGCTGATCGTCAACGGTCACGGCGGCAACGACGAGCCCATGCGGCTGGCCGTGAAGTCCGCGGCGCTGCGCCACGATGTCGCCGTCGCGGCGGCGAACTACTGGAGCCTCGGCGATCCCGGCCGCTCCCCCGGCCACGCCGGCCGGTTCGAGACGTCGCTGCTGCTGGCGGCGGAGCCGGCGCTGGTCCGGCCCGCGGGCGCTTCCTCGCCGGCGCCGTCGCCGCCGCCGCTGTTCGAGCACCCGCCGTACCCGGGCCTGGTCGCCGAGCGGCACGGCGAGTGGGCCCGCGCCGGCGGCGTCACCGACGACGCGAGCGGCGCGGCAGCCGACCACGACCTGCTGGCCGGGCTCGGCGCCCGGCTGGCCGCCGCGATCCGGGCGTTCGACGAGGCGACCGCCGCCTCACATCACCGGGAGAGGAACTAGATGCAGATCAGGTCCGTCGACGCGTGGGTGGTCAACCTCCCGCTCACCAACCCGTTCACCAGCTCGTTCGAGACGAAGACCGGCGAGACCCGCACCGTCGTGCGGATCCGCCTCGACGACGGCGTCGAGGGCTGGGGCGAGACGATGTGGGGGCAGCCGGTCGCCGCGTTGGTGCGCCGGCTGGGCGAGTCCCTGGTCGGGCGGAGCCCGTTCGACCTGGAGGCGTTCCACGCCACGCACACGATGGTGCCGTTCTTCCACGGCTACCTCGGCTACGCCGCCCTCGCCGCGCTCGACGTCGCCTGCTGGGACGCGATGGGCAAGCTCACCGGGCAGCCGCTGGTGAACCTGCTCGGCGGCCGGGTGCGCGACCGCGTCCCGATCACCGCTCTGGTCACCCGGGCCGATGCCGGTGACGTCGCGCCGCGCGACCTGCCAGCCGCGCTGGCCGAGCACGCCGCCGCCGTCGTGGCGTCCGGCGGGTTCACCGCGGTCAAGCTCAAGGGCACCCGCGACCCGTTCGGCGACGTGGAGATCCTGCGGGCGATCCGGTCCCGGCTGCCCGACGTCGAGCTGCGGGTGGACCCGAACGCCGCGTGGTCGGTGCCCGACTCCGTCCGGGCCGGGCTGCGGCTGGAGGAGCTGGACCTGGAGTACCTCGAGGACCCGTGCGCCGGCATCGAGGGCATGGCCGAGGTGCGCCGCCGGGTCCGCATCCCGCTGTGCACCAACATGTGCGTCGTCCGGTTCGAGGACTTCGCGCCCGCCGTCCGCCTCGGCGCCGTCGACGTCGTACACGGCGACGTCTACAAGTGGGGCAGCGTGTCGGCGACCAAGCACCTGGCTGCGCACTGCCAGACGTTCGGGCTCGGGATGAACCTGCACAGCGGCGGCGAGCTGGGCATCGCGACGGCGGCGCACCTCGCAGTCGTAGGAAGCACGCCGATCCTGGACCGCGCCATCGACAGCATGTACTACCTGCACGCCGACGACATCATCGAGCCGCTCGACCTCGCCGGCGGCGCGCTCGCCGTCCCGTCCGGGCCCGGCCTCGGGGTCGTCGTCGACGAGGACAAGCTCGCGCACTACGCGGCGCTCAACGAGAAGGAAGGGGACCTGACCCACTGATGCCGGCCTTCGCCACCGTGCCGGGCGCGCCGTCGCCGGCCGGACCCTACAGCCACGCCGCCGTCGCCCACGGGTTCCTGTACACGGCCGGATTCGGCCCGCAGGACCCCGCCACCGGCCGCGTCCCCGACGGCGTCGCCGAGCAGACCCGCCAGGTGCTGCGCAACGTCGGGACGGTCCTGGCCGCGCACGGCCTGGGCTTCGCCGACGTCGTCAAGGTGACCGTCCACCTGCAGCACCTGAAGCGCGACTTCGCCGCCTACAACGAGCCGTACGAGGAGTTCTTCCGGCCGCCGTTCCCCGTCCGCACCACCGTGGGCTCGGACCTCATGGACATCCTCGTCGAGGTCGACGTCGTCGCCGCATTGCCTACGCTGGATGGGTGATCCTGGCCGAGTCGGAGTGGCGGGCGCGCCAGCTCGCCCACGAGGCGCGCGTCGACGCGCTGGTGGGGCCGCACCTCTCACGCCGGCGTGACGGGGTGGCCCACCCCGTCCACGACTTCCTCTTCACCTACTACAGCTTCAAGCCGGCCCAGCTGCGCCGCTGGCACCCGGGGCTGGGCGTCGTGCTGGCGGGGTCGCCGCCGCACGCGTCGTGGTCGGGGTACGTCGCCGGGCCGTCCGGTGTGGCCGTCGGCGCCGCGGTGACCTCGCGGCGGGCGGCCACCGTCGACTGGGTGCGCGCACTGCTGGCCGCCACGGCCTCGCGGTCCGCCCACACCGGCTGCTTCGGCCTGCACGAATGGGCCATGGTCTACCGGACGAAGCCCGGCGACGTGCGGCACGAGGCGTACCCGCTGCGGCTCGGCCACTCCGGCACCGACGAGGTGGTCGAGGCGCACCAGATCAGGTGCTCGCACTTGGACGCGTTCCGCTTCTTCACGCCGTCCGCGCGGCCGCTCAACGCCCTGACGCCGTCGCGGGCCACGCAGCCCGCCATGGAGCAGCCGGGCTGCCTGCACGCCGGTATGGACCTCTACAAGTGGGCCTACAAGCTCACCCCGCTGCTGCCGTCCGAACTGGTCGTCGACGCGTTCGAACTGGCCGGCGAGATCCGCGAGCTCGACATGCGCGCGTCGCCGTACGACCTCAGCGGGCTCGGTTACGAACCGATCCGCATCGAAACGACGGATGGCAAGCGCGAGTACGTCGAACGGCAGCGCGCCTTCGCCGCCCGCGGCGCCGACGTCCGGGCGCGCCTGCTCGCCGAGTGCGACCGGGTCGCCGTCACCCCTGCCGCGAGCACCTCACTCGCCACGGATCCCTAAGGGCCGCGCGGCGGCTGCGACCAGCGGCGGCTGATCTGGCGCTGCAGGCCGCGCAGCGCCACCAGGGTCTCGGCGTCCGAGTGTCCGGTGACGATGGCCCAGTCGCGGCCCGCGCCGACGACATCGCTCATGACCACGATCTCCGCAGACAGCAGCAGCCGCACCCAGTCCGCCGGCGGCAGCGGCCGCCCATCGCGCAACGCGGCCAGCAACCGGCGTGTCTCCGCGCCGAAGGCCGCCACGCTCCGGAAGCCCATCGCCCGCGCGAGCTCCTCCGAGCACGTCGCCGGGCCGCCCCACTGGAGCAGCGCCCGCCGCAGTATGGCGCGCTGCACGTCCGTGATCGGCAGGTCGACCGCGCCATCGCGACCGCGATCTTCCGCAGCCGGTCGGTCTCCGGATCGGCGTCGTACTCGACGCAGCCCACCCGCCAGTGCTCGAGGTCCGCTCGGATCTCGTCGAGCGATCGGCGGTCGACGCCGTGCAGGTGGGTCAGCCCCGTCACCGTCGGCGCACCATCGGCGTGGCCGGCGGCGTCACCCTCGATCCAGGGGACGGCCCAGTCGTGGGCGGCCGCACGGGTCAGCCGCCCGTCGGCGACCGCCGCCCAGCAGGCCTCCACGTCGGCGCGCGCGGGCCAGCCGTCGCGCGTGAACAGCCCGCTGCCGCGGAACGCGGTCACGGGACGCGGGTGAGCCAGTCGTCGGTGCCGAACTTCGTGTCGACGAGGTCGGAGGCCAGCCGCAGCGTCTTCTCGTCCAGCGTGTCGTCGGTCAGCCCGTAGCGGGCCCGGAACGTCCCCACCATGCGGTCGATGACGTCGGCCCGCGGCAGCCCGGTCTGTGACCGCAGGGGGTCGACCCGCTTGTTGGCGCTCTTCGTGCCCTTGTCGGAGAGCTTCTCGCGGCCGATGCGCAGCACCTCGAGCATCTTCGCGGCGTCGATGTCGTAGGCCATGGTGACGTGGTGCAGGACGACGCCGCCGGCGAGGCGCTTCTGGGCGGCGCCGGCGATCTTGCCGGCCGGTGAGGTGATGTCGTTGATCGGCTGGTAACTGGCCTCGATGCCGAGGTCGCGCAGCGCCGCCACGACCCACTCGTCGAGGAAGGCGTAGGAGTCGACGAAGGAGAGGCCGGAGACCAGCGACTCGGGCACGTAGAGCGAGTACGTGATGGTGTTGCCCGGCTCGACGAACATGGCGCCGCCGCCGGAGATCCGCCGCACCACGGTCACGTCATGGCGCGCAGCGCCGGACAGGTCGACCTCGTTGCGCAGCGACTGGAAGCTGCCGATGATCACCGCGTTCGACGCCCACTCCCAGACCCGCAGCGTCGGCGGCCGCTCCCCCGCGCCGACCTGCTCGGCCAGCACCTGGTCGAGCGCCATCTGCAGCGCCGGCGGCTGCGGCCCCTCGTGCAGGAAGTGCCAGTCGTGGTCGGTCCAGGACGTGGCGCCGGTGAGGGCCCGGCGGACGGCGACCGCGACGGCCTCGGCGGAGAACCCGAGCATGACGACGCCGTCGAGCACGCCGTCGACGCGGGCGGCCAGCTCGGCCGCGGACAGCGAGACCGGTGCGCCCACGAGCGCGGCGTCGATGCGTTCGAGCGCGTCGTCGGGTTCGAGGAAGAAGTCGCCGCTGACGCGCGCGTGCCGGATGACGCCGTCGAGGACGTCGAGGTCGACGACGACCAGCTTGCCGCCCGGCACCTTGAACTCACCATGCATGATCGTGACAACCGCACCGGCCACAGAGCTGTTCCCGCTACGCTCCGACCATGCGACCGTGGCGCACCGACCCGACGACCGCCCGCGTCTGGCACCTCGTCACCGCGCTCATCCCGCTGGCCGCCCTCGCCATGCAGTTCGCCCTCGTGCTCGACGGCGGCAACGTGCTGGTCGAGGACGGCGACGAGCCGCCGTCGACGGCGCTGCGAGTGGCGAACTTCTTCAGCTACTTCACCGTGCAGAGCAACATCCTGGTCATGGCCGGCGCGCTGTTGCTCGTCATCGACCCGCACCGCGACGGCCGGGGCTTGCGGGTGCTGCGGCTCACCGGGCTGATCGGCATCAGCGTCACCGGTGTCGTCTACGCGACGCTGCTGGCGCCGCTGGTCGACCTGGAAGGTGCGGCACAGGCCGCCAACATCGGCCTGCACTACCTGACGCCGGTCCTGGCGGTCGCCGGCTGGCTGCTGTTCGGGCCGTGGCCGCGCATCGACACCTCGACGATCCTGCTGACCCTGATCTGGCCGGTGCTCTGGCTCGTGTACACGCTGATCCGCGGCGAGGCCGTCGACTGGTACCCGTACCCGTTCATCGACGTCATCGAGATCGGCTACGGGCGCACGCTGCTGAACGCGGCGGGCATCACGGTCCTGCTGCTCGGCGTGGGCTGGCTGTTCCTCGCCGGCGACCGTAGGCTCGGTGACCGTGCCGGATCTGACGACGTCGCTCGAACACGCTGACCACGATCCGGATTCCCTCTACGACGCCTTCACCGAGTGGGCGGCCGAACGCGGCTTCGACCTGTACCCGGCGCAGCAGGAGGCGCTGATCGAGCTGGTCTCCGGCTCGCACGTCATCCTCAGCACGCCGACGGGGTCGGGCAAGAGCCTGGTGGCGGTCGCGGCGCACTTCGCGGCGCTGGCCGACGGACGGCGGACGTTCTACACGGCGCCGCTGAAGGCGCTGGTGTCGGAGAAGTTCTTCGCGTTGATCGAGATCTTCGGCGCCGCGAACGTCGGCATGATGACCGGCGACTCCAGCGTCAACCCGACGGCGCCGATCATCTGCTGCACGGCCGAGATCCTCGCCAACATCGCGCTGCGCAGCGGCGACGACGCCGACGTCGGCCAGGTCGTCATGGACGAGTTCCACTTCTACTCCGACCCGCAGCGCGGCTGGGCCTGGCAGGTGCCGCTGCTGGAGCTGACGAAGGCGCAGTTCCTGCTGATGTCCGCCACCCTCGGCGACGTCGCGTTCTTCGAGAAGGACCTGCGCCGCCGCACCGGCCGCGAGGTCGCCGTGGTCACGTCGGCGCAGCGCCCGGTGCCGCTGACCTACCAGTACTCGCGCGAGGCGACGCACGACCTGCTGGCCGAGCTGCTGTCGACGCACCGCGCGCCGGTGTACGTCGTCCACTTCACCCAGGCGGCGGCGGTCGAGCGGGCGCAGGCGCTGGTCAGCGTCAACGTCGCCAGCCGCGAGCAGCGCGACCGCATCGCCACGGAGATCGGCGGGTTCCGGTTCAGCTCCGGGTTCGGGAAGGTGCTGAACCGGCTGGTCCGCGCCGGCATCGGCGTCCACCACGCCGGCATGCTGCCGAAGTACCGCCGCCTGGTCGAGCGGCTGACGCAGGCCGGCCTGCTCAAGGTGGTGTGCGGGACGGACACCCTCGGCGTCGGCATCAACGTCCCCATCCGCACCGTCGTCTTCTCCGGCCTCACCAAGTACGACGGCGTCCGCATGCGCCAGCTCTCGGCTCGCGAGTTCCACCAGATCGCCGGACGGGCCGGCCGGGCCGGGTACGACACCCTCGGTGAGGTCATCGTCCAGGCGCCGGAGCACGAGATCGAGAACCAGCGGCTGATCGCGAAGGCGGGCGACGACCCCAAGAAGCTGAAGCGCGTCGTCCGGAAGAAGGCGCCGGAGGGGTTCGTCTCGTGGGGCGAGGCCAGCATGCAGCGGCTCATCGCGGCCGAGCCGGAGCCGCTGACGTCCAGCTTCGAGATCAGCAACGCCATGGTGCTGGGCCTGATCGCCCGGCCGGGCGACGCGTTCGCGCACGCGCGCACGCTGCTCACCGACAACCACGAGCCGCCGTCGCGCACCCGCAAGCACGTGCACGACGCCGTCGCGATCTACCGGGCGCTGGTCGCCGCCCAGGTCGTCGAGCGGATCGATCCGCCCGACGCCGAGGGACGGACGGTCCGGCTGACGGTCGACCTGCAGCCGGACTTCGCGCTCAACCAGCCGCTGTCGCCGTTCGCGCTGGCCGCGTTCGACCTGCTCGACCAGGAGTCGCCGACGCACGCGTTGGACCTGCTCTCCGTCGTCGAGGCGACGCTGGACGACCCCCGTCAGGTGCTGTCGGCGCAGCAGTTCAAGGCCCGCGGCGAGGCCGTCGCGGCGATGAAGGCCGAGGGCATCGAGTACGACGAGCGCATGGAGCTGCTCGAGGACGTCACCCACCCGAAGCCGCTGGAGGAACTGCTCGACGCCGCGTTCACGATCTACCGGCAGAGCCACCCGTGGGTCGGCGACTACGAGCTGTCGCCCAAGTCCGTCGCCCGTGACCTCTACGAACGCGCCATGAGCTTCGGCGAGTACGTGGCGTTCTACAGCCTGGCGCGCTCGGAAGGGCTGGTGCTGCGCTACCTCGCCGACGCCTACCGCGCGATGCGTCAGACGGTGCCCGAGGAGGCCCGCACCGAGGAGGTCGCCGACCTCGTCGAGTGGCTGGGCGAGCTGGTCCGCCAGGTCGACTCCTCGCTGCTGGACGAGTGGGAGGCGCTGCGCAACCCCGCGGCGCTCGACGACGACGGCGGCGCGGTCCCGGTCGAGAACGCGCCGCGGCCGATCACCGAGAACCGGCGGGCGTTCCTGGTCGGCGTCCGCAACGCGCTGTTCCGGCGGGTCGAGCTGGCCGCCCGGCGCGACTGGGCCGGGCTGGCCGCGCTCGACTCCGCCGACGACTGGACGGCCGACGACTGGCAGGACGCGCTGGAGCCGTACTACGACGAGCACGCCGACATCGGCATCGGCCCCGACGCGCGCAGCGCGAAGCTGCTGATCGTCACCGAGCACCCGGACCGCTGGGAGGTCCGGCAGATCCTCGACGACCCCGCCGGCGACCACGACTGGGGCTTCACCGTCACCGTCGACCTCGCCGAGTCCAACGCCGCCGGCGCCCCCGTCGTGGCCGTCAGCGACGCCGGACGCCTCTAGTCAGACGCCGGTCGCGGCGAACCAGGTGGTGGCGTTCGGCCCGACGAAGACGACCGGGGCGATGCACGGATCCGGCAGGTCGACGCGGTCCTCGATCTCCGAGTCGCCGCTGGTGGACGCCGGGAACGGGTCGGTGGCCACGTTCACCGTCGTCGCGGCGCCGTCGACCGTGGTGAGGCAGCTGACGACGGCCACGAAGGCGGGCGCCGGGTTGATGCCCTGACGGTCCGGCGGCACCGGCGCGGCCTCGAGCAGGACGAGCCCCTCGACCTCCACCTCGATGCGGCCATCGCTGTTCAGCTCCACGTCCGCGTCGTCGAGCTGCCACGGCAGGCCGCCGCCGTTGACGCCGCGGATCGGGTTGGCGGTGCCGACGTACGGACCGTCGACCGGGACCATGGTGTCGGCCTCGACCACCGTGCGGCCCTTCGAGTGCCCGTTCCCGCCCGACGCGGGCAGCGCCACGAGCGCGGCGGTGGCGAGCGACGCGAGCACGGCTGCGGGTATGCGCTTCATCTGACATCCCTTTCGCGGGTCGGTACGGGTCCGTCTCTTGTACGTGCCGGACCCGCGAAAGGATCGAGCGTCGTCAGCCGAAGGTCACGTCGAAGTAGGCCTTGTACGCCCCCTCCCCGGTGAGCAGCGGCGTGGCCAGGTGGAACTCGACGTCGCGCTCGCGCTGCAACGGCGAGCGGGCGAGGCCGATCAGCGACTTCGGCGCCAGTGGGAAGACGGCCGTGCCGATGGTGTCGTCGCCGCTGTCGATGGCGTCGTTGATGGCGTCGGCGATCGGCCCGGCTCCGGCGTTGGCCAGCGCGAGCGCGATGCCACTGACGGTGAGCCCGACCCCGGTCGCGGCGACGGCGGCGGCCAGGCCGTTCATCGCCAGCCGCACCCCGGCCTCGATCTGGCCGCGGTACTCGTCCGGATTCCCGGTGTCGTGCTCGGCCATCGTGACCGTCAGGGCGCCGATCCCGGCCGGCGGCCCCTGGTAGACGACCATGGCGTCCGGGAACGTCCCGCCGGCGTCGACGTCGATGATCGGCGATCGGACGGAGACGGTGGCGTCCCGGTTCGGCCCCACGGAGGTGGCGACGACGTAGGTCTCGTCCTGGCCGGAGAGCTCGTCGGACTCCGCGAAGCAGTTCGTCCCGCGATAGCGGACCTGGATGCTGCGGACCACCTGCAGGCCGAGGTCGTCCCACAGGTAGATGTCGCCGTGCTCGAACGTGCTGACCTTGCCGCGGTCGGCCCGTTCGAACTGCTCGTTGCTGGTCGGGTAGCCGAGATCGCCCGTGGGCCCGCCCAGCTCCTTCCACTTCGCGCCGATCAGCCCGTGCACCTCGTGCGCGCCGGTGGTCGCGGTCGAGTACATGGTGCCCGACTCGAACTCGGTGATCTTGCCGCGGCCGTCGGGAATCCGCTTCGTGTCGGTGGTCGGCCGGCCCAGGAAGCTGCCCAGTCCGCCGAGTTCCTCGTACTCCGCGAAGATCGGCGCATCGATCGCGAACGCGTCGCCGGACGGGTGGAGGAAGTAGATCGCCCGCTCGCCGTTGAACTCCTGCGAGTAGAGGCGCCCGCCACTCACCGGCGTCGAGTGGATCGGCCCGGCGGGCGCGTCGAAGCCCGGCGCCTCCAGCGCCTTCGCCTCGATGCCGTCGCGCACGATCCGGGCCACCCCCAGGCCGTCGTCGCGGCCCTCCAACCAGGCCGCCTTCAGGTCCTCGACGTGCTCGGTGCCCAGCGGCGGCGGGACGAAGTCGTCGACCGTGACGCCGCGCAGCCCGACGGTGATGCCGCGCTTGAACCCCTTCTTGTAGGCCTCGAACCGGGCCATGCCGTCCTCGAAGCCCTCCTTGAACGCGTCCTCGGCCGGACCCGGCTCGCCCGCGGGATTGTTGTCCAGCGTGTGGTCGCCGAACGCGCCCTCCTTGTAGCCGTCGGCGTACCTCGGCCCGAGGACCGGATCGCCCGCGTGCGGATTCTCGAACGGCCGCTCGATGAGCTGGGTACCCGTCCCGTTCTCGTCGTCCGGCATGGCCATCGCCCCCTGTGCTGCCTGGCCCGGGCGTGCGGCACCGGGCCGCCTGACGTTCCCCACTTCGCAGCATGGCACCGCCGGTGACCGGTGTGAAGGGATTGACATGTGACCATTTGGTCACCTATCGTTCCAGCCATGACCGACGACCGGGTCTTCAAGGCACTCGCCGATCCGACGCGGCGCTTCCTGCTCGACCTGCTGTTCGCCCGCGACGGGCGCACGCTGACCGAGCTGGAGTCCGAGCTGGAGATGAGCCGCTTCGGGGTCATGAAGCACCTGCGCGTGCTGGAGGAAGCGAACCTCGTGGTCACGCGCCGGTCGGGGCGGGAGAAGCTGCACTTCCTCAACCCGGTCCCGATCCGCGAGATCCACGACCGCTGGATCGACAAGTACACCGAGCACCACACGACGGCGCTCTTGCAGCTCAAGGCTGAACTGGAGGACGAATCATGACGACGACGCAGGTGTACCGCATCTACATCAAGGCCACCCCGGAGGCGATCTGGGACGCCATCACGAAGCCGGAGTGGACGGCGCGCTACGGCTACACCGGCCTCGCCAGCTACGACCTGCGTCCCGGCGGCGCGTACACCGTCGCGCCGACGCCGGAGTTCAGGGCCGCGGCCGAGGCGCAGGGCTTCCCGTGCCCCGACGTCATCATCGACGGCGAGGTCATCGAGGCCGAGCCGCCGAAGCGCCTCGTCACGACGTTCCGGATGCTGATGGACCCGGCCATGGCCGAGGAGGGCTTCACCCGCATCACGCACGAGATCTCGCCCGCACCCGACGGCAACTCCTGCGCCCTGACGGTGACGCACGAGCTGGCCGGCGCGCCGCTGCTCGCGGCCATGGTGCACGGCGACAACGAGGCCGAGGGCGCCGGCGGCGGTCACGCCTGGGTGCTCAGCGACCTCAAGAGCCTGCTCGAGACCGGCGCTCCCCTCGCCGGCTGACCGAACCCCCACACCGACGCCACCAGGAGCACACCATGGACCAGATCACCTCCGCCGACGGCACCACCATCGCCTACACGACCCAGGGGGCGGGGCCCGCGCTCGTCCTCGTCAACACGACCATGGACGACCACCACGGCCTCGACGCCACCGCCGCGGCGCTGGCCGGCGACTTCACCGTCGTCGGCTACGACCGCCGCGGCGTCGGTCAGAGCGGCGCGGGCGGCCCGTACGCCCCCGAACGCGAGATCGAGGACCTCGCCGCGGTGATCCAGGCGGTCGGCGGGTCCGCCGCCCTGGCCGCCGGCTCCGGCGGCTGCGGGCTGGTCCTCGCGGCCGCGACCGCGCTCGGCGCCGCCGTGACGGGCATCTACCTCTTCGAGCCGCCGTTCATCGTCGACGACTCCCGGCCGCCGGTGCCCGCCGACTGGGTGGAGCAGGTCGACGCACTGGTCGCCGCCGACCGGCGCGGCGACGCCGTCGAGCTGTTCATGACGCAGGTCGTCGGCGTGCCCGCCGAGTACATCGGGCCGATGAAGGCCGACCCGTCGTGGGAGACGATGGCGGGGTACGCGCACACGCTGGGTCACGACGGGCAGATCCTCGCGGGCACGCAGGACGGCACCCCGCTGCCCACCGACCGGTGGACGGTGAGCCAGCCGGCGGTCGTCGCCGTGGGCGAGAACTCCGAACCGTTCTTCCACACCGGTGCGAAGGCGCTGGTCACTCAGTTGCCGCACGGCCGGTACGAGAGCCTGCCCGGCCTCGACCACTCCGCCTTCTGGACGGCGCCCGACGCCGTCGCGGCGTCCATGGTCGAGGCGCTGCGGGCGACGTCGGCCCATGGGCCGAACGGCTGATCTTGGTCGACCCGCCGGAATTCGATGCGACACGCCGGTCCGAAAGTGACAGAATTCACTTCGGTCATACCGCAGTACACAACACACGAGAAGGGACCGCACGTGATCCGGGGGATCCTCGACCACGGCAGCAACGGCTGGCGGGTCGAACTGTACGACACCGAACCTCTCCGCCGTACCATCATCGAGATCGACGCGCTGCCCACGTGGGCCGACGCGTCGGCCGTCATGAGCAGCGCGTTCAAGCTCGTCAGCTGATCGCCGACTCCCCCTGGCGCAGCAGTCCGTAGGTGACGGCGTCGACGAGCGCCTCCCACGAGGCCTCGATGATGTTGGCCCCGACACCCACGGTCTCCCAGGACGTCTTGCCGTCCGTCATCTCCACGAGCACGCGCGTCACCGCGTCCGTGCCGTGGGCCGCGTCCAGGATCCGCACCCGGAAGTCGATCAGCTCCAGTTTGGCGATCTCCGGGTAGAGCGCGCCGATCGCGGTGCGCAGGGCGTGGTCGAGCGCGTTGACCGGACCGTTCCCCTCACCGGTCACGACGACGCGCTCGCCCCCCGCCCGCAGCTTCACCGTCGCCTCGCTGACGGCGTCGCCGCCAGGGCGCGACTCGGTGATGACCCGCCACGACTCCACGTCGAAGTAGCTGGGCCGGCCCTCGGCCTCCTCGCGCAGCAGCAACTCGAACGACGCGTCGGCCGCCTCGAAGGTGTAGCCGGCCGCCTCGAGGTCCTTCACCTTGCGGGTGACGCGGGTGACCAGCTCGGGGTCGCCTGACACGTCGTAGCCCAGCTCGCGGCTCTTCAGCTCGATGCTGGCCCGGCCGGCCATGTCGGACACCAGCAGCCGCATGTCGTTGCCGACCCGCGCGGGGTCGGTGTGCTGGTAGAGGTCGGGGTCGACCTTGATCGCGCTGGCGTGCAGGCCGGCCTTGTGCGCGAACGCGCTGGCGCCGACGTAGGGCTGGCGCGAGTAGGGCACGATGTTGGTCAGCTCGGAGACGGCGTGCGCGATGCGGGTGACCTCCTGCAGCGCGCCCTCGGGCAGCACCGTCAGGCCGCGCTTGAGCTCGAGGTTCGCGACGACCGTCATGATGTCGGCGTTGCCGGTGCGCTCCCCCGTGCCGTTGACGGTGCCCTGCACGTGGGTGGCACCCGCGTCGACGGCCGCGACGGAGTTGGCGACGGCGCAGCCGGTGTCGTTGTGGGCGTGCATGCCGACCCTGGCGCCCGTGCGCGCGAGCACGTCGCGCACCGTGGCGCCGACGTCGTCGGGCAGCATGCCGCCGTTGGTGTCGCACAGCACGACGACGTCGGCGCCGGCGTCGGTGGCGGCGCGCAGCACCCGCAGGGAGTACTCGGGGTTCGTCCGGTACCCGTCGAAGAAATGCTCGGCGTCGAGGAAGACGCGGCGGCCGTTCCGGACGAGGAAGCCGACGGTGTCGGCGATCATCGCCAGGTTCTCGTCGAGCGTGGTGCGCAGGGCCCGCTCGACGTGCCCGACGTGGCTCTTCGCGACCAGCGTGACCACCGGCGTCTCGGCGTCGAGCAGCGCACGCACCTGCGGGTCCTCGGCCGCTGTGGTGCCCGCCTTGCGGGTGGCGCCGAACGCGGCCAGCTTCGCGTGCGTGAGGTCCAGCTCGGTGCGGGCGCGGCGGAAGAACTCGGTGTCCTTCGGCACGGCGCCCGGCCAGCCGCCCTCGATGAAGCCGACCCCGAGCTCGTCCAGGTGGCCGGCAATGGCGAGCTTGTCCTGCACGGAGAGCGACAGGCCCTCCTGCTGGGCGCCGTCGCGGAGCGTGGTGTCGTAGACGTGGAACTGCTCGGGGTCGGTCACTGCGCTGTCCTCACGGGGGTCGGCGGACACATGCTGGGTTGGCTGGCAAAAGAAAAGACCCCTCGCGGATGCGAGAGGTCTGCGCGCCTGGCATGGAGCTGGGTGCCGGCGCGCCTACGGAATAATCAGACAGAAGGTCATCGTGCAGCAGTATGACACAGTTCACCCGGCCGGTGGAGGCGGGTTCGGTGAACCCGCCTCCGAGCAGCCGTCAGACGACGCGGTGCATCCAGCCGTGGGGGTCGTCGGCGCGGCCGTACTGGACGTCGAGCAGGGCGGAGCGCAGCTCGGACGTCACCGGGCCGGGCTCGGCGCCCATGGACAGCTCGCCACCCTGCCAGGCCAGCCGGCCCAGCGGCGTGACCACGGCGGCCGTGCCGCAGGCGAACACCTCGGTGATGTCGCCGGACGCGACGCCCTCGCGCCACTCGTCGATGGAGAAGCGGCGTTCGTCGACCTTGTAGCCGCGGTCGGCGGCCAGCGCGTGGATGGAGTCGCGGGTGATGCCCTCGAGGATGGTGCCGGTCAGCTCGGGCGTGACGATGGTGCCGTTGGCGTGCACGAAGTACAGGTTCATGCCGCCGAGCTCCTCGACCCACTTGCCCTCGACGGCGTCGAGGAAGCAGACCTGGTCGCAGCCGTTCTCGATGGCCTCCTGCTGGGCGATGAGGCTGGCCGCGTAGTTGCCCGCGCACTTCGCCGCGCCGGTGCCGCCGGGCGCCGCCCGGGTGTACTCGGACGACAGCCAGATGTCGACCGGCTTCACGCCGGACGAGAAGTAGGCGCCGGCCGGCGACGCGATGACGCAGAACGTGACCTGCTTGGCCGGGCGCACGCCGAGGAACACCTCGGACGCGAACATGAACGGACGCAGGTAGAGGCTGGTCTCGCCGCCGGACGGCACCCAGTCGGCGTCGGCGCGGACCAGGAGATCGACGGCCTCGACGAACGAGCCGGCGGGCAGCGGCGGCAGCGCCATGCGGTGGGCGCTGCGGTTCATCCGCTCGCCGTTGGCCTCGGGACGGAACGTCCAGATGGAGCCGTCGGCGTGCCGGTAGGCCTTGAGCCCTTCGAAGATCGCCTGCGCGTAGTGGAACACCGCGGTGGCGGGGTCGAGCGCGAGCGGCGCGTACGGGCGCAGCCCGGCGTCGCGCCAGCCGTCGGGGGTCCAGGTGGCGGTGACCATGTGGTCGGTGAAGTTGGTGCCGAACCCGGGGTTCGCCAGGATCTCCGACCGGCGCTCGGGAGCTACCGGGTTCGACGCGAGCGTCGTCGAGAACTCCAGTGCCGGTGCGGTCGGTGTCATGGCGGTGCTCCTCGGGAACTAGTTGGACGTCCAACCAACGCTACCGATCATCGCGTTCGGCGTAAACGGTGCGTGGCCAACGACCCTCGGCGATCAGCACCTCCCGCAGCACGTCAGGCCGGTCGGTGATGATGCCGTCGACGCCGGCGTGGATCAGCCGATGCATCGTGACAGGGTCGTCGACCGTCCAAACGATGAGGCGCAACCCCAGGTCATGGGCGCCTTCGACCAGACGGCCGATGAATACCGGGAGTCTACCCCAGCGCAACGGCACGTGCACGAAGCCCCCGTTGGCCACCCGCCGCGGCGGCGCGACCCGTCCGTGCGAGCAGAGCAGCCACGACACCAGCGACCGCCAGCCCAGGGCGCACGACAGTCCGGGCCCGAGGTCGGCCCGCAGCGCCGCCAGCCACCCGTCCCACGCCCCGGCGAGACACACCCGCTCGACGGCGTTCGTCGCCCGCAGCACGCGCGCGAGCGGCTCGAGCGACGCCTCGTCCTTGACGTCGATGACGAACCTCGCGTCGGGGAAGGCGGCCAGGACGTCGTCGAGCCGCGCCACGGGCTCGGCGCCGAGCACCGTCAGGCGCCGGACCTCGTCCCAGCGGCGCCGCCGGACCAGCCCGCGCCCGTCGGTGACGCGGCCGAGCCGGGCGTCGTGGAAGGCCAGGCAGACGCCGTCGGAGGTGACGCGGACGTCGGTCTCGAGGTAGCGCAGCCCGAGCGCGTACGACCGCTCGAACGCCGCCAGGGTGTTCTCGGCAGCCAGCCCCGCCCCACCCCGGTGGGCGATGGCCAGCACGTGCGGCTCCACTCCGTAACGAGTCAGGCTCACACCCCTACGGTGACAGGCCCGGACTGGAAAAACGCCTGCTCAGAGCAGGGATTCACGGAAGGTTCACCGACCAGGCGACCACGGGTGGCCGCCTGGTCGGCGGGGACTAACGAAGCCCAGCGGCCACTGCCGCCGGCCGGCCGCCGACGATCGGCAGCTCGATCAGCGTCCGCAGCGGGTCGACCGTGATGGTGGCGCGGTTGGGGTCGGCCTGGCTGCCGTAGTCGCGGTAGCTGCCGACGATGATCACGCCGATGCGGTGCCCCTCCGGGAACACGTAGTCCTCGGGCAGCAGCGGGAACCGCACGTTGGTCGGCCGGTCCGGCACCAGCGGGGTCACCGTGCTGTAGTCGTTCAGGTTGACGGCGTCGACGATCCCCTTCGTGACGACCTCGCGCTCGGTCTCGGCGACCCGCTTCGAGACCTGCCGGTAGCAGGCATCCTCGGCGAAGCCACCCCACGTGGCGGTCGCGCCCCAGCAGTCCTCAACGGTGCCGGTGACGACGCCGTCGCCGGCCCGCTGCACCCGGACGGCCGGCCCGTAGTCGACCAGGATCGCGCCGAAGTTGGTGTCGGTGGTGCTGACGGACGCGTTCAGGGTCACCGTCGGCGTGCCGGAGATGTGCAGCGGCGCCGTCAGCGGCTCGGACACGTAGGCCAGCCGGCCCGGCTGCACCGCGAGCTCGTTGGAGATCATCGCGGTCTCGCGCTGGACCGGGTCGTCGACGAAGCTCAGCACGGGGTCGGACGGACGGTTCGGGGTGACGGAGAGCCGTCCGGCCGTCGTGGTGGACGGCTGCAGCCACAGCTTCGTCTCGCGTGCGCCGGGGACCGGCCAGTCGCGGTACTCGGCCCAGACGTCCGGCGCCCTCTCGACGTCGGCGATGGGCTCGTCCATGATCCCGTTGTCGATGTCCTGCAGCCAGTAGTCGAACCAGCGGTGCAGCTCGTCGACCCATGCGGCGCGGCGGAAGTCGAACGGGTCGATGTGGCCGGTCTGGGTCAGCCAGAGCTTGCGCGGCACGTCGTTCTCGGCCAGCTCGTACCACCACTTGCTGAACTGATCCGGCCGGACGTTCTCGTCGTTCAGGCCGTGCACCACGAACACGCTGGCCTGCACGTTGCCGGCGTCGGGGTTGTAGTCACGCACATGCCAGAACGGCGTGTAGTCGCCGGTCTCGTCGCCGTCGTTCGCGGCCAGGACGTCGCGGACCGGGCGGCAGTGCTCGCGCCGGGCCGGGTTGGTGACGGTGTTCGACAGCGACGACGGGTAGCTGTTGCCGCGGGTGACGACGCCGTTGCTGCGGGTGTAGTCGTACCAGCTGGAGATCGCGCTGATCGGCACGATCGTGGACAGGCCCTCGACGCCGGACGCGGCGGTCGCGTTGGCCAGGGTGCCGTCGTAGGACTTGCCGACGAGGCCGGTCCTCCCGTTGTGCCAGTCGGCCACCACCTCGTCGCCGTTCGCGTCGACACCGGTCGCGCGGCCGTTGAGCCAGTCGACGACCACCTTCGGCGACAGGTTGTCGGAGACGTCGCCGGTGGTCGGGCAGCCGGTGGAGTTGCTGGTGCCGATCATGTCCATCAGCACGATCGCGTACCCGCGCGGCACGAAGTAGTTGTCGTAGAACAGCGGCCAGCGATCGAGCAGGCCGTCGCCGTCCTGGTCCAGCTTCAGTTCCGACTCGTTGCCGCGGCCGAGAGTGGAGTAGTACGGGCTCGGATCCATGATGACCGGCACCTTCAGGCCCTGGTCACTGGCCGCCGGGCGCATGATGTCGACGGCGATGACGTCCACCACACCGTCACCGTCGGAGTCGTAGGGCGAGGTGATGAAGACGCGTTCCCTGATCGCGTCGTCGTAGCCGAAGACGGGCTGGGTGACCCCGTCCTCGGCGACGACGCCGGGTTCGTCCGCCGCTCCCGCTCCCGCGCCGGCGACCGCCGCCGTGGCGGTCAGCGCGAGGGCGGCGGGGACGGCGAGCAACCTGCGGGCTCTGACCACGTGTGCCTCCCATGTCCGGTGAGCCGGGTGCCGGCGGACGCCCCGCCGGCACCCTCGTGACGCCTTCACTCCAGTCCGGCCCTCCCGGCGGCGGCCCGGCCGCCGACGATCGGCAGCTCGATGAGGCTGCGCTGCGGCAGCACCGAGATCGTGGCCCGGTTCGGGTCGGCCTGGCTGCCGTAGTCGCGGTAGCTGCCGACGATGATCACGCCGATGCGGTGCCCCTCCGGGAACACGTAGTCCTCCGGCAGCAGCGGGAACTCCACGTCGTACGTCGCACCCGGCACCAGCGGCGTCGGCGTGCTGTAGTCGTCCAGGTTGACGCCGTCGACGATCCCCTTCGTGACGACCTCGCGCTGGGTGAGCGCGACCCGCTTGTGCACCTCCTTGTAGCAGGCGTCCTCCGCGTAGCCGCCCCACGTGGCCGTCGCACCCCAGCAGTCCTCGACGGTGCCCGTGACGACGCCGTCGCCGGCCCGCTGCACCCGCTCGGCCGGCCCGTAGTCGACCAGGATCGCGCCGAAGTTGGTGTCCTCGGCGTTCACCGTGGCCTGCAGCTGGACCGTCGGCGTCCCGGAGATGTGCAGCGGCGCCGTCAGCGGGTCGGACAGGTAGACCAGCCGGTTCGGCGTCACCGTCTCCTCGTTCGACACCATCGCCGTCTCGCGCTGGGCCGGGTCGTCGGTGAAGCTCAGCGTCGGGTCGAGCGGGCGGTTCGGGATGACGGAGAGGCCGCCGGCCGCGCCCGGGTGCGGATCCAGCCAGACGCGGGTGGGACGCGAGCCCGGGATCGGCCAGTCGTTCGCCGTCTCCCACACGTCGGGGGCGCGCTCGATGTCGACGATCGGCTCGTCCATGATCCCGTTCTCGACGTCGTACAGCCAGAAGTCGAACCACTTGTGGATCTCGTCGACCCACGCCTCGCGGCGGAAGTCGAACGGGTCGATGTGGCCGGTCTGGGTCAGCCAGAGCTTGCGCGGCACGTCGTTCTCGGCGAGGCCGTACCACCACTTGCTGAAGTGGTCGGGGCGGACGTTCTCGTCGTTCAGGCCGTGCACGACGAACACGCTGGCCTTCACCTTGTCGACGTCGCGGTTGTAGTCGCGGACGTGCCAGAACGGCGTGTAGTCGCCGGTCTCGTCGCCGTCGTTGGCCGACAGGAAGTCGCGGACCGGGCGGCAGTGGTCGCGGCGGTCCGGGTTCGTCACCGTGTTGGCGAGACTGGCGAGGTAGTTGTTGCCGCGCTGCACGACGCCGTTGCTGCGGGTGTAGTCGTAGTAGCTGGAGATCGCGCTGATCGGCACGATCGTCGTCAGCCCTTCGACGCCCGACACCGCGGTGCCGTTCGCCAGCGTGCCGTCGTAGGACTTGCCGATGAGGCCCGTCTTCCCGTTGTGCCAGTCGGCGACGACGGCGTTGCCGTCCTTGTCGACGCCGGGGATGCGGCCGTTCAGCCAGTCGATGACCACCTTCGGCGACAGGTTGTCCGAGTCGTCGTGCACGGTGGGGCAGCCGGTCGAGTTGTTCGTGCCGATCATGTCCATGAGCACCACGGCGTAGCCGCGCGGCACGAAGTAGTTGTCGTAGAACAGCGGCCAGCGATCCAGCAGCCCGTCGCCGTCGAGGTCGACCTTCAGCTCCGACTCGTTGCCGCGGCCGAGCGTCGAGTAGTACGGGCTCGGGTCCATGATCACCGGGACGTCCAGCCCCTGCTCACTGGCGGCCGGGCGCATGATGTCGATCGCGATGACGTCGAGCTCGCCGTTCGCGTCCGAGTCGTACGGCGAGGTGATGAAGACGCGCTCGCGGATCGCGTCGTCATAACCGAAGACCGGCTGGGTCACGCCGTTCTCGACCACGATGCCTGGCTCGTCGGCGCCGGCCCCCGCGCTGGTGGCGACCGCGGCGGTCGCGGTCAGCGCGAGCGCGGCGGGGACGGCGAGCAACCTGCGGGCTCTGACCACGTCTGTCTCCCATGTCCGGAGGTTCCGATTTGTGCCATGTCACATATAAGTGGCTGTGACAAGGGGGTGTCAAGATCGAGAACGCGTCGTCATGGCGGGATCTCGGCGGGCCGCTGGTGCCGAGCGATCCGCACCGTCAACCGGTGACATCTGCACGGCCGCCTTGCGCGGCCGTCGCGGCAGGGTGGCCGCATGGACACCGACCTGATCACACCGGAGACCGGCGCGCTGCGGCGCGTCGCGGCGCGGTGGCCCACGGCGCTCGCCGTCGCCATCTCGATCCCGGGCTTCCTCGGCGGCGCGCCGGCCGCCGGCGTGCTCGCCGGCAGCCTCGGCGACGCCCTGATGATGCTGCCGCTCGCCTACCTGACCGTCGCCAAGCTGGGACGGCGCCGGGCGACCTGGCCGGTGGTCGTCTCGGCCGTCGCGGTCGTCGTGGTCGCGCGCACCCTCGACCTCGTCTCGCCCGCCGTCGTGTTGTCGACGCTGGCGCTCGCCGTGCTGGCCTGGGGCGTGGCCGACGGCCGGCTGCGCCGGGACGGCTGCTTCCGCGTGCAGGCGTTCGGCCTGGCCGGCTTCGGCGCGCTGACGATCGCCGGGCTGGCGCTGCTCGCCACGCACCCGGGCCTCGGCGTCGTCGTGGTGGCGGCCGGCTGGTTCCTGCACGGCGTGTGGGACTTCGTCCACCTCGCGCGCGACGCGGTGGTCGCGCGCTCGTTCGCCGAGTGGTGCGGCGTGATCGACGTCCTATTGGCCGTTCAGCTCCTGCTCCTGCTGTAGCACGCTGGAGCCGAGTCACCATCCCGAGGAGACACCCATGCGTTCCCTGATCGTGTCGTGCAACGTCACCGTCGACGGCTACATGGCGGGACCGTACGACGACCTCGCCTCGCTCGACTTCATCGCCGACGACCCCGAGCTCGAGAACGACCTGGCCGGGCGGTTCCGCTCGGCCGCCGACACCATCGTCGTCGGCCGCCAGACCTTCCTCGACATGGAGGCGTACTGGACCAAGGTCGACAGCCCCATGGCCGCCTGGCTGAACGCGACCCCGAAGGTCGTGCTGTCGACCGACGAGGGCTTCGACGTCAGCGTCTGGCCGAACTCGCGGCTTGCCGCGGGCGACGGCGCCGACCGGGTCCGCCGGCTCAAGGACGTCTCCGGCGCGGCGATCGTGGCGTTCGGCGGCGTCAAGACCCTGCGCGCGCTGGCCGCGGCCGGCCTCGTCGACGAGTACTGGCTCAAGATCAGCCCGGTGCTCCTCGGCCGCGGCAGCTCGATGTTCGCCGACCTGGCCGGGCGCCAGGACCTCACGCTGCGCAGCGCGAAGTCCTACCCGTCCGGCAGTGTCGAGGCGCTCTACGCCACGGGCGGCGTCAGGCCGTGACGCGGGCGGCGAGCGCGTCGCCGATCTCGGCCGTGCGGCGCGCCGCCGTCCCCCGCTCGCTCAGGTCGGCCGCGACGGCGTCGACGATGCGGGCGGCCTGCTCGGACAGCCCGAGGTGGTCGAGCAGCAGGCTCACCGACAGCACGGTGGCCGTGGGGTCGGCGACGCCCTGGCCGGCGATGTCGGGCGCGGAGCCGTGCACCGGCTCGAACATCGACGGCGCGGTGCGGTCGGGGTTGACGTTGCCGCTGGCCGCGAGGCCGATGCCGCCGGTGATGGCGGCCGCGAGGTCGGTGAGGATGTCGCCGAACAGGTTGTCGGTGACGATGACGTCGAACCGGCCGGGGTCGGTGACGAAGAAGATCGTGGCCGCGTCGACGTGCAGGTAGTCGACGGCGACGTCGGGGTACTCCTGGCCGACCCGCTCGACCGTGCGCCGCCACAGGTGCCCGGCGTGCACCAGCACGTTGTGCTTGTGCACGTAGGTGAGCTTCCGGCGCGGACGGGCCTGGGCGCGGGCGAACGCGTCGCGCACGACCCGCTCGACGCCGAACGCGGTGTTGACGCTGACCTCGTTGGCGACCTCCTGCGGGGTGCCGACGCGCAGCGCGCCGCCGTTGCCGACGTACGGCCCCTCGGTCCCCTCGCGGACGACGACGAAGTCGACGTCGCCGGGGTCGCTCAGGGGGGTGGCGACGCCCGGGAACAGCCGGGACGGTCGCAGGTTCACGTAGTGGTCGAGCTCGAAGCGCAGCCGGAGCAGCAGCCCGCGCTCCAGCACCCCGCTCGGCACGTCCGGGTCGCCCACGGCGCCGAGCAGGATGGCGTCGTGCCCGCGCAGTTCCTCGAGCACGGTGTCGGGCAGCGTCTCGCCGGTGGCGTGCCAGCGCTTGGCGCCCAGATCGTAGGTGGTGGCGCCGACCTTGACGTCGGTGCCCGCCAGCACGGCGTCGAGCACCTTCAGGCCCTCGGTGACGACCTCGGTACCGATCCCGTCACCCGGGATGACTGCCAGGTTGAGACTGCGCGACATGAGCCACACCGTACGACCGTCGTCCACATGATGGCACCTGCGTCCCGCGATTCGGACGCGGGCCGCGTCGGTGCTGGTCAGCGGCTGGTGATGGAGAGCTCACTCCGGCCGTACTCGCCGCCGTTGTCGCGACGGTCGATGGCCTCCTGCAACGCGTGCCGGGCCTCCAGAGCCTGCTGCTGTTCTTCGGTCATGGCGCTCTCCACTGATGTACTCGGTCGTCCTAGCATATGGAGCGCCTCGCAGTTCGTCTCGCGGAATGGCGGCCTATCTCAGGATTCGAGACCCACACGCGCGAACTCCCGCCGCGCCACCGCGGGCGCGACGGGAGTCCGGTAGGTCTGGCGGGTGTCAGCCGTCGAGGTCGACGGTGCGGCCCCACTCGGCGCCGATGGCGGCGACGATGTCGTCGAGCACCTGGCCGGGAACGGCCTGGTCGACGGTCATGGCGACGAGCGCCTGGCCGCCCTTTCCGGTGCGGCTGACCTGCATGCCGGCGATGTTGACGTCGGCCTCGCCGAGCACGCGGCCGACGGTGCCGACGATGCCGGGGCGGTCGGTGTAGCGCAGGAACGCCATGTGCTCGGCCGGCACCACCTCGATGTCGTAGCCCAGCACCTCGACGATCTTCTCGACGTGCTTCGGCCCGGACAGCGTGCCCGACACCGACACCGTGCGGCCGTCGGCGAGCACGCCGCGCAGCGTGACGAGGTTGCGGTAGTCGGCCGACTCCTCGTCGGTGACCAGCCGGACCTCGACCCCGCGGTCGGCGGCGATGAGCGGCGCGTTGACGTAGGAGACAGGGTCCTCGACGACGTCGGCGAAGACCCCCTTCAGCGCGGCCAGCTCGAGGATCTTCACGTCGTGCGCGGTGATCTCGCCGCGGACCTCGACGTCGAGCTGCGTCGCGACGCCGGCGGCCAGCGCGGTGAAGATGCGGCCGAGCTTCTCGGCCAGCGGGATGCCGGGCCGGACGTCCTCGGCGATGGCGCCGCCCTTGACGTTGACGGCGTCGGGCACCAGCTCGCCGGCGAGGGCCAGCCGGACGGACTTCGCCACCGACACGCCCGCCTTCTCCTGCGCCTCGTCGGTGGACGCGCCGAGGTGCGGCGTGACGACGACCGACTCGAAGTCGAACAGCGGCGACTCGGTGGTCGGCTCGGACGCGAACACGTCGATGCCGGCGCCGGCGACCCTGCCCTCCTTGAGCGCCAGGGCGAGCGCGTGCTCGTCGACGATGCCGCCGCGCGCGGCGTTGATGACCCGCACCGTGGGCTTCACCTTGCGCAGCGCCTGCTCGCCGATGAGGCCGACGGTCTCGGGCGTCTTCGGCAGGTGGACGGTGATGAAGTCGCTCTCCTCGAGCAGCTGGTCGAGCGACACGCTGCGCACGCCCATCTGCGCGGCCCGCGCGGCCGGCACGTAGGGGTCGTACGCGATGACGTTCATGCCGAACGACGACAGCCGCTGCGCGACGAGGACGCCGATGCGGCCGAGGCCCACGATGCCGACCGTCTTCTCGTACAGCTCGACGCCGGAGTACTTGCTGCGCTTCCACTCGCCGCCCTTGAGCGCCTTGTCGGCCGGGGCGATGTTGCGGGCGGTGGCCAGCAGCAGGCCGATGGCCAGCTCGGCGGCGCTGGTGATGTTGGAGGTGGGCGCGTTGACGACCATGACGCCGGCCTGCGTGGCGGCCTTCACGTCGACGTTGTCGAGGCCGACGCCCGCACGGGCGATGACCTTGAGCTTCTTCGCCGCGGCGATGGCCTCGGCGTCGACCTTGGTGGCCGAGCGGACCAGGATGGCGTCGACGTCGACGATGGCCGGCAGCAGGGCCGCGCGGTCGGCGCCGTCGACCTTGCGGATCTCGAAGTCAGGCCCGAGCGCGTCGACGGTGGCGGGCGAGAGCTCTTCGGCGATGAGTACGACGGGCTTGGTCACGGTGGACTAGACCTCCGGGTGTGTCGGGCGTGGTGTGACGAGCGCGACACTGGGCCCGGGTGCGACCGAGTGTAACGCCACGTAAACCCAGAGCGCACCCGGCTGTCGTAAGGTGGCCGGTTCGTTTCGTCCAGATTACGCGGGATCCGGCCACGTCTCCCCACGCCAGGCGGCGTCCCAGAACATCCACTCGAACCGGGTCGCCCGCGCGTACGCGTCGTGCATGGCCGCGACGGTGCCCGGATGCCGCTCGGCCTGCTCGTCGGCGAACGACTCGGCCCGCCTGGTGTCGGCCTCGAACGCGGGGTCGCCGTAGGTGCGCAGCCACGCCTCGTACGGGTGCGCGTCGCCCCCTTCCGCCGACAGCACCGTCACCAGCTCGCGGCCGACCTCGGTGTAGACGCGGAAGCACGGCAGCAGCCCGGCCAGCGCCACCCCGGCGGGCGCCATGGTGGCGTCGGCCTGCAGGGTGTGGACGTAGGCGAGGCAGGTCGGCGTCGGCTCCACCGCGCCGACGGCGTCGTCGAGCGACGCCCCGGCCTCCGCGAACAGGGCCTCGTGCAGCTGCCGCTCCGCGTCGACGGCGCCGGCGGCGAACCGGGCGATGACGGCGGCCTGCTCGGGCTCCGGCCAGCGCGCCGCGGTGGTCGCCAGCGCCCGGGCGTAGCGGGACAGGTAGTGCGCGTCGTCGGCGATGTAGCGCAGGAACGTCTTGCGCTCCAGCGTCCCGTCGGCCAGGCCGGTGACGAACGGGTGCGCGCGGATGGCGTCGTACCAGGGCGCGGCGGCGGCCCAGGCGTCGGCGGAGAAGCTCATGCGGGGGTCCCTTCCGGAGTCCACCAGGCGTGGAAGTGGTGCACCGGTCCGTGACCGGTGCCGACGTGCAGTTGGTCGGCGGCGCGCAGCGCCTCGGTGAGGTAGGTCTTCGCGTCGCGGACGGCGTCACGCAGCGGCCGCCCGTGCCCCAGGCCGGCGGCGATCGCCGACGACAGCGTGCAGCCGGTGCCGTGCGTGTTGGCCGTCTCGACCCGGCGCTCGCGCAGCTCCAGCAGGCCGTCGTCGTCGGCCAGCACGTCGACGGCGTCCGGTCCGGCCGCGTGCCCGCCCTTGACCAGCGCCGCCGGCCCCTTCGCGTGCAGCTCGGCGGCCGCGTCGGCCGCCTCCTCGGGCGCGACGGCGGGTAGCCCGAGCAGCGCCGCGGCCTCGGGCAGGTTCGGCGTGACGACGCAGGCCAGCGGCAGCAGGCGGTCGCGGATGGCCTCGACCGTCGCGTCGTCGACCAGCCGGTCGCCCGACGTCGCGACCATCACCGGGTCGACGACGAGGTGCCGGATGCCGTGGCGGCGGGCCGCGTCGGCCACCGCCTCGACGACGTCGGCGCCGCCCAGCATGCCGACCTTCACCGCGGCGACGTCGAGGTCGGCGAAGAGCGCGTCCAGTTGCTCGGTGACGAAGCTCGCCGGCACCGGGAGCACGCCGGTGACGCCGCGGGTGTTCTGCGCCGTCAGCGCCGTGAGGACGGCCCCGCCGTACGCCCCGAGCGCCGAGAACGTCTTGAGGTCGGCCTGGATGCCCGCACCGCCGGACGGGTCGGATCCAGCCACGGTGAGGATCGTGGGTGTCATGAGTCGCGTCAGCTCCTCCGTCGGTCTCCCTGCGCCGGCATGACCCGGATCAGGTTCGGCGGGTGTGATCTCAGCCCACGCGGGGCACCCCGGCCGAACGGTACGACCACGATCCTAGACTCGTCCGGAATGGAGACGCATGAGTACCCCTGGCGGGGCCGCCGGGTCCACTGGAGCCGGCGCGGTTCGGGTCCCCCGCTCGTCCTCTGCCACGGCACGCCGTGGTCGTCGGCGCTCTGGGAGCCGTACGCCGACGCGCTGAGCAGCCAGTACACGGTTCATCTGTGGGACATGCCCGGGTACGGGCGCTCGTCGAAGGACGACGGTCACGACGTCTCGCTGGCGGTCCAGGGCGAGCTGCTGGCCGACCTGCTGCGGCTCTGGGGCGGCCCGCCGCCGCACCTGGTGACGCACGACATCGGCGGCGCGGCCGGCCTGCGGGCGCACCTGCTGCACGGCGCGCCCGTCGCGTCGCTCGCCCTGATCGACGTCGTCGCGCTGGCGCCGTGGGGGTCGCCGTTCTACCGGCTGGTCGGTTCGCATCCGTCCGTCTTCGAGGCGCTGCCGGCGGCGATGCACGAGGCGCTGCTGCGCGCGTACGTCGCGGGCGCGGCGGCCGGAGCTCTGACGGAGTCCCAGTCGTCGATGCTCACGACGCCGTGGCTGGGCGCCGAGGGGCAGCGGGCGTTCTACCGGCAGATCGCGGCCGCCGACCAGGCGCACACCGACGAGATCGAGCCGCTGTACCCGACGATCGCCGTGCCGACGCTGGTCGCGTGGGGCACCGCCGACACCTGGATCCCCGTCGACCGCGCGCACCGGCTGGCCGGCCTCGTCCCCGGCGCCCGGCTGGAGCTGATCGAGGGCGCCGGGCACCTCGTCCAGCTCGACGCGCCGGTCGCGCTGACCGCGCTGCTGCAGCGTTGGCTCGGCTCCGTTCCGCCGCGATGATGGACCGATGGCGAAGACGTATCGGACGACGCTGCCCCGCCGGCTCGGCAACGCACTGTTCGGGCCGGCGCTGAAAGCCGGGCTGGTGCCGCCGTACGCCCTGCTCACCGTGCGCGGGCGCACGTCGGGACGGCCGCGCAGCACGCCGGTGCGCGTCATGGAGCACGACGGACGGCGCTACCTCGTCGCGCCGTACGGTGCGGTCGACTGGGTGCTCAACGCCCGCGCGGCCGGCGAGGTGTCGCTGCGCCGCGGCCGCTGGCACGGCGCGTACTCGCTGGTCGAGTGCGGGCCCGACGAGGCCGGCGCGGTGCTGAAGGCGTACGCGCGGGCAGAGCCGGTCACCCGTCCGTACTTCGACGCCCGCCCGGCCGACCCGCCGGCAGCGTTCGCCGCCGAGGCCGGCCGGCACCCCGTCTTCCGGCTCGTTCCCGCCTAGGGAGTGTCTGACGGATCTTGGTCTTTGTTCGGTCCAAGATGCTGGGTGTGGTTGAGCGGCGGGTGTTGTCGGATGAGGCGTGGTCGTGGTTGGAGCCGCGGCTGCCGGACCGGACGCCTCGGCGGGGTGGGCGGTGGCGTGATCACCGGCAGGTGATCGAGGCGATCGCGTGGAAGTTCCGGACCGGGGCAGCGTGGCGGGAGATCCCGCAGGGGCGGTTCGGGCCGTGGCAGACCGCGTATGAGCGGCTCAATCGGTGGAGTTCGGATGGCACGTGGGCGCGGTTGCTGGCCGCGGCGCAGGCCGATGCTGATGCTCGGGGCGAGTTGGATTGGCTGGTCGCGGTGGACTCCTCGCTGGTGCGGGTGCACCAGCACGGGGCGTCGGCTCGGCGTGTGGGTGGCAACGCCGCGACCGTGTCCGGGCCCGCACCGGCGCCGGACGCGGGGGGCAGGACCGAATGACAGGTGTTCGCGTGGCGATCACCCCGTCGCCGCGGTGGTGGCCGAGCCGGCCGATCATGCGATCGGCCGGTCCCGGGGCGGGCTGACCACCAAGATCCATGCACTCGTCGACGGGCGGGGCCGGCCGCTGGTGCTGCACCTGACGGCGGGCAACGTCAACGACACCACCCAGTTCCCGCAGCTCATGGCCGGATTACGGGTGGCCAGGCCCGCAGGCGGGCGGCCACGCACCCGGCCGGACTACGTGCTGGCCGACAAGGGCTACAGCTCGCGCGCGAACCGGGAACTGCTCCGTCGCCGCAACATCGCCCACACCATTCCAGAACCGGCCGATCAGCAGGCCAACCGACGCCGCCGCGGCTCAGCCGGCGGGCGCCCGGTCGGGTTCGACAAGACCCTCTACCGGCGACGCAACGTCGTCGAACGCGGCTTCTGCCAGCTCAAACACTGGCGCGGCCTGGCCAGTCGCTACGACAAGCACGCCCGCAACTACCTTGGTGCACTCCACCTCGCCGCGCTACTCACCTGGCTCCCATGATCCGTCAGACACTCCCTAGGCGGCCGCGCGCAGGTCGGCGAGGACCTGCTCGCGGACGGCGCGCGGCCGGAGGCCGAGCCGCTCGAACACCGCCAGCGTCTGCTGGTCGTCGCTGCGCAGCAGGCCGAGCAGGATGTGCTGCGTCCCGATGGAGCCGTCCTTGCGGGCGATGGCCTCGCGCAGCGACAGCTCCAGCGCCTTCTTCGCCCGCGGCGCGAACGGGATGTGGCCCAGGCGGCCGTCGGCCTGCTTGCCGCGGCGGAAGACGCCGAACCGCTTGCCGCGGCCGGACTCCAGCGGCTCGTCCAGGGCGCCCTCGCCGAACGCCTCCTCGGCCCGCCGGCGCACCTCGTCGAGGTCGATGCCGAACGTCTTCAGCGCCTCGGTGTCCTCGTCGCCCAGCGGCGCTCCCCCGCCGCCGACCGCCACCACCGCGGCGCGGCCGCGCTCCGCCGTCACCCCCAGCCGCGTCAACGTCGCCACCCCCGGCGCGTCGGGCGTGGCCAGCAGCGCCAGCAGGACGTGCTCGGTGCCGATCCAGCCGTGCCGCAGCTCGCGGGCCTCCTCCTGCGCCCCGATCACGGCGTGCCGGGCCCCCAGGGTGAACCGCTCGAACATCGCTACCTCCTCGTGTGCTTCTTGTGCACGGCCTGCCTGCTGACGCCGAGGGCGGCGCCGATCTCCTCCCAGGACCAGCCCTGGCGGCGGGCGCTCTGGACCTGCAGCGCCTCGAGCCGCTCCACCAGCCGGCGCAGCGCCGCGACCGCCCGCAACCCGACCCTCGGGTCCGGGTCGACGGCCCCCGCCGCGGCGTCGACCGCCTCTCGTGCTTCCGATCCGGTCATGCTGTCAACATAAGCTGACAGCCTTTGGTTGTCAACCTTCGTTGACGCCTGCCTTCTGCCGCCCCGTCCGACGCTGTCGGACCCGGCCGGTACCGTCCCGGCCATGATCGAACCCGACTTCGTCACCGCCACGCGCGCCGCCTACGACACCGTCGCCGCGTCGTATGCCGAGACGCTGCGCGGCCATCTCGCCACCGAGCCGTTCGACCGCGCGATGCTCGACGCGTTCGCGTCGCTGGTGGGTGCCGGGGCCGGCGCTGAGCCGGTCGTGGCGGCCGGGCCGGTCGTGGAGGTGGGGTGTGGGCCGGGGCGCATCACGGGCTACCTGCGCGACCGCGGTCTCGACATCGCCGGCATCGATCTCTCCCCCGCCATGATCGACGTCGCCCGGGCGGCCCACCCCGGCATCGCGTTCACCGTCGGCTCCATGATCGCCCTCGACCTCCCCGACGGCGGCCTCGCCGGCCTGGTCGCGTGGTACTCCATCATCCACACGCCGCCCGAGCTGCTTCCCGGCGTCTTCGCCGAGTTCCGCCGCGTCCTCCGCCCCGGCGGGCACCTGCTGCTCGCCTTCCAGGTGGGCGACGAACGCGTCCGGGTCGACCACGCCTACGGCCACCCCGTCGACGTCGATGCCTATCGGCTCCCGCCCGACCACATCGCCGCCCTCCTCACCGCCGCCTCCTTCACCGTCGACGCGCGCCTGGTCCGGGCACCGCGGCAGGACGAGAAGCGGCCGCAGGCCTACCTCATCGCCGGCGCCGCCGCCGATTCCGGGAAGGAGGCGCCCTGATGCACCCCCACCCCCGCCCCGACGCCGCTGCCGGAGGCCGCCCGCGCGCCGCCCAACGCGCCCGGCCTCGCGCACGCGTCGGATGCCGCAGCCCACCACGCGCGCCACCACCGCCCGCCGGAGGCCGCAGCCCACCCACACACCGCCACCACGCCGCCGCGTCGGCCACGGCGCCCGGTCACGCGCACGAGTCGGATGCCCCAGCCCACCCACGGGCGTCGCCGCCACGCCACCGCGTCGGTCACACCACCCAGCGGCCGCACGCCCACACGCCAATCTCCCACCGGACCCCGACCACACCCCCGGGAGGCCACAACCCACCCACGCACCCCCACCACGCCACCGCGTCGGTCACACCACCCAGCGGCCGCACGCCCACACGCCAACCTCCCACCGGACCCCGACCACACCCCCGGGAGGCCACAACCCACCCACGCACCCCCACCACGCCACCGCGTCGGCCGCACCGCCGGATGCCGGAGGCTGCCCGTGCGCCGTCACCCGGCCGAGCCCCGGGCGTCCGGTCGCCGTGTCGTGCCCTGGGCGCGCCGGCTCAAGGCGTGCGGTCGCCGTCGGTGATCATGCGGACCGCCTTGGCCGCACGTTCGTCGCGGGTCTGCTGCTTGCGGCCCTCGGCGATCCAGTCGGCGTAGCGCTTGCGGTGCGAGAACGACATCGACTCGTAGGCACGCAGCGCCGCGGGGTCGGCGGCGAGCGCCGCGCTCAGCTCCCGCGGCACGTCGACGACGCGCGGCTGGTCGTCCGGCTCGATCGCCACGTGCACGGTGTCGCCCACGTCGACGCCGAGGTCGGCGCGTTGGGCCTTGCGCAGGCCGATCCAGCCGGCGCCCCCGTACACGGCGACCGTCGTGCGGAAGGGCGGCGTGCCGTTGACGGACACCAGGACCGGCGCCCGCGCCTTGCCGTACGCCGCCTTCGGGTCGAACGGCAGCGCGAAGCCGCAGCCCGGGCCGTCGTCGTCGATGAGGAGCGCCTCGAACTCCGCCGTCGCCATGCCGCCATTGTGCGCCCAGCCGCGCCGACCGGCCCAGCCCCACCACCACGCCCGCCTTCCGGCCACAGCCACCGGCTCGCCACACCGACCACGCCCGCCCACCCGGCCACCGCCACCGGCACGCCACACCAACCACGCCCGCCCACCCGGCCACCACCACCGGCACCGGCACCGGCACCGGCACCGGCACCGGCACACCAACCACGCCCGCCCACCCGGCCACCACCACCGGCACGCCACACCAACCACGCCCGCCCACCCGGCCACCACCACCGGCACGCCACACCGACCACGCCAGCCCCACCGCCCCGCCAGCCCACCGGCCATCGCCACCGGCTCGCCACACCGACCACGCCCACCACGCCGGCCACCGCCACCGGCTCGCCACACCGACCACGCCCACCACGCCGGCCACCGCCACCGGCTCGCCACACCGGCCACGCCCGCCCCGCCGGCCACTCCCCGCGGCGGGCGGCCCGCACCGGTCAGCGCACCCGCCTACCCTCGGATCCATGACCGACGCCCGCCCGTTCCCCGCGATCGACACCGCGTTCGGCCGGCGCGTGCACGACCGCCTGCGCGACGACCGCGTCATCTGGCTCACGGTGGTCGCGCCCAGCGGAACCCCGCAGCCGAACCCGGTGTGGTTCGCCCGCGTCGGCGACGACGTCGTCATCTACAACGACCGGCACGCCAGGCGGCTCGACTGGCTGGACGAGCGGCCGCAAGTCGCGCTGCACCTGAACAGCGACGCCAGTGGCGACGACGTCATCGTGCTCACCGGGCGGGCGGAGTTCCGCGACGACGTCCCGCCGGCGCACGAGTCGCCCGAGTACGCCGCCAAGTACGGGCCCGACATGGCCCGCGTCAGCGGCAGCGCCGAGGCCTTCTCGCACCAGTACTCGGCCGCGGCCGTCGTCCGCATCGACCACGTCCGCGGCTACTGAGCCATGACGGACGTGACGGGCCTGGCGCTGGTGGGCGCCGGCCGCACCGCCGACGTCTACGCGATCGACGGCGGCCGGGTGCTGCGCCGTTACCGCGACGGCGCGTCCGCGGCGTCCGAGGCGGCCGTCATGACGCACGTCCGCGCCCACGGCTTCCCCGCGCCGGCCGTCCACGAGGCCACTGGTCCGGACCTCGTCCTCGATCATCTCGCCGGCCCGACGCTGCTCCAGGCCCTTCTCGACGGCGACCGCACGGCCGCCGACGCCGCCACGATCCTGGCCGGGCTGCACCACCGCCTGCACGCCCTCCCGCCGTCCGGTCACGCACGCCCCGCCGGCCCGGCCGCCGGCACCGTCGTCCACCTCGACCTGCACCCCGGCAACGTGGTCCTGACGCCGGAAGGGCCGGTGCTGATCGACTGGCGCAACGCCACCGACGGCCCCGCCGACCTCGACGTCGTGTACTCGGCGCTGATCCTGGCCCAGGTCAGCGTGGGTACGGACGCCGCCCTCGCGCCCGTCGCGGCGGCACTGATCGGACCGTTCCTGGCCGCCGCCGGCGGCGGGCCGCTCGATCACCTCGCGGCGGCGACGGCCCGCCGCGGCGCCGATCCGCAACTGACGACGACCGAACGCGAGCGGCTCGCGACGGCCGCCTCGCTCGTCGCCGAGGAGGCCCGGCGCACCTCCTGACGCGCCCGCCCGCCGGCCGAAAAGCACGGCGCAAAGCAGTGGAATCCAGGCGTGAACAGGAGCAAGATGGTGAGCACACAACCCGCCGAAGACTCTCGGGGTGCATCCATGTCCGGTCTCCACAACGACGCACCAGGCATGCTGCCGGTGCTCTCGAAGGGCAAACACCGCAACGCACGCAAGGGCGCGTGCTTCATGGAATTCGCGTCCTACCTCGCCGGCGAGCGATGGAGCGACCACCCGTCCTGCACGCATCCGCTGCTGGCCGCGGTCGCCCGGCTGGTGAACGACGCCATCTCCGACGAGCGCCGGCCGCAACTGGCCCCGCTGGTCCCCATGGTCATCGGGGTCGACTCCGACGACCCGCGCATGGACGTCCACATCACGCTCCGGGTCGCCCAGACGGCCCTGCCGGTGGCGTCGGCGGAACGTCAGCGGGTGCTGGCGGTCGCGCTGCTGTCGGCCGAGCGCATCCTCGACGACCTCGACCACCGGCCGGCCGGCACGCTCACCGAGCGCAGCCGCGACGCGCTGGCCAAGGTCCCGGTCGCTGCCCGGTGGGCGTACGACTTCGCCGAGGGCGAGCAGACCACCATGAAGGGGTTCCAGCGCTACGCGGCGCCCACGGCCGTCCGCTGCGCCGTCGAGGGCGTCGCCAACGCCTGCGTCACCGACCCCGACGCCATGCTGCACCACCTGCTCGAGCTGACCATCACCGACTGCGCCCGGCTGGTCGAGCCGCGCGGCACCGCCGACCCCGCCCGCTGGGCCGACGCCTGCCGGCTCACGGGCACGGTCACTGCCTGAGCCGACGAGCACCGGCCCCGGCCTCGCCGGTTCGGGGCCGGTGAACGCTGCCCTCGGACGGGACGGCCGGCGGGCCCGAAGATGCGAAGTTAGGTTTGCCTGAGCTAACTTAGCCGGGTGACTTCTCGACGCCTTCCGACGTTCCTGCTCGCTCTGCTGCTCGGCGCCGCCCTCGTCGGCTGCGGCTCCGACGACGACCGCTCGGGCGGCGACGACGGCCGGAGCGGCGACGAGACCAACGCCGCCGGCAGGGGCGAGTTCCCCGTCACCATCGAGCACGCGCTCGGCTCCGCCACGCTCGAGGAGGCGCCGGAGCGGGTGGTGACGTGGGGGCCGTCGAACCAGGACGCGGTGCTGGCACTCGGGGTGGTCCCGGTGGCGATGCCGTTCTTCGACTACGGCGGCGACGACGAGGGCGTGCTGCCCTGGGTGCGCGAGAACCTCGGCGATGCCGAGCTGCCGGAGCTGCTGCCGAACGCCTCCGGCGAGGAGATCCCGTACGAGGCGATCGCCGAGCAGCAGCCCGACGTCATCGTCGCCGTGTACTCGGGGCTCACGCAGGAGGAGTACGACACCCTCAGCGCCATCGCACCCACGGTCGCCTACCCGGACGCGCCGTGGAGCACGTCCTGGCAGGACCAGACGACGATCATCGGCGCGGCGCTGGGACGGTCCGCGCAGGCCGACGAACTGGTCGCCGAGACCGAGGAGTACCTCGCCACCCGCACCGACGAGTTCCCGGAGCTGGCCGGCACCACCTTCGCCTACGGCGCCGAGGACGGCGCGCAGCTCGCCCTCTACACGTCCGACGACGTGCGGGTGCGGCTGCTCACCGACCTCGGCATGACCCTCACCCCGTACGTCGACGAGCACGCGGAGGGTGACGGCGTGTACTACTACGTGTCGCCGGAGCTGGCGGGCGACATCGAGGCCGACGTGTTCATCGGCTGGTTCAACGACCAGTCGGCGGCCGACGCGTTCGCGGCGAACCCGGCGTACGCGCAGCTCCCGGCCGTCGCGGCGGGCGCGTTCGCCCCGATCGCCGGCGAGGACTACGTGACCGCCAGCTCCGCGCCGACGGTGCTGTCGATCCCGTGGATGCTCGACGACTACCTGCCTCAGCTCGCTGCGGCGGCCACGGCGGCCGGCGAGTAGATCCCAGCATTGACGAGATCCATGTTGATCATGGCGGCCGCGTCGACACCGGCCGATGCGGACTTGATCACTGTGGCGAACACATCGGCAACATTGCCGGCCGCCCAGACACCGGGCACCGAGGTGCCGCCCATCGGGTCGACGGTGAGGGAGGTGCCCGCGATGATGCCGCCGCGCTCCTGCTCGACGGCGGTCAGGCCGAGGCCCGCGACCATCCCGACCCGCGCGACCGGCTTCGGCGCGACGACGACGGCGTCGGCGGGGACGACCAGGCCGCTGTCGAGCTCGACGCCGGTCAGCTCGTCGGACTCGATCCGCAGCGCCGCGACCGTCCCCTCGACCACCCGCACGCCGCGCCCGGCGAGGTCGGCCAGCTGCGCGTCGTCCAGGGCCGGCGCGGTGTGCGTGAACAGGGTGACGTCGGCGGACCACTGCCGGAACAGCTGCGCGTGGTGCACCGACGCCGCCGACGTCGCCAGGACGCCGATCGCGCGGTCGCGCACCTCCCAGCCGTGGCAGTACGGGCAGTGCAGCACGTCGCGCCCCCACCGCTCGCGCACGCCGGGCACGTCCGGCAGTTCGTCGACGCCGCCGGTGGCCAGCAGGATCCGCCGCGCCCGCACCGTCGCGCCGCTGTCGAGGCGGACGGTGAAGTCGCCGGCCGTGCCGGTCACCTCGGCCGCCGCGCCATCGACGAACTTGCCGCCGTAGCCGGCGATCTCGGACCGGCCGATGCGGTACAGCTCGCCCGGCGCGGCGCCCTCGCGGCCCAGGTAGTTGTGGACGCCGCCGGCCGGCGCGTTGCGCGGCTCACCGGCGTCGACGACCAGCACCGACCGCCGCGCACGCGCGAGCGTCAACGCGCCGCTCAGCCCGGCCGGCCCGCCGCCGACCACCACTACGTCGTAACGGTTCTCATTAGTCATACTGCCAGGATGCGCCTGCCGCGCCCGGACGGCAAGATTCGTTGCCGATCTGGCAAGGCCGCACCGGGCGCGTAGACTGCTTGCCAGCGCGGCCGGAGCCGCGTCCGGGTCCGCGGGCAGGGTCGAACCCACTCCGTCAGCACAGGTCGACGTCCGAGCCTTTGTGCAGCCGAGTGTGCGGACCATCGGCGCTCTCGCGCACGGAGGACTCGATGCCCGAGCTACCCGCCCGACCCGACCTCGGCCACCTGAAGAAGCAGGCCAAAGAGCTGCTGCGCGGCTACCACGACGGTGATCCGGCGGCCGCCGCCCGGTTCCGCGCCACCCTGCCGCACGCCACGGGGCCGCACACCACCGCGCCACGGCTGCGCGACGCGCAGTCCTGCGTCGCCCGCGAGTACGGCTTCGCGTCCTGGGCCGCCCTGCGGCGCCACGTCGAGGAGGTCCGTGGGGTGACGGCCGAGCACTGGCTGCGGCTGGTGTACGCGGGCGACACCATCGGCGGCACGCACGCCGCCCGGCCGGTCGAGGCAGCCCGCCTGCTACGCGCCGTCCGCGAGGGTGCCGGCACCGCGGCCGCTGCCGGCGGCATCGCCACCGCGACCGGCGACATCGCGGCCGTCGAGGCGGCGATCGCCGCGGATCCGGGCTGGGTGCACCGGTCCGGCGGAACGCTGCGCCTGCCGCCGCTGCTCGCCGTCGCGCACTCGTCGCTGGTGCGGCTGCCGGAATTCGCCGGCGGCCTCCGCGCCTGTTCCCGCGCGCTGCTGGCCGCGGGCGCCGACCCGAACCAGGCGGTCGTCCCCGCGGGCGGGCAGCACCCGGTGACGGCGCTGTACGGCGCGGCGGGCGTCACCCACGACCACGAGCTGACCACGCTGCTGCTCGACGCCGGCGCCGACCCGGACGACGGCGAGTCGCTGTACCACTCACTCGGCGACCGCGAGTGCGCCCGGCTGCTGCTGGCCGCCGGCGCGACCGTCACCGGCACGAACGCCATGTACGCCGCCGCCGACCACGACGACGCCGGGGTGCTGCGGCTGCTGCTCGAGCACGGCGGCGACGCTGACGAGCCGTCGCCGTCGTGGGGGACGCCGCTGCTGTTCGCGCTGCGGCGGCGCTGCTCGACGCATTACGTGCGGCTGCTGCTCGACGCCGGGGCCGACCCGCGCGCCGTCACGCCGGACGGGGTCGGCGCGCACCGGCTGGCGCTGCGGTTCGGGCTGACGGAGGCGGCGGCGCTGCTGCCGGCCGACGACGCCGACGGCACGCCCCTCGACGACCTGATCACCGCCTGCGCCAGCGGGGACGGCGCCGCTGCCCGGAACCTGCTCGCCGCGCATCCCGGACTCGTCGACACCCTCGACGACGGCCGGCGGCGGCTGCTGCCCGACCTCGCCGGCGAGGGCGCCGCCGACGCCGTCCGGCTCCTCGTGGAGGCCGGCTGGCCGATCGACCACCCCGGCGGCGACTGGAACGCCACCGCCCTGAACCACGCGGTCTTCCGCGGCGACGCGGCGCTGGCGCGCTTCCTGCTCGAACACGGCGCCGACCCCGCCGTCGTGCACGGCTTCGGCGACACCGTCGTCGGCACCCTCGCCTGGGCGTCGCGGAACAACGAGGAACCGGGCATCGCCGGCGACTGGGCCGGCTGCGCCCAGGCGCTGCTCGACCACGGCGTCGAGCTGCCGGAGCTCAGCTGAGCGAGGCCGCGTGGTCGGGCACGTAGGTCTGCAGCTCGCGCGGCGGCCGCTCGTACCCCTTGGCGGCCGGCCGCGGCGGCAGCTCCAGGGGCCGGCGCTGCACCTCGTGGTACGGGATGGTCGAGAGCAGGTGCGCGATCATGTTGATGCGCGCCGACCGCTTGTCCTCGCTCTCGACCACGTACCACGGCGCTTCGGGGATGTCCGTGTGCACGAACATGTCGTCCTTGGCGCGCGAGTAGTCCTCCCAGCGGCTGATCGACTCGAGGTCCATCGGCGACAGCTTCCACCGGCGCATCGGGTCCTCCAGCCGCGACCGGAACCGGCGTTCCTGCTCCGCGTCGCTCACCGAGAACCAGTACTTGCGCAGCAGGATGCCGTCCTCGACCAGCATCCGCTCGAACGTCGGGGCCTGGCTGAGGAAGCGCTGGTACTCCTCCTTCGTGCAGAAGCCCATGACCCGCTCGACGCCGGCGCGGTTGTACCAGCTGCGGTCGAACAGGACGATCTCACCGGCGGCCGGCAGGTGCTCGACGTAGCGCTGGAAGTACCACTGGCCGCGCTGCCGCTCCGTCGGCGCCGGCAGGGCGGCGATGCGGGCGATGCGGGGGTTGAGGTACTGCGTGACCCGCTTGATGGTGCTGCCCTTACCGGCCGCGTCGCGCCCCTCGAAGACCACGACGACGCGGGCGCCCTCCTGGCGGACCCACTCCTGCAACGTCACCAGCTGCGCCTGCAGCCGGAACAGCTCCTTCTCGTAGATCTTCTTCGGAAGCCGCTCGTCCTTCTTCGCCACGGTGTCCCCCTACTCGTCGACGGCGGGCAGCGCGAACTGGCTGTTGTACAGGTCGAAGTATGCTCCGCGCCGCTCCAGCAGCTCGGTGTGCGAGCCCTGCTCGACGATGGCGCCGTCACGCATGACGAGGATGAGGTCGGCGTCGCGGATGGTGGAGAGGCGGTGGGCGATGACGAAGCTGGTGCGGTCGCTGCGCAGCGCCGCCATGGCGTGCTGGACGAGCACCTCGGTGCGGGTGTCGACCGACGACGTCGCCTCGTCGAGGATGAGGATGGACGGGTCGGCGAGGAACGCCCGCGCGATGGTGAGCAGCTGCTTCTCACCGGCGCTGATGTTGTCGCCCTCCTCGTCGATGACGGTGTCGTAGCCGTCGGGCAGCGAGTGCACGAACCGGTCGACGTAGGTGGCCTCGGCCGCGGCGCGGATGCGCTCCTCCGGCGCCGACGGGTCGCCGTAGGCGAGGTTCTCGCGGATGGTGCCGCCGAACAGCCAGGTGTCCTGCAGCACCATGCCGATGTTGGAGCGCAGCTCGTCGCGGCTGAGGTCGGCGATGTCGCGGCCGTCGATGGTGATGCGCCCGCCCTGCAGCTCGTAGAACCGCATGATCAGGTTGACCAGCGTGGTCTTGCCCGCGCCGGTCGGTCCCACGATCGCCACCGTGCGGCCCGGCTCGGCCACCAGCGAGAGGTCCTCGATCAGCGGCTGGTCGGGGTCGTAGCTGAACGTGACGTGCTCGAACTCGACCCGCCCGCGGGCCGGGCCGCCCAGCGTCGCCGGCGCGGCCGGGTCGGGCACCTGCTCGGGCTCGTCCAGCAGCTCGAACACCCGCTCGGCCGACGCGACGCCGGACTGCAGCAGGTTCGCCATCGACGCCAGCTGGGTGAGCGGCTGGGTGAACTGGCGGGTGTACTGGACGAACGCCTGCACCTCGCCGAGGCTCATCGACCCGGACGCGACCCGCAGGCCGCCGACGACGGCGATGGCGACGTAGTTGAGGTTCCCGAGGAAGAACATCGCCGGCATGATCAGCCCGGACACGAACTGGGCGCCGAAGCTGGCCTGGAACAGCTCCTCGTTCTTGCCGGCGAACGACTGCTCCACCTCGCGCTGCCGGCCGAACACCTTGACCAGCGCGTGGCCGGTGTAGGCCTCCTCGATCTGCCCGTTCAGCGCGCCGGTGTGCGCCCACTGCGCGACGAACTGCTTCTGCGACCGCTTCGCGACCAGCGCCGTCACGAGCAGCGACAGCGGGATCGTCGCCAGCGCGATCAGCGCCAGCAGCGGCGAGATCCAGAACATCATCACCAGCACGCCGATGACGGTGAGCAGCGAGTTCAGCAGCTGGCTCATGGTCTGCTGCAGGCTCTGCGACACGTTGTCGATGTCGTTGGTGACGCGGCTGAGCACGTCGCCGCGGGCGTTGGCGTCGAAGTACTTCAGCGGCAGCCGGTGGATCTTGTCCTCGACGTCGGAGCGCAGCCGGAACACCGTCCGCTGCACGATGGTGTTGAGCAGGTACGCCTGCAGCCACATGAACAGCGACGCGCCCACGTAAAGCGCCAGCACGCCGAGCAGCACCGTCCGCAGCGCGTCGAAGTCGACACCCTGGCCGGGCACGACGTCCATGTGCGCGAGCATGTCGGCGAAGGTGTCCTGGCCGCCGGCGCGCAGGCCCTCGACCGCCTGCTCCTTGCTGACATCGGCGGGCAGCTGCCGGCCGATGACGCCCTGGAAGATGAGGTCGGTGCCGTGCCCGAGCAGCCGCGGGCCGATCGCGTTGAGCGCGACGCTGATCACGGCCAGCACGATCACCAGCGCGACGCCGGCCCGCTCCGGCGCCAGCCGGCCGATCAGCCGCTTCGCCGACGGGCCGAAGTTCAGCGCCTTCTGCGGCGGGCCGGCCATCGCGGCCATGCCGGGCGGGCCGCCGCCGGGACGGCCACCCGCCGGCCGTGCGGGCGCGGCCGTCGTCGTGGACCTGGACGCGCTCATGCGGCCTCCTCCGCGCTCAGCTGGGACTCGACGATCTCGGCGTAGGTCGGGCAGGTCTCGATCAGCTCGGCGTGCGTGCCGAGCCCGACGACGGCGCCGTCGTCGAGCACGACGATCTGGTCGGCGTCGATGATGGTGGAGATCCGTTGCGCGACGATGACCACCGCGGCGTCCGTGGTGTGCGGGCGCAGCGCCGCCCGCAGCCGGGCGTCGGTGGCGAGGTCGAGCGCCGAGAACGAGTCGTCGAACAGGTAGATGTCGGGCCGGCGGACCAGCGCGCGGGCGATCGCCAGCCGCTGCCGCTGCCCGCCGGACACGTTGGTGCCGCCCTGCGCGATCGGCGCGTCCAGCCCCTCCGGCATCTCCTCGACGAAGTCGGCGGCCTGTGCGATGCGCAGCGCCTCCCACAGCTCGTCGTCGGTGGCGTCGGGGTTGCCGTAGCGCAGGTTGCTGGCGACCGTCCCGGAGAACAGGTACGCCTTCTGCGGCACCAGCCCGATGCGCTCGCGCAGCGCCTCGGGGTCGAGCCGGCGGACGTCGACGCCGCCGGCCAGGACCTGCCCGGCGGTGACGTCGATCAGCCGCGGCACCAGGCTGACCAGCGTGGTCTTGCCGGAGCCGGTGCTGCCGACGACGGCGGTCGTCGTGCCCGGCTCGACGATGAACGTGACGTCGCGCAGCACCGGCGACTCGGCGCCCGGGTACGCGAACTCGGCGTCGCGCAGTTCCAACGACACCCGCCGCGGCAGGGTCGTCACCGGGTCGGCCGGCGGCACCACCGACGACTCGGTGTCGAGCACCTCGCCGATGCGCTCCGCGCACACCGTCGCCCGCGGCAGCATGACCAGCATGAACGTCGCCATCATGACCGACATCAGGATCTGGATGAGGTAGGTCAGGAACGCCGTCAGCGAGCCGATCTGCATCTGCCCGTCGTCGACCCGGCCGGCGCCGAACCACAGCACCGCCACGCTGGACACGTTGAAGATCAGCATGACCCACGGGAACATCAGCGCCATCAGCCGGCCGACGTAGAGCGCGGTGTCGGTGAGCGCGGTGTTGGCGACGGCGAACCGGCTCTGCTCCCAGCGCTCGCGGACGAACGCCCGGACCACGCGGATGCCGGTGATCTGCTCGCGCATGACCCGGTTGACGCCGTCGATGCGCTCCTGCATGAGCCGGAAGCCGGGCACCATGCGGCGCACGATCAGCGCGATGCCGAGGATCAGCGCCGGGACGCAGACCAGCAGCAGCCAGGCCAGCCCGACGTCCTCGCGCAGCGCCATGATGACACCGCCGGTGGCCATGATCGGCGCCGTGACCAGCAGCGTGCACGACATCAGCACCAGCATCTGGACCTGCTGGACGTCGTTGGTGTTGCGGGTGATCAGCGACGGCGCGCCGAACCGGCCCACCTCGCGGGCGGAGAACTCGCCGACCCGGTGGAAGATCGCGGCCCGGACGTCGCGGCCGAACGCCATGGCCGTCTTCGCGCCGAAGTACACCGCGCCGATCGTGCAGGTGATCTGCAGCAGCGTCGCCGCCAGCATCCACCCGCCGGTGCGGACGATGTAGCCGGTGTCGCCGCGGGCGATGCCGTTGTCGATGATGTCGGCGTTGAGGCTGGGCAGGTACAGCGAGGCCAGCGTGCCGATGAACTGCAGCACGACGACGGCGGCGAGCCAGCGGCGGTACGGGCGCAGGTACGTCCGCAACAGGGTGATGAGCATGGAACGGCTCCGAACTGGAGTGGTCGGATGTGACGTGTGCGTCGTGTGCCCGGGTCGGAGGGTCAGGGCGACGGGTCGCCCGCGTCGAGGCAGACGCCGTGCAGCAGCAGGTCGACGACCTCGGCCGGGGACATCGGCTCGTGGTCGTTGATGAGCGGGTGGAAGCCGGCGAAGGCGAGGATGCGCAACCGCCTGGCCACCTCGACCGGCGAGACCCGCAGCCGGTGCCGGTCGGGCTCGACCAGCGCGGCGATGACGGCCATCATGCCGGCGTGCCGCGGTGGCTGCGTCCGGCCGTCGTCGCCCGGCGGCCGGCTGAAGCCGACGGCGGCCATGAGCTGGAAGACGCTGGTCAGCCGCTCGTGCAGGATGTCGGCCGCGAGCAGCAGCCGGTGCTCCAGCGGCAGGTCGGTGCCGATGGCCCGCAGCCGCCGCTCGGTGTCGCTGGGGTCGAGGGCCGCCTCGAGGACCTGTTTGAGCAGGGTGTCCTTGTCGTCGAAGACCCGGAAGATGGTGCCCTCGGCGATGCCGGCCGCCTCGGCGATCTGCCGCGTGCTGACGGCGAAGCCGTGCTCGTAGACCAGCGGCAGGGTGGCCTCGATGATCGCCTCACGTCGCTGATCGGGCGACATGGGCGTTGCGCGAGCCCGGCGCGTCTCGGTGGCCACGGGACGATGCTAAGTGAGTGAGGACTCACTCACAACCGATTTTCGTCTGGTTCGCTCAGCGCTGACGGACCAGATCGCTTCCGGGCCCAGTCCAGATCCACCATCACTGCCCGGCTGTGTCGATGCGCCCCTGCGCTGTGATCCATCGACTCCTCGGCGAAGATCCGACGCTGCGATCTGGACCCGCTAATCGGCTCTCACGCGTCTGGTGTCGTGTGCCCACATGGCGATCTCGACGCGGTTGCGGGCGCCGAGCTTGGTCATCAACGATGCGACGTGGGTCTTGACCGTGCTGAGGCCGACGAAGAGCTCGGTGGCGATCTCGGCGTTGGTCCGGCCCCGTGCCACCAGCGCGAGCACCTCCTCCTCGCGCTCGGTGAGCGGGTCGATGGGCTGGACCGGTACCACCGGCGCCTGGTCGGCGAAGGTCGCCAGCAGCCGGCGGGTGACGTTGGGGGCGATCAGCGCGTCCCCGTTGGCCGCCGCGTGGATGGCCTGCACGAGGAGCTCCGGCCCGGCGTCTTTGAGCAGGAAGCCGCGGGCGCCGGCGCGTAGGGCGCCGAGGACGTACTCATCGAGGTCGAAGGTGGTGATCACGACGACCGCCGTCGGGTCCGTCACGTCTGGACCGGCCAGGCGTCGCGTCACCTCGACGCCGTCGAGCCCGGGCATCCGGATGTCGACGAGGAGGACATCGGGACGCAGCCGGGTCGCCAGGTCGAGCGCTGCGAGCCCGCCTGCTGCCTCCCCCACGACCTCGAGGTCGGGTTGCGCGCCGAGGATCATCACCAGCCCGGTCCGGACCAAGTCCTGGTCGTCGGCTACGACAACACGGATGCTCATGCCAGCGCCTCCACCGGCAGCACGGCCTCGACCACCCAGCCACCCTCGGGCCTCGGCCCCGCGGAGAGCGATCCGCCGAGGAGCTGGGCGCGTTCGGCCATGCCCAGGAGGCCGAACCCAGGCTCCGGGGCCGGCCCCGGCTCGGTCTGTCCATCGTCGCTGACACGCAGCCTGACGGCGTCGCCCTCCCGGCGTACGTCGATCCCGACGCGAGTCGCGCTCCGGGCGTGCCGTACGGCGTTGGTCAGCGACTCCTGCGCGAGCCGATAGAGCGCGGCATCCACGGGTCGCGCCAGCCGGGTCAGCGAACCGTCCAGCGAGACCTCGACGGTGGGCGTCGCGTCGGCGCGCGCCAGCGCAGGCAGGTCCGCGACACCCAGCTGCGGTGAGTAGGCGACGGCTTCCTCCTCACGCAGCATCCGCACCATGGATCTCATCTCCGCCAGGGTTCGCGACGCTTCAGACTCGATCGCGGCCAGGACCTCGGCAGCCTTCTCAGGCTCGATGCCGGCAACCACGCGACCGGCCTGCGCCTGCACCGCGATGGCCGAGACGTGGTGGGCCACGGTGTCGTGCAGCTCGCGAGCCAGCCCCACCCGCTCCTGATTGCGGATCTCGCGCTGTTGGCGATGCCAGAGGTCCGCGCGGTAGCGGAACACCGCCGCGAGGGCGACGAACAACAGCAAGAGGACGCTCCCGCCGAAGACGTCGGCCCAGCCCGCGGAGGAGACGAACATCCCCAGCGCGACGACGACCGCCACGAACGCCGTCCCCAAGACCATCTCCCGTCCCGAGCCCCACCGCACCAGGGAGTAGAGCAGGACCAGGACGGCCATCATGGAGTAGAGGCCGAGATCCCCGGCGTGCGCAGTCAGCTGGAGGACCGAAAGCAGCCCGGCGACGCCCCACCCGACCAGGGCGGCCATCAGGGGGCGAACCCGCCGCCAGAGCAGGGCCGGCATCAGCGCCACGGCGAGCACCGTCACAAGGGGTCGCCAGGCCAAGCCCGGCCGAGCGATGCCCTCGACCAAGGCGGCGGCCGCGAACACGCCCACCAGCAGCCGGTCGAGCCGACCGACGGGTGGAGCGTCAGCAGGCCGCGGCTCCTGCCAGATGGAGCGCCGGACGGTGACCACGACTCCAGACTAGGGATCGGCGCGCCTCGGCGTACCCGCCGAAAGAACGAGAGACAGACCATGCCATCGGCCAGGCGAACCCCAGCCTCCGGGCCGAGGCGCCCGCCGCCGGGCGCAGCGATCGTGGACCTACCGATCCTCACCACGACAACGGAGCCCATGATGAGAACACGTCAGCCCACCACCGCCACACTGGAAGACCAGCCGATCCCGGTGAGAGCCAAGCTCGCCGCAACGTGGACGAGCTTCATGTTCCTGTACGCCTACGTGGACATTCTCAACTTCTTCACGCCCGGCGTCATCGAAGACATCCTCGACGGCAAGGTCTTCGAGTTCGACCTCTCCCAGACCTTTTCGACCACGGCGCTGACCCTCATGGCCATCCCGATCCTCATGGTCGTGCTGTCGATGACGCTGCCCGCCCGGGCGAACCGCATCACGAACCTCGTCGTGGCCTCGCTCTACGTCCCCGTCACGGCATTCAACGCGGTGGGCGAGTCCTGGCTGTACTTCTACGGCCTTGGCATCGCACTGGAATTGATCCTTCTCGCCCTCATCGTGCGGTACGCCTGGACCTGGCCCCGCACCGCACCGTCGGCGACCATGGCGACCAGCCCGGACCGTGTCACCGTTCGCGCCCGCCAGCAAGCGTGAACCCGAGGTTCCCCGGGTTCGCTCAGCGCTGACCGGCGGGCGTACGCTCGAGAGTGAAGGGCCGCTGACGAGGAGGTCAGCATGGGTGCGCTATTCGCTCTCCTCACCATCATGGTGATCATCGCCCTCATCGGGTACGCCGCGAGCGCCCGCATCGTCCGTCAGTTCGAGCGTGGCGTCGTGTTCCGGTTCGGCAAGGTGCACGGGCCGCCGCGCGAGCCCGGGTTCGCGTGGATCGCCCCGTTCGTCGACCAGATGCGCAAGGTCAACGTGCAGATCATCACGCTGCCGATCCCCGCGCAGGACGGCATCACCCGCGACAACGTCACGGTGCGCGTCGACGCCGTCGTCTACTTCCGGGTGCACGACCCGGTCGAGGCCGTCGTCGAGGTGCAGGACTACGAGTTCGCCGTGTCGCAGGTGGCACAGACGTCGCTGCGCTCGATCATCGGCAAGAGCGAGCTCGACGACCTGCTGTCCAACCGCGAGTCGCTGAACCAGGGCCTCGCGCTGATGATCGACAGCCCGGCCGTCGGCTGGGGCATCGAGATCGACCGGGTCGAGATCAAGGACGTCGCGCTGCCGGAGACGATGAAGCGCTCGATGTCACGACAGGCCGAGGCGGAGCGGGAGCGGCGGTCGCGGATCATCACCGCCGACGGCGAGCTCCAGGCGTCGCACAAGCTCGCCTCGGCCGCGTCCACGATGGCCGAGACCCCGGCCGCGCTGCAGCTGCGGCTGCTGCAGACCATCGTCGAGGTCGCCGCGGAGAAGAACTCCACGGTCGTCCTGCCGTTCCCGGTCGAGCTGCTGCGCTTCCTGGAGAACGCGAGCGGCCAGGCGGCGCCGGGCACCCCCGCCGTCCCGCCGGCCACCGCCGACACCAACGGCGCCCGGCCGGTGCCCGAACAGCCGCCGCCCCCGCCGCCGTGATGCTAGGGTCTGGCGCATGTACGCGACCGTGCTCGGCCAGTGGTGGCCCGCCTCCTAGGCGGCCCTCCCCCTTCGCGTACCCCACGCAAGCGACCGCCTCCACCGAGGCGGTCGCCGTCGTTTGCGGCCCGTTCCGCCCCGGTCGAGGCTCGACCGGAAGGAACACCCATGCTGCAGGACCTCCTCGACGACCCCGCTCCCCCGCCGTTCGCGCTGCTCGCCCGGGCCGGCCGGCCCGGCGTCGAGCTACTGCTCGGTGATGTCGTCGACGTCGACCGGCTGGCGGACATCCCGCTGCCCGGGGCCGGCGGCCACGCGGCAACGCTGGCGCTGATCCCGTACCGCCAGCTGACCGAGCGCGGGTTCGAGTGCCACGACGACGGCGCGCCGCTGCGCTGCCTGCGGGTGCGGTCGCGGGTCTCGCTGGACCGGGCCGACGTGGTCGCGGCGCTGGCCGGCGACGTCGACGTGACACCCGGCGGCTTCGACGTCGCCGACGACGAGTACGCCGACATCGTCGGCCGGGTCATCCGCGACGAGATCGGCCGCGGCGCCGGGGCGAACTTCGTCATCCGGCGCGACTACCTGGCCCGGCTGACCGGGTCCGTACCGCACGCGGCGCTGCGGCTGTTCGGCCGGCTGCTCACCGGTGAACCGGGCGCCTACTGGACGTTCGCCGTGCACGCCGGCGACGTGACGATGGTCGGCGCGACGCCGGAGCGCCACGTCAGCGTCGACTCCGGCACCGTCGTGATGAACCCGATCAGCGGCACCTACCGGGTCCCGGCCGGCGGCGCGACCACCGGCGACCTGCTGCGGTTCCTCGCCGACCCGAAGGAGACCGAGGAACTGTTCATGGTCGTCGACGAGGAACTGAAGATGATGAGCGCCGTCTGCCAGGACGGCGGACGGGTGCTCGGGCCGTTCCTCAAGGAGATGAGCCACCTCGTGCACACCGAGTACCTGCTCGAGGGCACGACGCGGCTGGACGTGCGCGACGTGCTGCGCGAGACGATGTTCGCGCCGACGGTCACGGGGTCGCCGCTGGAGAACGCGGCCCGGGTCATCACCCGCTATGAGGTGGGTGGGCGGGGGTACTACGCGGGCGTGGCGGCGCTGATCGAGAGCGGCGACGACGGGTTGTCCGTCGATGCGCCGATCCTGATCCGGACCGCTCAGCTGGCGCCGGACGGTTCCGTGCGGGTGCCGGTCGGCGCGACGCTGGTGCGGCACTCCGTCGCCGGTCACGAGGTGGCCGAGACGCACGCGAAGGCGGCCGGCGTGCTGACGGCGCTGGGCGTGCTGCCCCTTCCGGCGCCCCCGGCCGCGCCGTCACCGTCGCCGTCGTCGTTCGCCGCCGACCCGGAGGTCGCCGCCGCGCTGACCGCGCGCAACCGCACCCTGGCGCCGTTCTGGCTGCGGCCGCAGGGCCAGGGCGAGCGGCCGGCGCTGGCCGGGCGGTCGGTGCTGATCGTCGACGCCGAGGACCGGTGGACGGCGATGCTGGCGCACCTGCTGCGCCGGCTGGGCATGCGGGCGGAGGTGCGCCGCTGGTCCGGCGTCGACCCGGCCGACGGCGCCGCGTATGACCTGCTGCTGGCCGGTCCCGGCCCGGGCGACCCGCGCGACGTCGACGACCCGCGCATCGCCCGGCTGCACGACGTCGTCCGGGCCCGGCTGGACGCGGACCGCCCGCTGCTCGCCGTCTGCCTGAGCCACCAGGTGCTGGCCGGGCTGTTCGGCCTGCCGCTGGGGCCGCTGCCGCAGCCGTACCAGGGCACGCAGCGGCTGGTGCCGCTGTTCGGCCGCGAGACCCGGGTCGGCTTCTACAACACCTACGCGGCCCGGCTGGTCGACGGCGCCGAGCCGCCCGGCGTCGAGGTCGCCGCGCACCCGGAGACCGGCGAGGTGTTCGCGCTGCGGGGCGCCGGGTTCGCGTCGGTGCAGTTCCACCTGGAGTCGATCCTGTCGGCGGACGGGATCGACCTGCTGGCGGAGCTGGTGACCGGCGCGCTCGCACCGGTCCACGACAGACGGGCGGTCCGCGCCTCGCTCGATCTGGCCTAGGATCCGGACATGGACGTCCCTGTCGTGACCGAGGAGCTGGTGCGGCAGTTGCGGGACGGCTATCCCCACGTCGCACTCGTCTACGCCGGTGACGGCGTGCTGATGGTCCGCGGCCCGCGCGGCGGCGTGGTCGAGGGCGAGCGTCTCTACAGCTCGCAGCGGCTCGACTCCTGGCGGCCCGCCGCCGGCGGCCAGGCGCTGTCCGACCGCGAGCACGCCGCCCGGCTGACGGCGCAGCTGAGGCCGGTCATCGAGGACCTCGTCGCGCACGAGCGGGCCGAGGCGATCCTCGGCCTGCTCGCCGCGTACACCGGCCCGGACATCTGGGCCGATGTCATCGAGAAGCTGCCCGACTTCGACCGCCGTATCCCGGCGGAGTACCCGAGCTACGTCCGGTCCGCCTACGACCAGCGCCACCACGACGCCAACGCCACCACCGCGGAATTCGTCGGCCTCGGAGAACGCGTGACGTTCTCGCTGGACCGTCGCGAGAACCGCTGGCAGGCGGCGTACACCAAGGGCGGCTGAACCCGGCTCAGTCCGGATCGCCGTCGAGCCGCCGCTGCACCTCGTCCGCGTCGAGGTCCTCGGTCTGCCGCGAGACGATCCACTGGATGCCGAACGGGTCGCGCAGCCGGCCCTGGCGCATGCCGTACGGCTGGTCGCCGATCGGGAAGACGACGGTCGCGCCGGCCTGCTCCAGGGCGGCCCCCACGGCGTCGGGGTCGGCCACCTCCAGCGTGAAGAGTGCGCCGGCGGCGGGGTCGTGCTCGTCGGCGTCCTTGATCGACAGCGTGCCGCCGCCCAGCCGGAACTCGGCGTACACCACTCGGCCGCCGGGCCCGGCGTAGCGCACGCCGGGCTCGGCGCCGAGCGCGCGGCGGTAGAAGTCGATCGCGGCGTCCGCCCCGTCGACGACGAGCTTCGGTGTCACGGTGAAGTCGCTCATGACCCCATCGTGGCGCGTGCCGCGGCGGCGCGCTTGGAGAAATCGGTCAGTCCGGGCGCTTCAGATATCGATGCCCGGTGGGACTGGTCCACCGAGTCGTACCGCTGGGTTGTCGTTCGGCGCCCCAGCGGCCGCGATGTTTGATCAGGTGATGGGCCTCGCACAGCGAATGCAGGTTCGCGGGGCTGGTGGGGCCGCCGGCGGCGAACGGGATGATGTGGTCGATGTCGGCGGCGCGGGCCGGCTGATGGCAGCCGGGCATGCGGCACGTCCGATCGCGGGCGGTGACGAACGCCGCCAGCGCCGCGGTCGGGCGGTACCTCCTGCGGCCGAGGTCGAGAAGCTGCCCGGTCTTGGGGTCGGCACGCAGCCAGGTCCACACGCCCGCGGCGGCGAGGGTGCGGGCGACGTGGGCAGGGATGGGCCCGTAACCCTCCAGCTCAGCCGGCTCGTCACTGAGCCCGACCGCGGTCGGGAACGGAACGGTGACGTGCACGGTGACGGACCGCCGCCGTCTCGGCCCGGGGCCGCCGGAGGTGTGCCCGCGCGCCACGACGGAGGCCGGGCCGCCGGGCCCGCATGCAGCGCCGGACGGGACGGCCGGAACCGGGCGAGCAGTAGCAGTCGTGTGCCCGGGCGACAGAGCGGGGACCTGACCAGCCGCCGCGCCCGTCGCACCAGCGCAGTGCGCGGCCGACCTCACAGCCGCCGGATGAGCCCGCGCGTTGGCGGGATCGTCGTCGGCCAGGGCGGCCCAGGCGAGCTCCGCCAGCGCATCCGCGCGCCGCTGATCGATCGAGCGGGCCGGCAGGCCCGCCGCGGCGTCGGCACGCTTGGCGTCGGCAGCGTCCGCCTTCACCACCGTGTTCAGCGCTATCGCGTCCTCTGCCGGCAGCAGCGCCTCGAGGAACGCCATCCCGTCCGACGCCGGGGTGACCGCGACATAGCGGCAGTCGCGAGCGATGCGCTGACGCTCCGCGGTCTCGACCGGCGCCAGCTGGTGGAGACGCCGCTTGATCAGCTTGCGCAGCGCCACCGTGTCGATGACCCGCGCCTCGGGGAGAACGTCGGCCTCGACCCGCGTCCGCACGGCGGGATCCTGACCGCCCAGTTCGTCGGTGATCACGCGCGCCCGACGCAGGTCGATCGACCCCGCGGAGAGCGCTGCGTGGGTGTCGGGGAAGTCCTCGACCAACTGGACGGCGTGGCCGACGAGGTTCTCGGCCTGCTTGACCGTGCGCTGGCACCGCGCTGCCACCTCGACAGCCGTGATGGTGACGGGATTGACCGATCGGCAAGCGGGACCTGCGGACTGCAGCTCGGGACGCGAGGCCAGCTCGCTGAGCACGCGGGCCTCCTCGGCGGCCGCCCAAGCCGCCAGCCGCGCCCACCCGGCGGCCGCCTCGACGAGATTGCCGGCATCGGCCGAACCGGCGTCGAAAGCCGCGAGAACTGCGGCCAGCTCAGGACCCGTCGGCGTGCGCTCCGCATCGACGGGCAGCACACGAGCCGACCGCTCCAGGAACCCCGGCTCGATGGCGTCGCCGAGCAGCACGTCCGGCTCCACCCGCACCCAGTCGAGCGAGTCCGGACACCACACCACCAGCGGTCCCCTCGCCGGAGAATCACCCGGCGACGCAGCAGCTAGTAGCGTATTCTCGAACATACGACCAAGCTACCACCCCACGCGTTCAAGATCAACTCAGCGGGACGTGGTTGTGCTCGGCGGCGGAACGCGGGACGTAGCGGGCGGGGGTGAGGCCGGTGAGGGCGCGGAAGTCGTTGATGAGGTGCGCCTGGTCGAAGTAGCCGTGCCGGGCCGCGACCTCCGCCCAGTCGACGCCGGGGGCGGTGGCGGCCCGCAGCACCCGCTGCAGCCGCCTGACCCGGCCGAACTGCTTCGGCGACAGCCCGACGGCGGCGCGGAAGCGGCGTTGCAGGGTGGACGCGGACGCGTCGACCCGGGCGGCGACGGCGTGCACGGGAGCGCCGCGGTCGAGCGCCGCGACGGCGTAGGCGAGGGCGCCGTCGGGGCCGGAGCCGCCGGCCGACCGCAGCCGCGCCAGCAGCACCCGCTCCAGCACGTCCAGCCGCCGCTCCGGGGTGCGGGCGGCGAGCACCCGCTCGCGCACGCTGGCGCCGTCAGCACCCCACAGGTCGGCCAGCGGCGTGACGGGGTCGGTCAGCGCCGCCGCCGGAACGTCGCCGAAGGCCACGACGCCGCCGGGACGGAACACGACGCCCGCGGTGCTGGCCTGGTCGGCGGTGTCGACGCCGACGGGCCGGGCCAGCGGGGCGCACAGGCCGGCGCCGCCGACGCCGCGACGGACGGCGAGGCCGGGGCCCTCGTACCAGTTCAGGCGGTCGGCGGCGAGGTTGACGACGAGTTGCGCGGCGCCGGTGGGCAGGGTGCGGTCGCGGCCGGGCGGCAGCGGCTCGTCGAGGTACCAGAGGTGCTCGACGAACGGCGCGAGCGCGGCGTGGGGCCGGCGGACCAGCATCCTCCGACCGTACCCGGACGCCGGCGGGCCCGCCGGCTTGACCTTGACGCAGGGTCAACCCTCCATCCTGGCGCCCATGGAGACCGAGACCATCATTCACGTGCGCGGTCTGCGCAAGTCGTACGGAGAGCTCGACGTGCTGCGCGGCGTCGACTTCGACGTCGCGCGGGGCAGCATCGTCGCCCTGCTCGGCTCCAACGGAGCGGGCAAGACGACGGTCGTGCGGATCCTCGCGACGCTCCTGAAGGCCGACGCGGGGACGGCGTCCGTCAACGGCGCCGACGTCGCCGCCGAACCGGCCAAGGTGCGCGAGTCGTTCAGCCTCACCGGGCAGTTCGCCGCCGTCGACGAGATCCTCACCGGCCGCGAGAACCTCGTGCTCGTCGCCCGGCTGCGGCACCTCGACGACCCCGGCGGCATCGCCGACGGCCTGCTCGAGCGCTTCTCGCTGACCGAGGCGGGCGGGCGGAAGGCCGCCACCTACTCCGGTGGCATGCGCCGCCGGCTGGACATCGCGATGAGCCTCATCGGGAACCCACCGGTGATCTTCCTGGACGAGCCCACCACCGGGCTGGACCCCGAGGCACGACTCGAGGTGTGGCAGACGGTCGAGGAGCTGGCCGGGCGCGGCACGACGGTGCTGCTGACCACGCAGTACCTGGACGAGGCCGAACGCCTCGCCGACCGCATCGCGATCCTCCACCAGGGCCGCATCATCGCCGACGGCACGCTCGACGAGCTCAAGAAGCTGCTGCCGCCCGCCAAGGCCGAGTACGTCGAGAAGCAGCCAACGCTGGAGGAGATCTTCCTCGCGATCATCGGCACGAAGCACGAGGAGCCAGCATGAGCACGTACTTCTTCGCCGACACCGCCGTCCTCACCGGACGGACCCTGCGCCACGTCACCCGCAGCCTCGACACCATCATCACCACCGCGATCATGCCGATCGCGATGATGCTGCTGTTCGTCTACGTGTTCGGCGGCGCGATCGAGACCGGCACCGACTCCTACGTGACGTACCTGCTGCCCGGCATCCTGCTCATCACCGTCGCCTCCGGCATCTCCTACACGGCTTTCCGGCTGTTCACGGATATGAAGGGCGGCATCTTCGAGCGCTTCCAGTCGATGCCGATCGCCCGCTCCGGCGTGCTGTGGGCACACGTGCTGACCTCGCTGGTCGCGAACCTCATCTCGCTGGTCATCGTCGTGGGCGTCGCGCTGCTCATGGGCTTCCGGTCCAGCGCCGGGGTGGCGGCCTGGCTCGGCGTCGCCGGCATCCTGCTGCTGTTCACGCTGGCGCTGACGTGGATCGCCGTCATCCCCGGCCTGACGGCGTCGTCGATCGAGGGGGCGAGCGCGTTCTCGTACCCGCTGATCTTCCTGCCGTTCCTCAGCTCGGCATTCGTGCCCACCGACACGATGCCCACCCCGGTCGAGTGGTTCGCCGAGAACCAGCCTGTCACGTCACTACCACCGCATCGGGCTGCTGCCCGAGCCCGGGCGCGACCGCTCCGGCTACCGGGTCTACGACGCCGCGGCGGTCGTCCGGCTGATCCGCATCCACACCCTGGCCGCGGCCGGCGTGCCGCTGGCCCGGGTGCAGCAGCTCCTCGACGCCGGCCCGGACGAGTTCGCCGACGGCGTCGAGGAGATCGACAAGGAACTGCGCGCGGAGATCCGGCGGCTGCAGGGCACCCGCAAGCGGCTCGCCCGGCTCGCCGCCGGGGACCACCTGGCGCTCCCGCAGAGCGTCGTCGGCTACCTCGACCGCGTGCGCGATCTCGGCGTCGACGAGCAGTACATCGAGCTGGAGCGCGACGCCTGGATCCTGGTCGCCGCCCAGATGCCGGACCTGATCGACGCCATCATCGCGAAGAAACACGAGGACCTCGACGACCCCGACATGGTGAAGCTCTACGGCCTCATCAGCGGGGCGCTCGACTGGCCGGACGACGATCCCCGGGCCGTCGAGGTCATCGACGTCCTGGAGCGCCTGATGATCCGTGCCGAGGAGGCCGGCGAGGCGGGCGACGACGACGGCATCGACGACCGCTTCGTCGAGCTGATGGACACGGCGTTCCTCGAGACCTCGCCGAACGCCCGGCGACTGCTCACGTTGCTGGAGGAGCGCGGCTGGAAGGGGTGGACGCGGGTCGAGCGGGTCGCGCCAGGCGCTAGTCGTGCCGGCCGGTGACGGCGACCCGTGCGCCCAGCCCGATCATCGCGACGCCGCCGACGGCGCTGAAGTGGCCCAGCCGGCCCGGCGACCGCGCGAACCAGTCGCGCGCCGAGCCGGCGCCGATGGCCCAGCAGCTGTCCATGAGGAACGCCATGACCGTGAACACCGCGCCGAACAGCAGCATCTGCACGCTCGCGGCCGCGCCGGCGGGGTCGACGAACTGCGGGAGGACGGCCGCGAAGAACACGATGACCTTGGGGTTCGTCAGCCCGACGACGAACGCCTCGCGCGCGGCACGGCGCGCGCTGGTGAGCCGGACCGCCCCGGCCGCGGTGTCGGCGAAGGAACGACGGTGCCGGATGGCCTGCACGCCGAGGTACACGAGGTACGCGGCGCCGACGAACTTGATGACGGTGAAGACGACGATGGACCGCTCGACGATCGCGCCGAGGCCGAACGCCACGGCCAGCGCCTGCAGGAACGCGCCGACGGAGTTGCCGGCCGCCGACGCGAGGCCGCCGCGACGGCCCAGCACCAGCGCCCGGCCGACGGTGAACAGCACGCTCGGCCCAGGAATGGCGATGAGGATGAACGAGCTGACGACGAACGCCAGCAGGTGTGCGGTCGAGATCATGTCCGTCTCCTCGCCGAGATGCCGTCGGTTCCCTCAGAGTGCCGGTGCGCCTGTGTGCCTGTGTGTAGGTGAGCCGGTGTAGGTGAGCCGGTGTAGGTGAGCCGGTGTAGGTGAGCCGGTGTAGGTGAGCCGGTGTGTAGGTGCCAGTGTGCCGGTGTGTGAGCGCGCCGTCGACTGTCGGTGCTTGCCCGTAGTGTGAGGCCCACCCGGCCGGGAGGGGTCCCACCCTCCTGGGTGGGCGGCCCACTCTCCTGGGCAGGGCGCCCGCCGCGCAGCACCTCCGGCACGCCCGCCACCCAGCACGCCCACCGCGCGGCACGCCTGCCACCAAACACCCGCCACGCAGGGCGGGGCCGGCCCGGCGGGGAGCCCTCACGCAGGTGCTCCCCGCCGGCGGGTCGAACGGGCCGCGTCAGCGCGCGGCCGTGCCCTCGGTGTAGTCGTCGTCGCTGGACTTGACCCAGGACATCAGCTTGCGCAGTTCGCGGCCGGTGGCCTCGATCGGGTGCGCCTCGCCCTCGGCGCGGAGCCGCTTGAACTCCGGCGCGCCGGCGTCCTGGTCGGCGATGAAGCCGGCCGCCCACGAGCCGTCCTGGATGGCCGTCAGCGCCTGCTGCATGCGCTGCTTCACCGACGCGTCGATGACCTTCGGGCCCGTGGTGTAGTCGCCGTACTCGGCGGTGTCGGACACGCTCCAGCGCTGCTTGGCGATGCCGCCCTCGTACATGAGGTCGACGATCAGCTTGAGCTCGTGCAGCACCTCGAAGTACGCGACCTCGGGCTGGTAGCCGGCCTCGGTCATGACCTCGAACCCGGCCTGCACCAGGTGCGACACACCGCCGCAGAGCACCGTCTGCTCGCCGAACAGGTCGGTCTCGGTCTCTTCGGCGAACGTCGTCCTGATGCCGCCGGCCCGCAGGCCGCCGATGCCCTTGGCGTACGCGAGCGCAAGCGCCCAGGCCGAGCCGGACGCGTCCTGCTCGACAGCGACCAGCACCGGCACGCCGCGGCCGTCGGCGAACTCGCGCCGCACCAAGTGGCCCGGGCCCTTCGGCGCGACCATGGCGACGTCGACGTTGGCCGGCGGCTTGATGTAGCCGAACCGGATGTTGAAGCCGTGGCCGAAGAAGAGCGCGTCGCCCTCCTGCAGGTTGGGCTCGACGTCGTTGGCGTAGATGTGGCGCTGCACGTGGTCGGGCGCCAGGATCATGATGAGGTCGGCCTCGGCGGCGGCCTCGGCGGGCGTCACGACGCGCAGGCCCTCGGCCTCGGCCTTGGCCCGGCTCTTCGAGCCCTCCTGCAGGCCGACGCGGACGTCCACGCCGGAGTCGCGCAGGCTCAGCGCGTGCGCGTGGCCCTGGCTTCCATAGCCGATGACGGCGACGACCCGCCCCTGGATCACCGAGAGGTCGGCGTCGTCGTCGTAGTACATCTCTGCCACGAGGGCTTCTCCTTCTATCTCTGGGGTTCTATGCAACGCGGTCGACGGGGCGCAGCGCGCGGTCGGTGATGGAGCGCGATCCGCGCCCCACCGCCACCACACCGGACTGCACGAGCTCACGGATACCGTACGGTTCCAGCACCTTGAGCAGCGCGCTCAGCTTGTCCGACGAGCCGGTCGCCTCGATGGTCACCGCGTCGGCGGCCACGTCGACGACCTTCGCCCGGAACAGCTCGACCGTCTGCAGCACGTGCGGCCGGGTCTCGTTGTCCGTGCGCACCTTCACCAGCACCAGTTCGCGCTGGACCGACTGACCGGGGTCGAGCTCGACGATCTTCAGGACGTTGACCAGCTTGTTGAGCTGCTTGGTGACCTGCTCGAGCGGGGAGTCCTCGACGTGGACGACGACCGTCATGCGGGAGACGGACGGATGCTCCGTCGGCCCGACCGCGAGCGAGTCGATGTTGAAGCCGCGGCGCGAGAACAGCGCGGCGATGCGCGCCAGCACACCCGGCTTGTTCTCGACCAGCACCGACAGCGTGTGCTTGCTCATCAGTCGTCGCTCCTGTCCCATTCGGGGGCCATCCCCCGGGCGATCTGGATCTCGTCGTTGCTGGTGCCGGCGGCGACCATGGGCCACACCATGGCGTCGCGGTGGACGCCGAAGTCGACCACGACCGGCCGGTCGTCGACGGCCATGGCCTTCTCGATGGTGGCGTCGACGTCCTCGGCGGTGTCGCAGCGCAGCCCGACGCAGCCGTAGGCCTCGGCCAGCTTGGCGAAGTCGGGGATGCGGCGGCTGCCGAGGTCGGTGTTGGAGTAGCGGCCCTCGTAGAACAGCGTCTGCCACTGCCGGACCATGCCGAGGCTCTCGTTGTTGATGACCGCCACCTTGATCGGGATGCCCTCGATGGCGCAGGTGGCCAGCTCCTGGTTCGTCATCTGGAAGCAGCCGTCGCCGTCGATGGCCCAGACGGTGGCGTCGGGCCGGCCGGCCTTCGCGCCCATGGCCGCCGGGACGGCGTAGCCCATGGTGCCGGCGCCGCCGGAGTTCAGCCACGTGTTCGGGTTCTCGTAGGAGATGAACTGCGACGCCCACATCTGGTGCTGGCCGACGCCGGCGACGTAGATGGCGTCGCTGCCGACCAGCTTGCCCAGGCGTTCGATGACGTACTGCGGCATGAGCTCGCCGTTCTCGGCCGGCGTGTAGCCGAGCGGGAAGTTCTCGCGCCACTGGTCCAGCTGGCGCCACCAGCCGGTGAGGTCGGCGCGGGTGCCGGCGGCGTACTCGGCCTCGACGGCCGGGATCAGCTCGGTGATGACCTCCTTGCAGTCGCCCACGATCGGGACGTCGGCGACGCGGTTCTTGGAGATCTCGGCGGGGTCGATGTCGGCGTGGATGACGGCGGCGTTCGGCGCGAACGACGACAGCTTCCCCGTGACGCGGTCGTCGAACCGGGCGCCCAGCGCGATCAGCAGGTCGGCCTTCTGCAGCGCCGTGACCGCCGCGACGCCGCCGTGCATGCCCGGCATGCCAAGGTGCTGCTGGTGGCTGTCGGGGAACGCGCCGCGCGCGGTCAGCGTGGTGACGACGGGGAACCCGGTCAGCTCGGCCAACCGGCGCAGCTCCACCCACGCGCGGGCGCGCAGCACGCCGCCGCCGACGTACAGGACCGGGCGCTTCGCCGACGCCATCAGCCGGGCCGCCTCGCGCACCTGCTTGGCGTGCGGACGGGTGACGGGGCGGTAGCCGGGGAGGTCGAGCTCGACCGGCCAGCGGAACGTCGTCATGGCCTGCATGGCGTCCTTGGCGACGTCGACGAGGACCGGCCCGGGCCGCCCCGTGGTGGCGATGTGGAACGCCTCGGCGATGGTGCGCGGGATCTCCGCGGGGTCGGTGACCAGGTAATTGTGCTTGGTGATGGGCATCGAGATGCCACGGATGTCGGCTTCCTGGAACGCGTCGGTGCCGATGGCCGCCGACGCGACCTGGCCGGTGACCGCGACCATCGGGACGGAGTCCATGTGCGCGTCGGCGATGGGCGTGACCAGGTTCGTCGCGCCCGGCCCCGACGTGGCCATGCAGACGCCCGGCTTGCCCGTGGCCAGCGCGTACCCCTCGGCCGCGTGGCCGGCGCCCTGCTCGTGCCGGACCAGGATGTGGCGGATCTGCTGGGAGTCGAACATCGGGTCATACGCAGGGAGAATGGCGCCACCGGGAATGCCGAATACGGTGTCGACGCCGACCGCCTCGAGCGAGCGGATGAGGCTGGCGGCGCCCGTCATCGTCGTCCCGTTGTCCCTGGTGGGCTGTCCCTGCGGCATGGCCGGACCCTTCTGCTATGTGGTCGTGTGTCCGAATCGACGTGTCCCGTGCAACAAAAAACCCCTCCGCCCGGTGAGGGCTGACGAGGGGTAGCGCGTCGGCTGGATCGCCTGACGCGCTAATGAAGTACGAGAATGCCGAAACGCACGAATGCACCGTCCCTCACCCGCAGGGTGCACGTCAAGGCAGATCCCCGGATGTCTCACCATCCGGAATCGGCGTTCAGATGCTGGGCGGGAGGCGCGGTCCCCCGCACCGCGCCTCCCGCCGGTCCTGCGTCGCCCCGGCCGCCCCGGAGCTCACCGCACCCTGGTCCGCCTGGCCCGCCGCCGGCCGCGGACCAGGAGCACCCGGCAGCGCGCCGGCGCCCGCGGCCCGAGGCCGGCGCCGAGGACGGAGGCGGCCCGGTCGGCGGCCTGGGCGACCTCGTCCAGGTCGGCGCCGGGGTCGAGGGCGGCCCGCAGCTCCACGACCACCTCGCGCTGGTCGCGCCAGATCCGGCCGCCACGGGCGGTCACGCCCGGCGTCTCGTCCAGCGGTACCGACGCCGCGTCGATCAGCGCGCCCGAGTCGGCCTCGAGCGCTCCGCGGCGGCCGGTCCCGGGCAGCTTCAGCCGGCCGAGGCTGCGGCGGTGCGCGTGCGCCCGCAGCCACAGCAGGCCAGCCACCAGGAGGAGCAGTCCCAGCAGCCCGACCGCCCACGGCCACCAGCTCTCGTCGGTGCGGCCGAGCAGCGCCGAGACGTCGAGCCGGTCGACGGCGTCCGGGATCCAGTCCAGCTCCCAGGCGGCCGCCGCCGCACCGAGCGCCAGCAACGCCAGCCCCACGACCAGGACGGCGAGCCGCTCGGCCCCCGCCGTCACCCGGTTCACCGCCGCTCCTTCCGCCGGGCGCCCACGCGCACCTTCGGAGTCCGGGCCAGCCGGGCCAGCCGCTCGGTCACGCCCTGCCGCACCTCGGCGGGCGTCTCGGGCTCGCCGTCCGTGAGCACCCGGACGCGGACGCCCCGCCGGCGCGCCCGCGCGCTCGCGTCGAGGACCCCGCCATGACCGGCCGCGCTGTCGACCGTCAGCTCCTCGACCGCGCCGCGCGTGGCGAACACGCCGGTCCGCGCCGCGACGGGCAGCGACCGGCGCGGCCGCGGCCAGAGTGCGGCCAGGACGAGCGCCAGGCCGGCCAGCGCGACGGCGATGCCGGCGGGCACCATCCAGTCCTGCGGCTCCAGCCCGTCCAGCCACTCCAGCAACGGCTCGACCAGCTTCCGCCCGTCGACGACGTCGCCCTGCACCAGCGCGTCGTAGAGGCCGGCGACGCCCAGCGCGACGAGGAGCAGCGCCACCAGCAGCCCGGCCTTGCGAGCGATCCCGGGCGCGGCCGGCCGGCCCGCCGCCGGCAGCGGCTCGGCCTCCGGCGGCGGCCGGTACGGCGCGACCGCCGCCACCCGCACGTCCACGCGGTCGACGGTGAGCCCGGTGAGCTCGCCGACCTCGCGGGCGATGGCGTCGCGGACGGTGGCGGCGAGGTCGGGCAGCGCGCGACCCCCCGGCGCGCTGACCTCGACCTCGACGCGGACATGCCGGCCCAGCACCCGGGCCGAGGCGTGTGGCAGCCGCCGGCGGCCGAGGCGCTCCCACACCGTGGCCTGCTCCGTGCGCCCGGCGACGGCCGCGGCGGCCTGCTCGGCGATCTTGCGGACCACGCGCTCGTGGATGACGAGCCGGCCGCGGGCGTCGGCCTCCGCCGCCTGCACCCCCGTGGTCACGTCACTCCCGGTCCCGGCCGCGCAGGACCGCGGTGACGTCCAACTCGCCGGAGACCTGGCCGGCCACGGCCGCGCCCAGCAGCCCGAGCAGCACCGCGACGACGAACCCCCAGAAGCCGCCCGCCGCCGCGGCCACCCCGAGCAGCAGGCCGGTGAACAGGCCGACGGTCACCGTGTTCATGCGCCACCCCCGCGACCGGCCGGCCCGGGCTCCGCCGGCCCGGCGACGTCGTCGACCACCACGTGCACCTCGCCGGGCACCAGCCGCGCCACCGCCCGCCGGACGGCGTACGCCGTCGCCGGCACCGGCTGACCCCAGTGGACGACCACGTGCACCTCGGCGTTGCCGCCGTCGTCGATGCGGACGCCGGGCACCCGCCGCCCAGCGAGGTGCGTCGCGACCTCGCCGAACAGCCCGCCGTAGAGCCCCGCCACGCCCGGCACCGCGCCCACCGCCGCCGCGACGATCTCGGCCGGGTCGGCGTCCGCCGTCAGCCGCTCCATCGAGATCATTCGACCCGGCTCTCGCGCTGTTCCCCGTCGTCCTCGCCCTCGAGGTAGACGTCGTTGACGGTGACGTTCACCTCGGTGACCTCGAGCCCGGTCATCCGCTCCACCGCGGCGATCACGTTGCGCCGGATGCCGGTCGAGAGGTCCACGACGGACACCCCGTACTCGGCCACGATGTCGATGTCGACGGCCGCCTGCCGCTCGCCCACCTCGACCGAGACGCCCTGCTGGAGGTTCGTGCGCGAGCCCGGGATCCGTTCCCGGATGGCCCCGACCATCCGGGCGGCCCCGCCACCGAGGTCGTGCACGCCCGCGACCTCGCGCGCGGAGATCCCGGCGATCTTCGACACGACGTTGTCGGCGATGGTGGTCCGGCCCATCTCCGTCACCAGTGGACCCTGCCCCGGGTCCTGCCGCTGTTCGCGCATCGCCGCCGTCGCCGCCGTGGCCGCGCCGGTCGCGGCCGATCCCCCGCTCGTCGCCGCCCCGCCCCCGCTCCCCGTCGCCGGCGTGTTCGGTCCGTCCGTGGTCATCGCTGGCCTCCCCCTGATCACTGGCCGCTCGCGCGGCTGACAGTCGTTAGACACGCGCTACCGAACGGTCGTCACGCATGTTTTCGGACATTCCGGTCATGGGTCCCGGTGTGAGCGAGGGGTCCGGGCTGCCGGAGCAGTTGGACGACCTGGTCCTGGCCCGCCGCGCGGGACTCGGCGACCGGGTCGCCTTCGGCGTCATCGCGCGGCGGCACGGCCCGGTCATGTACCGGCTCGCCCGCCGCGTGCTCCTCGACGACGGCGACGCCGAGGAGGCGGTGCAGGACGCGCTGCTGGCGGCGTGGCGGCACCTGGCCGACTTCCGCGGCGCGGCGGCGCTGCGCAGCTGGCTGCTGCGGCTCACCCTCAACAAGGCGCACAACGTACGACGCAAGCGCCGGCCCGTGCCGCTGGAGGCCGACCAGCACCTGGCGCAGACCGCCACAGGCGACGACCCCGCCCACGGCATCATCGAGAACGAGCTGGTGGCCGCGCTCGACGACGCGCTGGCCGGCCTGCCCGAGCCGCAGCGGGTGGCCTGGCTGCTGCGCGAGGTCGACGAGCTCAGCTACGACGAGATCGCCGAGATCATGCACACCTCCCGCGACGTCGTCCGCGGGCTGCTGCACCGGGCCCGGCGACGGCTCGCGGAAAGGCTGGCCGCATGGCGCTGACGCCCGGCTCCGGCGACGACCACGACCTCGGCACCGCCGTGGTCGACCGTGCCGCCTCCGCGCTGCGCGGCTACACCGACCACGGCTGGACGACGGCGTCGCGGCGGATCCTGCAGTCCGTCCTCACCGCCACCCGCCGCTCCCGGCCGGTGCGCGCCCACGACGGCGCCGGCGTCTTCCACGTCAGCGACCAGGTGGTCACCAGCCATCTCCAGCACGCCGTCGACGGCATCGACGGCGTGCAGGCCACCCACGTCCGGCTCGACCTCGACGACGACGTCCTCGCGTCGCTGATGGTCACCGTCGCCGTGCGCTACCCGGAACCCGTCCACCCGCTCGCCGAGTCCGTCCGGCGGGCGGCGTACGAGACCGTCCGCTCCGTCCTCGGCGAGCGCGCTCCGCCGCTCCCCGCCGCCCGCATCCACGTCCACTTCGGCGACGTCGACGCATGGCCCTGACTCTGGGTCGGCGAGCCAGCATGGCAATTCTTGCCATCGGCGGGCTATCCTGCCGCCGTGAGCACCATGAACATCTCGCTTCCCGAAACGCTCAAGGCGTTCGTCGAACAGCAGGTCACGGAGCGCGGCTACGGCACCAGCAGCGAGTACGTGCGCGACCTGATCCGTCGCGACCAGGACCAGCAGCGGCTACGAGCGCTCGTGCTCGACGGCGCCGCTTCGGCGCCGGCCGGCGTCGCCGACGCCGCGTACTTCGACGCGCTCCGCTCCCGCATCGGGTCGCCGGTCGAGGAGTGAGCGCCAAGCCCGTCTCCCTGCGCGAACAGGCTGTGCAGGACGTCGACGACGCGATCTCGTACTTCCTGAAGGAGCACGCCCAGCAGGCGGCCGCCGACTTCGTCGACGCGCTCGAGCGCGCACACGACCTCGTAGGACGCCGCCCCGGAGTGGGATCCGCGCGCTACGGCCACGAACTGGACCTCCGCGGTCTCCGGACGGTTCCGGTCGGCGGCTTCCCGTACCTCGTGTTCTACGTCGAGCGCGACGAGTATGGCGACGTCTGGCGCGTTCTCCACACGTCGAGGGACATCCCCGCGTCGTTCGCCGGCCGCGAGTAGCCCGCGGTCACCCGGTCCGGGCGGCACGGACCCGCTCGTACCGCCGCCAGCCGTCGACGCCGGCCCGCCCGCCGAGGGCGCTGCCGACGGTGCAGACGACGAAGACCGCGGCCACCCAGCGCCCGATGGCCCCCGGCCCGAACACCAGCAGGACCAGCAGCACCAGCAGCCCGGCCGACGCCAGCCCGGCGAGCACGTAGGCGCTGTAGCGGCGGGCGAAGGACGCATCGGGCGGCAGCCGCCGCTCGATCCAGCCAGCGGCCGGCAGCCCGAGGACCAGCACCCCCACCAGCCACACCGGCGTGGCAGCGGCGACGGCGATCGGCAGGAGCGGGTTCATGGTCATGGCGAGGACTGTCACCACCAGGCCCAGGTACGAGCCGGCCAGCCCGGCGAGCGCCCCGCCCACCCCGAGCCGCCCGCCGTTCATCGCCGCGTCGCTAGGCAGGGTCGTAGTCGAACGCGGGGAGGCCGTCGAGGCTGGTGGCGTTCTTGCGGCGCCGGTAGTCGGCCCGGCCGTCCGCGCCCTTGCGCTCCATGTGCGGCGGCAGCAGGTCGCGCTCGCCGGCGTAGTCCATGAACGGCACGCCGTAGCCGCAGGAGTCGGACACCCGGTGCACGTCGACGACGATGACGGCGCGGGCGCCGCGGCGCTCGGGGAACAGCTCGGCCAACTCCGCGAACTCCTCCGAGTAGAGGGTGACGAAGCGGCCGGTGCCGTGCAGCCGGACGACGTTCGGCGGGCCGGTGAACGCGCAGAACATCAGCGTGATGCGGCCGTTCTCGCGCAGGTGCGCGATGGTCTCGGCGCCGCTGGCGGTGTAGTCGAGGTAGGCGACGGTGTGCTCGTCGAGCACGACGAACGAGCCGCCGATGCCCTTCGGCGACACGTTGACGTGGCCGTCCGGCCCGGCCGGCGCCGTCGCGACGAAGAACATGTGCTGCGCCTCGATGAACGCGCGCAGCCGGCCAGTGATCGATTCATGCACCTTGCCCACGCTCGCACCTTACCGACGCGGTCACGGACCGGCAGCGACGCCGATCACAGGGTGGACGGCGTCCAGTGTCACTGTTCGAGCACGAACCAGATGCCGACCGCCGGCTCGGCGCCGTCGTTGCGGTACGAGTGCGGCGTCGTGGAGTCGAACGAGACGGAGTCGCCGGCGCGCAGGTGGTGCTCCTCGAACCCGAGCGTCAGCACCAGCTCGCCGCTGAGCACGTGGCCGTACTCGGTGCCGGAGTGCCGCATGAGCAGCCCGGCGCCCGACGACGACGAGCCGCCCGGCTGGTAGGTGATGCGCAGGAAGTCGGTGTGCACCTCGGGGACCTGGCCGAGCAGTTCCCAGGTGACGCCGGAGTCCAGCGTCAGCACCTCCCGCTCGGCCGCCCGCACGACCGGCCCGATGCGGCGGCGGGCCGCGCCCAGCACCTGCAGGCCACTGATCGTCTCGGGCACGGACGCCGGCACGTCCGGCGCCGCGGCCGCCCCGTCGCCGCCCACCGGGCCGAAGATGTCCTCGACCGAGATCCCGAGCGCCGTCGTGATCGCGTAAAGCGTGCTCACCGACGGTTGGCTCTTCTCGGTCTCGATCTGCGAGATCAGGCTCGCCGACACCCCGATCTCGCGGGCCAGCGCACGAGCGCTGATCCCCTTGCGCAGCCGTTCGTGGCGGAGCCGCTCACCGATCGGGGGCGTTTCGTTCAGCATGACTGTGCATTTTAGCGGGTTGACGTCCGCGCCCGGCTCCGCTTCACTCAGATGATAAGTGACACTGAACACGAAGTGGGGTGCCGCCGCGATGCCGATACGCACCTACGGACCCAACGCGGTCGACTGGGAGACCCGCATCGACCTCGACCGGCTGCGCCGCGAACGGCTCGACCGGCTCCGCGGGGCGCTGGAGCGCTCCGACCTCGGCGCACTGCTGGCCTTCGACTTCGCCAACATCCGGTACATGACGTCGACGCACATCGGGACGTGGGCGATCGACAAGCTGATCAGGTTCGCACTGCTCCCGCGGGGCGGCGAGCCGGTGGTCTGGGACTTCGGCTCGGCCGCCCGGCACCACCAGCTGTACAACCCGTGGCTGGACGGCGCCAACCGCGCCCGCGCGGGCATCTCGACGCTGCGCGGCGCGTTCCACCCCGGCGCCGGCATCGCCGACGACGTCGCCGGCAAGATCGCCCGGGTGCTGGCCGAGCACGGCCTGCAGGACGCCCCCGTCGGCATCGACGTCGCCGAGATGCCGGTGCTGGCCGCGCTGAAGGACCACGGCCTCGACGTCGTCGACGGGCAGCAGGTGTTCCTGGAGGCGCGGCGCATCAAGACGGCGGACGAGATCGCGCTGCTGGCGCACGCCGCCTCGATGGTCGACGCCGCGTACGAGGAGCTGTACGGGTTCCTGCGCCCGGGCGTGCGCGAGAACGAGTGCGTCGGCGTCGTCAGCAAGGTCCTCTACGACCTCGGCAGCGAGTACGTCGAAGGAGTCAACGCGATCTCCGGCGAACGCTGCTCGCCGCATCCGCACGTCTACAGCGACCGCATCGTGCGTCCCGGCGACCCCGCGTTCTTCGACATCCTGCACAGCTACAACGGCTATCGCACCTGCTACTACCGCACGTTCGCCGTCGGCAGCGCGTCGCCGGCCCAGCGCGACGCGTACACCCGCTGCCGCGAGTACATCGACAACGCCATCGCCGCGGTCCGGCCGGGCGCGACGACGGCGGACATCGTGTCGCTGTGGCCGCGGGCCGACGAGTTCGGCTTCCCCGACGAGGAGGCGGCGTTCGCGCTGCAGTACGGCCACGGCGTCGGGCTGTCCATCTGGGAGAAGCCGATCTTCTCCAGGCTGGTGTCGCTGGAGCACCCGGAGGTGCTGGAGGAAGGGATGGTCTTCGCGCTCGAGACGTACTGGCCGGCGACCGACGGCTGGTCGGCCGCGCGGATCGAGGAGGAGGTCGTGGTGACGGCCGACGGCTGCGAGGTCATCACCAAGTTCCCGGCCGAGGAGCTGCTGGTCGCCGGCCGCAAGTACTGGACGGTCGGCGGGGAGCTGAACTCGCTGCGCGAGTCGCAGTCGCACCTCAACACCGGCGCCAGGGTGGCCCCATGACGGACACGAGGACGGCGACGGGCCTGCTCGCGCTGCACGAGACCATGGCGGTGATTCGCCGCACGGAGAAGGCGGCCCACGACCTGTTCATGTCCGGGCTGGTCAAGGGGACGACGCACCTGGCGGCCGGGCACGAGGCGGTCGCCGTCGGAGCCCGCGCGGCGCTTCGTGACGGCGACCACGCGTTCGCCACCTACCGCGGCCACCACCACGCCATCGCCTGGGGCGCCACGCCCGAGGAGTGCCTGGCCGAGCTGATGCAGCGCGCGACCGGCCTGAACAAGGGCAAGGGCGGCTCGATGCACCTGACGAAGGCCGCGACCGGCATGCTCGGCTCGTACGCGATCGTCGGCGCGCACCTGCCGATGGCCGCCGGCGCCGCGTGGTCGGCCCGGCTGCGCGGCACCGACGAGGTCGCGGTCGCGTTCTTCGGCGACGGCGCCACGAACATCGGCGCGTTCCACGAGGCGCTGAACCTCGCCGCGGTGTGGCGGCTGCCGGTCCTGTTCGTCTGCGAGAACAACTTCTACATGGAGTACACGCCGATCGCCTCGGTCACGGCGGCCGAGCACCCGGCGGCGAGCCGCGCCCCGTCCTACGGGCTGCCGGCCGAGGTCGTCGACGGCAACGACGTGGTGGCCGTGCGAGACGCCGTCGCCCGCGCGGCGGAGCGGGCCCGCGCGGGCGACGGACCCACGGTCCTCGAGGCGCGGACCTACCGGCACTACGGCCACAGCCGCACCGACCCGGCGACGTACCGGCCCGAGGGCGAGCTGGAGCGGTGGCTGGAACGCGATCCGCTGACGGTGTCGGCGGCCGGGCTGCGCGCCGCCGGCACGAGCGACGACGAGATCCGCGCCGCCGAGGACCGCGCCGCCACCCTGGTGGAGGCCGCGATCGCCAGCGCCAAGGCCGCGCCGCCGGCCGACCTCGCCGAGGCGTTCACCGACGTGTGGGCCGACGGAGGTGCCGCATGGCGGACGTGACGTACCGGGATTCGGTGGCCGAGGGTATCGCCCGCGAGATGCGCCGCGACCCGTCCGTCGTGTGCCTGGGCGAGGACATCGGCGCGGCCGGCGGCGTCTTCAAGACCACCGTCGGGCTGTTCGAGGAGTTCGGCCCGGACCGCGTCTGGGACACCCCGATATCGGAGCAGGCGATCGTCGGCGCGGCCATGGGCGCGGCCATGACGGGGATGCGCCCGGTCGCCGAGATCATGTTCAGCGACTTCCTGGCCTGCTGCTGGGACTACCTCGCCAACGAGATCCCGAAGGTCCGCTACATGACCGGCGGACAGGTGACGGTCCCGCTGGTGGTGCGGACGGCGAACGGCGGCGGGCTGGGCTTCGGCGCGCAGCACTCGCAGGCGGTCGAGAACTGGGTGCTCACCGTGCCCGGCCTGAAGATCGCCGCGCCGTCGACCCCGGCGGACGTCGTCGGCCTGATGGCCAGCGCCGTCCGCAGCGACGACCCCGTCGTGTTCTTCGAGCACAAGGGCCTGCTGGCCGGCAAGGGCGCGCCCGCGCCCGACGACCACGTCGTGCCGTTCGGCGAGGCGGCCGTGCGGCGCGAGGGCGGCGACGTCACGCTGGTCGCGCTCGCGTCGACGGTGCCGCTGGCGCTGGCCGCGGCGCAGCGGCTGGCCGCCGAGGGCATCGATGCCGAGGTGCTGGACCTGCGGACGCTGATCCCGCTGGACGTCACGGCCGTGCTGCGCTCCGTCGCGCGGACGTCCCGGCTGGTCGTCGTCGAGGAGAACCCGTACCAGGGCGGCTGGGGCGGCACCGTCGTCTCCGTCGTCGCCGACGAAGGATTCGAGCTGCTGGACGCGCCGGTCAAGCGGGTGGCGGGCGCCAACGTGCCGCTGCCGTTCGCCGACGCTCTGGAGGACCAGGTGATCCCCACCGTGGACAAGGTGGCCGACGCCGTGCGGAGCCTCGCGACCTACTGACCCTACGACTGCACCGCTCACCCGTCGCGACGAGGGGATGGTCCCTTGAGCACCCGACTCCTGATCCGCAACGGCCACGTGATCAGCATGGATCCGGACATCGGCGAGATCGCCGGCGCCGACGTGCTGATCGAGGACGGCGCCATCGTCGCCGTCCAGCCCAAGATCGACGCCGACGCCGAGACCATCGACGCGGCCGGGCACATCGTCATCCCCGGGTTCGTCGACACCCACCGGCACACCTGGGAGACGGCGATCCGCACCTCCGCGCCGAACGCCACGCTGGACGACTACTTCGTCGAGATCCTCGACACGTTCGCCCCGCTCTACCAGCCCGACGACGTGTACGCGAGCAACCTCGCGGGGTCGCTGGAGTGCCTGAACGCCGGCATCACGACGCTGGTCGACTGGTCGCACATCAACAACACGCCGGAGCATCCCGACGCCGCCATCGCCGGGCTCAAGGAGGCGGGGCTGCGCGCGCAGTACGCCTACGGCTCGGCGAACACGTCGCTGGCGAAGTACTGGTTCAACAGCGCCGAAGTCATCCCGGGTGACGACGTCCGGCGCATCCGCGACACCTACGTCTCCGGCGACGACGGCCTGCTGACGATGGGACTCGCCACCCGCGGGCCCGGGTTCTGCCAGGACGACGTCGTGCGGGCGGAGTGGGCGCTGGCCCGCGAGGTCGGCATCCCGATCACCGTCCACGTCGCGATGGGCCGGCTGGCCGGGCGGTTCGCCATGGTGGAGCAGCTGGACCGGCTCGGCCTGCTCGGCCCGGACACCACCTATGTGCACTGCTGCTACTTCAGCGACCACGAGTGGCGGCGGGTCGCCGACACCGGGGGCACCATCTCGATCGCCGCGCAGGTCGAGCTGCAGATGGGTCACGGCTGGCCGCCGGTCGCGAAGAGCTACCAGTTCGGGCTGCCGCCGAGCCTGTCGATCGACGTCGTCACGACGGTGCCGGGCGACATGTTCACGCAGATGCGGGGGGCGTTCGCGGGCGAGCGGGCGCGCGTCAACGCGGTCTCCTGGACGGCCGACACCGCCGTGCCCGAGACCATGCCGACGGCGCGGCAGATGCTGGAGATGGCGACGATCAACGGGGCCAAGGTGGCCGGGGTGGAGGACCGCGCCGGCTCGCTGACGCCGGGCAAGCGGGCCGACGTCGTGCTGATCGACGCGACGGCGCTCAACGTCGCCCCGGTCATGGACCCCGTGGCCGCGGTCGTACTGGCAGCCGACGTGTCCAACGTCGACACCGTCATCGTCGACGGCGTCGTCCGCAAGCGCGGCGGCCGGCTGCTCGCCGACGTCGGCCGGGCCCGCGGTCTCGTCGAGGCGGCGCAGGAACGGCTGGTGGCGGCCGCCGCGCAGCAGCGGCAGGCGGCGCCCGTATGAGCGACCGGCACCTGATCCGCCGGGGTGCGCAGGCCGGGTTCGCGGCGCCGGAGGGCTGGGCGGCGGGCGCCACCGGCTACCGGCGCTGGACCGTGGTGGGCGAGCAGGAGGGCGCCGTCCACACCGGGTTCGGCGTCTGCGAGCTGGATCCCGGCGGGTCGGTGCCGGCCCACGTCCACTCGTTCGAGGAGAGCTTCCACCTGCTGTCCGGGTCGGCGATCCTGACCACACCGGACGGCTCCTACCGGCTGTCCGAGGGCGACTACGGACTGCTGCCGGTCGCGGTGCCGCACGCGTGGCGGTGCGACGGCGACCGCCCGGCGCGGTGGGCGGAGATGCAGGGCCCACAGCCGCGCGACGCGTTCGACGGCGACACGTTCCTGGTGCCGCCGCTGGACGAGTCGCGGCCGGTGGTCCCGATCGACGTGCGTGACCCGCGCACGTACCGGTTCGGGACGATCCGGCCGGGACACATGGACCCGGCGAAACAGTCGCAGGACCTGCTCGCGGTGTCGGCCAGCATGCGCACCGCGCTGCTCGTCTACGGCGGCATCAACGTCAAGCAGATGGTCGACAGCGATCTCGGGGCCATACTGACCACGATGTTCATGGTGCAGTACGACCCCGACGGCGCGACCACGCCGCACGACCACCCGTTCGAGGAGACGTACCTCATCCTCGAGGGCGCGGTCGAGGCGTCCTTCGACGGGCGGACCTACCTGCTCGAGGCCGGCGACGTCGCCTGGGCCGGGGTCGGCTGCCCGCACGCGTTCCGCAACGCCGGCGGCGGCACGCTGCGCTGGCTGGAGACGCAGGCGCCGGCGCCGCCGCCGCGGTACTCGTACCGGTTCGCCCGCGACTGGAACCATCTGCGCGACGTCCTGGGAGGTTCGGCGTGACCACCATCGTGATCGTCGGCGGCACGTCCGGCATCGGGCTGGAGCTGGCCCGACGCCGGGTGAAGGCCGGCGACGACGTCGTCATCACCGGCCGCGACGATTCTCGCTGTGCGGCGGTGGCCGCCGAGATCGGGGCGCGCTGCCGCGGTGTCGCCGTCGAGCTGTCCGACCCCGGCGGCATCGGCGCCGCCCTGTCCGGCGTCGAGCGGGTCGACCACCTGGTGGTCGCGGCCATCGACCGCGACCAGAACACCGCCGCCGACTACTCCGTCGAGCGGGCGATGCGACTGGTGACGCTCAAGCTGGTCGGGTACACCGAGGTCGTGCACGCGCTGCTGCCGCGCATGACGCCCGACGGCGCCGTCGTGCTGTTCGGCGGGCTGGCCAAGGACCGGCCGTACCCGGGCTCGACGACGGTGTCGACGATCAACGGCGGCATCGCGGGCCTGGTGCACACGCTGGCCGTCGAACTGGCGCCGCTGCGGGTCAACGCCGTCCACCCGGGCATCGTCGGCGACAGCCCGTTCTGGAGCGGCAAGCCACTCGACGCGATCATCGCGCGGACGCCGATCGGGCGCCTGGCGACCATGGCCGACGTCGCCGACGCGGTGGACTTCCTGCTGCGCAACCCGGCGATGAACGGCGTCAACCTCAACGTCGACGGCGGCTGGCTGCTGGCATGAACGACGCGGTGGGCGTGATCGGGGCCGGGCGGATGGGCGCGGCGATGACGGCGCGGCTGCGCGCGTCCGGTCGCGAGGTCGTGCTGTGGAACCGGACGACGGCGCGGGCGGCCGGGGTGGCGGCGGCGACGGGAGCACGGGTCGCGGCGACCGCACGGGGGGCGGCCGCCGCGGGCCCCGTCGTCCTGATCTCGCTGGCCGACGACGCCGCCTGCCGGGCCGCGTACGAGGGCCCGGACGGTGTCGCCGCTGGCGCCGGACCGGGCACCGTCGTCGCCGACGCCAGCACCGTCGCGCCCTCGACGGCCGTCGACCTGGCGGAGCTGGTCGCCGCCGGCGGCGGGGCGATGCTGGACACCCCGGTCTCGGGCAGCGTGCCGGTGGTCGAACGGGGCGAGCTGACCGTCATGGCCGGCGGGGCCGCCGCTGACCTCGACCGCGCGCGGCCGGTGCTCGACCTGCTCGCCCGGCAGGTCTTCCACGTCGGCGGCCACGGCGCCGGCGCGACGATGAAGCTGGCGGTCAACGCGCTGGTGCACGCGCTCAACCATGCGGTGTCCGAGGCGCTGGTGCTGGCCGAGCGGTCCGGCGTGTCCCGCGAGTCCGCGTACGAGGTGTTCGCCAACAGCGTCGCCGGCGCGCCGTTCGTCCAGTACAAGCGGGCCGCGTTCGAGCGGCCGGAGGAGACGCCGGTCGCGTTCACCCTCGGCCTCGTCGGCAAGGACCTCGACCTCATCCTCGACCTCGCCGCCCGCTCCGGCACGTCGATGCCGCAGGCCGTCGTCAACCGCCGGGCCGTCGCCGACGCCGTCGCAGCCGGCCTGGGCGACGAGGACATGAGCGTGCTCGCCCGCTACCTGCGCGGCGACGCCTGACCCGATACGGTGCGGGAATGTTCGCGCGCTCGTGGTCGGCGCTGCTCGGCGCCGTGGCCGCCCTGCCTGACGACGCCTTCGCCCGGCCGTCCGGATGCGCCGGCTGGCTGGTCCGCGACCTCGTCTGCCACCTCGTCATCGACGCGCAGGACGTGCTGATCACGCTGGTCACGCCGTCCGACACGGAGCCGACGGCCGACGCCGACGGCTACTGGCTGCTGGTCGACCCGCCCACCGGCGACGACCCGCTGGACGCGCTGATCCCCCGGCTGGCCGCCGCCTACGGCGACCCCGCGCTGCTCAAGTTCCACCTCGACGACCTCGGCGCGGCGGCCGGCCGGGCGGCCGCGCTGGCCGATCCCGCCGCCGTCGTCGCCACCAAGGACCTGGTGCTGACGGCGGGCGACTACCTGTCCGCGTACGTGCTCGAGTGGACGCTGCACCACCTGGACCTGATCGCGCACCTGCCGTCCGGGCCGCTTCGGCCGCCCGGACCGCCGGCCGACGCGCTGGCGGCGTGCCGGGCCGCGCTGCAGCGGATCGCCGGGGTCACCTTCCCCGCCTCGCTCTCCGACACCGACGCGCTGCTCGTCGGCACCGGCCGCCGCGCACCCACGGCTGCCGAGACCGCCGCGCTCGGCGACCTCGCCCAGCGGCTGCCGTTCGTCCTCGGCTGAGGCCGGTGCGAACTGTCTGACCTTCAGGGACCGGCTGTGCGTGGGACGGGCGCGACGATTTCCACGTCGTGGTCGAAGGGTCTGAAGTCGTCGGTGTTCGCCGTCATGACCGCGGCGCCGTGCCGGTGAGCCTGTGCCGCGATGAGTGCGTCCTTGCTGCGGATCTTGGCGCCGGTCGCTCGTGCGCCGGCCGCGACCATGCCAAGGGAACGGGTCGACTCGATGTCGAAGCCGACCCAGTCGAACCGCTGGTCGAGTTCGTTGAGGCGCCGAGTGCGCTCGGCGGCGTCGCGCGGGTGTCGAGCAGTATCACGCCTGCTCCCAGGGATCGGCGACCTCATCGGCCCTGGCTCGCCCGACATCGCTGCGCCAGGCGGCCGCGTTCCGCGGGCTCGTCGGCGTGACGTCCCCGAGGCTGGCACCGTTCACTCAGCGACACGGCCCGGGACGGTCGCGAACGATCCGCACCCCTGTGGGGCGCCCGTAGACGGTGATCTCGTATTCGTCGCCGGTCTCTCGGACGCGCTCGATGACCGCCTGCGGGTTCTGCTTCAGTTCGCGAATGCCGACGGTCTTCATGGACCCATTCTGGCGGCCCGCGCGCTGGGCGTCGTCCGGCCGACGATTGCCGGCGCCTCGCGCACCAGCGAGTCGTCCGTCAGCGCCTCGATCATGAACAGTGCGAAGTCGGTGCGCCGGGTGAGGTTGCTCTCCAGCACCGGGTCGCCGACGTGCCGGCTCCACACCGGCAGGCCCTGGCTCTCGCCCTCCTCGAGGTCGCTGCCGCGGACGACGGTCCAGCGGCGGTCGCTGGCGAAGATGCGCCGGCACGCCTCGTCCTGGTCGTCGATCTCGACGGCGCGCAGCAGCTTCCCCACGCGGGCGGCGACGCGCAACGCCGTCCGGAACCGCCACGAGTACCGGTCCTGGCCGTCGCGCGAGATGTGCCAGCCGCAGGAGAAGACCAGCCGCGCGTCCGGCTCGGCGAGATCGAGCACCGCCTGCGCCGTGCCGGACGAGTACTGCTGGACGCCCCACGGGACGAGCACGCTCAGCACGCCGTCGCAGCCGGCGACGGCCCGGCCGATGACCTCGCTGTCGTTCGTCGGCCCCGGCACGATCGTCATGCGGTCGGCCAGCGCGGCCAGCTTCGGCACGCTCTTCTCGCGGCACACGCCGACCACCTCGTAGCCGCGGTCCAGCGCGTGGCGCACGAGGTACTGCCCCAGCTTCCCCGACGCCCCGACGACGCACACCTTCATGTCCGGCTCCCTCCATACTTACACCGTAAGTACACGCTAGGCTTACACTGTAAGTACGTCAAGGGGCGAGGAGACCACACGGTGCGAGCGCCGCTCACCCGCGACCGCGTCATCGCGGCGGCCGTCGCGCTGGCCGACGAGAAGGGCCAGGCCGGCGCGAGCATGCGGGCCATCGCCGGGCGGCTCGGGGTCGAGGCGATGTCGCTCTACAACCACGTCGCCGGGCGCGACGACCTCCTCGACGGCATGGTCGACGCGGTGTTCGCGGAGATCGCGCTACCGGCCGACGGCGCCGAGTGGAAGGCGGCCATGCGCGACCGCGCGGCCTCGGCGCGGGCCGCCCTGAAGCGGCACCCGTGGGCCGTCGGGCTGATGGACTCCCGCGGCCACCCCGGACCCGCGACGTTGCGCCACCACGACGCCGTGCTCGGCGCGCTGCGGGCCGGCGGCTTCTCCGTCGTGCTGGCCGCGCACGCCGTCTCCGTCATCGACAGCTATCTCTACGGGTTCGTGCTGCAGGAGCTGAGCCTGCCGTTCACCGGAGACGGCGACATCGGCGAGGTGACCGACGGCATCAGGGCCGGCCTGCCGGAGGGCGCGTATCCGCACCTCATGGAGCTGATGACGGCGCACGTGCTGGCGCCCGGCTACGACTACGGCGACGAGTTCGCGTTCGGTCTCGCCCTGATCCTCGACGGGTTGCGGCCCGACGAGGACCAGGGCGCTACCGCTTAGTCGCAGACGGCGCCGTTGGCGGCCGAGCCGACCAGCTTCGCGTACTTCGCCAGCACGCCGCGCTCGTGCTTCGGCGCCGGCGGCGTCCAGCCGGCCCGGCGGCGCGCCAGCTCGTCGTCGTCGACCAGCAGCTCGAGCGTGCGGGCGGCGAGGTCGAGCCGGATGCGGTCGCCGTTCTGGACGAACGCGATGGGCCCGCCGTCGACGGCCTCGGGCGCGACGTGGCCGATGCACGGGCCGGTGGTGCCGCCGGAGAACCGGCCGTCGGTGACCAGCAGGACGTCCTTGCCCAGGCCGGCGCCCTTGATGGCGCCGGTGACGGCGAGCATCTCGCGCATGCCGGGGCCGCCCTTCGGGCCCTCGTAGCGGATGACGATGACGTCGCCCTTCTCCAGCGTGTTGTTCTCGACGGCGTCCATGGCGCCGCGCTCGCCGTCGAACACCTTGGCGGTGCCCTCGAAGACGGCGGTGTCGAAGCCTGCCGACTTGACGACGGCGCCGTCGGGCGCGAGCGAGCCGCGCAGGATGGTCAGGCCGCCGGTCTGGTGGATGGGGTCGCCCATGGCGTGGATGATCTTGCCGTCGACGTCGGGCGGCGCGATGTCGGCGAGGTTCTCGGCCAGCGTCTTCCCGGTGACGGTGAGCGCGTCGCCGTGCATGAGACCGGCGTCGAGCAGCGCCTTCATGATGACCGGCACGCCGCCGACGCGGTCGACGTCGGTCATGACGTAGCGGCCGAACGGCTTGACGTCGGCGAGGTGCGGGACGCGGTCGCCGATGCGGTTGAAGTCGTCGAGCTCGAGCTTCACCCCGGCCTCGTAGGCGATGGCCATGAGGTGCAGGACGGCGTTGGTGGACCCGCCGACCGCCATGACGACGGCGATGGCGTTCTCGAACGCCTCCTTCGTCAGGATGTCGCGGGTGGTGATGCCGCGGCGCAGCAGCTCAACGACGGCCTCGCCGGACTTGCGCGCGTAGCCGTCGCGGCGGCGGTCGACGGCGGGCGGCGCGGCGCTGCCCGGCAGCGACATGCCGAGCGCCTCGGCGGCGCTGGCCATGGTGTTGGCGGTGTACATGCCGCCGCAGGCGCCCTCGCCGGGACAGATGGCCCGCTCGATCTCGTCGACCTCCTCGCGGGTGATGAGCCCGCGGGCGCACGCGCCGACCGCCTCGAACGCGTCGATGATGGTGACGTCGCGGTCGCCGACCTTGCCCGGCAGGATCGACCCCGCGTACAGGAACGTGGCCGCGACATCGAGCCGCGCGGCCGCCATGAGCATGGCCGGAGCGGACTTGTCGCAGCCGGCCAGCAGCACGGCGCCGTCGAGCCGCTCGGCGCCGAAGACCGTCTCGACGGAGTCGGCGATGACCTCGCGCGACACCAGCGAGTAGTGCATGCCCTCGTGGCCCATGGAGATGCCGTCGGACACCGAGATGGTGCCGAACTCGAGCGGGAAACCGCCGCCGGCGTGTACCCCTTCCTTCGACGCCTTCGCGAGGCGGTCGAGGGACAGGTTGCAGGGCGTGATCTCGTTCCAGGACGAGGCGACCCCGATCTGCGGCTTCTCCCAGTCGTCATCGCCCATGCCGACGGCGCGCAGCATCCCACGGGCGGCGGCGCGTTCGAGACCGTCGGTGACCGCCCGGGAGTGTGGCTTCAGGTCGGGCTTCGAGGGTGTCACGGTCATGGAGCCACGCTAGTACCGTCGTCCGGCTGGAGAGACGTGGGTCCGGAATCCGGGACGTCCGATACTGGGGACATGGACCCAGGACCGCACGCTCGGCGCTCGGAGCTGCGCTGGCCGGGGCTGCGGTCGGTGTACTGCTGGCACCCGCCCAGCGGCGAGGTGACGGTCAGCGGCGAGCAGCAGATCGGCGTCACGTTCGCCGAGCACGACGGCGTCGTCACCGAGTCCGACGGACGGCGCGACCGGTTCGACATCCGACCCGGCGACGTGTTCGCGAACGGGCGGTCGCGGGTGTACTGGAGCGAGGTCACCCGCACCGACGAGCTGGTCGAGATCTACCCGGACGACGCGCTGCTGCGGGCCGCGGCGGGGTCGTCGCGTACGCCGGAGATCGAGCCGCTGCGTGGCGTGCGCGACGCCGTCGTGCTCGGGACCGCGTCCATCCTCAAGCGCGCCCACCTGGGCCTCGCCGACGTCGACGACGTGCGGGCCGGGGTGCTCGCGCACCGGCTGGCCGAGCACGTCGTCGGGTACTACGCGGGTCTGGTGCCGTCCGGGCGGGCCGCTGCCGGGCGGGCCGCCGCCGGGCGGGCCGCCGCCGGGCGGCTGGACCGCGTGCTGCTCGGCCGCGTCGCCGACGTCGTCGAGGCGCGCCTGGGTGACGCTCTCACCGTCGACGACCTCGCCGCCGCCGCGACGCTGAGCCCGTTCCACTTCGCCCGCGCCTTCAAGGCGTCCACCGGCCTCGCGCCGCACGAGTACGTCACGTCGCGGCGCATGGAACGGGCCAAGTCGCTGCTGCTCGGCAGCCGGTTGAGCGTGCCGGAGGTCGCCTACGCGGTCGGCCTCACGAACGTCAGCCACTTCCGCCGGGTGTTCCGCCGGCACACCGGCTTCCTGCCGTCCGACCTGCGCCCGGCGAGGACCGCAGGATCGGACCCTCCGCCGCCGGCCGGGCGTTTGGCAGGCTCGGCGTCATGACCGACTCGGTGACCTCCCTGCTGCACGCCGTCGACACGCTGGACTGGGACGGCGTGCTGGCCGTCCTCGCCGACGAGGTGCGGCTCGACTACACCTCGTTGTGGGGCGGCTCGCCCGAAACCGTGGCCGGCCCCGAGGTGGTGGCGCGCTGGCGTGCGCTGCTGCCCGGCTTCGACGCGACGCAGCACCTGACCGGCCCCGTCCTCGCCGACGGCGACCGCCGCACCACCACCGTCCGCGGGTACCACCACCTCGTCGACGGCGAGCGCCGCTCCACCTGGATGGTGGCCGGCTGGTACGACGTCCGTGTTTCCGGCGACCGCATCGCCGCCATCACGCTGCACGCCACGTACGAGGAGGGCGACCGCGCGCTGACCGAGGCCGCCACGGCGCGGTGCGAGGCCGGCGCGGGCGGGCGGGTCGCTTGACCGCGACCGGACCGCGGACGCCGCCGGTCGCCGTCGTCACGGGCGGCAACCGCGGCATCGGCCTGGAGGTGTGCCGGCAGCTGGCCGCCCGCGGGCACACCGTCGTGCTGACGGCCCGTTCGCCGGAGGCGGCCCGGTCGGCGGCCGCGGGGCTGGCCGGTGACGTCGTCCCCGTCCGCCTCGACGTCACCGTACCGTCGCACGCGGACGAGCTGGCCCGGTTCCTGTCGGCCGAGTTCGCCCGCGTCGACGTCCTCGTCAACAACGCCGCCATCCACTACGACACCTGGCAGCGCGCCGCCTCCGCCGACCTCGACGTCGTCCGCGAGGCCGCCGAGACCAACGTCTACGGTCCCTGGCGGCTGGCGATGACGCTGCTCCCGCTGCTGCGCGCGAGCGCCCATCCGCGCATCGTCAACGTGTCCAGCGAGGGCGGGTCGCTGGCGAGCATGGGCGGCGGCACGCCCGCCTACAGCATGACGAAGGCGGCGCTCAACGCGGTGACGCGGATGCTGGCCGACGAGCTGCGGCGCGACCGGATCCTGGTCAACTCGATCTGTCCCGGCTGGGTGGCGACCGACATGGGCGGGCCGGGCGGGCGGCCGGTCGAGTCCGGCGCGGCCGGCATCGTCTGGGCAGCCACCCTCCCCGACGACGGCCCGACGGGCGCCTTCTTCCGCGACGGCCGCCCGGTCTCCTGGTAGCTCGTGCTCGCTCCCGCCCTGCCCACTCCCAGCCCCGCCCACTCCCGCCCCGCCCACTCCCAGCCCCGCCCACTCCCAGCCCCGCCCACTCCCAGCCCCGCCCACTCCCAGCCCCGCCCACTCCCGCCCCGCCCACTCCCAGCCCCGCCCACTCCCGCCCCGCCCACTCCCGCCCCGCCCACTCCCAGCCCCGCCCACTCCCGCCAGCCGCTCCCGCCCCGCCCGCTCCCGCCTGCCGCTCCCGCCCTGCTCCCGCTTGCCCGCTCCGCCCCGCTAGCCCTCGCCCCGCCCACTCCCGCCAGCCGCTCCCGCCCTGCTCCCGCTTGCCCGCTCCGCCCCGCTAGCCCTCGCCCCGCCCACTCCCGCCAGCCGCTCCCGCCCCGCCCGCTCCCGCCTGCCGCTCCCGCCCTGCTCCCGCTTGCCCGCTCCGCCCCGCTTGCCCGCTCCGCCCCGCTAGCCCTCGCCCTGCCACGGTGACGTCCCGCTGAGAGGTGGAGTTCTTCGACCACTGTGCGGGGTCAGTGGGTTAGATCATGCCGTCATGAGTTCGGGTTTGGCCACCTCCTTGGTGGTGGGTGTGGTGAGTAGCGCCATGGAGGCTTCGGAGAGGTAGCGGCGTTCGGCGGCGACCTGCCATTCATCGTGGGCCTCCACCAGGACAGCGCCGGCCAGGCGGAGCAGGGCGGCGGGGTTGGGGAACACTCCGACGACGTCGGTGCGGCGTTTGACCTCCTTGTTCAGCCGTTCCAGCGGGTTGGTCGACCAGATCTTCTTCCAGTGACTGATCGGGAACGCCGCGAACGCGAGGAGATCGTTACTGGCGTCGCGCAGCATCTGTTCGACCTTGGGTAGTTGCCGGCCGAGCATGGTGGCGATGACGTCGAACTGCTCGTGCACGTGCTCGGCGTCGGGCTGGGCGAAGATGGTGCGGATCGCCGCGGCCACCATCTCGGCGTTGCCCTTGGGGACCTGGGCGAGCACGTTGCGTAGGAAGTGCACCCGGCAGCGCTGCCAGGCCGCCCCGAGCAGCACCGAGGCGATGGCGTGCTTGAGGCCGGTGTGGGCGTCGGAGATGACCAGCTGGACACCGCCCAGCCCGCGGGCCTTCAACGAGCGCAGGAACGCGGTCCAGAACGCGCCGTCCTCGCTGTCACCGACGTCGAATCCGAGCACCTCGCGGCGCCCGTCGGCGGTGACGCCGGTGGCGATGACCACCGCCTGGGACACCACGCGGCGGTTCACCCGAGCCTTGCAGTAGGTGGCGTCGAGGAACACGTACGGATAGGCCTGATCGGCCAGCGACCGGTCCCGGAAGCTGGAGACCTCGGCGTCGAGGTCGGCGCAGATCCGCGACACCTCCGACTTGGAGATCCCGCTGTCCGCGCCCAGCGCCTTGACCAGGTCGTCGACCTTGCGGGTCGACACCCCGTGCAGGTAGGCCTCCATGATCACGGCGAACAACGCCTGGTCGACTCGGCGGCGCCGCTCCAACAGGGAGGGGAAGAACGACCCGGTGCGCAACTTGGGAATGCGCAACTCCAGATCCCCGGCCGTGGTCGACAGGGTCCGCGGTCGCGAGCCGTTGCGGTGCGCGGTCCGATCCGCGCTGCGTTCCCACGGACCGGCGCCGATCACCGCCGTCGCCTCGGCCTCGATCAACGCCTGATACATCGCCTGCGCCGCGGTGCGAACCCGATCGTCCACGTCAGCGGCCCGCATCGCCTCGAGCACCTCAAGTAGGGCAGCATGGTCCAAGGCCATCGTGCGTTCGTGTCCTCTCGTGAGATCCCTAGTCAGGTCTCACTGACCGTCGCACGATGGCCGCCCTACGCCACCGTCGACACGACGACGCTCAAGCGGGCCGGGAACTCCACCACGCCAAGGGACGTCACCCCTGCCACTCCCGCCCTGCCACTCCCGCTGCCCACTCCCGCTGCCCACTCCCGCCTGCCCGCTCCGCCCCGCTAGCCGTCGCCCCTGCTCGCTCCCACGCCCTCCTCACCCACGCCCCTCCTCATCACGCCTCCTCCTCACCACGCCCCGCCGGGCCTGGCCAGGGCGGTTCACCGAGCGTTCACGCCGGCGCCGGCCGGAGTGGGTACGGTGCGCCGCATGACCGTTTCGTCCCGCCCGTCCCGTCGTTCCTTCGTCGCCGGTTCGCTGGCCGGCCTCGGCCTGGGCGGCCTCGGTATGGCCGCCGCCGGTGTGCCCGCGGCGTCCGCCGCCGTCCGGCCGCCGCGGATCCTCGTCGCCACGAACGAGCCGTGGGGCACATACCACGTGCGGCCACTGCTGGCCGAGATCGCGCGCCGCCGCTGGGACGTCCGGCAGCTGGTCCCGGACCTGTCGCAGGTCGCGCCCGGCGAGACCGTCCCGGTCGTCACACCCGACGACGACCCGGCGGCCGACCTGCTCGTCGTCACCGGGGCGACCGACTGGCCCGCCGACTGCGCCGCGGCGGCCGGCCGGCACACGCCGCTGGCCGCGTCGTCGCTGGCCTACCTCAACGCCACGGAGGCGGCCCGGGCGCACGAGTTCGAGCGGCGGCTACGGCTGGTCACGTCCTCGTCGGCGGCGGAGGGCCGGTCGTTCGCCGGGCACCTCGGCACCCACCGCCGGGTCCGCGTCGTCGGCTCGCCGCAGACCGACACGCTGCCGACGCCGGCGCCGGAGCCGGGCACCGTCCTCGTCCTCACCAGCGTCACCTACCCCGACCAGACCGGTGGCGCCGCGCCCGGCACGCAGCTGCTGCTCGACGCCGCGGCTGCGCTCGAGGCGGCCGGCAAGCACGTCCTCGTCGGCCTGCACCCGCGGGAGAACCCGGCGCTGTGGAGCCGCTACGAGATCAGCGCGGTCTCGTCGCTGCAGGCGTCGGCGCGGGCCGAAGTTGCCATCGGCATCCCGGGGACGGTGTTCCCGCTCATCGCGGCGGCCGGCGTTCCCGTCGTCGGCTGCGTCGACCCGCGCCTCGTCGTGCCCGAGTACCTGCTGGCGGTGTGCTCGTCGCTGATCGACGACGCCGCGCAGGCGCTGCCGGCGGTCGAGTCGGCGACGCTGCCGGGGGACCTCGAGGACGTCGTCGGCCCGGTCGGCGGGTCGGCCGCGCGGCTGCTCGACGCCTGGGGCCGGGCGGCCCGTCCGCGCCGCGACTGACGACGCGTGGCCGGGGTCAGACAACGCCGACGGTGAGGATGATCAGGGAGTCCTCGTCGGCGAGGACGTCGTGCCGTTCCGGCGGCGCGTCGACGAGCTGACCGGCGCCGACGGCGATGACGCGGTCGCGCGTGCGCAACGTGACGTGGCCTTGCAGGCAGTGCACGGTCGCGTCGCCGGGGCTCTGGTGCTCGTTCATGCGCGTGCCTGCGGTGAGCGCGATGAGGGTCTGGCGCAACCGGGAGCCGCTGTGCAGGGTCCGCGACGCCCGTCCGGCGGACGAGAGCCGGGCTTCGTCGAGTTGCCCGGCCCCGATCGTCAGCAACGTCATGTCGTCAGCGTTACCCACTGCGTCACCGGGGAAACGGCGCCTGTGCGCGTGTGTGCCGGTCATGGGGCCTCCCGTCGGTCAGGTCGCGACCTTGGTGCCGGTGACGATCACCTCGACGCCCGCCGCGCGGAATCGCTCCACTTCGGCGCGTGCGGCGCCGTCGTCTGTGACCAGTGTCCACGACGGGGGCATGCGCGCCCACGCGTGGAACGGACGCTGTCCGAGCTTGCTGGCGTCGGCCAGCACGTACACCTGCTCGGCGCGCGTCATCATCATCTCCTTGAGGCGGGTCTGTTCGAGGTTGGCCTCGCAGATCCCGTTCTCGACGGTGACGGCGTCGGCGCCGAGGAAGGCGCGGTCGGCCGTGATGCGTTCCAGCGCCGCCTCGGCGAACGGCCCGACCAGGCCCTGGCTGATGTGCCGCAGCCGCCCGCCCAGGCACAGCACGTCGACGCCGTCAGCGTCGGCCAGCTCGTTGAGCACCGTCAGCCCGATGGTGACGACCGTGAGCTGATCGCGTTCGCGCAGCTCACGAGCGAGTTGCCCGGTGGTGGTGCCGGCGTCGAGGAGGACGGTCTCGCCGGGGCCGATCTGCTCGGCCGCCCAGGCGGCGATGGACTGCTTCTGCCGGAACCCTTCCCGTGCCCGCTGGCCCAGTGAGGCCTCGTAGACGAGACCGTGCGCCATGGCGCCGCCGTAGGTGCGGGCGAGCTGGCCCTGTGACGTGAGCAGCGCGAGGTCGCGGCGGATGGTCGACTCGGTGACGCCGAAGTGCACCGCCAGCTGGCCGACCCCGGCCCGCCCGTCGGTCCACGCCATGTCGACGATGGCGCGTCGCCGGTCGCGTGCGGTCAGCCGGTCGTTCATCCCCCACCTCGCTCGCTACGGGCTCGGCGCGAGCGCGGCCGCCTGGCGCAGAGCCTCGATCATGCTACCGGCGTCGGCGCGGCCGGTGCCGGCGATGTCGAACGCCGTGCCGTGGTCGACGGACGTGCGGATGACCGGCAGCCCGACGCTGATGTTCACGCCCGCCTCGAGCCCGAGCACCTTCACCGGGCCGTGCCCCTGGTCGTGGTACATCGCCACGATGAGGTCGTAGTCGCCGCGGCCGGCCAGGAAGAACGCGGTGTCGGCGGGCAGCGGGCCGTGCACGTCGAGGCCGTCGGCACGGCACCGTTCCACCGCCGGGACGATCTTCTCGGCCTCCTCGCCGCGGCCGAACAACCCGTTCTCGCCGGCGTGCGGGTTGATGCCGCACACGCCGAGCCGTGGCCTGGCCAGGCCGGCGTCGCGCAGGGTCGCGTCGCCGCGCCGGATGGTCCGCTCGACCAGCGCGTCGTCGATGCGCTCGATGGCGTCGACCAGCCCGATGTGGGTGGTGACGTGGATGACCTTCACCGTGGGCGTCGACAGCATCATCGACACTTCGTCGACGCCACACAGCTCGGCCAGCAACTCGGTGTGTCCGGGGTACGGATGACCGCCCGCGTGCAGCGCCTCCTTGTTGAGCGGTGCCGTGCAGATGGCCTGCACGCGCCCGGCGACGGCCAGCTCGCTGGCCACCTTCACGTACTGGTACGCCGCGTCGCCCGCGACCGCCGACAGCACGCCGTACGGAAGATCGTCCGGCAGCAGCCCGAGATCGATGACGTCGATCGTGCCCGGCTCGAACGCGGCATCCTCCGGCCCGCCGATCGCCCGCACCTCGACCTCGACCCCGGTGATGCGGGCGGCGTCGCGCAACCGCCGGAGATCGCCGACGACCACCGGCCGGCACAGCGACCGCACCTCTGGGTCGGCCAGCGCCCGTACGACGACCTCGGGGCCGACGCCGGCGCCGTCGCCCATGGTGACGGCGACCAGGGGTGTCTTCATGTGTCCTCCTCGTGCGGGCTGTGCTCGACGTGCGGGTGCCGGGTGCCGGAGAGGCGCTCGGCGATGCGCACGAGCGCGTGCGGACCGCCGAACGCGCCGGGTTTGGTGACGACGATCCGGCCGTCGGGCGTGGCGCTGACGACGACGCCGTCGTCCCACGCTTCGCGGACGTGCAGCTCGCCGGCACCGATGGCGACGAGGACGGCGCGCGCGGTCTCGCCGCCGGTGAGCACGAGCGCCGGATGCTCACGGGCGGCCGGCGCGACCACCCGCGCCAACGCCTCCACCGCCATCGGCGACCGTGCCGCCCCGGCGGCGTCAGCAAGATGGACGACGGCCGTGCGGCCGTCGGCGCGGACGGCGAGGTCGTGCGCGACTTCGGCCAGGCCGGCGGGACCAGCGGGCGCGGCAGGACCACCGGGCCCGACGGGGCCAGCAGGCTCGGCCGGACCACCGGGCGCGGCAGGACCACCGGGCCCGACGGGGCCAGCAGGCTCGGCCGGACCACCGGGCCCAACGGGACCAACAGGCCCGGCCGGACCACCGGGCCCGGCAGGACCAACAGGCCCGGCAGGACCAGCAGGTTCGGCCGGACCAGCGATGCCCGGCGGATCGGCGATGCCGGCGAGACGGGCGAGTTCGCCGGGATCGAGCTCGACCACGGTCTCGACGTGCTCGGCCAGCGCCGCCAGCTGGGCGCGCGCCGCCGCTGCCGCCGTGCCGACGACGAACAGGATCGGCCCGGCCGACAGCGGCCCGAGCTGGCCACCCCCGCCGGCCGCCACCCCCGGCAACCCCGTCTGCTCACCAGCCGACGCCACCCCCGGTGGGGATCCCGTCTGCTCACCAACCGACGCCACCCCTCCCGGCGGCAACCCCGTCCGTCCAGCAGCCGACGCCACCCGACCCGGCGGCAACCCCGTCTGCTCACCAGCCGACGCCACCCCCGGTGGGGATCCCGTCCGTCCAGCAGCCGACGCCACCCCTCCCGGCGGCAACCCCGTCCGTCCAGCAGCCGACGCCACCCCTCCCGGTGGCGAACCCGGCCGCCCACCAACCGACGCCACCCCACCCTGCGACCCGCCCGACGGCGAGGCGTCCGCCGCCACCTGCGCGCGGGCCAGCGCATGCGCCAGACCGGCCGATCCGGCCCATCGGACCGGCAGGTCACCGGCGGCGGCCGCCAGCGCGGCCACGACGATACGGTCGAGGTCGTCGTCGGTCTCGGCGTCGCAGACCGCGACCTGGCGGCGGTCAGCCGCCACGCGCAGCGCCGTCGCCAGAGCGTCCACGCCGCCGCGCACCGCGGCGAGCGAGACCGTCACCACCGGCAGCGGCGCCAGCGCCTCGGCCACCGACGTGGGCGCCGGCCGCGCCTCGGCCGCCCATGCCGCGGACCGGTCGAGCGGCACGCCGTCGACCAGGACCACGCCGCCGACGACCGTGCGCCCCAGCGCGGGCAGCGCGGGCGAGACCACGAGCAGCCCGCCCAGCTCGCGCAGCGCCGCCACCTCGGCCGCCAGCGGCCCGCGCAGCGTCGAGTCGATCTTCTTGACCACGAGGCCGGGCGGCAGCAGCGCGAGCGCCGCGCGGCACCGTTCGGCGGCCAGCTCCGGGCTGACATAGCGTGAGTCGGTGTCGACGGCGACCACGCCGACTGTGTGCGATGCGCGCAGGGAGCGCAGTGCGTCGAGACTGACGATGCGCGGAGTGCGCATGGCGAAGGCGGCGGCGGCTTCCGCCGCACCGGTCAGATCGTCGGCGAGCAGCACCACTGTTTCTTCCATGAACACACTCCTTCCTGCGTCGATACGGCCGTCGATACGGAAGCGGCCGGTCGGAACCCTGCGCCGGGATGAATCTTCCCGGCATGAATGAACGCTACGTTACTTGCGCGTTTCGCGCAAAGGTGCAAGTGTGATCCGCACAACTTCGCGGACACCCGGAGGTGACGATGAACGGCAACGCACGGCAGCGCCGCGGCCTCAGCCGCCGCGAGCTGCTGCGGGCCGGCTTCGCGGCCGGCGCCGGCATCGCGCTCGGCCCGGCGCTCGCGGCCTGTGCCGGCCCCACCGGCACGTCCGGCGCCGGCACCTTGACGCTGGCGCTGAACCGATCGCTGGTCAGCCTGGACAACAAGCTCAACCAGTTCGACGCGCACGTCACGGTCCAGCGGGCCGTGCGGCAGGCGCTCACCCGCATCGGCGACGGCCTGCGCGCCGAGCCGGTGCTGGCCGAGAGCTTCGAACTCGTCTCGCCGACGGCGTGGCGGGTGCGGCTGCGTCCCGAGGCGGTGTATTCCGACGGCTCACCGGTCACGGTGGCCGACGTCGACACGGCCTTGCAGATGTACCAGCAGGTCGAGGCGTCGTTCGTCGGCAACCAGTTCCCCGAGTGGCCGACGGTGCGGCAGGTCGACGACCGAACGTTCGACCTCGTCACGCAGCGTCCGTTGGTGGGGCTCGACTCCCTCATGAGCAACATCCTCATCTCCCCGGCGGCCACCAACCTGCCCGAAGAGCTGGCCGACGGTGTCGGCAGCGGCCCGTACGTGGTCGCCAACGCCAACCGCGGCACCGGCGACTACACGCTGGCGGCGAACCCCGGCTACTGGGGCCCGGCGCCGGGGGTCGACCAGGTGCGCATCCGGTTCCTGCCCGAGGAGACCAGCCGGGTGCTGGCGCTGCGCAGCGGCGAGGTCGACGTCATCGACTCCATCTCACCCGACTCCGCCGAGCAGCTCGACGGCCTGCCGGGCATCAGCCTGCTGCAGGCCGAGGGCACCCGCCTGGTGCAGCTGTTCTACAACTTCCGCAAACCGCCCGAGCATCCGCTGTCGAAGGCGTCGGTGCGACAGGCACTGAGCCTGGCCATCGACGGCGAGAGCATCGTGCGCGATGTCCTGCTCGACAGCGTCACGCCTACGAACGGCGTCGTCCCACTCAGCCTCGACGGCGCGGTCGAGGTCGGGCAGTTCGCGTTCGACCCCCGCAAGGCCAAGCAGATGCTCGACGCCGAGGGCGTCGACGACCTCGAGCTGACGGTCATCTGGGAGTCCGGCGAGTTCGCCTCCGACGCCTATGTCATGGAGGCGGTCGCGCAGATGCTCGGCGATGTCGGCGTCCGGGTGCACCTGCGCCAGTTCGAGCCCGGTGGCGACCTCCCCACCTGGCGGCAGGGCCGCGGCGGCGACTTCGACATCATCGGCAACGGCTACGGCAACCAGACCGGCCTGGCGCTCACCAGCCTGCAGGGCCTGTTCGCAGGCACCCCCGAGATGGAGCAGACCGGCGACGCGTTCATGGGCTTCGTCTACGACGACATCGCCTCCGGCATCACCGCGGCGGCGGCCGAGACCGACGACCAGCGTCGCTCCACGCTGCTGCAGGACGTCCAGCAGTCCATCTGGGACCTCTGGCCGGCCATGTGGGCGTTCACGCAGGACGTCCTGCTCGCCCATCGCGACACCGTGAGCGGCCTCGACCTGCTGCCCATCAACTCCTACGACCTCGCCGCCGTGCGGCTCGAGGAGGGGTGACCATGGCGCGCTATCTGGCCTTGCGGGTCGCGCAGAGCCTGCTCACGGTGTTCCTCATCGTCTCGACGGTGTTCGTGCTGGTCCGGCTGGCGCCGGGCGACCCTGCCGCCGCCATCGGCGGGCCCACGGCGACGACGGCGGACCTCCAGGCCATCCGCGAGGAGCTCGGGCTGACCGGCTCGGTCCCGCAGCAGTACTGGCACTTCATCACCGGGCTGGTGCAGGGCGACCTCGGCCTGTCCTACTCGTTCCGCCAGCCGGCGCTCGAGGTCGTCCTCGACCGCCTGCCCTACACCATCACCCTGGCGGGCGCGGCCATCCTGCTGACGGCGCTCATCGCCATCCCGCTGGGCATCTTCACCGCCCGCCGCGCCAACAGCGGCTGGGACGTCGGCGCCAACATCGGCACCATCGCCGGACAGTCCATGCCGGAGTTCTGGACCGGCATCATGCTGCTCACGCTGCTGTCCGTCGTGGTGCCGATCTTCCCGGCGTCCGGGTTCACGTCGTGGTCCGCGCTGGTGCTGCCGGCGGTCACCATCGCGCTGTTGCAGATCGCGCTGATCTCCCGGCTGGTGCATCGCGAGATGGCCGGCAACCTCGCCGCGCCGTACGTCACGGTGGCGCGGTCCCGCGGCGTCGCCGAACGCGCGCTGACGTGGCGCTACGCCTTCGCCAACTCCTCCATCCCGGTGGTGACGGCGTTGGGCACGAGGTTCGCCGCCATGCTCAACGGCGTCGTGGTGGTCGAGGTGGTGTTCGCCTGGCCCGGCATCGGCTCGTTGGTGGTCCGGGCGCTGGAGACCCGCGACTACCCCCTCATCCAGGCGACCGTGCTGGTGACCAGCCTGCTGGCCATCGGCGTCCAGTTGCTCGTCGATCTCCTGTACCCGCTGTTCGATCCGCGGGTGCGTGTCGGAAAGGCGGTGTCGCGATGACGACGCAGGCACAGGCCACCCGGCCGAGCGCCGTCACGGCCGACCGGCTCAAGTCCTCCGCCGCGGCGCTGCGCCGCCGGGCCAGCCGGCTCAAGATCGTGCTCGGGGCGGTGCTGGCCGGCATCGTGGTCGTGCCGATCCTCCTGGCCAACGTGCTGCCGCTGCCCGACCCACTGGCGCAGGACCTCTCCCAGCGCCGGCTGCCGCCGTTCACCGACGGCCACCTGTTCGGCACCGACCAGCTCGGCCGCGACCTCCTCTCGCGCATCCTGCACGGCGGCCAGGTGTCGCTCACCATCGGCGTGCTGGCGGTGCTGGTGTCCGGTGTGGTCGGCGTCGTCGCCGGTGCGGCGGCGGGCTACTACGGCCGCCGGGTCGACGCCGTCGTGTCGCGGCTGCTCGAGGCGCAGATGTCGGTGCCGCTGCTCCTGCTGTTGCTGCTCGTGGTGGCACTGTTCGGCCCGTCCATCACCGTCATCACGCTCGTCATCGCGTTCGCGCAGTGGCCCGAGCCGGCCCGGCTCACCCGCGCGATGGTGCTGGTCGAACGCGAGAAGCCGTACGTCGCCGCGGCGCGGGTGCTCGGCCTGCGGCGGGCGGCGGTGCTGATGCGCCACGTCGTCCCGAACATCGTCAACCAGGTCGTCGTGGTCATGCTGCTGCTCCTGGCGCAGGCGGTGCTCCTGGAGAGCGCGCTGAGCTTCCTCGGCGCCGGGGTCGAGCGGCCACACCCGACGTGGGGGCGCATCATCTCCGACGGCCAGGGCTACATCACCACCTCGTGGTGGCTGGTCACGCTGACCGGCCTGGTCATCGTGCTCCTGGTGGTCGGCGTCAACCTCCTCGGCGACGGGCTGCGCGACCGCGTGTCCCGGTCGCGTGCGGCGAAGGGAGAGTCGCAATGACGTTGCTCGACGTCCAGGAGTTGCAGGTCGAGCTGATGACGCCCGGCGGGGTGGTCCGCGCGGTCGACGGCGTCTCGTTCACGGTCGGCCGGTCCGAGACCGTCACGCTGATCGGCGAGTCCGGCAGCGGCAAGTCGACCACCGCCATGGCGGTCCAGGCGCTGCTGCCGCCCAACCTCGCCGTCGTGTCCGGGCGCTGTCTCGTCGACGGCGTCGACGTGGTCGCGCGGCCGCGCGAGGCGGCGAAGCTGCGCGGGCGGACGCTGGCGATGATCCCGCAGGACCCGATGACCGCACTCAGCCCCGTGGCGACCGTCGGCCGCCAGCTCGGCGAGGTGCTCGCCCGCAACGACCCGTCGCTGTCCCGGACGGCCCGCCGCGAGCACGCCGCCGATCTGCTCGGGGCCGTGCGCATCACCGAACCGCGGCGCCGCCTCGACGCCTACCCGCACCAGCTGTCCGGCGGCATGCTGCAGCGGGTGCTCATCGCGATGGCGCTGGCCATCGACCCCCACCTCCTGGTCGCCGACGAGCCCACCAGCGCGCTCGACGTCACCGTGCAGGCCGGCATCCTCGACCTCCTGATGGACCTCCAGGACCGCACGTCGGCCGGCATCCTGATGATCACCCACGACATCGGTGTGGCCCGGCTGGTCAGCGACCGCGTCCACGTCATGCGCGACGGCCGGTTCGTCGAGAGCGGCGAGGTCGAGGCCGTCGTCGGCGCGCCGGAGCAGCAGTACACCCGCCGGCTGCTCGACGCCGTGCCGCGGCTGGGCGCCTGGGAAGGAGACTGAGATGACCAGCAGGAACGACCCCCTGCTCTCCGTACGCGACCTCGCCGTCGAGTTCACCACCCACGGTCAGCGCCACCGCGTCGTCGACGGCGTCGGCTTCGACCTCGCGGCCGGCCGCACGCTGGCCGTCGTCGGCGAGTCGGGCTGCGGGAAATCGACGCTGGCCCGCACGCTGGTGCGGCTCGAGACCCCGGCCGCGGGATCGATCCGCTACGCCGGGCGCGACCTCGCCGCGCTCACCGAGAAGGAACTGCGGCCGCTCCGCGGCGACATCCAGATGATCTTCCAGGATCCTTACGGTTCACTCGACCCACACCTCACGGCGGCCGGTATCGTCGCCGAGCCGCTCCGGCTGCGCGGCGTCGGCGACCGCGCCGAGCGCCGCCGGCAGGCCGTCGAACTGCTGGAACGGGTCGGCCTGAAGCCCGAGCACGCCCACCGGCGGCCGCCCGAGTTCTCCGGTGGCCAGCGACAACGCATCGGCATCGCGCGAGCGCTGGCCAGCCGGCCGAAGGTCCTCATCTGCGACGAAGCCACCAGTGCCCTGGACGTCTCGGTGCAGGCTCAGGTGCTCGATCTCCTGCGCGAGCTGCAGCAGCAGGAGGGCATCGCCTACCTGTTCATCTCGCACAACCTCGGTGTGGTCCGCGAGATCAGCCAGGAGGTCGCCGTCATGTCCGAGGGACGGTTCGTCGAGCACGGTCCCACCGAGGAGGTGCTGGCCCGGCCGCAGCACGACTACACCCGCCGGCTGCGCCGCGCGGCGCTCGACCCCGCACTCATCACCGGGCGCAAGCCACGGCTGTTCGCCCCCGCGACCAGTGCAGGAGCCGTCTCGTGACCATCCCCCGCGCCGTACTCGGCACCATGACCTTCGGCGACACCGTCGACCACGACACCGCGGCCGGCATGCTCGACCTCGCCCTCGACGCCGGCGTCACCGAGATCGACACCGCCAACGCGTACGCCGGCGGCGCCACCGAGGAAATGCTCGGCGACCTCCTGGCCAGGCGGCCGGGCCGGTTCACCGTCGCGACGAAGGCCGGCATGCCACACCCCGATGCCGGCGACGCGCCGCCGCTGTCGCCGCGGGCCGTCCGGGCCTGCCTCGAGGGCAGCCTGCGACGCCTGCGCCTCGACCACGTCGACCTGTTCTACCTGCACCAGCCCGATCCCGCCACGCCGCCGGCCGAGACCGTCGGCGAGGTCGCCGCACTGGCGCAAGAGGGGCTGATCGGCCGCGTCGGAGTGTCCAACTTCGCCGCCTGGCAGATCGCCGAACTGCGCCAGTTGTTCGCCGCCGCCGGTCTTCCCGGCCCGGTCGTCGCGCAGCAGCTCTACAACCTCGTCGCCCGCCGCATCGACGACGAGTACGCCGGGTTCGCCCGGACCAGCGGCATCGAGACCATGGTGTACAACCCACTGGGCGGAGGCCTGCTGTCCGGCCGGTACAGCTTCGAGACGGCGCCCGGCGAGGGCCGGTTCGCCACCTCCCGGCTGTCGCCGATGTACCGCGAGCGCTACTGGGACCCGCGCATGTTCGAGGCGGTCGGCGCGCTGTCGGCCATCGCGGCCGACGCCGGGGTGTCGTTGCCCGAGCTGGCGCTGCGCTGGCTGGCCTCGCGGCCGGTGGTCGCGTCGGTGCTGCTGGGCGCGTCGAAGCCGGCGCACCTGACGGCGAACCTGGCGGCGTTGGCGCGCGGGCCGCTGCCCGCCGACGTCGTGGACCACTGCGACGATGTGGGCCGGCGGCTGCGCGGCCCGATGCCCGCCTACAACCGCTGAGAGTCTGGAGTCCCGCTTGTGACCACCTCCGCCGCCTTCGACGCCGTCGGGCGCCTGCGCCGCCGCGAGCGCTCCGTCGGCTACTGGATCGCCACCGACAACCCGGTCGGCACCGAGCGCATCGCCCGGCTCGGCTACGACTACGTCGGCATCGACGCGCAGCACGGCCTGCTCGACTACCGTGGCTGGCTGGCCGCGCTGCTGGCGATCGAGGCCGGAGGACGCAGCGCGGGCCTGGTCCGGGTGCCGGCCAACGACCTCACCTTCATCGGGCAGGCGCTCGACGCCGGCGCCCACGGCGTCATCGTGCCGCTGGTCGACACCGCCGAGCAGGCCGCGGCCGCCGTCCGGGCCTGCCGCTACCCACCCGACGGCGGCCGCAGCTACGGGCCCATGCGGGCAGGCCTGCGCATCGGCCCGGCCCCGGCCGAGGCCAACGCGCACGTGTTCTGCGCGGTGATGATCGAGACGCTGACCGCGCTCGAGAACGTCGAGGCCATCGCGGCGACACCCGGCCTCGACGGCGTCTACGTCGGGCCGTCCGACCTCACCCTGGCGCTCGGCGGCGCGTCGTCCACCGATCCGGCGGTGGCCGACCAGCTCGACGCGGCGGCCGGCCGGGTCGCCGCCGTGGCGTCGGCGCGCGGCATCGCGGCGGGCATCCACTGCCCCGACGGCGCTACGGCGCACCGCCGGCTGGCGCAGGGGTTCACGTTCGCGACGGTCAGCTCCGACCTCGTGCACCTCGAGCAGGCGGCGGCCGCGCACCTGGCGGCGGCGCGGAACTGAGGCCTGCCATGAGATCGATCGACGACGCGCTGGTCACCGGGCGGCGCGGGCTGCGCACCCGGCCCGGCACGCTGCTGCTCGGGCCCACCGGCGCCCGGCTCTGGGCCGACTACCTCGACGAACGGCCCGGTTTCGTCGGCGCGATCGATCTCGTGCACAAGCTCAACATCCCGCTGCTGTTCACGGTGTCCGGCGTGGAGCTGCCCGCGCCGTGGGAGGCGCACTGGCGGCCGAGCCGGCTCACGGTGTCGGCGGTCTCCACCGGCGGCGTCGAACTGGTCGAGGACAAGTTCGTCACCTGGGACGACTGCGCGGTGTCGCGACAGTTGTGGACCAACCGGGGCGCCGATCCGGTGACGCTGCGCCTCGACGTCGACCGCTCCTGGATCGGCGCCGGCGGCTTCGGCTCGCGGCCGGTCGAACGGCACGGCTTCACGGTCGTCGCGCTCGTGCGCTCGTCCGAGCCGGCGCTGTGGAACGGCCTGACGATCCCGCCCGGCGGCCGGCTGGACGTCGTCGTCGCGGCGGCGTTGGGGCTGGCGGAGACGGCCACCCGCGACGACCTCGCCGGCCGGCTCGACGGCGTGCTCGCCGACACCTTGAGCGGCACAACCGACCCCGCGACCGGCACGGCCGTCACCGCCGGCGGCACAACCACTCCCGCCGACGGCGTGCTCGCCACCCCAGCGATCGGCACAACCATCCCCGCGACCGGCACCGCCACTCCGGCCGACGGGACCGACGCCTCCGCGACCAGTGTCACCACGCCGGCGACGGGCACCGCCACTCCCGCCGACGACAAGGACGCCCCCGCGACCGGCACAGCCACCCGGCCAGCGCACGACACGGCCGAACTGGCAGCGGGAGGCGACGGTCACGCGGCGGCGGCCGGCCGCATCCCGGCGCCGGCGTCCTCTCACCCCGTCATCCATCGGCAGGAGGAGCACTACCAGCGCTGGTTCGACCCCGTCCCGTCGTTCAGCTGCAGCGACCCGCTCCTCACCCGCACGTGGGCCTACCGCTGGTTCCTGCTGCGGCACAACCTCGCCTTCCCTGGCATCGGCGGGCTGCCCGACGCCCTGTTCTACGAGGGCCGCGCGCACAAGATGACGAAGACGCCGTGGCAGCCGGCCGGCTGGGAGTTCAGCAAGCTGATCCCGCTGTCCAGCCCGATGCACCTGCTCGAGGCGCGCTGGCATCCCGACCCGTCACTCGGCGCCGGCCTCTGGCGCACGCTCCGAGCCGCCCAGGGCGACGACGGGCTCTATCGCAGCCGCACGGTCGCCGACGAGTTCCACGCGTACGCGAACTTCCTCGGCTGGGCGAGCTACCAGTACGCCCTCGTGCACCGCGACGCCGACGGGGCGGCGGCCATGCGCGACTCCCTGGCGGCGCAGGTACGCGGCGAACGCGTGAAGCTCGCCACCGGCGGCGACGAACTGCCGGTCGAAATCGAGCACATCCTCACCGGCAAGGAGTACCAACCCAGCTACTGGGCCTTCCACGACTACCCTGCCGATCCTCGCGACCGGTCCGGGTACACGCCGCTGAAACGGGTCGACCGCGCCATCTACCACTACCGCAATGCCCGCGGGGTCGCCGGCCTGACGCGGCTGCTCGGCGGCGACACCGGCGGCGACGGCGGCAACGGCTCCGCCGCCGAGTTCGACGCGCTCGCCGACGCCGTCGCGGCCGACGTGCTGGCGAAGCAGTGGGACCCCGCTACCGGGTTCTTCTACGACCTGCACCACCGCACCGACGAGAAGGCGATGGTGCGCAACGTCGTCGGGTTCTATCCGTACTGGGCCGGCATCGTCGGCGCCGACCACCTGCCCGGTTTCGAGGCGGCGCTGCGGCTGTTCGACACCGGTGCGCCGCTGCCGTCCACCGCGCCCGACTCCCCCGTCTACAGCCCCACCGGCGACTGGCGCGGCGTGTTCGTCAAGGGCCGCAACGGCTGCTCCTGGAACGGCCCGACGTGGCCCTACACCAACAGCGTCGTCATCGACGGCGTCGGCGCCACCAGCCGGCGGTTCGGCCACCGCTACGACGCCGAGTTCGGCCGGCTGCTGCGCTCGTACGCCCTGCTGCACTTCCAGCAGCGCGACGGCCGCACCCCGTACCTCGTCGAGCACTACAACAGCGAGACCGGCGAGGCGATCAGCGACGAGGTCGACTACCTGCACTCCTACGTCATCGACCTAATGGTCCGCTATGTCGCGGGGCTGGAGGCCGGGCCCGGCGCCGTCACCGTCGACCCCCTCGACATCGGGCTGACGTGGTTCGAGCTGCGCGGGGTGCGGGTCGCCGGGCACACCGTCGACATCGCGTTCGACACCCGGCGAGGGCTGCGGGTCTCGCTCGACGGCGTCGAAGCCGCCGCGGCTGCGGGGCTGACCCCGCTCACCGTCACGCTGACCTGACGCCGAACCGGGCCGTCAGCCCACCGTCGCGGCGCGGACGCAGAGCACGTCGGGCAGGTGCTTGATCACCTCGGCCCAGGTGACGCCCTCGTCGGCGCTTGCGTACACCGACCCGTCCCGCGTGCCGACGTACACGCCGGCCGCGCCGTCGGCGTCGTCCACGCACATCGCGTCGCGCAGCACCACCCCGAAGAACCCGCCGGGCAGCCCGTCCGCCGACCGCTCCCACGTCCCACCGGCGTCGTCGGTGCGCCAGACCTGCAGCTGCCGCCCCGGCGGGGTGCGCTCGCCGTCGGCGATGAGCGGCGCGACCCAGGCGGTCGCGGGACGGTGCGGGTGCGCGACGACCGGGAAGCCGAAGTCGGCCGGCAGCCCGCCGTCGATCGGCTGCCACGTCGCGCCGCCGTCGGCGGAGCGGTACACGCCGCCGTGGTTCTGGGCGTACAGCCGGTCCGGGTCGATGGGGTCGCGCGACACCTTGTGCACGCACTGCCCGTACTCGGGCGGGTCGCCGGGCAGGAAGTCGGCGCGGATGCCGGTGTTCGACGGCGTCCAGCTGGCGGCGCCGTCGTCGGTGACGTACACCCCGCCGGTCGACATCGCGACCAGCACGCGCTGGTCGTCGGACGGGTGCGGCAGGACGGTGTGGATGGCCTGGCCACCGAACCCGGGCGCCCACGTCGGCCGGTGCGGATGGTTCCACAGCGACTCGACCAGCGCGAACGTCTCGCCGCCGTCGTCAGAGCGCCAGAGCGCCGACGGCTGCGACCCGGCCCAGACGACGCCCGGCCGGGCCTCGGTGTCGGGCCGCAGCTGCCAGACCGCCTCGACCGACGCGCCGGCGTCCGCCGGGAACCGTATGCCGCTGCCGTCGGCCGCCTCGGTCCAGGTGGCGCCGAGGTCGTCGGACCACGAGACGCCCGGACCCCAGTGCGAACTGCTGGCGCCGACCAGCAGCCGGGTGCGCCCGCCGCGGGTGTCGATGGCGCACGCGGCGATCGAGTTCATCAGGAAGTGCGGGCCGTCGACCGACCACGTGCGGCGGTCGGCGCTGCGCAGCAGCCACAGCCCCTTCTTCGTGCCGACGGCGAGCAGGACGTCGTTCATGCGATCGCCTCCCGGCGTCCCACGTTACGCCGGTTCGGCTCAGGCTCCCGGGCCGACGACGACGTTCGCCAGCGGCTCGCCGGCCGCGAGCCGCGTCAGCTGCGACCGCACCAGCCGCCGCGCCCGCGGCAGGAACGCCGACGACAGGCCGCCGACGTGCGGCGAGATCAGCGCGCCGGGCAGCGTCCACAGCGGGTGGCCGGGCGGCAGCGGCTCGGGGTCGGTGACGTCCATGGCGGCGCGGATGCGGCCCGACCCGACCTCGGCGACCAGCGCGTCGGTGTCGACGATCGGCCCGCGCGCGACGTTGACCAGCACCGCGCCGTCGCGCATGCGGCTCAGGAACCGCGCGTCGACCATGCCGCGCGTCTCGTCCGTCAGCGGCAGGATGAGCATGACGACGTCGGCCCGGCCGAGCAGCTCGGGCAGCGCGTCGAACCCCGCGACGCCCTCGCGCGCCGTGCGGGCGACCTTGAGCACGTCGCACTCGAACGGCAGCAGCCGCGCCTCGATCGCCCGGCCGATGGCGCCGTACCCGACGATCAGCACGGTGCGGTCGGCCAGGGAGTCGTACCAGCCCTGCAGCCATTCGCCCTCGGGCGCGGCGCGGACGAACGCCGGGATGCCGCGCAGCGTCGACAGGGTCAGCGTCACCGCGAGCTCGGCGGTGCTGGCGTCGTGCACGCCGCGCGCGTTGCACAGTGTGAGGCCGTCGCGCAGGTACGGGACGACGTGCTCGTAGCCGGCGGTCAGCGTCTGGACGGCGCGCAGCTTCGGCATCCGCTCGATGAGGTTCACCGACGCCGACGGGAAGCCGTACGGCATGACGTAGTACTCGACCCGGTCGAGCACGTCCTGCCCCGGGATGTCCGAGGTGTCGGCGCTGGTCAGCATGTCGGGCCCGGTCGTCACCGTCGGCTCGCCGGCCCAGACGTGCACGTCGAGGCCGGGCGGCGGCGTCAACGAGTCGGCGCAGAACGGAATCAGGACGTCCACCATGGTCCTCGAACCTACCGCTCCGCGCGTGACACGATGGGGCGGTGTCCATCCGGCGGATGATCGCGGCCGTGGCGGCGCTGGCCGTGGCGGGCGCGTCCTGCTCGGGATCGTCGTCCCCGTCTCCGTCGTCGTCTCCCTCTCCCTCTCTGTCGGCCTCGCTGACGCCCGTCACGCCGACCCCGGCGACGCCCGCCGCGCAGCCCGGGCCCGTCACGCCGTCCGCGGTGGAGGAGATCGTGACCGGGCTGGCCGCGCCGTGGAGCATCGCGTTCGTCCCCGGTGGCGACGGACAGGCGCTGGTGACGCAGCGCGACGAGGGCACCATCGTGCTTGTCGACGCGGCCGGGACGGTGACGCCGGTCGGGCCGGTGCCCGGGGTCGACGGCAGCGGCGAGGGCGGCCTGCTGGGGCTCGCGTTCGACCCCGCGTCGCCGTCGGACCTCTACGTCTACGCGACCATGGGGTCGCAGAACGTGGTGCAGCGGACGACCTACGCGAACGGTGCGCTCGGGCCGTTCTCGCTGGTCCTGGACGGCATTCCGGCGGGGACGCGGCACGACGGCGGGCGGCTCGCGTTCGGGCCGGACGGCATGCTGTACATCTCGACCGGCGAGAGCGGGGTGCCGGACGACGCCCAGGACATCGGCAGCCTGGGCGGGAAGATCCTGCGCATCACGCCGTCCGGTGACGTTCCGGCCGACAACCCGTTCGACGGGTCGCCGGTGTGGTCGTACGGCCACCGCAACGTCGAGGGCCTCGCGTTCGACGACGCGGGCCGGCTGTGGGCGTCGGAGTTCGGCGACCGGTCGGCGGACGAGCTGAACCTCATCTCGCCCGGCCAGAACTACGGCTGGCCGTTCGTCGAGGGCATCGGCGGCGCGCCCGACTACGTCGACCCCGTCGTCGAGTGGCGGCCCACCTCCGAGGCGTCGCCGAGCGGGCTCGCGTACGTGCGCGACACGCTGTTCGTGGCGGCGCTGCGGGGTGAGCGGTTGTGGCAGGTGCCTGTTCTCGACGGCTCCGCGGGCGAGCCCGCCGCGTTCGTCACCGACCACGGGCGCCTGCGCGACGCCGTGGTCGCCCCCGACGGCACCCTGTGGGTGCTGACGAACAACACCGACGGCCGCGGCGACGCCCGGCCCGGCGACGACCGGATCCTGCGGCTGACGCTGGCGCCCTAGGTTCTTCGGCCTGGTCGGGGGACGTTTCGGGAGATCGCGGTCAGGGTGGTCCCCGGTCCCGGAATCAGGGGACGATCGTCACCGAGTCGGAGCCGCAAGTGATCGATTCGGTTCTAGCGTGGGGGCATGGCCAACGAGACGAGACCGGCGGGCGGGGGTGCGCCGGCGGGGGTGGGGGCGGGCGCGAGCTCGCCGGGTGCTGGCTCGCCGGGCGCGGGCTCGCCGGGCGCTGGGGTTCGCCGGCGGCCGATGCGGCGGGGGTTGTCGGTCGCCGGGATCGCCGCCGTCGCGTTCGCCGGCCTGACCGCGGTGTCGTGGATCACCCACTCGCAGGACTCCGTCACCGTCGACGAGCGGGTCGACCGCGTCGAGATCGACATCTCGTCCGGCCGCGTCGAGATCGTCGGGTCGCCGTCGGGTGAGACGCGGCTGGACTTCTCCGTCAAGTCGGGGTGGAGCCGCGACGGCGGCATCGACCACGCGGTGTCCGGCGGCGTGCTGCGGGTGACCGGCGGCTGCGACTCGGGGGTGTTCCCGGGCATCTGGTGCGAGTCCGACGTCACGATCACCGTCCCGGCGTCGGCCTCCGTCACGGCCGACGCGTCCGCCGGGACGCTGGTGGTGTCGGGGCTGTCCGGCGAGACGTCGCTGACCTCCGACGCCGGCTCGATCGAGGTGTCGGACCAGCGTGGCCCGCTGACCGTCCACTCGGCCGCCGGCTCCGTCCGCGTGACCGGCCTCGACGCCGACGTCGTCAAGGCGACGTCGAGTGCGGGCGACGTGGAGATCTCGGCGGTGTCGCCGCCGCGGTCGCTGGACGCGGAGTCCAGCGCCGGCTCCGTGCTGGTGTCCCTGCCCACCGACGTGTCCTACGACGTCGAGACCGACTCCGCGGTGGGGCGCGAGCTCGTCACGGTCGATTCGGTGCCGGGTGCCCGCCACGAAGTGCGCGCCTTCTCCAGCGCCGGCGCCGTCGAGGTCACCGGCCGCCGCTGACGTTCGCCGTCGCCGCTTGCCCGCGACGGCCCCTCAGCCGTGGCCGCTGGCCCGTCGACGGCCCCTCAGCCGTCGCCGTGACGCCCGCTCCCGTCCGCGTCAGTCGGTCTCGATCACCTGCCGCTCGCCGATGCGCACGTGCGCGGTCGCCGCCGGTCGCGGTGGTTCGAGCGTCCCCTCCGCCCCGGTGGACGCCGTCCACGTCGCCGTCCAGTTCGCCGTGGCCGTGACCGCATACGCCGCGTCGGGCTGGTCGCCGCTGGTCTGCGTGTAGACGTGCCCGCAACTCGGCGATGCCCTGACCCCGAGCCGCGGCGCATACACGTCCCCGGCCGACCCACACCTCACCCGCCGTCCGTCGCCCATGTCCCAGGTGACGCTCTCGACCTCGGCCACCACAGTCACCATCACTCCCCCGACCGTGCGCGATTCCTCCACCGGCCCCCACGTCGTCGGCCCAGGGTTCGCCACCCACATCCACACCGGCGCGCCGACCAGCCCGATGCTGCCGGGTGCCTCCTCCACCGGCCGCGGCGCCAGCCCCAGCTCCGGCTCCTCGAAGGTCATGCCCTCGAGCACCTGCTGCGCGACCGCCTCCGGATCCACCACCACCGGCTGTTCTCCCGGCGCGTCGGCGAGCCACATCAGGCCTCGTGCACCCCAAGCAACTGAACCGAGGGACCAGCTGCCAGCCAGCTTCCGCCACTCGTACATCCAGCCCTGGCTTACCGACCCTGCCCAATAGCCGAGATTGCTCAAGTCACCATCTGGGGGTCGATACCGCTCGTTGTGAGCCGGCGCCAACGCCCGTAGATACTGATCCAACTCGGGCATGAACACAAAACCATAGACCTCACAAGGAACATTAAGAACCAAGGGATCATGCTGGCTGCAACCGGTCACAGTCTCGTCCGGCGGGCCAAGGATCTCCTCACAGAAGGCGCCATTCCATGAGGTGCCCGGCGGGCAGTCCGTCTGCCTGACATCCGGCGAGGCGTGCGCACCGAAGACCGAGAGGACGATCACGGCTAGGGCCGGTCTCATGAACACGGCTCGTCCAGCGACACATCAATCCGCTCCAGGTGCCAGCCGGCGATCTCCGTTCCCGATTCAGGATCCGCGGCGGGGGCATGAACCCAGGTCATTCGCCAAACCTGGTACTCCGACGGCGGCACGGACAGTTCAGCTGCTGAGCCGTCGTAGTTCACATAGCCCAGCCGTGACATATCAAGGCACGCAACCGAAGTCGCCTGGTGGACACCTTGCGCCGTGACATCAAGGTCGACACCAGGCACCGAATGCGTGGCAACCGACGTGCGGCCGACCTGCTCGATCTCCGAGGCCCGCCATGCGGCGATCCAGTTCGCCAGGTCGGCATCGGCGGCGTCCTGCACTCGCCAACTCCCCACGAGATCGACGTTCCAGCCAGAGGTGCCGCCGTAGTCGCTGGCGTTGGCCTTGAAGTCGTCCCAGGCGGCGATCAGCTCCTCGAACGTCGCCTGGATGTCGGCCTCAGCCTGTTTCTCCGGCGTGAGCGTCGGCGGCGCGGTGATGGCCGGCTCCGTCGTCGCGGGAGAGGACGGCGCAGACGCGCCGCCACCGCCGCCGTCGCTGCAGGCGGCGGCGAGCAGGACGACCGCCACCACCATCGTCAGGCGTTGTGTTGCGAGCATTCGCGCACTCCTGTGACCACGGCCGGGCGGATGATCTTACGGCGGCCCTCGCGGCAACGAGCAGCACCCCGAGCAACCGTCCTGTCATCTATAGGTGCTTTCCGGAGCCCGAACGTGACAGCCACCCTGGCACAAGCGGTACGACGATGGATAAGATGCTGGTATGGCCAAGGAGAAGATGACCGTCACCCTCGACCCGTCGACCCTGGCCGACATCGACGCCGATGCGCGGCAGGCGGGGCTGAACCGGTCGGAGTTCGTCGAGCGGGCGCTGCGGCGCGAGCACTACCGCCGCCTCCTCGAGCGGGTCAGTCGCCCAACGCCGGACGCGGCAGAAGAGCGGCAGCTGCGCGACCTCCTCAGCTGGCAGCGCAACCCGTCGTGAACCCGGGCGAGATCTGGCGGCTCGAGGACGGGTCGCTGCGCATCGTGCTGAGCAACGCGATCTACAACTCCAGCCAGCTCAACCAGGTCATCACGGCCGTCGTCGGGCCGCCACCGGAGCAGTTCGAGCCGTTCGCCGTCGCCACGGACGCGGGGACGGTGTTCGCGGACCGGCTGGCGATGCACCCGCGCCACTGGCTCACCCAGCACGTCGCCACCCTGACGGCGCGGCAGCTGGCCGACGCGCGGCGGCACCTGACCTTCCTGCTGCACGACGACTGACGGCCGCCGCGCTCGAGTCCGGCGACGCTGCCGACACAGCATGCGTCGGCCGTGACGAGGTGCCGATGCCGCCCGGGTGATCGCTGATCGTGCTGGGCCGCGTCAGGCGACGGCGCTGCCGAGCACCTGGGCGGCCGCCTCGTGATCGTCGACGCACAGGACGGCGACGAACTGGGAGTCGGACACCCGCACTGGCAGGAACACCTCGACGTTCACCCCGGCGTCGGCGAGCTTGCGGAACGTCGCGGCGCCGGCGCCGGGAGCGTTCTTCAGCCGCACCGTCAACGCGTCGCGCTCGGTCGCGTCGAGCCCCGCGTCGCGCAGCGCCGACCGCGCCGCGGCCTCGTCGTCGGCGATGAACGCCACCGTGCCGGAGTCGCCGTGCGCCAGCCCGCAGATCACCAGGTTGACGTCGCGCGCGGCCATCACCTCACAGACGTCGGCGAGCCGCCCGGGATGGTCCTGGAACTCGATGGTGAAGGCGCTCATGACGCTCACCTCCTACGAACGGGAGCCTACTCCCGGGCGTCAGCCGATCGACCGCAGCCGCGGCAGCAGCTCGGCGGCCGCGGTGGCCTGCGCCTCGGCGGTGCCCGCCTGCGTGATGAGGATGACGTCGTCGGCGCCGGCCCGGGCGTACGCCTCGACCTCGGCGAGGACGGCGTCGGGCTCGGCGCCGAGCGGCCGCTGCACCGTCCGCCGGATCTGCCCAGGATCGCGCCCGACGTCGGCGCAGTGGGCGTCGAGCACGCCGGACAGGTCGGCGAACGTCTCGGGGTCGACGTCGGCGCTCGCGTTCCAGGCGTCGGCGTACTGGGCGGTGATGCGCAGGGTCCGCTTGCGCCCGGTGCCGCCGATCCAGATCGGCGGGTACGGCGACTGGACCGGCTTCGGCTCGGCGACGGCGTCGTCGATGGTGTAGTGCCGGCCGGCGAAGGTCGTGCGCGGCTGGGTCCACAGCGACCGGATGATCTGGCAGGCCTCCTCGAGGCGGCCCAGCCGCTCCCCCGCGGTGCCGAACTCCAGGCCGAACATGGTGTGCTCGTACTCCGCCCACGCCGCGCCGAGGCCGAACTCCAGCCGCCCGCCGGACAGGTGGTCGACGGTGGTGGCCGTCTTCGCGAGCACGCCCGGATGCCGGTACGTGTTGCCGGTGACCATGCAGCCGATGCGCACCCGCGACGTCGCCTCGGCCATCGCGGCCAGCAGCGCCCACGCGTCGAAGATGTCGCCGTCGATGTCGTCGCCGATGGTGGCGAAGTGGTCCATGTTCCACACGTGGTCGAAGCCCGCGTCGTCGGCGACCCGCCACACCGCGCGGTACTCGTCGATGGGGGCCTGCTGGCTCAGCTTCAGTCCGTAGCGCACCGCGCCAGTCAAGCAGCCGTGACGTCCGAAGGCGAGTGCTCCAGCAGCTCCTTGATCTCGAGCGCCGCGTCGCGGCCGGCGCGGTTGGCGCCGACGGTGCTGGCGGAGGGGCCGTAGCCGACCAGGTGGATGCGGGGATCGCGCACGACGCGGGTGGCGGACATGCGGACGCCGCCGCCGGGTTCGCGCAGGTGGAGCGGGGCGAGGTGGCCCAGGGCGGCGCGGAAGCCGGTCGCCCACACGATGACGTCCGCGGGCACGACGGAGCCGTCGGCGAACTGCACGCCCGACGGGACCAGCCGGGTGAACATCGGCCGCGGGTTCAGCACCCCCTTCTCCATGGCCTCGCGGACGACGGACGTGTAGCCGAGCCCGGTGACGGCGACGACGCTCAGGGGCGGGAGGCCGGCCCGGACCCGGGCGTCGACGTCGGCGATGACGGCGCGGCCGTCGGCCGGAGTGAAGTCACCCGAGCGGAAGTCCGGCGGGCGCCGGGTCACCCACGTGACGGAGGCCGCGACGTCGGCGACTTCGGAGAGGACGTGCGCCGCGGAATGCCCGCCGCCGACCACGACCGCCCGAGCGCCGGCGAACGACGACGGCCCGCGGTACTGCGACGAGTGCAGCTGCTGGCCCCGGAAAGAGGACGCCCCCGGGTAGTACGGCCAGTGCGGACGGGTCCAGGTGCCGGTCGCGTTCGCGATCGCCCGCGCCGTCCACGACCGGCCGTCAGCGGCGACGACCGACAGGCGCCCGTCCGGCAGCGAACGCACCGACGTCACCCGCACCGGCCGCAGGACGGGCAGCGCGAACCGCCGCTCGTAGTCGGCGTAGTACCGCCCGACCACCTCCGACGCGGGCAGCGCGGCCTCATCAGAAGAAGCGACGCGATGGGCGCCGGGCAGGTCGAACACCCCGTGCACCTTGGCCATGGTCAAGGTCGGCGGCCGCGACGCCCACGCGCCGCCCGCCACCGGCGAGCCGTCGAACACGACGAACGACAGCCCGAGCCGCTGCAGGTGGTACGCCGTCGACAGCCCGGCCTGGCCGGCCCCGATCACCACCACGTCCACACCAACGTCAACCAGCGGCGGGCTCAGAACCATCCTGGTAGGGGTACCGAGCGGCGAAGCCGAACAGCCGCCGCGCCGCCGACGTGTCCACCGGCACCGCCCGCCCGGGCAGCGGCCGCCGCACCGGAACGTCCGGCAGGTACCGCCGCAACAGCTCGGCGGTCGGCACGGGCACCAGGGTCGACGGCGCCGCCACGTGCACGACGTGCGCCCGGCCGTCCTCGACACCCAGCGCCGAGAGGGCACAGAGGGCGGCGTCGCGCACGTCCAGGTACGACCACAGGTCCCGCACCCCGCGCGACGGATCCTCCGTCAACGTCCGCGCGTGCTCCGCCAGCCGCTCGTCCACCCCGCCGACGAACGGGTACCGGACGGCGACGACGGTGAGCCCGTGCCGCCGCGCCATCATCGCGGCGGTCAGCTCGTCGGCCTGCTTGGACAGCCCGTACGGGTCCTCGACGACGGCCGGCAGCGCCTCGTCGACCGGCAGGTACGCGGGCGGCACGAACGTCCGCGTCCACGGCAGCCCGGTCGCCCCGAACGAGCTGGCGATCACGGCCCGCCGCACCCCCGCCGCACCGGCCGCCTCCAGGACGGTGAACGTCGCCCGGGTGTTGCCGGCGAACACCTCGACGGGGGTGTCGTAGTGCGGCGCGGGGCGGGCGGCCAGGTGGATGACGGCATCCACCCCGGCCACCGCCGCGCCCACGGCGGCGACGTCCTCCGCCGACCCGACGACGACCCGGGACGCCTCCAGGTCGCCCGGGTCGCCCAGCACCAGCGCCGTCGCCTCGATGCCCCGGGAGGACAGCAGCGAGAGCACCGCGCGCCCGATGCGCCCGGCGGCGCCGGTCACCAGCACGTGCCTCACGGCGCGTACGCCCGCAGCGCGACGACGTGCGCGTCGGGCGCGCCGTTGGTCGCCGTCACGACCACCCGCAGCGCGGTGCACGTCACCGCCGTCGCCAGCTCGTGCACCCGCCGCCGGCGACGGTTCGAGGTCACCGACACCACCGGCTCCCACGCACCGTCCACCAGCGCCTCGACCACGTAGTCGCGGACCAGCGGCGGCGGCACCGGGAACGGCGTGCGGTGCCGGTGCAGGTTGATGAGGTCCTCGTCGACGTCGTCGTCGCCGATCAGCTCGACCCGGCCGATGGTCACCGGCGACTCCCACGTCAGCCGCAGCCAGGCCGGCAGTCCAGACGACACCCAGGTGTGCGGCCCGGCGAACGGCCGCAGGTACCCGTCGACGGCCTTCTCGGGTGCGAACGCGGACGAGCCGCCCGCACGGAAGCAGAACGTCCGCCGCAGCAGCTCGCGGTTCGTCCACTCGCGCAGCGGCTGCGGCCGCTCGTCCTGCGGGCGCAACGGCCGCCGGGTGAAGCTCAGCACGCCCGGCGCCGGCCGGTCGGCCACGTACAGCGACACCCCGGAAGCGGCCCGGACCAGCACGAACGCGTTCCGCGGGGTGTCGGGCGCCCACGCCAGGTCGAACCGGACCCACTGCTTCGACCCGGCCGGCACCGGCGCGGAAAGCGTCGACACCAGCGTCCGCGGCACGTAGTTCTGCCCCGGCCCCGGGTCGTGCAGCTCGACGGTCAGCGAGGTGTCGGCCTCGGCGTCGACGAGCAGCTCCAGCACCGGCAGCGACGGGTCCACCGGCAGCACCAGCCCCGCGTCGGCGTCCAGCGGCCACGCCGACGACCCGTCCTCCACCGCCAGCGACGACAGGGCGCCTGACGCCGTCACCGTGGCAGCCGAGGCCAGGTCGGAGGAATCGACGAGCGGCAGCCCCACGATCGCCGCGTCGTTGCGCAGCAGCGTCCGCTGCAGCTCGCCGACGTCGACGGCCCGCGGCTCGATGTCAGAAGCGACCGCGAGCGCCGCCGCCGTGCCGGCCGCCTCGCCCATGACGGCGGTGGTGGCCTGCACCCGGGTGGTGCCGAACGCGACGTGCGACGCGGACACGTTGCGCCCCGCCAGCAGCAGGTTCGTGACGTTCTTCGAGTACAGGATGCGGTACGGGATGTGGTAGATCCCGTCGGCGTAGCGCTGCTTCGCGCCCTCCTCTTGCGCGTACATGCCGCCGGGCGGGTGCAGGTCGATGGACCAGCCGCCGAACGCGACGCGGTCGTCGAACTCGGTCTGCTGCAGCACGTCGTGCTGGGTGAGCACGTAGTCGCCGACGAAGCGCCGGTACTCCCGCTTGCCGGGCACGGACCCGACCCACTCCAGCGTCAGGTTGTCGACGTCGGAGAACGACCCCGAGTTCTTGATGTGGTCCCAGATCCCGTACACGACGGCCCACAGCTCGTCGCGGATCGCCTCGTTGTCGTGGACGGTGTCCAGCTCGCCGCCGAACTCGATCCACCAGTACGCACAGCCGTTGTCCGACGCCCGGATGACGCGGCGCGACGGGATCGACGTCGCCGCGATGTCCTTCGTGAACGACGGCGGCACGAACCGGCTCGGCTCGCCCGCGTCCTTCGAATAGAACAGCAGCGTGCTGCCCAGCGTGATCTCGTCTGCCACCTCCGGCGCCCACGGCTCGTCGTACTCCGAGCGCGCCTCCCGGCCGATCCGGAACTCCGCACCGGCCAACGCGCCGACCAGCCCGTCGCCCGTGCAGTCGAGGAACACCGGCCCGGTGAACGTCGTCAGCAGCTCCGACCCCATGGTCCAGCCGGTCACCGACTCGATCCGGCCATCCGACGCGGACACCTCGCGCACGTCCGTGTTGAGGTACAGCGAGATGTTCGGCTCGGCCCGCACGGCGTCGAGCACCACCGCGTCCCAGTAGTACGGGTTGCCCTCGGGGTTGCGGTACTGGTTCTCGACGAACAGCTCGCCCATGATGCCGGTCTCGCGGGCGTGGTGGTTGCGGCCGTGCGCCGTCGCGCCGACCACCCACACCCGGATCTCGCTGGACGAGTTGCCGCCCAGGACCGGGCGGTTGTTGATCAGCGCGACGGAGCGCCCGAGGCGGGCGGCGGCGATGGCGGCGCACACGCCCGCCAGCCCGCCGCCCACCACGGTCACGTCGTGCCGGACCTGCTGTTCGCGCATCGAGCTCAGCCCTCCACCGGACGGTGCGTGATCGACGAGACCCGGCGCTCCGGCTGGTCGCCGAGGCCGAAGTAGACCCGCGGGGTGCCGTCCAGGACGACGCCGACGGTGCCGCGCGACGCGGTGACGGTGCGCTCGCGGCCGAGCACGTCGACCTCGCGCAGCCGCGCACCCAGGAACGCGACGTCGGTCTTGGTGGGCCAGTCGTCCTCCCACGCCTCCGGGTGCGGGTAGTACGCGTCCTCACCGTGCGCGGCGTTGAGGAAGTAGCCGTCCGTGCGGGTCCACAGGATCGACATCTGCCCGTCCGGTGTCTCGAACAGCAGCCCCTTCACGTCCTCGTCGTCGAACGACAACCACCGCACGAACGTAGCGCCCTCCAGCAGCCGGGTCGCGGTGGCGTACGCGAGCAGCGACGGCTTCGCGCTGGTGTCGCGGTTCATCAGCCCGAAGTGGTACTCCGGGTTCGTGGGGTTCGCCTTCTGCGGCTGGTGGATGATGCTGTCGTGCAACTGGTACCAGTTGACGCCGTCGACCCCCTCTGACATGGCCAGCGCGAGCGTGAGCAGCACGTTCTCGGCCGACTGGCGCATGGTGTCGTTCCACCAGTGGTTCGGCCGGGTGCACGAGTAGGCCTCGGTCAGCCACAGCTCCTTGTCGCCACCGTACTCGTCGAGGCGGCGGCGGGCCTCGCGCAGGCCGCCGAGGAAGTTCCAGTAGCTGCCGTTGCTGCCCTGCTCCCAGTCCTCCGGCGGCGGGGCGTAGTCCGGGGTGAAGTTGCCACGGCCGGGGTGGAACGCGAACACGTCGATGAGGTCCCAGCCGCCGTTGGCGTGGAAGTTGTCCAGCCAGTTGACGTCCATGCCGCCGAGGCCGGTGTTCATCACCTTGACGTCGGAGCCGACCTCGGCCAGCCGCTCGACCACCGGGCGCAGGCCGTCGCGGATGTACTCCTCGGTGAACTGACCGGACATCCACGGCTGGTTGCGCTCGTTGTCGACCTCGAAGTAGTGCGCGCCGGCGTCGACGACGACGTCCACCAGGTCCGCCGCCCAGGCCTTGACCTCCTCCGGCGGCGCGTCGAACACGACGTCGCCGTGCTGGATGTTCGGCATGATGCCCATGGCCTCCAGCTCGGCCGGCGGGATGCCGGGCGCGCCGTTGTAGGCGATGCGCACCGACGCGACTCCGATCCGCTTCAGCAGCGCGGCGACGTCGTCCTTGCTCGGCTGCAGCAGCCACGGGTAGTTGGCGATGCCGACCCTGCCGCCCGGCTGGTACGCGTACGGACGCAGCGACGCCAGCGTGGTGCGCGCGAACGCCTCGTCGTCGCCGGCGGCGACCCGGACCTCGACGAACACGATGCCCTGCTCAGGCGACGGGAACTCGACGGTGCGCTGGTCGACCCCGCCTGCGGAAAGCCGCAGCGTCTGCTGCCCGCTGGCGACGACGGCGCCGTCGAAGTCGCGGCCCCACCAGCTCAGCTCGACGTCGCGCGCGGCGGCGCCGCCGTTGACGGCCTGCGCGTGCACGGCCATCGCGTGACCAGGGCCGTCCCACAGGTTGAACGGCTGGTCGGTCCAGATGTCGATGCCCAGCGGTCGCGCCTGGGCCAGCGCGTTCGCCGCGGCCGGGCGCAGGTCGCCGATGACGACGTCGACGTCGTGCACCAGCACGTCGCCGTCGTACGTGCCGGCGACGTGCACCCACTCGCCCGCGCTCCAGGCCGGGTTGCTGTCGGCGATGCGCAGGAACCCGGCGGTGTCGGGCCAGCTGCGCGCGTAGATGACGCCGTCGTTGGTCTCGTACGGCACGCCGCCGCCGCTGTCGCGGTTCCAGCGGGTCAGCGCCTTGGTGGTCTCCGGGCCGGCGTCGCCGACGGCCACGCGGTGGAACTGCGAGTTCAGGTACAGCTGGTTGCCGCTGGTGGCCTCCCAGCGCACGTGCAGGCGGTGCGCGGTGACGTCGAACGTGGCGCGGACGGCGATGCCCACGCCGGTGCTGCCCATGCGGTAGTCGACCCGGATCGCCGGGCGCCCGTCCGGCAGCGTGATCGCCGACGGCGTGCCGCTGTAGGTGCGCTGCTGCCCGAGCACGGTGTCTTTGACCATGAAGTGCGCCAGCTTCAGCCGCTGCACGCCGGCGCCGTCGGCGACCGTCACCGCGCCGTCGGTCCCCGCGGTGACGACGATGCCGTCCGCGCCGATCGTGACGGGCTCGGCGGCGGCCGCCTGCGCGACCACCCCCGGCAGCAGCCCGGCGCCGACGGCCACCGATCCCGCGGCGCCGACGAACGTCCGGCGGGTCAGGTGGAGTTCTCCCATGTCAGGTCCTCTCAAACGGGGTACGTGGCGGTGGTGGTCAGTTCGAGGCCGACGACGATGCGCGGCGCGCCGTCGAGGGTGACGGTGACGCGCCCGCCGGCGGCGGTGTGCAGGGTCTCCTGGCCGATCGCGTTCACTTCGCGGACGGTGGTGGTCGCGGCGGGGGTGGGCAGCGACACCGGGGTCTTCGTCGGCCACGGGTCCAGCCACGGCTCGGGGGTGCGGTAGTAGTCCGGGTTGGCGGGGTCGCGGCGGGCCGGGTCGTTGTTGAGCACGTAGCCGTCGTGGCGGGTCCACAGCACCGCGAACGTGTCGAACAGCAGGCCCTTGACCTCGGGGTCGCTGAACGTGACCCGCCCGAGGTACTCGGCCTGGTCGATGAAGCGGGCCGCCGTAGCGAAGGCCAGCAGCGACGGCTTCGGGCTGCGGTCGCGGACCAGCAGGCCGAAGTGGTACTCGATGTCGCCGGGGTGCGCCTCGCGCGGCTGCTGCTCGATGCCGTCGTCGAGGGTGTACCAGGTGACGCACCGGACGTCGTACGCCCGGGCGAACATCAGCTGCAGCAGCACGTTCTCGGCGGCGTGCCGGTAGGTGTCGGTCCACCAGCGGTTCGGCAGCGTCGACGCGTACGCCTCGGTCAGCCACAGCTCCTTGCGACCGTCCGGCGTGCTCGCGCGTGCGGCGTCAGCCTTGCGCAGCGAGCCGATGAAGTTCCAGAACACCGGCAGGCGGTCGCCGTCGGGCTCGAGCCACGGCTCCGGCGGGGAGTAGTCGGCGACGTAGTTGCCGCGGCCCGGGTGGTACGCGAACACGTCGACCTCGCCCCAGCCGCCGGCCGCGCCGAACCCGTCCAGCCAGACCGAGTCCATCCCGGCGAGACCGCAGGTCATCACCTTGAAGGTGGCGTCGGGCCGGTTCCGCATGACGGAGCGCAGCGGGCGCAGCGCCCCGTCGACGTACGCCGCGGGGCTGACCCCCGGCGAGGGGAGGTTCAGCTCGTTGCCGCACTCGTAGTAGCGGGCGCCGGCGGCCACGCACAGGTCGACCATGCTCCCCGCCCAGGCCGCGGGGTCGGCGGGCATGCCCTCGTCGAAGTCGCCGAGCTGGACGTTGTGCAGCAGCCCGTGCCGGTCGAGGTCGGCCGGCGGGATGCCGGGTGCGCCGGCGTACGCGGTGCGCACCCACTTCATCCCGATCAGCTTCAGCAGCGCGGCGGTCTCGTCCGGACCCGGGCCGCTGAGCAGCCACGGGTAGTTCGAGACGCCGAACCTGCTGGCCGCGCCGGCCTGGTAGGTGAACGGCGCCAGCACCGCCAGGTTGGTGCGGGTGAAGGCCGTCGCGGTCCCGTCGGTCACCTCCGCCTCGACGAACGCGATGTCGCGGCCGCCCAGAACCACGTCGAACGACGTGTTCCAGACCGTCCGCGGCGACACCGTCACCGGTCCGGCCGTCCCGCTCTGCACCGCGCCGTCCCACGTGCGGGCGGTCCAGGACAGCCGGACCTCGCGGTCGGCGCTCTCCGAGTTCACCACCTGCGCGTTCACCGTCTTCGCGCCACCCGACGGCCAGACGTGGAACGGCTGGTCCGCCCACAACTCGACGCCGAGCGGGGTGACGATGTCGCGGGCGATGACGCCGGCCGCGTGCGGGCGCATCAGGCCGGGCACCAGCACCGCCTCGGTGACGTACCCGCCGCCGGACGCGACGCCGGGCGCGTTCAGCCAGGTGTCGTCGCCGAACCCGGGCGTGCTGTCGCGCAGCCGCAGCAGCAGCCGGGTGTCGGCGTAGTCGAACGCGTAGCCGGCGCCGTGCGTGGTCTCGTACGGGATGCCACCGCCGGGCTCGCGGTTCCACAGCGCCACCGGCCGGTACGTCATCGTGGCGCCGACCGTGGTGCGGGCGATCGCGAACTGGTCCGGCGCTGCCCCGGCGCCCGCGACCTCCCAGCGGATCCGCGCCTTGCGCAACCCCACGACGGCCACCGCGCGCACCGTCACGGACGGATCCTGGGTGACGTACACGACGGTCAGCTCGGTGCCGCCGTTCGTCGTCACCGACGAGGCGCCGAACGTGCGGGCGCTGTTGGAGTACTTGAAGTGCGTGAGCGTCAGCCGGTGCACCCCACCGGCGTCGAGCAGACGGATCGCGCCGCTCGCGGTGTCGGCGGCCAGCGTGACGGTGCCGGCGGGGTCGGTGACGGTGACCTCGGCGGCGTGCGCCGTGGCCGGCAGCGACGCGGCCAGCAGGCCACCGCCGCCGGCCGCGAGCGAGCCGCGGACGAACGTGCGTCGGGATACCTCGGGCATGGTGCGTCCCTTCTTCTTCGTCGAAGTGCGGACGGTGCCTACAGCACGGGCTGAGTCAGCCCTTCACCCCCGTGAAACCGAGGCCGGCGACGATCTGGCGCTGGAAGGCCAGGAAGACGAGCACCGGCGGGACCAGCGCGAGCACCATCGCGGCGATCAGCTGGTCCTGTGGCGCCTGGCCGGCCAGCACCGTCAGCGCGACGGCGATCGGCTGCTTCTGCGGGTCGGCGATCGCGACCAGCGGCCAGATGAAGTCCTTCCACGAGTGCATGACGGCGAGCAGGCTGATGACGGCGAGGATCGGCCGGCTCATCGGCAGCACGATGCTCCACAGCAGCCGCCAGGTGCCGGCGCCGTCGACCTTCGCCGCGTCGAACAGCTCCTTCGGCAGCGCGTCGAAGAACCCCTTCGCCAGCAGCACGTTGAACGCGTTGGCGCCGGCCGGCAGCCAGATCGCCCAGTACGAGTTGGCGATGTTGATGCCCAGGATCGGCAGGTCGATGATGGTGAGGAACAGGCTGACCATCGACACCGTGTACGGCACGAACATCGTGGCCAGGATCGCGCCGTACACGTACGGGCCGATCCTCGGCCGCAGCACCGACAGCGCGAACCCAGCCGTCGCCGCCACGAACAGCTGCACGGCCCACGAGCCGAGCACGATCCAGAAGCTGTTCAGCACGTACCGGCCGACCTCCAGGTCGTCCCACGCCAGCGAGAAGTTGGCCCAGCGCGCGTCGGCCGGCCACAGCGCCAGCGGGTTCGTCACCAGCTCGGTCGGCGACGACACCGCGCCCTTGAACGCCCAGTACAGCGGTCCGAGCCCGATCAGCACCAGCGCGATCAGGGTGAGGCCGTGGACGGTGAACAGCGCGCGGCGGGTGCCCGGCCGGCGGCGGCTGGTCTCGGAGACGAATCCGCTCATGACTTGCTCCAGCTCCGGGTGGCCCGCAGGTACACCGCCGACATCAGGGCGAGCGCGAGGGCGAGCAGGAAGGCCAGCGCCGCGGCCTGCCCGTAGTTGCCCTGCTGGAACCCGTAGCGGAAGATCAGCAGGAGGACGGTGGTGGTGGAGTTCTGCGGCCCGCCGCCGGTGAACACGTACGGCTCGGTGAACACCTGCACGGTGTTGATCAGCTGCCAGAGCAGCAGCAGCGCGATCACCGTGCGCAGCTGCGGCAGCATGACGTGCCAGATGCGCTGCCACAGGTTGGCGCCGTCGATCTCGGCCGCCTCGTACAGCTCCTGCGGGATGCCGACCATCGCGGCCAGGTAGATGAGGACGGTGCCGCCCATGCCGGCCCAGGTCGACTCCAGCACCAGGCTGAGCATCGCGGTGTCCGGCGACTCCAGCCACGGGTACGGCCCCAGCCCGACCTTGCCGAGCAGCTCGTTGAACAGGCCGGCGCCCGGGTCGTAGAACCACTTCCACAGCAGCACCGACACCACCGGCGGGATCACCACCGGCAGGTAGACGAGGAACCGGTACATCCCGCCGAGCCGGCGCACCGTCGACAGCACCGACGCCAGGATCAGCGGCGCCGGGAACCCGATCAGCACACCCAGCCCGACGAACAGCAGCGTGTTCTGCACCGCCGTGCCCAGCAGCGGGTCGGCGAACAGCGCCTGGAAGTTGTCCAGGCCGACCCACTCGCTGCTGCCCATCAGGTCGGTCCGCTGGAAGCTGATGATCAGCCCGCGGACGATCGGCCACCACGCGAACAGGCCGAAGATCGCGATCGCGGGGAGCAGGAACAGCAGCCCGGTGAGCTCCCTGCGCCCGCCGGCCCGCCACCGGCGGGAGCGGGCGGCCCGGACCTGCCGGTCCGCCTGCTCCTCGTCCGGACGGGTGACCGTCGCCGTCGTCACTGGTTCTCGTCTCCCGTGGGTTACTGGGCGGCTTCGAGCTGCCGGTTGGCCTCGTCCTCGGCCGCCGCGAGCAGCGCGTCGACGTCGGCGTCGGGGTCGGTCAGCACGGCCTGCACGACCGGGTCGAGCACCTGGTAGAGCCCCTGCGCGTTGAGCGGCGGCTCCGGCTTGAGCTCCAGCTCCGGCGTGCCGGTGAGGTACGGCTGGAAGTTCTCCAGCTCGACGTTGACGAACGGCGCGACGGCCTCGTTGATCAGCTGCTGCTGCGCGTCGTCGAACATCGGCAGCACCGGGACGCCGACCGCGGCGGCCGGGTCCTGCGCCAGCGCCTCGGCCTCGGCGGCCGCGGTCTCCGGGTCGTACTGCGGCTCGGCGTAGTAGAACACCATCCACTCGACGGCGGCCGCGGCGCGGTCCTCCGGCACCGACGCCGGGACCATGAAGATCTCGCCGCCGCTCATGGTGGCGTCGCCGCCGGCCTGCGGCATCGACGTGACGCCGTAGTTCGCGGTGTCCTCCATGCCGAAGTTCTGCTTCGCCAGCCGGTAGGTGCCCGGCGTGCCCATGAACATGCCGACCTGCCCGGCCGCGAACTGGCGGATGACGTCGTCCTGGTTGAGCAGCTGCGTCTCGCCCATCGACTGGTCGGTCCAGCGCATCTCGCGCAGCAGGCCGAGCGAGTCGCGGACGGCGTCGTTCTGGAAGTCCGCGACGTAGGTGTCGCCGTCGGCCTTCTCCAGCTCGCCGCCGTGCGCGTACGCCATCATCGTCAGCTGCCAGCCGCCCTGGCCGTCCTTCGACTCGTGCACGAAGCCGGCCACGCCGGTCGCGGCGCTGATGGCCTGCGCGGCGGTGCGGACGTCGTCCCAGGTCGCCGGCGGGGTGTCCGGGTCGAGGCCGGCCTGCTCGAACAGCGCCCGGTTGTAGACCAGGCCCAGCGCGAACGGCGAGCGCGGGATGCCGTAGACGTCGCCCTCGGCGTCGGAGATGGGCTCCAGCACCTGCGGGTTGATCTCGTCGGCGTGCTCCCACTCGTCGAGGTACTGCGTGATCGGCTGCACCTGGCCGCGCTGGATCAGGCCCTGCGGCTCGGTCAGCGGCACCCTGATGACGTCCTCGACGCCACCGCCGGCCAGCAGCGCGGAGAACGTCTGCGGGTCGTACTCGTTGGTCGACGCCTCGATCTGGATGTCCGGGTGCAGTTCCTCGAACTCGGCGATCTTCGCGTTGAACTGGTCCTGCCCGGCCTGGTCGGTGCCCGGCGGCAGGCCCTGGACGCGGATGGTGACGGTGCCGCCGTCGCCGTCGCCGCTGCCGCCGGCGTTGTCGTCACCGCCACAGGCGGCGAGCAGGGCGACGCTGCTCAGCAGCAGCGCGCCGAGGCGAAGCGGGCGTGGTCTGGCCATGGATGTCATGTGCGCTCCCAAGGACTTCCTCGTACCTGGAGATGGACTCTGCTATCTGGAGTGGGGCCGGCGCGGGCGCCGGTGGATTACCGCTGCGGATCGCGCCGGACCGGCCCGGTCGTGCCGCGCGGGATCAGCCGCGACCCGACCTGGACCACCGGCGTGGCGGGCTCGCGCTCATGCACGAGCCCGATGAGCAGGTCGACCGCCCGGCTGGCGATCTCGTCCGGGTCGATGCGGATGGTCGTCAGCGACGGCGTGGACACCGACGCCAGCAGCGTGTCGTCGATGCCGACCACGCTGACGTCGCCCGGCACGGCGGCGCCGAGCGCGGCGAGCTGGTGCAGCACGCCCATCGCGACGAGGTCGTTGTGCGCCAGCACCGCGGTCGCCTGGTGGGCGAGGACCAGCGGCGCGGCGTGCACCCCGGTCTCGAACCGGGGCTCGTACGGGCCGATCTCGATCAGCGACAGGCCGTGCGCGTCGAACGCGGCCCGGATCGACTTCGACCGCGACTGGTCCGGCCGGTTGCCGTTGCCGTCGACGAAGACGCACCGCTGGTGGCCGTACGCCTTGAGGTGCTCGGCGGCCTGCGCCATGCCGTCGGTGAGCGAGACGTGCACCTCGCTGACGCCCGGCACCTGGCGGTTGACCAGCACGACGGGCATCCGCTCGGCCAGCTCGGCGAGGCGGTCCTCCGGCAGCATCGACGCCCAGAGCACCAGCCCGTCGACCTTCTTCGACACCGCGGCGATGGTCTCGAGCTCGTCGGCCTCGCGCTCGTCGCTGTCGGCCACCAGCAGGGTGTAGCCCAGCCGCTTGGCCCGCTCCTGCATCGCCTTGAAGATCGGCGGGAAGAACGGGTTGGTGATGTCCGGGATCAGCAGCCCCAGCGTTTCGGTGCGGCCCTCGCGCAGCGACCGCGCCGCCTGGTTGGGCGTGTAGCCGAGCTTCTCGGCGGCGGCCACGACCCGCTGCCGGGTGGTGGCGTTGACGAGGTCCGGCGTGTTGAGCGCGCGGGACACCGTCGAGACGGAGACCCCGGCGGCCTTGGCGACCGCGCCGATAGTGACGGCCATGTGGCTCCTCCTCGACGCTGGGTGGACGGGTGACGCGGCGGCAGCATTGCAAACGTTTCTGATGTGTGTCAAGAGGTGTCTATGCAGTGAACTGACGCATAGGGTACGGTGCTGACCGCCGCGATGAGTGATTTGCGGGATCGTTTTCAACGAAGGGACGCCGAAGCCCATGAAGATCACCGGGTGCGAAGTGCTCACCCTCCCCGACCACGGCGACAGCATGATGCTGGTCGCGGTCGACACCGACGAGGGCATCCACGGCCTGGGTGAGGTCGGCATCCGGACCCGGCAGCGCGCGGTGGCCGGCGGCATCGAGCACCTGGCCGAACTGGTCGTCGGCGAGGACCCCACCCGCATCGAGCACCTGTGGCAGGTCATGTTCCGGCGCGGGTTCTTCCCGTCCGACCGGTTCCTGTCCGCCGCGATCGCCGCCATCGACGTCGCTCTCTGGGACATCCGCGGCAAGGCGCTGGGCGTGCCGGTGTACGAGCTGCTCGGCGGCCAGGTCCGCGACGCGGTGCCGTGCTACGTCCATGTCGGCGACCAGCACCGCGAGCTGCCGGCGTTCCTGGACCGCTGCCGGCAGCTGGTCGAGGACGGCTGGCGGCACCTGCGCTTCGCCGCGCCGCACGACGACGGCGTCCTGGACCAGCGGGCCAGCATGCGCGCGTCGATCGCGATGATGCACGCGGCCCGCGAGGCGCTGGGTGACGAGATCGAGCTGATCCTCGACGTTCACACCCGGCTGGACCCGCCGGAGGCGGTGACGCTGTGCCGCGAGATCGAGGCGGCCCGGCCGTACTTCGTCGAGGACCCGCTGCGGTCGGAGTCGCTGGACAGCTACGAGATGCTGCGGCTGCGCACCGGCGTGCCGCTGGCCACCGGCGAGGTGTACGGCTCGAAGTGGGAGTTCCAGCGGCTGATCGAGCGCGACCTCATCGACTACGCGCGGGTCGACGTCGCGGTGGCGGCCGGGCTGACCGAGGCGAAGAAGATCGCCGCGTTGGCCGAGACCCACTACGTCAAGCTGGCCACCCACAACCCGCTCGGCCCCGTCACGGCGGCCGCGTCGCTGCACCTCAACCTGGCCTGCCCGAACGTCGGCGTCCAGGAGCACCAGGTGGCGCCCGAGCCGGCGACGGCCGCGCTGTTCACCGCCCGGCCGACGGTGCGCCCGGGCTGGGTGGAGCGCAGCGAGCTGCCCGGCCTCGGCGTCGACATCGACCGCGAGGCCGCCCGAAAGCTGCGGGCGGCCCCGGCCGAGCGGCCGCACCTGCGCACCCCGGACGGCGCCTACACGAACTGGTGAACGTGCGTCGGGCCGGCGGAGACGTGCTCCGCCGGCCCGGGCTGCGCACCGCTCAGAGGCTGTGCGCGGAGATGTCGCCGGTGATGGTGGTGGCGCGGACGGTCAGGGCGGTCTCGCCGTCGTTCTTCAGCGAGTTCTGGATCCGGCCGACGGTGGTGCCGGCGTCCAGCGCGGCGGAGACGCCCGGGGCGGCGCCGACCGACAGGTCGCCGACCTGGGTGGACAGCACGACGCTGCCCTCGCCGGCCTCGGCGATCGCGATGTCGCCCTTGGCCGCGCTGACCTCGGCGTTGCCGGTGAGGCGGCCGACGCTGACGTCGCCGGCCTGGACGGCGAGGCGGACGTTCGCGGCCTCGTCCAGCTTGATGTCGCCGGCCGCGCCCTTGAAGGTGACGTCGCCGAGCCGGCCGACGCCGCGGAGCTCGGCGGCCGCGACGGTCGCCTCGACCCGCGAGCCCGCGGGCAGCTGCACCGTCACCTCGACGGCGCCGGAGCTGCCGAGGATCCGGTGCTTCACGACCGTCTCGACGCGCAGGACGCCGTCGCTGTAGGCGACCGTGGTCTGCTCGGCCTGCTTGACGTCGCGGTTCTTCGAGGGGTCCATCGGCCGGACCTCGACAGCGGTGTCGGCGCGGTCGGCGGCGATGACCTGGAGGCGGCCCGCGGGGATCTCGAGGACGGCCGTGATCGGGGTGGCGGTGTCGAAGGTCTGCATGGTGTTCAGCTCCTGGTGTCGTTGTTTCCGATAATGGAAACGCTACGTTGCATTCACTATCTTGGCAACACTGTCGTTGCATGTTGATCGCGTTCGTGCAGTTCAATCAGCCACAATCGTTGCAACGGTTGACGAACTAACGCAACGCGACGCGTTGCAATGGCGAGAAGTGAACGCTATGCTGGCGGCCGACGGAGGAGGTCACGATGCCGGGAGGCAGGCTCACCCAGCGGGAACGCCAGCAGATCGCGCAGGGCCTGGCCGACGACCTCCCCTACGCCGAGATCGCCCGGCGGCTGGACCGGCCGACGTCGACGATCACGCGCGAGGTCATGCGCAACGGCGGTCCCACCGGCTACCGCGCCGACGTCGCCCACCGGGCCACCGAGCGGCGCGCGCATCGCAGCAAGCCGGCCGTGCCGGCCGGGCCGCGGCCGGCGCCGTCCGAGCACGGGCGCGACCCCGACGTCGTCCGCGCCTACGAAGAGTCGTTCACCGCCCTGCTGCAGCAGCAGGGCCTCCCCCGCATCGCGGCCCAGGTGCTGACCTGCCTGTTCACCACCGACGCGGGCAGCCTCACCGCAGCCGAGCTGGCCGGGCGGCTGCGGGTCAGCCCAGCCTCGGTGTCGAAGGCCATCACGTTCCTGGAGCGCCAGGGCCTCGTCGTCCGCCGGCGCGACGAGGGCCGGCGCGAGCGCTACGTCGCCGACAACGACGTCTGGTATCAGTCGATGATCGCCACCGCCCGGGCCAACGCCCAGCTCGCCGAGACCGCGCGGCAGGGCGTCGGCGTGCTCGGCCGCGACACCCCGGCCGGCGTCCGGCTGGAGAACATCGCCCGCTTCGTCGACTTCGTCAGCGAGAGCATCGCCCGCTCCGCCGAGCAGGCCCGCCAGGTCCTCGGGCCTAGTCGAGAGCCGTGAGCACCGAGGCGACGTTGAACCAGACGCACGCGCCGATGACCAGCGCGAACGTGAACAGCCAGACGCCGCCGGGGATGGCGGTGCGGCGGCCCATGAGGTAGGCGTCGCTCTGCTGGACGCCGCGGCCGCTGGTGTGTGCCCGGACGACGGCCCACAGGCCACGCACCGCGCCCACCGTCAGCAGCCAGGCGAACGCGTACACCACCACCGTGCACAGCCAGGCCGACCCGTACCAGCCGACCAGCCCGAACGCGACCCCCGTCGTGAGCACGACGGCCACCGTCAGCCAGCTGCGCGACAGCAGGAACACCAGCGCGAGGCAGACCACCAGCACACCGAGCGCCAGCCGCGCCCACCCGTGCGTGGCCGACCACACCAGCGCCCACCCGACGACGGCCGGGGCCGGGTAGCCCCACCACATCGTCCAGAGCGTGCCGGGCGTGCTGTGCGACCAGAAGTTCGTGGCGCCGGAGAGGTCGCCGCGCACCGTCACGCCGCGCAGCCGGAACCCGGCCGTCAGCGCCGCGACGACGTGGCCAAGCTCGTGCACGATCGTGACCGGGTACCCGGCCAGCCGCCAGGCCGGCCCGTACACCGCCAGCACGACGCCTGCCAGCGCGAACCCCAGCACGACGGACGACGGCATGGTCGCCAGCGTCTCGTCGACCCGGACGTCCGCGAACCAGCCACGCACACCGTCGGTCGCCTCCGCCATCACCGCCCGACCCTAACCCGTTCCCTCCCAGAGGTCGTCGAAGCCGTGGCAGAGCTGCGGCCGGAACGCCAGCAGCGCGGGCCGCAGCTGGTGCGCCGGCATCCGCACGGGCGACCCGTTGCCCGGCCACGCGTCCCGGCCGCGCGGTTCGAGGTCGTGCCGGTAGGTCAGCCGCAGCCGGGTCGCCGGGTAGCCGACCAGCCGCCCGGTGCCGACGGCGTCCGGCCCGGCGTGCTCGGACGCCGCCGCGTCGGCGCCGACGCCGGGCAGCGGCACCGGCAGCGGCGGGTTCTCGTGCAGGTAGAGGTCGACGACGCGGCGGCGACCGGCCCGAGAGGGGACGGCGTCGAAGGCGCGCCGCGTGACGGCGGCCTGCACCCAGTCCCAGCCGACGGTGCTGCGCTCCAGCGCCCGCGGCCGCCACCGCCGCTTGCGGACGATCTGCAGCCCGTCGGCCGACACCAGGATCCCGACGCCGGCCGTGGCCCGCGGCAGCAGCCACAGCGTGACCGGCAGCGTCAGGCAGCAGAACAGCACCGGCACCAGCAGCACCAGCGCGACCAGCCCGGCCGCGACCGTCGGCAGGCCGAACGGGTCGTTCATCAGGTAGACGCCGCCGGCGAGGACCGCGACCTGCGCCAGGATCGCCAGCAGCAGCCGCGGCCATGGCTCGCCGTGGTCCAGCCAGACCGGTCCGGCCGAGCGCGGCACCTCCGGCGGCTCCGGCGACGTCGCTGCCGCGGGACGGTCCGGCCTCGGCAGCGCGACGGGACGCGGCCCGGCGGCCTGTGGCGGCGTGAACCACTGGTCCACACCGGTGCCCGCGTAGAACAGGTCCGGCCGCCACGCCGCCACCGCTTCGGCGACGTCGCGTGAGACCGGCTCGCCGAACCGCAGCCGCGGGGCCGGGATCCGGACGCCCTCGATCGACGTGTCCGCCTCGACGGCGATCTCGGCCGCGGCGAACGCCGGCAGGCGGGGCACGTCGCGGGTGAGGTACAGCTCGAGCAGCTCGCCGGGGCCCGGCGCATTGACGACCTGCACGTCGTCCCAGCCGACGCGGGCCCGGCCGCCCCGGTGCCACCACTTCGGGTGCTCGACGACGTCCATCCCCTCGGCGCCGACCACCAGCTCCCGCCGGTTCGTCGCGCCCGGCAGCCGGAACACCGTCCGCGCCGTCAACGCCATCAGCAGCAGGACGAACGCCGCGGCGGTGAGCGTCAGCGCGCGGGTGCCGGCGTCCCACAGCTCGTCGGGGTCCCACCCGGTCAGCGCGCCCAGCGGCACGGCCAGCATGAGGCAGACCAGCGCCAGCAGCACCAGCCATCCGGCCCGGACGGCGACGCCCGGCGCCGCGACCGGCACGGTGCGGGCGTCCTGCACCTGGTTTCTCCTAGGGCTCGATCGGGCGCACGCGGTCGTGGTAGCGCTCCAGGATCCTACGGTTGTGCTCGTCGCCCGCCGCGAGGTTTGCCGAGATGTAGACCGGCGGTTCCTCGTCCCGCTCCAGCAGCTCCCGGCAGACCAGCTCGGTGAGGATCTGCGCCGCCAGCACCCCGGTCAGCGACGACACCGCGCCGATCCGCACGCCGGGCGTCAGCTCGATCGCCGCGTCGCCCTCCGGCGCGCCGTTGTCGATGACGACGTCGGCGAGGTCGGCCAGGCGCGGGCCGTCGGCGCTCCGGGCGGCCGCCGACCGGGTGTGCGCCAGCGACGTGATCGCGATCAGGCCGTGCCCGTGCTCGCGCGCCAGCTGGGCCATCTCGACGACCGCCGCGTTGAGGCCGGAGTTCGACACGATGAGGAACACGTCCTCCGGCCGCGGGCGGGCCAGCCCGTAGACGCGCCCGGCCAGGCCGGACTCGCGCTCGTAGGTCGGGTCGAGGATCGCTGCGGGATCCTCGCCCCCGAACATCACCAGGTCCTTCACGGCGAGCATGCCGACGGGGACCAGCCCGCCCGCGCGGCCGGCCAGCTCCAGCGTCACGATGCGCGAGTGCCCGGTCCCGAACGCCTGCAGCACGCCGCCGGCCGCGATCGAGCCGGCCACCATCGTGGCCGCCTCCCGCAGGGCCGGCAGCTGCGTCTCGACGACGTGCTCGACCAGCCCGGCGGCCCGGGCGGCGTACTCGGATGCGATCACGTGCTCTCCTCCGCTGCTGCGACGATCCGCGCCACCTGGACGGCGACGTCGGCGACCCGCTCGCCGCTGCCCGGCCGGACCGGGCTGACGAGCGTCTCGTACGTGGGGGGCGTGCCGCGGCTGGGCAGGTAGCCGAGGTAGCCGTTGGCGTAGCCGACGACGATGACGTCCGGGCCGGCGGCCGCGCGGATCGCCTCGCCCAGCTCGAGGAAGAGCTCGCCGGGGACGGCCACCAGCGTCACGCCGCCGAGCCGGACCGCCTGGACGTCGACGTCGTACGGCTCGCCGCGGTCCGCGAGCTCGCCGGCGATGCGCCGGCCCTGCTCGAACACCTGCCGGGTGCGCGCGTCGGCGGCGGCGCCGGCGGTCGCCCGCGTCGCGGCGTCCACCTCGGCCGCGGTCTTCGGCTCCAGCCGGACCCGCCGCGACACCGGCAGGTGGACGGTGTCCGGGCCGGGCTCGGGGGACGGCGTGAGCGGCAGCGCGCCGGCCACCAGCGACGCCAGCCGGGCCAGCTCGGCCGGGCTGCGGCCGCGGCGCGTGTGCCGGGTGCTGATGTCGCCCGCGGCGCCTGTCGCCGCGACCGCCCAGCGCCCCGGCGCCTCGAGCGCGCGGCGGATCGCGCCGTTGAGGTCCGCGGAGACGTCGCTGTTGCCGGCCGGCAGCACCGTCGGGTGCACGGGCGAGACGGTGACGACGCCGGTGACGCCCGCCGCGGCCGAGACGACCAGCGCGTCGACCGGCACGTCCAGCCGCTCGGCGGCGCCGGCGATCCGGCGCCCGGCCAGGCCCGGGACCTCCGCCCGGACGCGGGTCAGCGCCGCGTCCCGCTCGTCGACGACGGCCGCCGTGGCCGCGCTGACCGCGGCCGCGACCAGGCGCCGCCCGACGTCCGGCGGGGTCGGGCTGCCGCCCGGCGTGCAGCCGGCCTCCGGGCTCGCGTGCGTGTGCGTGGCCGCGATCCAGCAGTCGTCGATCCGCACCTCCCGCAGGGCGTCGCGCACCTGCCCGGCGACGTCGGCGTTCACGCAGACGAGGTCGGCCACGACCAGCGCGAACCGGCGCCGGCCGGCGGCGAACGTCACGACGTGCACCTCCAGCGGGTCCAGCACGCCGCCGGCCCCGTGCGACCGATCGGCGTAGCCACCCATCGGCTCGCCCGGCCTGACCTCGAACACCTGCTCCCCGTGGCCGATCCTCACCCGTGCTCCCCCACCCGTGCTCGCAGCAACGCCCGGTCGGCGTAGCCGCGCAGCAGCCCACTCGGCCGCACCGCCAGCACCTGCTCCCCGTGGCCGATCCTCACCCGTGCTCCCCCACCTGTTCCCGTAGCCGTGCCAGCAGGCGCGTGTACGGCGCCGCCCCGCGCAGCAGCGTCAGGCCGCCGTCCAGCGACGACCCGGCCGGCGCGGCCGGTTCCAGCCCGTGCTCGCGCAGCCCGTCGCCGAGCCGTTCCAGCAGCGGCCCGCCCGCGTCCAGCAGCCGGCCGGACCACGACACCCGCGGCCCGGCGTCCGGCTGCCGCCGCGCGGCCGACGCCGCCAGTGCGACGAGGTCGTCGACCGCCGCCGCGCAGATCGCCCGCGCGACGTCGTCGTGCTCGGCCGCCGCGACGACGACCGGCGCGAACCCGGCGATCCGCGGCACCAGCTCGGGGTCGCGGTAGAACCGCTGCAACGCGGCGAGACCGGCGCCGCCGACGGCGTCCGGGAACCGCTCGGTCAGCACGGTGTCCGGGCCGACGCCATCCAGCGCCGCCGTCGCCGCGCGCAGCCCGGCCAGTCCGATGGCGTAGCCGCTGCCGCGGTCGCCGAGCGCCGGGCCCCAGCCCTCGACCGTCGTGTACTCCCCGCCGGCGCCCATGGCCAGCACGTTCGTACCGGTGCCGAGGCACAGCACGGTGCCGGGACCGGCCAGCGCTCCGGCGTGCGCGAGCTGCACGTCGTCGGTCACCAGCGCCGGGCCGCCCAGTTCAGCGCCGATGCGCCGGGCCAGCTCGCGCCGCGGGCCGGGCTCGCCGGGCACCGCCGTCAGCCCGGCGATGACGCCGGCCACGCGGTCCGGCAGCTCGACGCCGGCGGCCGCCGCCCGCACCGCCGCGACCGTGCGCTCGACGCCGTCCTCCCCCGGCCGGTAGCTCATGCCCGGACCGGCGCCGACCTGCCGGCGCTCGCCCGTCACCGCCAGCAGCCGCAGCGCCGACTTGCCGCCGTCGATGCTGATGAAGGTGTCCGTCACCGCGACATCCCCGCCGTCAGCCCGCTGATGATGTGCTTCGTCGCGAACGCGAACACGATGGCCAGCGGCACCAGCGCGATGACCAGCCCGGCGAACAGCGTCGCGCGGTCGGCCGCGAACTCGCCGAAGAACCGGGTCAGCCCGACCGGCACGGTGTACTTGTCGTCGCTGCGCATCAGCACCAGCGGGTAGAAGAAATCGTTCCACGTCGGAGCGAATTGGAATACCGTGACGACGGCCAGCGCCGGTCGCATGAGCGGCAGGACGACGGAGACGAACATGCGCCCCTCGTGGGCGCCGTCGAGCTTGGCCGCCTCCTCCAGCTCCGTCGGGAGACCTCGCATGAATCCCATGATCACGAAGATCGAGAACGGGATGCCGCTGGCCGCGTAGAGCAGCACCAGGCCGAGCCGGCTGTCGATCAGCCCCATCGACTGGTACATGTAGAAGACCGGCAGCAGCCCCAGCTTCGCCGGAATCATCAGCCCTGAGATGAACAACGCGGCCAGCAGCGCCCGGCCGCGGAACCGCCAGCGCGACAACGCGTAGGCGGCCATCGCCGACACCGCCACGCACAGCGTCACCGACGCGACCGTCACGACCACCGAGTTCATGAAGTACGTGCCCAGCGACGCCGTCTCCCACGCCCGCTGGTAGTTGTCCAGGCCCAGCGACGTCGGCAGCCCGACCGGCTGGCGCAGGATGTCGGCGTTGTCGCGGAACGAGCCGATCAGCACCAGCACCAGCGGGCCGAACGCGAGCGCGGCGTAGAGCCACAGCAGCAGCTGCACACCGGCCCGGCGCAGGGGAGTGCCGCGGTGCGCCGCCGCCGGACCCGTCGAGGCCGGCGACGGGCGCGTGCGCCGCTGCGGGGTCAGGGTCGACGTCACGAGGCCACCTCCCGGCGTCGCAGGAACCGCTCGAGCACGATCGCGACGCCGAAGATCAGCACGAAGATCATCATGGCCAGCGCCGACGACTCCCCGATCGCGTTGGTGCCGCCCTCGAACGCGGTGCGGTAGTAGAGCAGCCCGAGCACGTCCATGGCGCCGCCGGGGCCGCCGTCGGACCCGCCGAGCGCGTAGACCAGGTCGAAGATGTTGAAGCAGCCGATGAACGTGAGCACGGTGATGACGCCGACGGCCGGCATCAGCAGCGGGAAGCGCACGCTCCAGAACGCGCGCACCGACGACGCGCCGTCCAGCGCCGCCGCCTCTTCGAGCTCCCGCGGGATGCCGCCGAGCGCGGCGAGGAAGATCAGCATCGGCCCGCCGATCCACTGCCACGCGTTGACGAGGATCAGCACCGGCAGCGCGGTGTCCGGGTCGCCCAGCCACGGCCGCGCCCACGAGTCGAGCCCGACCGACTGCAGCACGTAGTTGACCGGCCCGAACGACGGGCTCAGCAGCAGCGACCACAGATAACCGACGATCAGCGGGCTGATCAGGTACGGCAGCGAGAACACCGTCTGGAAGAACCGCTTGCACCGCGGGTTGCGGTAGAGCAGCAGCGCGAGACCGAGGCCGACGGTGTTCTGGATCGCCATCGTGCCCACGAAGAACAGCACGTTGTGCCAGAGCGCGACCGGGATCTCGTCGCCGAGCGGGTACCGGGTCAGCACCTCCTGGTAGTTGCCCAGGCCCGCGAACCCGGCCCGCTGCGTGCCCTCCCAGTGGAAGAACCCGTAGTAGAACGCCGTCACCAGCGGCACGACGATGAGCAGGCCGTACAGCAGCAGCGCCGGCAGCGTGAAGCCGGCGATCCAGCCCAGGCCGGTGCGGCCGGCGCGATAGCGCGCCGGCCGCCGCGGCCCGGACGTCACGACTGCGGTTCGAACCACTGGCCGACGCCCTGCTGGATGTGACCGGCGGCCTCCTCGGCGGTGGACCCGCCGAGGACGAAGTCGGACAGCGCCTCGGAGGCGAGGTCCCACGCTGTCGGCTGGTCGCTGGAGAAGTAGGCGTACGTGACGTACGGGCTCGGGTGCGCCAGGTGCGCCTCCAGCGCCTCGGCCAGCAGCTCGTCGGCCGGCTCGACGCCGGGCACCGCGCTGATCTGGCGCAGCTCGTCGGTGAACGCCTGGCCGAACTCCTCCGACGCCATCCAGCGGACGAGGTCGAGCGCGGCCTCCTGGTCCGGCGACGCCGCCGAGACGCCGAACGAGCCGTCGACGTAGCCGGGCACCAGCGTCTCCTGGACGGCGGCGCCGGGCGGCGGCGGCACGTTAAAGATGCCCAGTTCGAGGTCGGGGTTGGCCTGCGCGAACACGGCCAGCTCCCAGATGCCGCCGGGGAACATCGCCGCCTGGCCGGAGGTGAACAGCGCCTGCGCGTCGGCGTACGTCACGCCCTGGAACTGCGGCGCCCAGAACTCGCTTGTGCCCTGCCAGGTCGTCATCGAATCGACCCACGGCTGACCGGTGAAGTCCGTTTGACCGGTGAGCATCTGGTCGAGGTAGTCGTAGCCGCCGTAGGTGCTGGCGCCGAAGATCTCGTGCTGGATCGGCAGCATCCAGGTGTCCGCGACGGTGGCCGCCAGCGGCGTGACCCCGGCGGTCTGCAGCGCGGTGAACGCCGCGATCATGTCGTCCCACGTCTGCGGCGGCGTGAGGCCGTGTTCGTCGAACAGCGCCTTGTTGTAGATGACGTGCAGCGTCTGCAGCGCGAACGGCACCCCGTACACCTGGCCGTCGGCGACGCCGCGGGCGCCGTCCATCACCTCGTCCGGGAAGTCGGCCAGCGCCTCGACCTCGTCGTCCAGCGGGACCAGGCTCTCGGACGCGACCAGCGGCTGGAGCAGCCCGTACGACCGCAACTGCGCGACGTCCGGCCCGCTGGCGTCGCCCAGGCCGGTGCGCAGGATGGTGTCGTACTCGTCGGCCTTGTAGGGGACGTACTCGACGGTGACGCCCGGGTTGGCGTCCTCGTAGAGCTGGAAGATCTTGTCGTAGGCTGCGACGTCCTCCTGCCGCCAGCCCCAGACCTCCAGCGTGACCTCGTCGCCGTCGCCGCTGGTGCCGGAGTCGCCCTCCGACGCGCTGGGACTGCATGCCACGAGGCCGAGCGTCAGCGTGCCGAGGAGGGCGAGCGCGCCGCTTCGTCTGCCGATCATGTGGGACTCCTGGTCGGATGGGTGGGACTGGTGAGACGCCGACCGTAATACCGGTCTATACCGCTGTCAATCCCCGGCGCGTCTACCTGCGTCGTCGGAGGCGGTACGTAGGATGACGTGAACCTGGTCGAGCAAGGCCGAAAGAGGGAGCCGCACCGTGCCAAGGCCGCGACACGAGCCCAACGACGTCGCGCCGGACGTGTTCACGACCGGAGACCGCGCGAAGGGCGCGCACATCAAGGACGTGCTCGAATCGCTGGTCCAGCGGTCGCGCGACGGTGCGCTGCTGCCGTCCGAGCGGGTGCTGGCCGAGCGGTTCGGGGTGGCGCGCATGACCGTCCGCGGCGCCGTCAACGAGCTGGAGTCGCGTGGGCTCGTCCGGCGGGTGTCCGGGCGGGGGACGTTCGTGCAGCGGCCGACGCTCACCCACTCGGAGATCTTCCGGTCGTTCAGCCAGGACATGCGCAACCGCGGCATGACGCCGGGCTCGCGCAGTTACCGGGCCCGCACCCGCCCGGCGACCCGCGACATCGCCGAGCGCCTGGGCGTCGAGACCGGCGCACCGGTGCACTCCATCGAGCGCATCCGCACCGCCGACGGCACGCCGATGGCCTTGGAGCGGACCAACCTGTCGGCCGCGCGGTTCGGCGGCCTGCTCGACGTCATGAACCGCGACGAGTCGCTGTACGACGTGCTGGCCAAGGTGTTCGGCGTGCGACTGGAGTCGGCCGAGCAGACGGTGTCGATCGCGCGGCTCAGCCCGGCCGAGGCCAAGCGGCTCGAGGTCCCCGGATACGACCCGGCGTTCCTCATCGAGCGCCGCTCGGTCGACAACATGGGCAACGTGGTCGAGTTCGGCCGCTCCCTCTACCGCGGCGACCGGTACGCCATCCAGATGCATGTCAGCCGCCCGGCCGGCGGCTGACCCGCCCCACCACCCGGCGAGCATCGCGCTCACCCCGCACCTGCGGCCGGCCCACCCCACCGCCCGGCAGCCGCCACCGCACCCCCACCAGCCGGCCGGCGGGCGGCCCGCTCACCGGGCAGGTTCTGCGCCCGCCGCTCGACCACGGCCGGGGCGGCACCCCGCCGGCGCGGGTACGGCTGCCGCCCCTCGCTGCCGCCCCTCGCTCCCGCCCCTCGCACCCGGGCGCCGCACCCGCCGCACCCGCGCGCCGCCACCGCACCCGCTCCGCCGCAGCGGCGCACGTCAGCATCGCCCCATCACAGCCGCCGCCACGACACGGCCACCACACGGCCGCCATACCGCGGCCACACCACGACCGCGTCGCGGCCACCCCGTGCCGCCCGCCAGCAACGGCCCCGACCGGGCACCGTCGCCACCACGCCGCCATCGCCACCGACGCTGACCTGCGGCGACATCCCCTCACCGGCCGCCGCCAACGCCCCGCCCACCCACGCGATCCCGCCGCGACCGCCGGACTCACCCCGTCGCGACCCTTCTGGTCAACTCCGCCACGCCCTGTTACGCTCCCCGCCAAAATACCGGTCTAGACAGGAATCCAGACCCTGGAGGCGGAGTGAGGATCACGCTCGTAGCGCTGGCGGCAACCGCCTGCGCAGCCCTGGTCGCACCGCTCGCGGCCACCGCCGCGGAGACGCCGGCCGCGCTGGCGACGACCACGCCGGCGACGACCACGGCGCGGCAGGAGACCAACGTCCGCATGCTCGACTTCAACTTCGCCGGCAACGGGTTCAACGGCGGCGACACCGGCGCGCCCGTCACCGACGCGGTGAGCAAGGTCGTCGAGCAGCAGGCGGAGATCGTCGGGCTGAACGAGATGTGCTACACGCAGTGGGTCGCGATGCGCGACCAGCTGAAGGCGCAGCCCGGATATGAGAACCTGACCGAGCACGTCGTCGTCACGAACTACGACATCCCGAACTGCTACGACCCGGTCGTCAACCCCGGCGGCTGGTACGTGATGGGCCTGTTCAGCAAGTACGAGTCCGAGCAGGTCATGTTCGGCGACACCCCGTACCTCGACCTCGGCTACCACTACCGGCAGCGGTTCCGGAAGCTGGTCTGCGGCGACGTCGCCATCCCGGGCGCCACCGCGGTCCGTGCCTGCGTCACGCACACCGAGGTGCCGCTCCCGCTGATCAACGAGACGTCGTTCCCGAACGACCCCGACATCGCCGACGACCCGCTGTACGGGCGGTCGATCAACTACGCGCAGGCGAAGGTCATCGCGGAGGCGATCACGCCGATGGCCGAGGAGATGCCGGTCGCGCTGATGGGCGACCTCAACGAGCTGCCGTTCCTGCCGTCGCTGGACTTCTTCTACCGGCGCTGCGGCGGCAACGGCGTCTTCGAGGAGGTCGACGGGCGCGACGTGCGGTGGCCGGTGATCCGCCGGTTCAACCTCGGCACCGAGGCGTGCCCGCACCGCCAGGGCGAGTGGACGATGGGCAAGGAGGGGCTGCCCGACAACTACGACAAGCCGTACGAGAGCAACCGGAAGATCGACTACATTTTCGTCGACACCCGGCACTTCGTGGTCGGCCCGGAGTCCGGCCGAGTGATCTCCACGCCGTTCTCCGACCACCGCATCGTCGTCGGCGACGTCACCCTGGTGCACTGAGAGGAGCGACCATGCGGCAGAGCGGACGACTCGCGGCTGCGGGGGTCGCCACCCTGATCCTGCTGGCCGGCGCCGTGGCGCCGGCCGGCGGGGCGGGGCCGGCCGACGACTTCCGCGTCCTGCCCTACCTGCAGAGTCCGAGCAGCGAGGGCATCCGGATCACCTGGTTCACCGAGACCGACGAGCCCGGGCGGCTCACCGTCCGCGGCCCCGGCATCCGCGGCAGCCTGACCACCGAGGTCGGCGGGGAGCTGCTGCCGGAGCTCGCCTACACCGACGCCGAGCGGGCGCAGCTGATCCCCGGCCTGGAGCCGGGCTCGTGGCTGCTCGGCGCCGACAACTACAAGCACACCGAGCTGATCGACGGGCTGCGGCCGGGCACCCGCTACACGTACACCGTCGAGCAGGGCGGCTCGACCTTCCGCGGCCGGTTCGAGACGGCGCCGACGGCCGACGACTGGCGGCAGATCCGGCTGATCGCGCTGTCCGACTCCGAGACCGAGCCGCTGGGACGGGTGCAGAAGCGCGAGTGGGCGCCCGGCGCGGGCGCCGACGGCCGTCCGTCGGCCGAGGCGGGGTCGGCCTGGGACCAGGCGCACGGGACGACGACCCTGTCCGGCACCCGGGTGCTGCGCTACCCACTGACCGAGGACGAGGGGCTGCGCCGCAACCTCGCCGTCATCGAACAGCGCTCCCCCGACGCCGTCCTGTTCACCGGCGACCTCGTCCAGGGCGGCGGCTACCAGCCCGGCTGGGACGAGTTCTTCCGCAGCACGGCCGGCGACGGCGGCGACCTGCTGACGTCGGTGCCGATCCTGCCCGCGTTCGGCAACTGGGAGAGCTTCGGCGCGCTCAACGGCGGCTACGGCACGCCCGACGACCGGAGCCCGGTCGTGCGGTCGCGGGCGAAGTTCCACGCCTACTTCGACGGGCCCGCGAACGGCACACCGGCGCACCAGGACAACTACTACCGGGTCGACTACGGCCCGGTCACCGTCCTGACGCTGGACAGCAACAACGGCCAGCCCGACGACGCCGCGGTGAACTACGCGGCCGACGACAAGCTGACCGGCCGCGAGTACACCGGGCCGGGCACCGACACACAGGAGAACTTCACCCGCGAGCAGTACGAGGCGGCCGGCGGCACCGACCTGTCCGACTTCGGGCCCGGCAGCGTCCAGTGGACGTGGGCGGAACGACAGCTGGCCGAGGCACGCGCGGCCGGGCAGATCGTCGTCGTCCAGTTCCACCACGTCCCGTACAGCTCCGGCGAGCACGGCCTGCCGATGAACCACGCGCTCACGTCCGGCCAGGGCGGCACGCCGATGCGGGTCTACCACCCGCTGTTCGAGCGGTACGGCGTCGCGGCGGTCATCTCCGGGCACAGCGAGATGTTCGAGCGCAGCTTCGTCGACGAGGACGGCGACGGCACCGGCGTCCACTACTACGACGTCGGTGTGGCCGGCGACGGCCTGCGCGGCGTCCGCCGTGAGGGCGCGACGCTCGACACCGCGCCACTGCGCTACAACCCGTTCAGCCGGTGGACCGCCGACCAGAGCGAGACCGAGCAGTGGGTGGCCGGCGACGTCGTCCCACGGCTGGAGGCGGGCGGCAAGCACTACGGCCACCTCGAGATCGACATCGAGCGGCTCCGCGGCGGCGACGAGATCGCCCGGATCACCCTCACCCCGGTGCACGTCTTCCCCGTGCTCGACGACGAGCTGACGGTGACGCGGACCGAGCGGCGCACCTACGGCGACCAGATCGTCATCGACATCGCCCCCGACGGCCGCCCCGTCGGCTGACCGGGCGGGGACACACCCACGCGACGGAGCACTCGGCCGGGCCGGTGATCACCGGCCGGACCACGTGCACACGCCGCCCGGCCGGTGCCGAGGGGGTCCTCGGCGCCGGCCGGTGAAAGGTCACGACGATGCCCGAGCGGTCAGCCCTGCAGCCGCTCCAGGATGAGCTCGCGCGCCCGCTTGGCGTCGGCCTGGCCCTTGGTGGCCTTCATGATGGCGCCGATCAGCGCCCCCACCGCGCCCAGGTTGCCGCCGCGGATCTTGTCGGCGACGTCGGGCTGGGCGGCGATGGCGTCGTCGACGGCGGCGCCGAGGGCGGAGTCGTCGGAGACGACGGCGAGGCCGCGGGCGGCGACGACGTCATCAGGGGCGCCCTCGCCGGCCAGCACGCCCTCGACCACCTGACGGGCCAGCTTGTCGTTGAGCGACCCCTCGGCGATCAGCGACTCGACCCGCGCGACCTCGACCGGGCCGATCCCCGCGTCCTCCAACGCCACGCCGCGCTCATTGGCGACCCGGGCGACCTCGCCGAGCCACCACTTCTTCGCCCCGCCGGCCGACGCGCCCGCGGCGACGGTGTCGACGACCAGCGACAGGGCGCCGGCGTTGACGACGTCGCGCATCTCGAGGTCGGTGAAGCCCCACTCGGCCTGCAGCCGGGCCCGTCGGACCGACGGCGGCTCCGGCAGGGTCTGACGCAGCGACTCGACCCACTCGCGGGACGGCGCGACGGGGACGAGGTCGGGCTCGGGGAAGTACCGGTAGTCCTCGGCCTCCTCCTTGACCCGCCCGGACGTGGTCTCGCCGGTGTCCTCGTGCCAGTGCCGCGTCTCCTGCACGATCGTCCCGCCCGACGACAGCACCGAAGCCTGGCGGCGGATCTCGTACGTGACGGCCCGCTCGACCGACCGCAGCGAGTTGACGTTCTTCGTCTCGGTGCGCGTGCCGAACGCGGCACCGGGCAGCCGCAGCGACACGTTGGCGTCACACCGCAGCTGGCCCAGCTCCATGCGCGCCTCGGAGACCCCGAGCGCGCGGATCAGCTCGCGCAGCTCGGTGACGTACGCCCGCGCGACGGCGGGCGCGACGGCAGGCGGCACCTCGATCGGCTTGGTGACGATCTCGATCAGCGGGATGCCGGACCGGTTGTAGTCGAGCAGCGAGTGCGACGCGCCGTGGATGCGGCCGGTGGCGCCGCCGACGTGCAGCGACTTGCCGGTGTCCTCCTCCATGTGCGCCCGCTCGATGCCGATGCGGTATTCGACGCCGTCGACGGTGACGTCCATCCAGCCGTCGAACGCGATGGGCTCGTCGTACTGCGACGTCTGGAAGTTCTTCGGCATGTCCGGGTAGAAGTAGTTCTTCCGGGCGAACCGGCACCACTCGGCGATGCTGCAGTTCAGCGCCAGGCCGATGCGGATGGCCGACTCGACGGCCGTGCGGTTGACCACCGGCAGCGACCCGGGCAGACCCAGGCAGACCGGGCAGACCTGCGAGTTGGGCTCGCCGCCGAACGCCGTGGCACAGCCGCAGAACATCTTCGTGGCGGTGCCGAGCTCGACGTGCACCTCCATGCCCATGACGGGCTCGTACGTCGCGATCGCCTCGTCGAACGAGGGCAGCGCCGTGGTGACGGTCATTCGTCGTCCTTCAGCTCGACCAGGGGCTTGTCGTCGTTCTGCGCCTCGCGGATCTCGCGCACGACGATCGCGACGGTGATGGCGACCGACAGGATGCTGAGGACGGCGTCGATCATGCGCAACTTGTCGCCCTCGCGACGGGCCTTGGTGAGGCTGCGCGCGGCGCCCACCGCGCCCAGCGCCGAACCGCCGAACTTGGCCAGGTATTTGACGTTCACGGTGCGATCCCCTCCAACGCGGGTGCCTGTTCCAGCAACGTTCCCCCCCATTGCGAGGCGTATGCGGCCTCGACCGCCGCGCCGACGAGATACAGGCGGTCGTCGGCCATGACCGGCGCCATGACGTGGAGGCCGACCGGCAGGCCGTCTTCGTCGGCGAGACCGGCCGGGAACGACGCCGACGCGTTGCCGGCGAGGTTGCTCGGGATGGTGCAGAGGTCGTTCATGTACATGGCGAGGGGGTCGTCGACCTTCTCGCCGATGGGGAACGCGGTGGTCGGCGTCGTGGGCGACACCAGCACGTCGACCTGCGCGAACGCGGCCTCGAAGTCGCGCGCGATGAGCGTGCGGACCTTCTGCGCCTGGCCGTAGTAGGCGTCGTAGTAGCCCGACGACAGCGCGTACGTGCCGAGCATGATGCGCCGCTTGGCCTCGGCGCCGAAGCCCTGGCCGCGGGTGAGGCTCATGACCTCTTCGGCGCTGCGGGTGCCGTCGTCGCCGACGCGCAGGCCGTAGCGCATGGCGTCGAACCGGGCCAGGTTCGACGAGACCTCGCTGGGCAGGATGAGGTAGTAGGCGGGCAGCCCGTACTTGAAGTGCGGGCACGACACCTCGACCACCTCGGCGCCCAGCTTCGACAGCAGCGCCACGGCGTCGTTGAACCGCGCCTCGACGCCGGCCTGGTAGCCCTCGCCGCCGAGCTCCTTGACGACGCCGACGCGAAGGCCGGTGAGGTCGCCCTCGGCGCCGCGCCGGGCCGCCGCGACGACGTCGGGCACCGGCTGGTCGATGCTGGTGGAGTCGAGGGGGTCGTGACCGGCGATGACGGTGTGCAGCAGCGCGGCGTCGAGCACCGTGCGCGCGCACGGGCCGGCTTGGTCGAGGCTGGACGCGCAGGCCACCAGGCCGTAGCGGCTGACCCCGCCGTACGTCGGCTTCACGCCGACAGTGCCGGTGACGGCGGCCGGCTGGCGGATCGAGCCGCCGGTGTCGGTGCCGATGGCCAGCGGCGCCTCGAAAGCGGCCAGCGCCGCGGCCGACCCGCCGCCGGAGCCGCCCGGGATCCGGGTGAGGTCCCACGGGTTGCGGGTGACGCCGTACGCGGAGTTCTCGGTGGACGAGCCCATGGCGAACTCGTCGAGGTTGGTCTTGCCGAGGATGACGATGCCGGCCTCGCGCAGCCGCCGCGTGACGGTAGCGTCGTACGGCGGCTGCCAGCCCTCGAGCAGCTTCGAGCCGACGGTCGTGGGCATGTCGGACGTGACGATGACGTCTTTCAGCGCCAGCGGGACGCCGGCCAGCGGGCCGAGGTCGTCGCCGGCCGCGCGCTTCTCGTCGACGGCGGCGGCCGCGGCCAGCGCGCCGTCGGCGTCGAGGTGCAGGAACGCGTGCACGCCGGCCTCGGCGGTGCCGTCGACGGCGGCGATGCGGTCGAGGTGCGCCTGCGTGACCTCGACGGCGCTGACCTCGCCGGTCCTGACGGCGGCGGCCAGCTCGGCGGCGGTCTTGCGGGTGAGCGCGCTCATGCCTCCTCCCCCAGGATCTGCGGCACCCGGAACCGGCCGTCCTCGGCGGCGGGCGCGGCGGCCAGGACGGCCTCGGCGGGCAGGCACGGACGCGGCTCGTCGGCGCGGTACACGTTGGTCAGCGGCAGCGCGTGCGACGTCGGCGGGATGTCGTCGGCCGCGACCTCGGTGACCTGCGCGACCGCACCGAGGATCTGGTCGAGCTGGCCGGCCAGATGGTCCAGCTCGTCGGGGGCGAGGTCGAGGCGAGCGAGGTGCGCGAGGTGCGCGACCTCCTCGCGGCTGATCGAGGGCATGGCGGACTCCATGGTCGGGAACGGGTCCGATCCTATGGCGATGGGGTGATCCCGCGCTCGCCAGGTGCGAGGTTGCGTCCTTGGCACGCCGGCGCGCTCCACAAACGGGATGAAACGGACGCGACAGGTGCACCCCGGCGTGCCAAGGGTGCTGCCCGGCGTGCCTAGCGGCGCCTCAGCCGACGGGCGGGACGCCGTACATCCGCGCCGCGACCCGCGACTGGCGCACGACGCGAGCCCGCACGACCTCCGGCCGGGCCATCGCCTCGGCCGCCGTCCAGCGGACGACGACGTAGCCGGCCTCCTCGATCCGCAACTGCCGCGTCTTCTCGTCGACGAGCACGTTCTCGTGGTCGGGCCGCAACGGGTCGGCGTACTTCACCCGCCCGTCGACCTCGCCGACCAGCCGGTGCCGCCGCCAGAGGAAGTCGGCCCGCACTCCGCCGGCGCCATGGCCGACGATCCAGGCGTTGCAGGCCGGCAGCGGGAGCCCGGCGGTCACGAACCCGGCGTACGAGACGGATTCCGCGGGCGACTCGCGGGCGCCGTCGGCGTGCGTGGCGACGAGCACCGCGCGGCTGCCGGACGGCCAGCCGGACTGGCGCTCGGCGACGCGGCGCAGTTCTTCGGCGGTGGCGATGCCCGCCCTCAACGCGGCGTCGGCCAGCACCAGCCCGGCAGCGAAGCCGTGTTCGCGGGCGACGTCCAGTGCCGTGCGGGCGGGCGCCGTCACCGGCACTCCGTTGATCAGCAGCACGTCCGCCTCGTCGACCCCGGCGGTGCGCAGCCGCATGCCGGGGTAGGCACGCCGGCCGTGCGGGCGCCGGGGCAGCGAGAACCGGAGCTGCCGCGGCTCGCCGTGCGGCACGGGCAGGCCGGCGATCACGGCCGCGGAGTACCCCGTCGCCCAGCCGCGCCGGCCGAGTGCGAGCCAGGCCGCGCACGCCTCGACGACATGCCGGTCGGCCGGTCGCCGCGCGCTGGCCCGCCACACGGCGCCGTCGCAGTAGACGCCGCGGCGCAGACGAACCAGCCGTCCGGTCGCGACGGCGTGCCGCTGCGCGCCCGCGCTCATGCCGCGAGCGCGCAGCTCCGCGATGGTGCACACCCCGGCCACGCCGATCCGTACGGTCACGTCGGCCCAGCCTGCCCGAGTTCACCGATGCGTGCGTTTCGCTGTCCACAGGCCCGGGCATCGTGCGCCTCGCTGTCCACAGGCCCGGCCTTGGCACGCCGGCGTGCTCCACAAACGGGACGAAACGGGCGCGGCAGGTGCACCCCGGCGTGCCAAGGGTGCGCCCGCCGTGCCAAGGCGTCACGGCTCGAACCGGTAGCCCATGCTCGGCTCGGTGATGAGGTGCACCGGGTGGGACGGGTCGGGCTCCAGCTTGCGCCGCAGCTGCGCGGTGTAGACGCGCAGGTAGCCGGTCTCCTTCGAGTACGCCGGCCCCCAGACCTCCCGCAGCAGCTGCTGCCGCGACACCAGGGTGCCGGCGTTGCGGACCAGCACCTCCAGCAGGTGCCACTCGGTCGGGGTCAGGCGGACGTCGGCGCCGGACCGGGAGACCTTCTTCCGGGCGAGGTCGATGGTCAGCTCGCCGGCGGTGACGACGGCGTCACCGCCGGCGACGGGCAGCGAGCGGCGCCAGGCGGCGCGCAGCCGGGCCAGCAGCTCCTCCATGTCGAACGGCTTGGTGACGTAGTCGTCGGCGCCGGCGTCGAGGGCGCGCACCTTGTCGGCGGAGTCCTGCCGCGCCGACAGCACGATGATCGGCACGCTGGTCCAGCCGCGCAGCCCGGCGATCACGTCGATGCCGCTCAGGTCCGGCAGCCCGAGGTCGAGCACGACGACGTCGGGGTGCCGGCGGGCGGCGGCCTCCAGCGCGCCCCGTCCGTCGGCGGCGGTGACGACGTCCCAGCCGCGCGCCTTCAGGTTGATCGCCAGCGCCCTGGTCAGCGCCGGGACGTCGTCGACGACGAGGACGCGCGGGCCGGTCACGAGGCACGCTCCAGCGGCAGCCGCAGCACCATCGTCAGTCCGCCGCCCGGGGTGTCGTCGGCCGTCAGGGTGCCGCCGAGCGCCTCGACGAAGCCGCGCGCCACAGCCAGCCCGAGACCGACCGATCCGCCCGTGCCGGCCGTGCTGTCGCCGAGCCGCTGGAACGGCCGGAACATCGACGCCTTGCCGGCCTCGCCGATGCCCGGGCCGCGGTCGACGACGCGCAGCTCGACCTCCGACCGGATGACGGCCGCCGACACCGTCACCGGAACCCCGGCCGGCGAGTAGCGCACCGCGTTCTCCACGACGTTGGCCAGCGCCCGCTCCAGCAGCCCGGCGTCGGTCGTCAGCAGCGGCAGCGACTCGGGCACGTCCAGCACGACCGTGCCGGCCGGCACCGACGCGACCGCCCGTGGCACGACCTCGTCCAGCGCCGCCGGCCGCGCGACCGGGCGGACGGTGTCGGTCTCCAGCCGGGACAGATCCAGCAGGTTGTCGATCAGCCGTTCCAGCGAGTCCGTCGCCGAACCCACCGTGGCCAGCAGCTCGGCCTGGTCGGCGGGGTCGAACACGACGTCGTCCTGGCGCAGGCTCGAGACGCCGGCCTTGATCGCCGCGAGCGGGGTGCGCAGGTCGTGCGAGACGGCGGCCAGCAGCGCCGTGCGGATGGCGTCGCCCTCCTCCAGCCGGCGCGCCTCCTCGGCCCGCTCGCGCAGCCGTTCCCGCTCCAGCACGGCGGTGGCGTGCGCGGCGAACGCCTCCAGCATGCGGCGGTCGCCGGCCTCGAGCACGGGCCCGCGCAGCGCGAGCGCCAGCGTGTCCGAGATCATCACCTCCGACGACCCCTCCTCCGGCGACGCGCACGGCCGCCCGCCCGCGCACTCGATGGTCGTCCACCGTTCGTGCGAGTCGTGCCGCTCCAGCAGCGTCACCGACTCCATCCCGAACCGCTCGCGCAGCCGCTCGAGGATCGCCAGGACGGTGTTCTCGCCGCGCAGCACCGACCCGGCCAGCGCGCTCAGCGTCTCGGCCTCCGAGCCGGCCCGCGAGGCCTGGATCGTGCGCCGGGCCGCGAGGTCGACGACCGACGCCACCCCGACCGCGACCAGCAGGAACACCAGCAGGGCGAACGCGTTCTGCGGGTCGGCGATGGTCCATTCGTAGTACGGCGGCGTGAGGAACCAGTTGAGCAGCAGGCTGCCGACCACGGCCACCGTCACCGCCGGCCACAGCCCGCCGATCAGCGCGACGCCGACGGTCAGCGACAGGAACATCATGATGTCGATCGGCAGCTCGTGGATCTCGCGCAGCCACACCAGCACGGCCGTCAGCGCGACCGGGCCGACCAGCGCCGCCACCCAGGCCAGCACCCGCCGGTTGCGGCCGAGCACCTCGGCCCGCTGCGGCAGCGTGCCCTGACCGGCCCGCTCGTGCGTGACGACGTGGACGTCGATCGGCCCGGACTCGCGCACGACGCGGGCGCCGACGCCCTCGCGCATGGACAGCAGCCAGCGCGGCCGGCGGCTCACGCCGACGACGATCAGGGCGGCGTTGACGCCGCGGGCGAAGTCGAGGATCGCCTCGGCGACGTCCTCGCCGACGACCTGGTGGAACGTCCCGCCGAGCGTCTCGGCCAGCGCGCGCTGCTTCTCCAGCGCCCCAGGCGGCGCGCCGCTGAGGCCGTCGCTGCGGGACACGTGGACGGCGACCAGCTCGCCGCCGGCGCCCCGGTTGACGATGCGGGCGGCGCGGCGCAGCAGCGTCTCGCCCTCGGGCCCGCCGGTCAGCGCGACGACGACCCGCTCGCGGGTGTGCCACGGCGCCTCGATGCCCTCGTCGACGCGGTATTTCTCCAGCGCGTCGTCGACCCGGTCGGCCAGCCAGAGCAGCGCCAGTTCGCGCAGCGCCGTCAGGTTGCCGACCCGGAAGTAGTTCGCCAGCGCCGCGTCGACCTTCTCCGCCGCGTAGACGTTGCCGTGCGCGAGCCGCCGGCGCAGCGCCTCCGGCGACATGTCGACCAGCTCGATCTGCTCGGCCCGGCGCACCACCTCGTCCGGGATCGTCTCGCGCTGCGTCACGCCGGTGATCGAGGCGACGACGTCGTTCAGCGACTCCAGGTGCTGGATGTTGACGGTCGTGATGACGTCGATGCCGGCGGCCAGCAGGTCGTCGACGTCCTGCCAGCGCTTCGCGTTCACCAAGCCGGGCACGTTGGTGTGCGCCAGCTCGTCGACGAGCGCGACCTCGGGGCGGCGGTGCAGGATCGCCCCGAGGTCCATCTCCTCGAACGCGGTGCCGCGGTACGTCACCGTCCGCCGCGGCACCACCTCGATGCCGTCGAGCAGCTCGGCCGTGTGCGGCCGGCCGTGCGACTCGACCAGCCCGGCGACGACGTCGGTGCCGCGCGAGCGGCGCCGATGCCCCTCCGAGAGCATGTCGAACGTCTTCCCGACGCCGGGGGCGGCGCCGAGGTAGACCCGCAGCCGTCCACGTGTCATGAGCCGCCGAGTTCCTCCAGCGCGAGGTTCAGCTCGAGCACGTTGACCCGCTCGCCGCCCAGGAAGCCGAGCACCCGACCCTGGGTGTGGTCGTCGACCAGCTCCTGGACCTCGGACGGGTCCAGGCCGCGGGCCGCGGCCACCCGGTCGACCTGGATCCCCGCGTAGTCCGGGGAGATGTGCGGGTCCAGCCCGCTGCCCGACGCGGTGACGGCGTCCGGCGGCACGGCCGCGGGGTCGACGCCGTTCTCCTCGGCGACCGCGGCCCGCCGCTCCTCGACGGTGGCCAGCAGCTCGGTGCTCTCGGGGCCGAGGTTGGAGCCGCCGCTGGCGAGCGTGTCGTACCCGTCGCCGGCCGCCGACGGGCGCGGGTGGAACCACTGCTCGCCGTCGAACGGCTGCCCGATCAGCGACGACCCGACGACCTCGCCGTCGTGCGTGACCTGCGAGCCGTCGGCCTGGTGGCCGAAGGCCAGCTGCGACACGCCGGTGACGGCCAGCGGGTAGGCCACGCCGAGGACCACGGTGAACAGCAGCAGGACGCGCAGTCCCGCCCAGCTCTGCCGGAACAGTCCACTCAGATTCACAGGAGATTCACCCGATTCCAGGGATCGCCGACACCAGCAGGTCGACGAGTTTGATGCCGATGAACGGGACGACGATGCCGCCGAGCCCGTACACCAGCGCGTTGCGTTGCAGCATCGCCGCGGCGGACAGCGGCCGGTACCGGACGCCGCGCAGCGCCAGCGGGATCAGCGCGACGATGATCAGCGCGTTGAAGACGACCGCCGACAGGATCGCCGACTGCGGCGTCGCCAGCCGCATGATGTTCAGCGTGTCCAGCTGCGGGTACACGACGGCGAACATCGCCGGGATGATCGCGAAGTACTTCGCGACGTCGTTGGCGATGGAGAACGTCGTCAGCGCGCCGCGCGTGATGAGCAACTGCTTGCCGATCTCGACGATCTCGATCAGCTTCGTCGGGTCGGAGTCGAGGTCGACCATGTTGCCGGCTTCTTTGGCCGCCGACGTGCCGGTGTTCATCGCGACGCCGACGTCGGCCTGGGCTAGCGCGGGCGCGTCGTTGGTGCCGTCGCCGGTCATCGCGACCAGCCGGCCGCCGGCCTGCTCGCGCTTGATCAGCGCCATCTTGTCCTCGGGCTTGGCCTCGGCGAGGAAGTCGTCGACGCCGGCCTGGTCCGCGATCGCCTTGGCCGTGACCGGGTTGTCGCCGGTGACCATGACGGTGCGGATGCCCATCGCGCGCAGCTCGTCGAACCGCTCGCGCATGCCGTGCTTGACGACGTCGGCGAGGTGGATGACGCCGAGGATGCGGGCCTCGCCGTCGCGCAGCTCCGCCACGACCAGCGGGGTGCCGCCGGCCGCCGCGACGCCGTCGACCACGGTGTCGACCGCGAGGTCCGGCTTGCCGCCGTGGTCGCGGACCCAGGCCAGGACGGCGCCCGCGGCGCCCTTGCGCACCCGGTGGCCGTCGGCGAGGTCGACGCCGGACATCCGGGTCTGCGCGGTGAACTCCACGAACGTCGCGCCCGGCAGCTCGCCGGTGTGCCGTTCGCGCAGCCCGTACTTCTGCTTCGCGAGGACGACGACGGAGCGGCCCTCCGGCGTCTGGTCGGCGAGGCTGGCCAGCTGGGCCGCGTCGGCGAGCGCCAGTTCCTCCACGCCGGAGACGGGCAGCAGCTCGACCGCCTGCCGGTTGCCGAACGTGATGGTGCCGGTCTTGTCCAGCAGCAGCACGTTGACGTCGCCCGCGGCCTCGACCGCGCGCCCGGACATCGCCAGCACGTTGCGCTGCACCAGCCGGTCCATGCCGGCGATGCCGATGGCCGAGAGCAGCGCCCCGATCGTCGTCGGGATCAGGCAGACCAGCAGCGCCACCAGCACGATCATCGACTGCAGCCCGCCGGAGTAGCCGGCGAACGGCTGCAGCGTCACGACCGCCAGCAGGAAGATGATGGTCAGGCTGGCCAGCAGCACGTTCAGCGCGATCTCGTTCGGCGTCTTCTGCCGGGCCGCGCCCTCGACCATCGCGATCATCCGGTCGACGAAGCTCTCGCCCGGCTTCGCGGTGATCTCGACGACGATGCGGTCGGACAGCACCTTCGTGCCGCCGGTGACGGCGCTGCGGTCGCCGCCGGACTCGCGGATGACCGGGGCCGACTCGCCGGTGATGGCCGACTCGTCGACGCTGGCCACGCCCTCGACGACGTCGCCGTCGCCGGGGATCACCTCACCCGCCTCGACGACCACGAGGTCGCCGAGCGTCAGGCTGGAGCTGCTGACCACCTCCTCGACGCCGTCGACGAGGCGCCGGGCCGGGGTCTCCTGCTTGGTGGCCCGCAGCGTCGCCGCCTGGGCCCGTCCGCGCCCCTCGGCCACGGCCTCGGCCAGGTTGGCGAAGAGCACGGTGATCCACAGCCAGATCGTGATCCACCACGAGAACGTGCTCGGGTCGGTGATCGCCAGCACGGTGGTGAACACCGCGCCGATCTCGACCACGAACATGACCGGCGACTTCAGCATCCGCCGCGGGTCGAGCTTGCGGACCGCGTCGGGCAGCGAAGCCACCAGCTGGCGGGGGTCGAAGTGACCGGCGCCGACCCGTGGCGCGCTCGCGGCCGGCGGGGCCTGGACGCTCGTCACAGTCTGCTTCCTTTCGGGTTCGAGAACGGTCATGCCAGTGCCACCGCGATCGGTCCCAGCGCCAGCGCCGGGAAGAAGGTCAGGCCGGCCACGATGATCACCGTCACCGAGTGCAGGCCCACGAACAGCGGACGGTGGGTCGGCAGCGTCCCGGCGGTCACCGGGGTGGGCCGCTGCCGGGCCAGCGCGCCGGCCAGCGCGAGCACCAGCACGATCGTCGTGAACCGGCCGATGAGCATGGCCAGCCCGAGCGCGGTGTTGTAGTACTCGGTGTTCGCGGAGAGCCCGGCGAACGCGCTGCCGTTGTTGTTCGCGCCGGAGGCGAACGCGTACAGGATCTCCGACAGCCCCTGCGGCCCGTCGTTCAGCAGCGACGACCTCGTCGTGTCGGTCGACGCCGCGATGGCCGCGCCGATGAGCAGCGCGAACGGCATCGCCAGGATGTACAGGGCGACCAGCGAGATCTCGTACCGGCCGATCTTCTTGCCCAGGTACTCCGGCGTCCGCCCGACCATCAGGCCGGCCAGGAAGACGGCGAGGATGGCCAGGACGACCATGCCGTACAGGCCGCTGCCCACGCCGCCGGGCGAGACCTCGCCCAGCATCATGTTGAGCATGACCATGCCGCCGCCGGCGCCGGTGTAGCTGGCGTGCATCGAGTTGACCGCGCCGGTGGACGTCCCCGTTGTCGAGTTCGCGAACAGCGCCGACGCCCAGACGTCGAAGCGGACCTCCTTGCCCTCCAGCGACGCGCCGGCCGCCTGCGGCACCGTCCCCGGGTGGTTGACCTCGGCGGCCGTGACGGCGACCAGCGCGGCGCCCCAGAGCACCGCCATCGCGGCCAGCACCGCGTAGCCCTGCCGCTTGTCCTTCACCATGACGCCGTAGGTGCGGGCCAGCGACACCGGGATCACCAGCAGCAGGAAGATCTCGAGCAGGTTGGTGAGCGCGTTCGCGTTCTCGAACGGGTGCGCCGAGTTCGCGTTGAAGAAGCCGCCGCCGTTGGTGCCGAGCAGCTTGATGACCTCCTGCGAGGCCACCGGGCCGCCGATCAGCGACTGGACGGCGCCGCCCAGCGTCGTGACGTCGTGCGGCTCGGACAGGTTCTGCACGACGCCGCCGGCCACCAGCACCAGCGCGAACAGGAACGCGATCGGCAGCAGGACGCGCACGACGCCGCGGGTGAGGTCGACCCAGAAGTTGCCGAGCCGGTCGGTGCGGTTCCGGGTCAGCCCGCGGATCAGCGCGATCGCGACCGCGAGGCCGACCGCCGCGGACAGGAAGTTCTGCACCGTCAGGCCGGCCATCTGGGCGGTGTAGCCGAGCGTGGACTCGCCCGCGTACGACTGCCAGTTGGTGTTCGCGACGAACGACGTCGCGGTGTTGAAGGCGAGGTCCGGCGCCATGCCGTCGAAGCCGAGCGACATCGGCAGCAGGTCCTGCAGCCGCAGGATCGCGTACAGCAGCAGCACCGACACCGCGGAGAAGCCCAGCACCGAGAGCAGGTAGGTGCTCCAGCGCTGGTCCGCGTCCGGGTCCACCCGGACGACCCGGTAGAAGGCGCGCTCGACGGCGAGGTGGCGCGTCGACGTGAACACGCGTGCGATGTGGTCGCCAAGCGGCCGGAACGCCACGGCCAGCAGGGCGAGGAGGAGGGCGATCTGCAGCAGGCCCGCCGCGGTGGCGCTCATCAGAACCGCTCCGGGAAGAGCAGGGCCGCGAGCAGGTACCCGACCAGCAGCACGGCCACGATCAGGCCCACGACGTTCTCGGCGGTCACTGGCCGGCCTCCTGCTGCGTCGCGTCGGCGTCGACGCCGTGGCGCCGTCCGAGCCGGTCAACGCCCGCACCGAGAAGGGCCGTCACGACGAAGAAGAGCACCGTGAGGCCGATGAAGGCGACGTCTTGCATGGACACCCCTGAGGGAAGCTCAGGCCCCGCCGATCGGGGCCAGCATGGGTACACAACCACCAGAACGTGCTGGTCGGAGCGTGGTTAGCGGCCTCTTAGCGGCTGTGGGCCGGTGTCTTCACGGCCCGTTAGCGCCGCGGCGATGGTGGGGCTGTCCCCACCATCGAGAGTGGAGCGTGCCGCGCTGTGCCGGCGGCCGCCGGCGACCAGGCTGGAACCGTGCCCTCCACCGCCCCGCCGGCCCGGTTCGCGACCGTGCTCGGCCTGGCCGCGGTGGCGCTCGTCGCCGCCCTGCACTGGGTGCTGCCGGTCACCGATCCGCAGACCGGCCGGGTGACGACGGCGGCCGCGGCGGCCCTCGTGCTCGCGGCGCCGCTCGCGCTGTTCGCGGCCGGCATCGCGGGGTGCGGCGGGCCGGCGGCGATCGCGCGGCCGGCGCTGCCGTTCGCCGTCGTCGCGCTGCCGCTGATCGACGGCGCGGCCCGGCTGCTGTGGCTGCCGGCCGCCCTGGCGGCGCTGACGCTGCTCCGGCCGGCGCTGGCGCGGCTGCACGCCCGATGGCGTGGCGCCGAGCTCGCGGCCATCGCCGTCGCGGCGCTGCTGGCCGACCTCGCCGTGGCGCCGGTGGCGGTCGTCGCGGCCGTGTGGCTGGCGGCGTACCAGGCCGGGCTGCTCGTCCGGGCCGGTGCGCTGGACCGGCTGCGTCCCCGTCACGCGCTGATGGTGGCCGCGGCGGGCGCGACGGCGGGCGCGTGCGGCCTGGTGCTGGCCGCGTTCTCGGGCCGCGACCCCGGTGCGCTGCCGTCCGCGTCCGTCCTGCTCGGCTGCACCGCCGCGCAGCTGGGGTTGGCGCTGGCGGCCCGGCCGCCGATCGACCGGTGGACGTCAGGCGCGCCGGTGGCCGCCGGGCTGGCCTGGCTGGCGCCGCGCCTGGTCACCGTCCACCTCTGGCAGCTGCCCGCGGTCGCGCTGGTGGCCGCGGCCGCCGTCCGCGTCGCCGGGTATGTCCCGCCCGAGACGTTCGACGCGCGCTGGCGGTCTGACCTGCCGTGGTGGCTGCTCTGCTCGGCCGCCGCGCTCGCGACGGCGGTGCGCCTCATCGGCCGGGTGGGGACAGCCCTACCCCGAACTCACGGGCTGACCGGCTCGTCTACCCTGCAAGCACACGGAAGGCTGGAGGCATGAACACGCAGATCACCGACCGGCCCAGGGCCGGCTGGCGGCAGGTCCCCCGCGACCTCGCCTACCTGCTGCCGGGGCTCCCCATCGCCATCGCCTCCTTCACGATCATGGTGACGGGCTTCTTCCTCGGCCTCGGGCTGTTCGTGCTGGCCTTCCTCGGGCTGATCGTGTGGATCGCCATGTTCGGCGCCGCCCGCGGTTTCGCCGTCGCCGAACGAGCGCGCGTCGCGCTCATGGAGGACCGCCCGGTCGGCCCGGCCTACCACCGTCCGGCGTCCGGCAAGGGCCTGGCCCGGCTGTTCAGCTTCCTGCGCGACCCGCTGGCCTGGCGCGAGTGGGGGTTCGGCATCCTCATCCTGCCGATCCGCTGCTTCACCTGGAGCATGACCATCGCGTGGACGGCCGCCGCGCTGGGCGGCACCACGTACGCGCTGTGGGAGTGGTCGCTGCCGCGCGACAACGAGGAGAGCGACACGCTGGCCGAGCTGATCGGCCTGGGCGACGGCCGGCTGGCTGACGTCGCGCTGAACACCGCCATCGGCCTGGTCTTCCTGGCCACGCTGCCCTACCTGCTGCGTGCGTTCGCGCTCACCGAGTCGTCGCTGGTCTGGGCCATGCTGACGAACGAGAACGCGGCGCTGCGGGCCCGCGCCGACGAGCTGAGCCGCAGCCGTACCGCGGTCGTGCAGGCCGAGGCCGACACCCTGCGCCGGGTCGAGCGCGACATCCACGACGGCCCGCAGCAGCGCCTCGTACGGCTCACCATGGACCTCGAGTCCGCCCAGCGCCGGTTCGACGACGACCCCGAGGCCGCGCGGCCGCTGCTCGAGGGCGCCGTCACGCAGACCAAGGAGGCGCTGGCCGAGCTGCGCGCCGTGTCCCGCGGCATCGCCCCGCCCATCCTCACCGACCGCGGCCTGCCGGCCGCCCTGGCCGCGGCCACCGCCCGGTGCCCCGTCCCGACCACCCTCGACGTCGGCCCCGACCTCGCCGAGCGGCTGCCGTCGGCCATCGAGAACGCCGCCTACTTCGTCGTCACCGAGTCGCTGACGAACGTGGCGAAGCACTCGCAGGCGGCGCGCTGCGCGGTCTCCGTCGTCCGGGTCGACGACGTCCTGCACGTCCAGATCGCCGACGACGGCCGCGGCGGCGCCCACCTCGGCAAGGGCCACGGCCTGGCCGGTCTCGCCGACCGCCTCGCCGGCGTCGACGGCCGCCTCGACATCGTCAGCCCGCCCGCCGGCGGCACCACCGTCAGCGCCGAGCTCCCGATCCCGGCCGCGAGCACCGCCCGATGAGCGACGACGCGACCCGGCCCCGGGTGACCTGGCGGCAGATCGGCCGTGACCTCGGCTACCTGCTGCCGGGCCTGCCCATCGCCATCGCCTCGTTCACGCTGGCGATCGTCGGGTTCTTCCTCGGCATCGGGCTGATCGTGCTGGCGTTCATCGGCCTGATCATCCTCATGGCGACGCTGCTGACGGCGCGCGGGTTCGCCCGGGCCGAGCGGGCCCGGGTCGGCCTGATGGAGCGGCGCGAGGTCGGACCGGTGTACTACGCGCCGGCTCGCGAGCGCGGGCTGTCGCGCGTGCTCGAGGTGCTGCGCGACCGCCAGTCGTGGCGCGACTGGCTCTACTGCGTGCTGATCCTGCCGGTGCGGGTGTTCACCTGGTCGGTGACGATGGTGTGGCTGGGGCTGACCATCGGCTTGTCGCCGCTGATCGCGCTGTCCTGGGTCATCGCCGGCGGCGGCGGGTTCCGCGGGCTGCCGCTGGCGCTCGCGCACATCCTGCGCGGGGTGGCCGTCCTCGAGTCGTCGCTGGTGTGGGGGCTGCTGACGAACGAGACGGCGGCGCTGCGGGCGCGCACCGAGCAGCTCAGCCGCAGCCGCCAGTCCGTCGTCGCCGCCGAGGCCGAGATGCTGCGCCGGGTCGAGCGCGACATCCACGACGGGCCGCAGCAGCGCCTCGTCCGGCTCACCATGGACCTCGAGTCCGCCCAGCGCCGCTTCGACGACGACCCGCAGGCCGCGCGTCCCCTCGTCGAGGAGGCCGTGCAGCAGACCAAGGAGGCACTGGCCGAGCTGCGTGCCGTGTCGCGCGGCATCGCCCCGCCCATCCTCACCGACCGCGGCCTGCCCGCCGCCCTGGCGGCCGCGACCGCGCGCTGCCCCGTCCCCACGACGCTCGACACCGACCTCCTCGACGGCGAGCGGCTGCCCCCGGCGGTCGAGAACGCGGCCTACTTCGTGGTGACGGAGTCGCTCACCAACGTGGCCAAGCATGCCGACGCGTCCGCCTGCTCCGTCTCCGTCCTCCGCGCCGGCGACGCCCTGCACGTCCAGGTCGCCGACGACGGCCGCGGCGGAGCGCACCTCGGCAAGGGCCACGGCCTCGCCGGCCTCGCCGACCGCCTCGCCGGCATCGACGGCCACCTCGACGTCGCCAGCCCTCCCGGCGCCGGCACCACCGTCTCGGCCGACCTCCCCCTCCCTCCCACCGGCGACTGACCCCGCCGCCCGGACGGCTACGGTTGCGGCGGAGGCGGGCCAGGGATTCGTGGTGCTGCCGCGGCGGCGCGGCAGCGGCGACGGTTCCTCCGACCGGCGCACCACACTCGGGCTGGCTGTGCCCGCCCTTCCCCCGTTCCCCCGACAGCTGCGCATCCTTGGGGCCGGGTGCCTGCGGGTCAAGCGGTCACGCCGGCGTGAAGCGCCCGACAGTCAGGGGACGGCTCACGTCGCCACGTCGGCGAACCGTCGCCATCCAACGAGCGGTCGCACGACAGTGAACCGTCCCACCCAACGAACCCGTGACACCCGACGAACGTGGCACGGCGTCCAGCCGGCGCGACAGTGACCCAACGCACCGTCCGCCGCACCGTCACCGTTCCCTGCTGCCGATTTCCCTAGCCGCGGCACCGCGCCTCAGGTGGCAACCCGTCACAGTTCGCTCGTCGGCCGTCACACGCACATCGGCCGTTGGCTCCGACCAACCGCCGGCCGACACCGTCCGTCGTGCGTCACGCAGGGCGGAGGCCGGCCACCGTCACGGAGAGCAGCCGCTCGAAGGAGTCCGGCGCGGCCTCGGCGGCGACGGCGAGGCCGTGGCCGAGGAGGAGCAGGTCGCGCGGTTCCAGATCGTCGCGCACCACGCCCGCCGACTGCGCCGGCGCCAGGACCGTCGCCGCCGCGTCGCGCATGAGCCGCTTGCAGAGGGCGTAGGTGTCGGAGTCCTGGTCGATCGCCGCCTTGAGCGCGGCGCCGAGGCCGCGGTTGTGCGCCGCGTAGGCGACCTGCTCGCGCAGCCAGGACGTCACGGCGTCGAGCGGCGCGAGCTCGGCGGCCAGCTCCGCCGCCCGCGACGACAGGCGCTCGACGTCGGCGCGGTAGACCGCCTCGATGAGGGCCTCGCGGCCGGTGAAGTGGCGGTACAGGGTGCCGGGGCCGACCTCGGCGCGGCGGGCGATGTCGTCGAGGGGCGCGCCGGGACCGTGCTCGGTGAACGCCTCGCGCGCGGCCGTGACGATGCGCTCGTGGTTGCGGCGCGCGTCGGCGCGCATGGGCCGGGACGTCGTCATCGGCACCCCTCGTCGTGGAAACGGACGATGTCTCCGGATACTCTTGTAAAACCGGAGATCCTCTCCATATGCTAGCTCCCGATAGAAGCGGAGACTCTCTCCGTTTGTCTTTCGACCCCGGGAGCCCCCGTCGTGCCTGGATCCACCCTGCTCACCGACCGCCCGGAGACCGCCGCCCGGACGCGGCCCGGCCTGGTCCTCGTCGCGCTGCTGACCTGCCAGTTGATGATCGTCCTCGACGCCACGGTGATGAACGTGGCGCTCCCCCGCATCCGCGACGACCTCGGCTTCTCGGCCACGGGGCTGTCGTGGGTGATGAGCTCGTACACGCTGGTCTTCGGCGGTCTGCTGCTGCTCGGCGGCCGCGCCGGCGACCTGCTCGGACGGCGCCGGCTGCTGGTCGCGGGGGTCGTCGTGTTCACCCTCGCGTCACTGGCCGGCGGGCTCGCCCACTCCGCTGCCATGCTGGTCGCCGCCCGCGTCGCGCAGGGGCTCGGCGCCGCGATGGCCGGGCCGAGCACGCTCGCGCTGCTGGCGACGACGTTCACCGAACCGCGGGCCCGGATGCGCGCGCTCGCGCTGTTCTCCGGCATGGCCAGCGCCGGCTTCGCGATCGGCCTGATCGCCGGCGGGCTGCTCACGGAGTGGCTGTCGTGGCGGTCGGTGCTGTTCATCAACGTGCCGCTCGGCGTCCTGATCGTGGTGCTGGCGCTGCGGCACGTGCGCGAGCCTGAGCGGCACCCCGCGCGGCTGGACCTGCTCGGCGCGGCGACGGGCTCGGCCGGCATCGCCGCGGTGGTGTACGGCTTCATCCGCGCGGCCTCCGACGGCTGGCGCGACGGCGTCACCGCCGGCTCGCTCGTGGCCGGCGCGCTGCTGCTGGCGACGTTCGTCCTGGTGGAGGCGCGGACGGCGCAACCGCTGCTGCCGCTGCGGCTGTTCGCCGACCGCAACCGCGCCGCCGCGTACGTCAACTTCCTGCTCGGCCCGATGGCCGGCATGTCGATGTTCTTCTTCCTCACCCAGTATCTGCAGGACGTGCACGGCTACGGCGCGCTCACCACCGGTCTCGCGTTCCTGCCGATGGCGGCGCTGGTGTTCGCGACGACGCGGCTGATCCCGGTGCTGCTGCCGCGGTTCGGGCCGAAGCCGATGGCGGTGACCGGCGCGCTGCTGATGACGTCCGGCGTCGCGCTGCTGACGCGGCTCGGCGCCGACACCGGCTACGTGGCCGGGCTACTGCCGTCGATGCTGCTCATGGGCCTCGGCATGGGGCTGGCGTTCGCGCCGCTGAACGTCGTCATCATGACCAGCGTCCCGCCCGCCGACGCCGGAGCGGCCGGTGGCGTGCTGCAGACGATGCAGCAGACCGGCGCGACGCTCGGGCTGGCGATCCTGGTGACGGTGGCCGGCGCGGCCACTCGCGACGCGGCGGCGGGCGCGGCGCCCGCGGAGGTGCTGGTGACGGGCATGACGCACGCGTTCCTGGCGAGCGTCGCGATCGGGGCGACGGCGGTGCTGGTGGCGCTGACGTTCCGGCGCGAGTGACTCAGGGAGCCGCGGCGTCGGGGGCGGGGTCGGGCTCGATGGCCAGGACGACGGCGGGCAGCAGGGCGTGCGGCACGTGCGGCCGCGGCGCCCGGGCCGTGCGGCGGCGCGCCCGGGCCGCGGCCAGCAGCCGGACGACCACCCAGGCCGCCGCCATGACGGCGGCCGCGAGCACCGGCGCGACCAGCACGACGGCGCGGTACAGGAAGACGACGGGCAGCGCCTCGCCGAGCCCGGCGCCGGCCAGCATGAGCGCGCCGATCAGCGCGGTCTCGGCCGAGCCGATGCCGGCCGGGGTCGGGGTGGCGGCCGACAGCGCCGTGCCGGCGAGGTACGCGGCCATGCCGACGCCGATGCTGATCTCGACCCCGAAGCCGACGGCCGCCAGCGCGAAGCCGGTGGCCAGACAGGTCGCGGCGGCCAGCTGGGCGCCCAGCGCGGCCAGCGCGAGCACCGGCCGGGCCCGCACCGCCGCGACGACGTCACGGGCGGTGGCCTTCAGCCGCTGCAGCTTGGTCCGGCGGCTCGGCAGCAGCGTCGTGACGGACGCGGTGACGGGGCGCGCGGCCCGCCGCGCCGCCAGCCGGCGGACCAGGAAGCGCACCGCGAGCACCAGCACGGTCGCCACCACGACGACCGTCAGGAGCCCGCTCCAGCCCTCGCGCAGCCAGGCGACGCCGAGCAGCAGGCCGGATCCGTGCGCCAGCCCGCCCGCCACCGCCCACAGCGCCACCACGCCCGCGGCCGCCGTGTTCGAGGCGCCGCCGCGGTGCAGGGCCGCGACGAACACCCCGGCCGCGCCGACGCCCGCCGGGACGACCCGGTTGGCGACGGTGCCGCCGATGTGCGCCGTGGCCGCGCCGGACCACGTCAGGTAGCCGGAGGCGATGGCCCGCTTGCCGGCGATGGCCGCCACCGTCGCCATGATCCAGAACATCGCGACCAGCAGCGGGACGTACGGATTGCGGCGCATGGACGTGATCAGGTTCGGCAGCACCGAGGGCACGATGATGACGCCCACGACCACCAGGATCGCGAGCACGGCCAGCAGACCGACGACCCGGCGTGTGCTGCCGAACATCGCACGCCGCCGGGTCCGTGTGGTGGTCCGTTCATCGATCGCCACGCCCCTATGGTGACCTACCGAAACGTCCACAGTCTGTAGTAGAGGCGTACAAGTGGCGTCGATCTGCCCTCTCACCTGCACCGTTGACGCGGAAAATTTCTCCGGCGACGCGCCACGGCCGGCCTTCAGCGGTACGGCGTCATGAACTCCGCCGGTTCCAGTGCCCGCCGGCTGATCCGCACGTCGCCCAGGAAGCCGTGGAAGCCCTGCCCGAAACCGAGGTCCCAGCCGGTGGCGCCGAGCGTGAACGGACGGCCGAGCGTCGCGATGCCGTGCGCCGGCTGCTTCGGGTTGCGGGCGATCGGCGAGCCCTCGACCCACACCACCGTCTGCTCCCCGTCGTTGACCACGGCGACGTGGAACCAGCGGCCGATCGGGAGGGCGTGGCTCCACGACGTCGGCGAGGCGTCCTCGACGTGCGGGTAGAGGACGTACTGCAGGAAGCGCTCGGGCGACACGTTGAGGCTGCAGGTCGGCTCGAGCGGCGAGTAGCCGGCCGTCTTGCCCGCGTCGCCGGCCCGGCCCTGCCAGCTGAACACACCCATCCAGGCGTGGTCGCCCTCGAACGGTTCGGGCAGTTTGACGAACAGTTCGATGGTGTAGCCGCCGAGGAACTTCTCGGAATTGATCGGCGCGGCGGCGACGGCCTCGAGGATCGCGCCGCGGTCCGGCGACTTGCCGCCGTCGAAGCGGAGGCTGGCGTGGGCGGGCGCGCCGTCGTGGTGGTCGAGCGAGCGAGTGAGCAGGCCCGGCGCGTCCGAGTGCAGCCGCCGGACGACGAGGTCGTTGCCCTTGCGGGTGAGGTCCTGCGCGACGGCGCCGTCGGACACTGTGACGCCCTCCTCGACCCGGCCGCGCAGCCCGAGGGTGTCGAAGCGCCAGTACGCGACGGTGTCGCGCCCGACCACGCGGGTCGGCGGCCTCGACGGCGGCAGCTCGTCCGGTGCGAAGCCGGCGAACCGCGCGGCGAAGTCGACCGGCAGGCTGAACCGGTCGACGTCGCCGGTGAGCTCGATGACCTCCGCGCCCAGCGGCGGCCGCTCCCCCGCCTCGCGGGTCAGGAACCACGGCGCGAACGTCTCCACGTCGATTGTGTTACGAACCAGATCGAATTGATACAGCCGGATCATGCCGGCGCCGCCGTAGTAGCGGTCCTGGTAGTTGGTGATGTGTACGTGCACGTCGTGGCCGGCGTCGTTGCTGAGGACGGTGCGCCCGGGCGGCCAGTAGTGCCCGCCGAGCGCGAGGACGATCTGGTCCTTGCCGCGGATCAGCCCGTCCCACAGCCGCTGCCCGTGGCCCGACAGCGTCGCCGCGCCCGCGTCGTCGGCGTAGGCGAGGTCGTGGGTGGTGACGATCGCGGGCAGCTGCGCGTGCGCGTCGACGACGCCGCGCGCCCAGGCCAGGCCGGCGTCGGAGACCCGCCAGTCCAGCGCCAGGACCAGCCACTCGCGACCGGCGGCCGGGATGACGTGGAAGCTGTTGTAGCCGTCGGGCGAGCTGCCGCCGAACGTGTCGCTGCCGGCGAACCGGGACGGGCCGAAGGCGCGCAGGTACGGGGTGTCGCCGCGCTGGTCGTTGCCGCCGGGGACGTCGTGGTTGCCGGCCAGCACACTGAACGGCACGACGCCGTCGATCGCCTCGAACGTCCGCCCGGCCAGCTCGATCTCGTCCTGCGTGCCGTGCTCGGTGACGTCGCCGAGGTGCGTCATGAACGCGACGTTCGCGAGGCCGCGCTGCTCGGCGAGGTAGCGGAAGGTCGTCGCCAGCGGCTCCGGGTCGGAGCGGTCCTCGTCGAAGAGGTACTGAGTGTCCGGCAGGACGGCGAGCGCGAACCGCGGGCTGTCCGGATCGAACCCGCCCGGCGCGGGCGGGACGACGGGAGCGGCGGCGGCCGTGGGCGCGCCCGCTCCGGCGACGAGTCCGGGGACGGCGAGCGCGGCGGGCGCCGCGATGGCGCCCTGCAGGAGACGGCGGCGGGCGACGCCGGGACGATCGGCTGGGGTGTCGGACATCTGCGGAACCTCCGATGAGAACACGTGATCCCGCACATCGGACCAATCCGACATGGCGTGAAGGTGTCCGCACCCGCTCCCCCGGACGAACCATGGCCGTCGCGCCCGTGCGGAGGCCCGGACGGGGCTGCGCCGGGACGGCGAGTGCTGCGCAGGCTCCGCTGTGAGGTCGGAGGGGGCAGTGGGTGCTGCGCCGGCTCCGCTTCGCGGCGGTGAAGCATGCCGCGTGCGCTCTTGACGCCGGCTCCGCACCCACCGCCCCCTCCTCCGGCACACACCGCGACCCCGGCGCCGCACCCCGGCCCTTTCAGCCCCTCCGTGCGGTGCCGCGTGCGCTCTTGACGCCGGTTCCGCACCCGCCACCCGCCCGCCTTCCGGCACACACCGCGCTCGCCCGTGCGGCGCCGCGCGCGCAGACCCACCGGCACCTCCGACCCACCGCGGAGCGGGCGCAGCCTCCGCCGGCCTTTCGACGCCCCTAGGCGTCGCGGGTCAGGGTGGACGCGACGGTCATGCGACGCAGGGCGGCGACCGGGACGAGGCTGGCGAGGATCGGGACCAGCGTGCCGCCGACCACCGTCGTCGCGGCGGCGATCAGGAGCTCGGCGCGCAGTTCGCCGGCCAGCCCGGCGGCGATGGCCAGCCCGGCGACGGTGCCGCAGACGGCGCCGGTGCAGCCGATCAGCGCGGCCTCGGCCAGCACGACCCGGCGCACCCGGCCGTCGCCCCAGCCGACGGCCTGGAGGACGGCGAGCTCGGCGCGGCGGTCGCGCACGTTGAGGAACACGACGTCGGCGACGGCGACGCTGGACAGCAGGATCGTCACCAGCACGGCGACGTAGTCGATCTCGCGGGCCCGGACGGAGACCGCGTCGCCCAGCACGGACCCGACGACGGCGCCGTTGAACGCCAGCGTGATGCCGAGCAGCGCCGTCAGCGCGGCGCACCCCAGGGCCACCGACAGCACGCCGAGCCCCGTCCGTCCCGGCGAGCGGACCACGTTGGCCACCGCCAGCGACCGCACCCCGCGCACGACCGGCGGCCGCTGGCCGGGCAGGGCCCGCGGCTGCTGCATGCCCGCGATCGACGGCTTCGACGCCCGCCACGCCGGCCACGCCGCGGCCACCAGTGCGACGAACACCGCCACCGGCACGGCGACGAGGGCGCGCGTCAACGTCACCTCCAGGCCGGTGATCCAGCCGGTCGCCACCGCGACCAGCGCCCCGGCGACGCCCGCGGCGCCGCCGACCAGCAGCACCTCCGCCAGCAGCAGCCGCAGCAGCATCCCGCGGCCCCAGCCGATGCGGCTCAACACCGCCAGCTCGCCGCGCCGCGACCGCGCCGACGCGGCCGACACGTTCGCGACGAACAGCGTGCTCACGGCCAGGGCCAGCACGAACAGCGCCACACTCTTGTGGTCGACGGCCTGCATGACGGCGGCGACGACGCCCTGTTGCATCCAGGTCTCGGCGACCGCCAGAGCCGGTCGGCCGTGCTCGCCGGGCGGCAGCTCGACGGTCTGCTCGGTGGCGGTGCTGCCGAGGACGATGTCGACGTCGAGGCCGGTGGCACGGCGGATCTGGTCGGCGACCAGCCGGACCCGCTCGCGCTCGACCGGGCTGACGCCGGTGACGCCGGCGACCTGGACCCGGATCGCGCTGATCGGCGCCTCCGGGTCGGCCAGCTCGATGCCCGAGCCGGTGAACGTGTCGAGGTCGGAGAGCCGCATGAACGCCGTCGGCGGGCCCAGGTGGTAGGCGGCCGGGCTGCCGGACGGGAGCAGGTTGCGGTCACCGAGCAGCGCGGTGCTGCGCTGGTCGGCCGCGGGCAGGCCGTGCGCGCCGTCGAACCCGGCGGCCTCGAAGTCGCTGGGCTGGAAGACGCCGACGATGCCCAGGTGCGGCAGCAGGTCGCCGGTCTGCGCGTTCGCCGAGCCGGGGTGCGGGCGGACCCGGCGGAACCCGGTGTCGGCGGCCAGCGGCGGCGTCGGCACGTAGCCCTCGACCCGCACCGACGAGCGCCAGGCGTCTTCCGAGTTGTCGACGGTGCGCGGCCGCAGCACCCCGCCGGCGCCGACGTCGTACCTCGTCGGCTCGGTCGTCCAGAAGCTGTCGACGAGGATGTCGACCGGGCTCTCCGCCGCCTGCCCGATCAGCTCCTCGTAGGCGCGGTCGGCGGTGACGGTCTCGGTGCCGACGACCGGGCCGGGGGTCGCGAGCAGCGCGTCGATCTCGTCCAGCGGCAGGCCCTCGGCGAACCGCGCGGCCGCGTCGTCGGGCAGCCGGCGCACCGTCACCTCGGCCTGGGCGTCGACGTGCGGCTGGGCCGCGACGACGACCGGGACCGGAAGGCTGCCGGTGCCGGTGCCGGTGGCGGGCGCGGGGCCGGCCAGCGCCCGCAGCGACGCCGGCACGTCGTCGCCGCCGAGCGCGGCCTCCTGCGCGGGATCGACCGCGGCGACCAGCACCGGGAACGACCACTCGAGCATGACGGTGCGCCGCTGCGGCGCCTGCAGGGTGCGGGTGGCGGGGTCGCCGCCGGGGCGGGTGGTCCAGCACTTGCGGCTGCGCTCGCGGGCCGCGGCGGCCGGCGATTCGGCGATGTCGTCGCCGTACTGGCGGTAAGGGCAGACCAGCACCGTGGAGCCGTCCGGCATCGTCTCGGCTTCGCCGTACGGCTCACCGCCGGCGTTGATCTGGCCGACCACCGCGACGGTGTTCGGGGTGACGTACGAGTACGAGGCGGACGGCTGCTCGATCCGCGTCAGCCCGCGGTCGCTGGTGTAGACGACGTCGGCGACCAGCAGCTCTCGGCCCGCGTCCGTCCTCGGCCCGACGTCGATCGCGACCTGAGTCGCCTTCATGACGTAGCCGACCATCGCGACCGGCGCCGCGACCTCGACGCCGCCGAGCGCCCGGATGGCGTCGTAGTCGGACATCGAGATGCCGCCGAACTGGCCGGACAGCTGATAGGGGCGGACGAGGCCGCGCTCGGCCTCGAGGTCGCTGCGGGTGCCCGGCGGGCGGACGAGGATGTGGTACGGGCTCGGCGCGGCGGCCACCTCGCCGCGCAGCTCCAGCCGCTCGATCTCCGACGCCCCGGTCAGCACCGTGAACACCGACGTCGCCGCGACGACGCCGAGACCGAGCGCCAGCGCACGGCCCCAGTGGGCGCGCAACTGCGCCCGCACCAGCGGCGCCACCCCGGCCGGCCCGTTCCCGTCGCGGCGTCGGAGTCTGCGGAGGACGCGGCTGCTGCCCGCGAGGAGGCGGCTGGTGCGGCTGGGGAGGTCGCTGCCGCTGCTGAGGACGCTGGCGCTGCGGCTGCGGCTGCGGCTGCGGAGGCGACTGAGGCGGCGCCGGAGACGGGCCCGGGTGCCGCCTTGTTCAGCGGGCGGCGGCATCGGCGGGCCCCTCGACCCCGTCTGGTCGGCGGTGGTACGGCCCGCCGCCCTCGTTACCGCTTGTCGGACACCACACGCCCGCCCCACGCCCGGCATCCGCGCCGCGGCCCGGCGGCCACTTGCTCGCGTTGCGCCCGGCGTGCTCGCCGCCGAGGGTTCGGATCAGCATGGCGCCGTACCCCCTGCACGACCAGCGCGGCGGGCGGGAAGGTGAACGTGACGCCACGCAGTACCGGCGCATGGTCGGGAGCGTAGTCGAAGGGGCGGACACACAACCCCCCGCCGACGCCCGTCCTCCCACCGACCGCCGCCTGTTCGGCACCCGCCTGCCCCGCGACCACCGACCACCGTCCGCTGGCCCACCGCCTGCCCCGCACCCGCCAACCACAGGCCTGCCGCCTGCCCCGCGACCACCGACCACAGACCACCGCCCGCCGGCCCACCGCCTGCCCCGCGACCACCGACCACTGCCGGCCCACCGCCTGCCCCGCCCATCACCGCCTGCCGGCCCGCCGTCTGCCCCGCACCCGCCAACCACAGGCCTGCCGCCTGCCCCGCGACCACCGACCACCGCCCGCCGGCCCACCGCCTGCCCCGCCCATCACCGCCTGCCGGCCCGCCGCGTGCCTGTCTGCTGCCGGCCCGCCGCCTGCCCTGCGGTCGCTGGCTCGCGCCCGCCGCCCGCAGAGGCCGTCGCATCTCCACGATCGCCGACCGCACCAGAAATAGGCCGGGCCGGAGCCGGAGTTGATCCGCGATCGGCCCCGAATGGGCCAGTCAGCCGAGACCGGTCGCCCGGCGCAGCGTCTCGTCCGGCTGCGGATCCCACAGCGCGTGATCGGCGACGACCGTGCCGTCGCGCAGGCTGATCAGCCGCGAGCACTGGGCCGCCACCGCCGCCTCGTGCGTCGCCAGGACCAGCGTCATCCCGTAGTCGGCCTGCACCTGCGCCAGCAGGTCGAGCACCTCGTCGCCGGTGCGGGAGTCCAGCGCGCCGGTGGGTTCGTCGGCGAGCAGCAGCTTCGGCCGGGCGACCAGAGCGCGGGCGATCGCCACGCGCTGCTGCTCGCCGCCGGAGAGATCGGCGACGCGGGCGGCGGCGCGGTCGCCGAGCCCGACCGCGTCGAGCAGCTCGCGGGCCCGCTCGTGCCGGTCGAAGCGGACCTGGATCGGCATCAGCGGCACCACGACGTTGTCGAGCGCGCTCAGCTGCGGCAGCAGGTGGTAGTGCTGGAAGACGAAGCCGACGCCGCGCCGGAACGCCGCCGCGGCGCGCCGCGAGAGCTGCTCGACCCGGGTGCCGCCGACCATGACGGTGCCGGAGTCGGGCCGGTCGATGCCGCCGATGACGTGCAGCAGCGTCGACTTGCCGGACCCCGACGGGCCGACGACGGCGACCGTCTCGCCGGCGCGGACGTCGAGCGTGACGTCGACGAGGGCGGGCACCTGCGCGCCACCCTGGCGGTAGAAGCGGGTGACGTCGTTCAGCGAGATGGGCGCACCCGGGAACCGGTCGTGTCCCCCCGACCGGACGTCCGCAGCGTCGCTGGGACCCTGCCGTCTCATCTGATCATCATGACCTTCGGCTCAGCACGACAAACGGCCAGGGCTGATTCTCTCACCCCCGCGCAACCCCACGTGTCCCGAACCGCGCCCGCCGCGGCGTGTCCCGGAGCGTCGATTCGGCCTCCGACCTGCTCCGAGGTGCTGCGCGGTGACATGACAGCCGCCACGACCACGGATTACGTCGCGCGAATGTCGATGGAACGACGTGTTCACCCTTACAGTGATGGTGTGCCGCTTCAGCATGCCGTTCTCGCCCTGCTGGCCGACGGACCCAGCTACGGGTATGAGCTCAAGGCGAACTTCGAGAAGGCCGTCGGACCCCAGTGGGGTGGGCTGAACATCGGCCACGTCTACCAGATCCTCGACCGGCTGCATCGCGACGGCATGGTCAGCTCACACACCGTGCCGCAGGACTCGCGGCCCGACCGCACCGTCTACCTCATCACGTCGGCCGGCCGCAGCGACCTCGACGAGTGGCTGGCCACGCCCACCACCCGCACGTCGGGCTACCGCGACGACTTCATCCTCAAGGTACTAGCCGCCGGACGGCGCGGACCCGACGCCATTCGCGAGGTCTGCCGCATCCAGCACGACTCACGGCTGGCCGAACTGCAGACACTGCGCACCAGCCGGCGCACCCACCAGCACGACGCGCTCGCGGCGCTCACCATCGAGGCGGCGATCCTGCACACCCAGGCCGACCTCAAGCTGATCGAGGCGGTCGAGTCGCGCGCCGACGAGCCGCTGGCGACGGTCGGGCAGGCCCCCGGCGCCCAGGCCAAGGACATCGACGACGACCAGGACCGCAAGGCCCGGCACGCCTCCTGACGCCACCGCACCACACGTTCCCGGCTACATAGCCACGACCAGCCGCCGGAACCGAGCCGGGTCGAGCAGTTGCGCGAGCGGCGCAAGGTGAACCGGCTCTGGACGACGTCGAGCAGAAGCGACCGCGCGCCCGATGTCCAGCGCAGGGTGCCCGGGTGCCCGAGGTCCCGCGCAGGCAACCGAGCGCCCCTTCGGCGCAGGGCGGTTGGCTTCACCCGTGCGCCACCAGGGCGCCGTTCTCGGCTCGGTATGAGCCGGGCGGGGCGCTGCGGGTGGGGCCCGCGGACTGACCTGGCATGCTGTGCGGGTGCGCGTCGTACTTGCCGAGGACTCCCTGCTGCTGCGTGAAGGTCTCGTCCGTCTGCTGGGCGAGGCCGGAGCCGACGTCGTCGACGCCGTCGGCGACGGCGAGACGCTGGTGCGGTCGGTGCAGGAGCACCGGCCCGACGTCGCGATCGTCGACGTCCGCATGCCGCCGACGTTCACCGACGAAGGGCTGCGGGCGGCGCTGTCGGCCAGGTCGGCGGTGCCCGGGACCGGCGTGCTGGTGCTGTCGCAGTACGTCGAGGAGTCGTACGCCGGCGACCTGCTGGCCGACGGCGCCGGCGGCGTCGGCTACCTGCTGAAGGATCGCGTGTCGGCGCTGGCCGACCTCTCCGACGCGCTGGAGCGGGTGGCGTCCGGCGGGACCGTGCTGGACCCGGAGGTCGTGGCGCAGCTGTTCGCACGACGCCGTCGCGACCCGCTGCAGACGCTGACGGCACGCGAACGCGAGGTGCTTGCGCTGATGGCGGAGGGCCGGACGAACGTCGCGATCGCGCGGCTGCTGGTCGTCACGCAGGGCGCGGTCGAGAAGCACATCTCGTCGATCCTCACCAAGCTCGACCTCCCCCCGTCCGACGACGATCATCGGCGGGTGCTGGCCGTGCTGGCCTGGCTGCGGGCCGAGCACTGACACCGTTCGCGACGGCAACACGGTGGTGACAGGAACTGTGTCACTCTGTGCGGGTGTCGTTTCTCATGCGCGTGGTCGTACCGGACCGTCCCGGCTCGCTCGGAGCCGTCGCGACGGCCGTCGGCGCCGCCGGCGGTGACATCGTCGGCGTCGACGTCGTCGAGCACCGCGGCGACGGATTCGTCGTCGACGACTTCCTGGTCGACCTGCCGGGCGGACGGCTGCCGGACTCGCTGGTGACGGCGTGCCGGACCGTGCCCGACGTGACGGTGGAGTTCATCGGCCACTACAGCCCGGGCGCCAACCTGCACCGCGACCTCGAGGCCGTCGAGGCCATGACGGACGAGCCCGACCGCGCCGAGGAGATCTTGGTCGACCTCGTGCCCGGCATCTTCCGCTCCGGCTGGGGCCTGCTGCTGCCGGCCGCCGGCTCGACGTTGAAGGTGCAGCGGGCCAGCGGCGGCGCTCCCGAGGACGACGGCTACGAGGCGCCCTGGCTGCCCCTCACCGAACCAACGCGCATCGCCATCGGCCCCGACGCGCCCGAACCCTGGCATGACGTCGTTGCGGTGGGCGTCCCGGTCGGCGACACCGGTCAGGCCATCGTGTACGGCCGCGACGGCGGGCCGCGCATCCTCGACTCCGAGCTGGCCCGGCTGGTGCACCTGGTGGCGCTGGCCCAGGTGATCCGCCGCACCGCCCCCACCTTGGACTCCGCGGACGACGGCGCCACCGGCTGACCGCGCTCAGGTCAGTGTGTGACTGCCACTATGTAGTTGTGCGTGGGTCAGCCGACGCTGGCCAGGGCGAACGGCAGTACCTGTGCTGCTCCGGCGTGGCGTACCTCCCTTCCGGCGACGGTGATGGTCCAGCGGGAATCGGCGACGTCGTCGAGGAGGAGGACCACCGGGTCGGGGCCGAGGGCGGCCAGCGACTCGCGGGCGGCTGGGCCGACGCGCCAGGAATCCCAGACGGACGCGAGCCGGAAGGCGCTGTTGCCGCCCGGCTCGGTGCCCTCGGCGGGACCGGCGCCGGTCGCCTCCAGCTCGCCGAGGTCCGTCAGCCGGCCGACCGACGCCAGGTAGCGGCCGACCGAACCGATCAGCTGCGGATGCCGCCGCGACGGCACCGTGATGACGGCATCGGGGCGACGGTCCCAGCGCCACTCGCGCAGGACGTCGACGCAGGCCGCCAGCAGCGGCTCGGGCGCCGGGGCGTCGTCGGCGTCGAGCAGAGAGCGCAGCCGCTGGCCCCAGCCGAGGTCGGTGAGCCGGGCGACCACGCGGCCGGGTTCGAGTCGCTCGTCGGGGCCGATCTTGCCCTTGACGTCGACGCCCAGCCGGCCCATGCCGGACGGCCATTGGAGCCGCGGCTCGAGCAGCACGCCGGCCCGCGCCAGGGTGGTGCGCGCCGCCGCCCGGGCGTCGGCCGGGACCTCGTCGGTGTACCAGGGCCCGGCGCAGACGTCGCAGCGCCCGCACGGCGCGGCGCTCGGATCGTCGAGCGCGGCCTGCAGGAACGCCATGCGGCACTGTTCGCCGCGCTGGTAGGCGAGCATCGACCGCGCCTCGGCGTCGCGGGAGGCGGCCACCCGCTCGTACCGCTCGGCGTCGTAGATCCAGTCCTGTCCGGTCGCCTGCCAGCCGCCGCGGACCCGCTGCACCGCGCCGTCGACGTCGAGCACCTTGAGCAGCAGCTCCAGCCGCGTCCGCCGGACGTCGACCACGGTCTCGAGCGCCGCCGTGGACATGGCGTCGCCGGTGGCCGACAGCGTGCGGATGACCGATGCCGCTTGGTCCTGCCGCGGCATCGAGACGGTGGCGAAGTACTGCCAGATGGATCGGTCTTCGGCCGCCGGGAGCAGCAGCACGTCGGCGCGCTCCGTGGCCCGGCCCGCGCGGCCGACCTGCTGGTAGTACGCCACCGGCGAGGACGGCGCACCCAGGTGCACGACGAAGCCGAGGTCGGGTTTGTCGAACCCCATGCCCAGCGCGCTCGTGGCGACCAGGGCCTTGACCTCGTTGTTCAGCAGCGCGCGCTCGGCCTCGACGCGGTCGGCGGGATCGGTGCGGCCGGTGTAGGCGATGACGTGGTGGCCGGCCTCGCGCAGCAGCGCCGCGGTGTCCTCCGCCGCGGACACCGTCAGCGTGTAGACGATGCCGCTGCCGGGCAGCTCGCCGAGGTGCGCGGACAGCCAGGCCAGCCTGTGCTCGGCGTCGTCGAGCGAGAGCACACCCAGGCGCAGGCTCTCGCGCGCCAGCGAGCCGCGGATGGTGGTGACCTCGGCTCCCCCGGCGCCCAGCTGCTCGGCGACGTCGGCCACGACGCGGGCGTTCGCCGTGGCCGTCGTCGCCAGCACCGGGGTGCCGGCCGGGAGCGTGCCGAGGAGGTCGCGGATGCGGCGGTAGTCGGGGCGGAAGTCGTGACCCCAGTCGGAGATGCAGTGTGCTTCGTCGACCACGATGAGCCCCGACCCGGAGGCCAGCGTGGGCAGTTGTTCCTCGCGGAAGCGAGGGTTGTTCAGCCGCTCGGGACTGACCAGTAGGACGTCGACGGCGTCGTCGGCGAGCTGTTTGGCGACCTCACCCCATTCGTCGGCGTTGGCAGAGTTGATGGTGACGGCGCGCACCCCGGCCCGTGCCGCGGCGGCGACCTGGTCGCGCATGAGCGCCAGCAGCGGCGACACGATGACGGTCGGGCCGGAGCCACGTGCCCGCTGCAGACCGGTCGCGACGAAGTAGACCGCCGACTTGCCCCAGCCGGTGCGCTGCACGACCAGCACGCGACGCCGGTGTTCCACCAGGTCGCGTACGGCGTCCCACTGGCCGTCGCGGAACTCGGCCGTGTCGTTGCCGACCAGCCGCCGCAGCAGCGCTTCTGCTTCGTCCTTCAGATCCATGCCTGCGACGCTAGCTGCCGGATCCGGCCGGTCGCCACCGCCCTCGGGCCGATTGTGGACAACTCGGCGAACTCGTTCGGGTTGTGGACGAGCCACGTACGAGGCGAGCCACGCCGGGCGCTACGCAGGCTGCCGGGACGACTCGAGGAGCCTCTGACCGGCGCTGCCTACTCGCCCGCTGCCTGGATGCCGAGTCCTGGCCGGGGGCGGAGGTGTGCCGATCCGGCAGAGCCCGATGAGCGGCAGGTGCCCGACGGACCCGAGCACGTGCCCAAGGGGCCGCGCGGACGCGCACCCGCCTGAGCGGGTACCCCGTGGACCGGCAGACATCTGACCGCTCCACGACGGGCAGGTGCCAGACGGACCCGCGCAGGTTGCCCCGCCAGCCACCAGGTGCCAGACGGACCCGAGCAGGTGCCAGACGGGCCCGAGCAGGTGCACGACGGACCGGTAGGTGCCAGGCGGACCGAGCAGGTGCCAGGCGGACCGAGCAGGTGCCCCGTCAGGCGGCAGGTGCCGGGCGACCCGGGGTGGCGGGATGGCGGCGGGTTTGGGGACAGTGGCTGGCCGGGGCGCACCGCTGCGGCGGCGCGCCCCGGCCAGGCTGCGGATCACCTTGCGAGCGGCGGTGAGGCGGAGGACCGCCCCACCGCCGCGGCGCAAGGATCAGCCGTCACTCACTCCCACGGGTCGAGGTAGGCGATGGTCGCCATGTCGACGTTGCTGGTGACGAGGCCGAGGGAGATGGAGCTGCCGCCGGTGACGAACACCCGGCGGCCACCGTCGGGGGCGGTGTCGACGGCCACGCCGGCGGCGACGTCGGGAGAGCCGGCCGCGTCGTACTGGCCGGTCCAGACCTGCTCACCCGACGCAACGGAGTAGGCGATCGTCAGGTAGTCGGGCCCGGTCCCGGCCGTGTCGCTCTGCCCCGTGACCACCGCGTACGCACCGTCCGGCGTCAACGCGACGTCCCACGCGATGTCCAGTGCGCTGGCGGTTCCGTCGTGCCGTGCGGCCCACTGCTGCTCCCCGGACGCGACGGCGTAGGCGACGGTGGCGTAGTCGCTGCCCGTCCCGCTCCCCCACGAGTTGCCCGTCACGACGACGGTGTCACCGGAGGGCGTGACGACGACCTTGCGCGGGACGTCCGTGTCGCCGGGGCCGCCGTCGTAGGTCTGCTGCCACAGCTCGTCACCCGTCGACAGCGAGTACCCGGTCGTCGCCCAGTCGGTGCTGGTCGCGCCGCCGTCGTGCGACCCGGACACGACCACCGTGGAGCCGGCGACGACCAGGGTGCCGGCCACGTCGATGCCGTTGTCGGACCCGTTGTGCAGCACGTCCCACCGCTGCGCGCCGGTCGCGGCGTCGTACGCCACGGTGCCCCAGTCGGTCAGGCCGGTCCCGACGCCGCGGCTCTGACCGGTCACGACGACGGCGTCACCGGCCGGGCTGACGGCGATGGCGCGTGCGTCGTCGGTGCCGGCGGCCGGCCCGTCGTAGAGCGTCGCCCACTGCTGCGCGCCGGTCGCCGCGTCGTAGGCGAGCGTCACGTAGTCGAGGTGCGTGCCCTCGTCGTCGACGGAGGTGGCGGCCGTGCCGGCGACGTAGACGGTGTCGCCGGACGGGCTCACGGTCAGGCCGCCGCCGCTGTCGCCGGCCGCGGCGGGCCCGTCGTAGCGCGCCAGCCACAGCTGCTCGCCGGTGGCGCCGTCGTACGCGATCGTGACGACGTCGCTGTCGCCGCCCTCGCCGGACGAGCTCCCCGTGACGTACACGGTGTCGCCGGACGGGCTGACGCCGAAGCCGCCCAGCTCGTCGGCGCCCTGCACGGGACCGTCGAAGCGGTTCGCCCACAGCTCGTCGCCGGTCTCCGGGTCGTACGCGGCGGTCACGTAGTCCGGCCGCAGCGTCCCCGGCAGGGCCGGCAGGCCGTTCCCGGCCACGTACAGACGGTCACCGGACGGCGACAGCAGCGCCTCCTGCCCCTCGTCCACCGCGGCCCCGAACGCGCTGGCCGGACCGTCGTACCGCGCCTCCCAGTCCTCGCCGCCGGCCCGCAGGACGATCGGCGACCGGACGTCGTGGGTGCCGTCGGTCCAGGTCAGCCGCCCGCCGAGGTACGCGTTCAGCGCCGGCGACACGACGTCGAAGGTGACGGTGAACGACGCGCTCTCGCCCGGCGCCAGCGTCAGCGAGCTGGGCGTGACGGTGACGTCGATGCCGTCCAGGCCCTCGACGGACGCGCGGTAGGTCGCGTCCGACGACCCGACGTTCGTCACCGTCCGGGTCACGGTCTCGCTGTTCGAGACCCGCCCGATCGCGATGGACGCGCCGTTGAAGTCGCTCGGCTCCAGCGAGAAGCCCGCGGACTCCAGGGAGGCGCAGATCTCCTCCTCGACGCCGCGGGTGGCGCCGCACAGGAACGCGAGCCAGTGGTCGGCGTCGCTGTCGTAGACCAGGCCGGGGTCGGCCGCGCGGGTCGGCGCGACGTGCCCGGCGCCCTGCGCGAACATCGTCGCGGGGTCGGCGCCGTCGCTGTCCAGCACGTCGAAACCGGTCGTCATCAGCGCGGACTTGATCATCATCGGCGACCAGTCCGGGTGCCGGTCGGCCAGCAGCGCGGCCAGGCCGGCGACGTGCGGTGCGGACATCGACGTGCCGCTGGACAGGTCGAAGTCCATGCCGTTGTGCCCCGGCGGCGCGACGGCGGCCAGGATGTCCTGACCCGGCGCGACGACGTCGGGCTTGAGCAGGTCGCCGGCGCCGGCCGTCAGCGGGCCGCGCGAGGAGAAGTCGGCGACGCGCGGTGCCGGGGTCTCACCGAACGCGGCGGCGTGGACGGTCGCCGTCGCGCCCTCCGTCGCGGCGTACGCCTTCAGCGCGTCGCGGACGGTGTCCTCGACGTGCACCGTCGGCACCGAGTGGAAGTCGGTGTTCAGCGACTCCGCGCCGGTGTTGACCAGGATCATCCCGATGCCGCCGGCCTCCGCGACGGCCTTGCTCTTGCTGACGCGCGGGGTGACGCCGCGGTCGCAGACCACGATCTTGCCGGTGACGACGGCCGGGTCGAGCACGGCGGCGCCGCCGTTGTCCCCGGCCGACCAGCACTGCGCGACGGCCGTCGGGTCGGCGCCGGCCAGCCCGGCGGCGGCCGCGTCGACCAGCGGCGCGGGGCCGGCCTGCGTCGCCGCGACGGACGCGCCGGTCAGCCGCGTCCCGTCGCCCAGGGTCGCCGCGCCGGACGTCGCGCGGTCGTGCGTCCCGGCCGCGACCGTGGTCACCCACGGGCTCGGGTGCGCGACGGTGCCGCCGGTGGGCCCGTCGTTCCCGGCGGACGCGGCGACGAACACGCCCGCGTCGGCCGCGTTGAGGAACGCCACCTCGACCGGGTCGAGGAAGTCGGTGCTGGTGCCCGACACGGAGTAGTTGATGACATCGACGCCGTCGGCCACCGCCTGGTCGACCGCGGCCACCAGGTCGGAGTCGTAGCCGCCCGCCGTCGACCCGTCCTCGGTCGACCACAGCGCCTTGTAGGCGGCGATGCGGGCGCGCGGCGCGATGCCGCTGATCGGCCCGAACGCCGCGGCCGCGCCGGTCGTCGCGACGCCGTGGTTGCCGCCGGCGGTCGACGCGGTGTGCGTGCCGTGCCCGTTGTAGTCGCGCGGCGACACGAACTCCCAGGGCAGCTGCTCGGCGACGCCCTCGTCGCCGCCCCAGCCCGCGTTGTAGTGACGGGCGGAGAGCAGCTTCGCGTTGCAGTCGTTCGCCGCCCACGAGCCGTCGGCGGCGGGCACGCAGGCACCGCGGAAGCCGAACGGCCGCGACACGTAGGTGCGCCGGCCCCGCTCGTCGCGGTCGGTGAAGCTCTTCGCGTCCGGCCAGATGCCGGTGTCGATGATGCCGATGACGACGTCCTCGCCGGCCCCGGGCTCACGCAGCGACCCGACCGGCCCACCGAGCTGCTCCCACAGCCCGCCGTCGTCGTCCAAGCCGAGGAAGGACGGCGTCGACGACGTGTCGATCTCGCGCTTGGTGTCCTCGGTGACGGCGACGACGTCCGGCCGTGCCGCCAGCTCGGCCGCCTGGTCCTGCGTCAGCTCGGCCGCGAACCCGTCGAAGGCGAAGACGAAGTGGTAGAGCGGCTCGGCGCCGACCTCGTCCAGCGCGTCGAGCTGCTGCTCCTGCAGGTGCCCGGCGTACTCGACGACCTCCGGCGCCTCCGGGTCGACGTCCTCGCCGGGCTCGGCGCGGGTCGCCTCGAGACCGCCGACTCCGCCGTCGTAGGTCGCGACCGGGTCCAGCGCCATCTGGACGACGTACGTCTTCGGCTCAACGTCTGCGCCGGGTTCGGCGACACCGCCGCCGGGTTCGGCCGCACCGCCGCCGGGTTCGGCCGCACCGCCGGCGGGCGCCGACGCCACCATCAGCCCGGCCGCCGCGATCACCGCCGCCGTGCGCCGTCTCGTCCACACTGCCCGTCGCTGCATGGGGGCTCCCTCTCGCTCGCGGGTGTGGTCGGCACCGTAGCGACGGACCCCGGATCACAACATCCGTGACCTACACTGACAAATGCCCGCATGGCGCCACGGAGCCCGGCCACGCGCCCCTGGTGATGGGAGTCGCCGCCATTTCTGACCACTGGGGGTCGCCGGTCCTCGTCGGACGCGACGCCGAGCTGGCCCGGGTGCGCGCGGCCGTCACGGCGCCGCCGGCGCGGGTGGTCGTCGCCGGTGAGTCCGGCATCGGCAAGAGCCGCCTGGTACGCGAGCTGATCCGCTCCGACCTGGGCGGACGGCGCGTCCTGGTCGGCCACTGCGAGCACCTGCGCGAGCCGTTCCCGCTGGGGCCGTTGCTCGGCGCCGTCCGTGCGCACGGCGCCGCCCTCGACCCCCGCACGCTCAGCCCGGTCGTCGGCGCGCTCGCGCCGCTGGTTCCGGAGATCGCCGATCGCCTGCCCGCGCCGCCTCCGCCACTGGACGATCAGCGCGCCGTCATGCATCGAGTGTTCCGTGCCGCAACGGAATTGCTCGACCGGCTCGGCCCGGCGGTGCTGGTGGTCGAGGACGCGCACTGGGCCGACGCCGGCACCCTCGACTTCCTCACCTTCCTCGCCGCGCACCAGCCGCCGCGGCTGTCCGTCGTCGTGACGGCGCGGACCGAGGCCGGGCCGCCGCCGCTGGGCGAGGCGTTCGCGCGGGCGCCGTCCGGGCCGGCGCTGTCGGTCGAGCTCACTCCCCTCGGCGTCGACGACGTCGGCGAGCTGGCCCGGCGCATCCTCGGCACCGACGTCCCCGCCCGCACGGCCGCCGCGCTGGCCGACAAGACCGGCGGCATCCCGTTCGTCGTCGAGGAGGTGCTGCGCACGCTGCTCGAACGCGAACCGGCCGACGCGGTGGCCCGGCGCGCCGACGCGCTCTCCGGGCTCGCCGTCCCGACCGCCCTGCGCGACGTCGTCCGCGAACGGCTGGCCGCGCTGGACCCCGCCGCGACCGAGGTGCTCGCCGTCGCCGCCGTCGACGGTCTCACCGTTGATCCCCGGTTGATCAGTGAGGTGATCGGACGCGACGACGCCCAGGTCGTGGCCGCGCTGGCGGCGGCGGAGTCGGCCGGGCTGTTGCACGAGCACGACGGGCAGAGCCGGTTCCGGCACGTCCTGGCGCAGCAGATCGTGTACGAGTCGCTGCCCGTGGCGACCCGGCGCTGGCTGCACCGGTCGGTCGCCGAGGCCGTCGAACGCCGCGGCGACCCGCTACCGCTGGGCCGAGTCGCGCACCACCGGCAGCACGCCGGCGACACCGCGGCGTTCGTCCATTACGCCGAGCTCGCCGCCGACCAGGCCGTCAGCCACGGCGACGACGCGCTGGCCGCGCGCTTCCTGCTCGACGCGACCGCCGTCGACGCGCCGCTGGAGGTGCGGCTGCGGCTGGCCGCCAAGCTCGGCCGAGCCGCCGTCGACGGGCTCGCGCACACCGAGGCGGTGCCGATCCTGGAACGGCTGCTGCAGACCCCCGGCCTGCCGCCGGGCAGCCGGGGCGAACTGCGGTTCGCGCTGGGGCGCGCGCTGCGCCAGGCCGGGCGGGCGCGCGACGGGTACCTCGAGATCGAGCGCGCGGTCGAGGACCTCGGCGACCGGCCGGCGCTGCTGACCCGCGCGCTCGCCGTCCTGGCGGCGCCCGAGACCGTCGTCGGTCGGCACCTGCGCGAGCACACGGCCCGGTACGAACAGGCCGAACGGGCGGCCGAGCGCAGCGGACGGCCCGAGGTGCGGCTGGCGGCGCGCATCACGCAGGTGTCGTTGCTGCTGGAGCAGGGCGACCCGGCCGGCTGGACGCTCGTCGACGAGTTCCGCACCGACGACCTCCTGGTCGCGCATCCCCGCGAGCACGCCCGCGCCTGCGTCAACTGGGCCCAGGCGGCGCTGCACACCGGGCACGTCAGGAGGGCCGGCTCGCTGCTGGCCGAGGGCCGGCGGGTGGCGGCGCGGGCCGAGTACGTGCGCGTCACCGAGGTCATCGAGCTGGTCGCCGTGTCCGTCGACCACGCCGCCGGGAGCTGGGACGGGCTGGCCGGCCGGGCCCGGGCCCTCGCGGCGACGCGGTTCGGCGCCGCCGCGCTGGACGGCGAGCTCCTGCACGCCACGCTGCTGGCCGCGAGCGGCGAGACGGCCGCCGCGGCCGAGCGGCTGCGCGAGCTCATCGCGACGACCGAGCGGCTGGGCGCGGTATGGCCGCTGGTGCCGGCGCGGTCGGCTCTGTCGCGGCTGCTGCTGGGGCTCGACGACGTGGACGGCGCCATGGAGCAGGCGACGGCGGGGCTGGAGCTCGCGCTGGCGAAGGGGCACTGGATCTGGGCGGCGCCCGCGGTGGCCTGCCTGGTCGACGCCCACGCCGCGGCGGGGACGGCGGAACGGGCCGCCGAGTGGGTCGACGCGCTGGCGGCCGAGCTCGGCGACGTCGACGCGCCGCTGGCATCGGCCGCGCTGCGGGGGTGCCAGGCGGTGCTGGCGCGGGCCGCCGGGGACGCGGCGCGGGCGGACGCGCTGCAGTCGGCCGCGCGGACGACGCTCGCCGCGGCCGGGCTGCGGTACGAGGAGTTGCGGGCGACGGAGCGGCTCGGCGAATGGCGCTGCGAGGCGCCCGGCCGCACCGGCGGCGAGAAGCCCGGCGGCACCGGCGGCGAAAGGTCCAGCGGCGCCGGCGGCAAAGAGCCCGGCCGCCAAAGCGGCGAACCCAGCCGCCCCAGCGGCGAGGAGCCCCACGGCGCCGGCGGCCAAGAGCCCGGCCGCCACGGCGGCGTCGAGTCCGGCGACGCCGGCAGCAGAGTGACCGGCGACGCCGGTGGCGAAGAGCCCGGCCGCCACAGCGGCGACAAACCCGGCCGCACCGGCGGCGACGAACCCGGCGGCCACGGCGGCGTCGAGTCGGGCGACGCCGGCAGCAGAGTGACCGGCGACGCCGGCCGCGAAGAACCCAGCCGCCCCAGCGGCGACAAACCCGGCCGCACCGGCGGCGAGAAGCCCGGCGGGGCCAGCGGCGAGAAGCCCGGCGGGGCCAGCGGCGAGAAGCCCGGAGGCGCCGGCGGCGAGGAGTCCGGCGGTGCGTTGCTCGAACACGCCCTCCGCGGCTACGCCGACCTCCACGCGACCCGCGACGTCGCCCGGGTGACCAGTGCGATGCGCCGCCACGGCGTCGCCGTCCCGTACCCGTGGCGCGGCGGCCGGCGCTCCGGCGGGCTGGACCTGTCCGCCCGCGAGCACGAGATCGCCGTCCTGGCGGCGAAGGGCCGGACCAACCGCGAGATCGCCGCCGACCTCTTCCTGTCGCCTCGGACGGTCGAGAGCCACGTGTCCAGCGTGCTGCGCAAGCTCGGCTGCCAGTCGCGGAGCGAGCTCGCCGCACGGCTGCTGCCTTTCGACGCCGCCGGCTGACCCGCCGCCCCAGAACGGGGCGGCGGGCGTCCACACTCAGCCGATGTCGGACGTCGCGGCGACGCGGACGATCGTGCCCTTCTGCCGCTCGGTGATCAGGCCGCGCGCGAGGAAGTAGTTCGCGGCCTCCTCGACGTGTCGAACGAAGGCGCCGTGGCTGGGCCAAGAGTCCGGGTCGTCGTCGATCAGCTGGTTGATCGAGCAGCTCGCTCCGCCGACCCGGTTAGGCACGCCGGTGTCGTCCCCGCCGATCACGACCGTGCTGGCGCCGACGTCCCGCTCGTCACAGGCCGGGCCGCCGGTGTAGTCCACCCGCTGGATCGTCGAGACGCCGGTCGTCCCGAACGTGTGCCCCCATTGGATCACGTAGAGGGCGCCGTCGGAACCGAACACCATGTCGTGCGGCCGCGTCCACGGGTTGAAGACGCCGTGGAAGAGCGGGTTGATCTCCTGCACCTGCTGCTGGTCGTCCAGGACGAACGTGTACAAGTTGTTGTTCGTCCGCCCCCACTCGCCGAAGAACGCCTGACCGTCGTACGACTCCGGCCACTGCCGGCTGGTCAACGAGTCCAGCGCGGGGTCGTAGCGGAAGATGGGCCCGGCCGTGGGCGCGCCGCCGGTGCCGATGTCGGGCACGTTCGCCCCGCCGCTCGCGAACGGCAGCCGGCCATAGAAGATCTCCGGTGCGACGACGGGCGGCAGCGCGCTCAGTCCGGTGTTGTTCGGCGACTCGTTGACCGGGTTGGCGCAGTCGAACGTCGCGCCGGCCGGGCCGCTCGGGAACGCCCAGTCACGGTAGGCGGCGCCGCCGTGGCAGTACGGCCAGCCGTAGTTGCCGGGCTCGTCGACGACGTTCCACGTCACCCGGCCCTCGGGGCCGCGGTCGGCGTTCGGCCCGCCGGCGTCCGGCCCGTAGTCGGCGACGTACAGGGTCCCCGTCGACGGGTCGGACTCGATCCGGTACGGGTTGCGGAAGCCCATCGCGAAGATCTCCGGCCGCGTGCCCGCCGTCCCCGGCGCGAACAGGTTCCCGTCCGGAATCGTGTAGCCACCGGCGGGCGTCGGCGTGATCCGCAGGATCTTCCCCCGCAGGTCGTTCGTGTTGGCCGACGAGCGCTGGGCGTCGAACGGCTGCCGTCCGGGCCGCTCGTCGATCGGGGTGTAGCCCTGCGACTCGAACGGGTTCGTGTCGTCGCCGGTGGAGATGTAGAGGTTGCCGAAGCGGTCGAACTCCAGCGAGCCGGCCTCGTGGCAGCACTGCTCGCGCTGCACCGTGACGTCGAGCACGACCTTCTCGTCGGTCAGCCCGTCCGCGCCGAACGTGAACCGCGACAGCCGGTTGACGCCGCAGCTTCCGCCGGGGACGTCTGACGGCGGGCAGGTCACCGAGCCGGGCACCGACCGGTACAGGTACAGCCGGTTGTTGCTCTCGAACGCCGGGTCCAGCGCCAGCCCGAGCAGCCCGTCCTCCTGGGCGTTGCCGGTCGCGATCCCGGTGTAGACGTCGAGCGTGTCGACGACGCTGGTGGTCTGCGTCGCCGGGTCGATGACCTTGAGGTTCGCCGGGGTCGACGCCTGGCGCCGCTCGCCCATCTCGATGAAGAACACCCGTCCGTCGTCGGCGATGTCCAGCTCGCTCGGGAACCGGGTGTCGGCGTCGATCGTGACCTTCTCGAAGTGCTCCCAGTCGGTCCCGCCGCAGTCGCCGCCGGCCGCGCCGGCCGCCCACTCGATGCCGCCGAGGATGTGCTGCAGGAACGCCGGCTCGGTGTACGACTGGTTGGTGTGGCCCAGCGCGGTGTACCAGGACCGGCCGCCCTCGAACGCGTGACACCAGGCCATCGGGTGGTCGGTGCCCATGGTGCCGCTGCCCGGGTTGTACGACTTCTCGTCGATGGTGAGCAGCACGTGGACATTGCCGCGCGGGTTGGCGGTGAAGTTGTACCACTCGTCGTGGCGGTTCCAGACGGTCTCCAGGTGCGCCGTCGACGGGTGGGAGCGGTCGGCGACGACGAGCTTCGCGTCCTGGTTCGCCGGGTGGTTGCGGAAGTACGCGCCGACGAGCTGGCCGTACCACGGCCGGTTGTGCATGGTGTCGGTCGCCGCGTGGATGCCGGCGAAGCCGCCGCCGTTGCGGATGTAGCCCTGGAACGCCGCGAACTCGGTGTCGTTCAGCAGCGGCGCGTTGGCCGGGTTGTTGGTGCCGTCGACGGGCGACAGGAAGACGATGGCGTCGTATCGAGCCAGGTCGGCCGCCGAGGTGAACGGCGTGCTCGGCAGGGTGCGCGTCGGCTGGGCCGGATCCCAGACCTCGACGTCGAAGCCGTTCTCCTCGCCGAGCTCGATGATCGCCGTCGTGCCCGGCACGATGCTGCCGTGCCGGAAGCCGAGGGTCCGGCCCACGACCAGGACCGAGTAGTCGTCGTCTTGCTGGGGCTCGGCCACTCGCGCGGTCGAGGTGGTCGCCGCGGCGACGGGAAGTGTCAAGGCTCCGGCCGCCATGAGCGCGACCGCGCGGGTGCGCGCGTCGCGCAGGCGCCAGGTGACGTGTTTCACCGCTGTCTCCTTCGTCGGTGATCGGAGAACACGCGCTCCTGGCCCCCGGGGCATCGGGCCCCGGGGGTCTCGGCCCTTGTGGAGTTGTCTTGCCTGCCTGATATACGGCGGAACCGGCCACGGGGATTGCGTCAGGCCGCTTCGGAATCGAATGACACGAGCGCCGCGGCGACGGACGGCTCCATGAGCTCGTGCGTGCTGACGACGGGGACGTCGACCAGAGCGGCCGCTTCGCGGGCGGCCAGCGGCGACGACGTGACCTTGCCCGTGACGGCGGCGACGTGGAGGTGCCACGAGCGCAGCAGGTTCACCCCCGAGAGGGCGCCGAGCGCGTCGCCGGCCGCGAAGAGGACACCGCTGAGGGTCGCCTGGACGGCGGGGTCGGCGAGCAGCCGCGCGGTCTCTCCGTGTGCGACGCCGTCGGCGATCTCGATGACCACCATGTCGGGTTCGGCCGCCGCCACCGCGGAGAGCAGGCCGAAGTACGTCGCGACCAGATCGTCGGGCGCCACGAGGTGGGTCGACGGGAACCCGGCGTCGGTGAAGTCGAGCACCGGCGCGCCCCCGGCGTCGACGAGGTGCCAGCGGTCGTTGCCGGCGCCGGTCCCCGTGACCTTCGCCGCGCCGACCCGCCGCCCGGACCGCGTGATGCCCCGCACCAGCGACGCGGCCGACGTCGTCTTGCCGGCGTTCATCGAGGCCCCGACGACGGCGATGACCGGCGGGTGCAGCGGCGGCGGCGCCGGCAGCAGCGGGATCGGCGCACCCGAGCGCACCGTCAGGCCGCGTCCGTCGGGCCCCGCCAGCTGGCCGATCGGCACGATGCGGGTCGGCGCCGCCATGCCGGCGTACGCTCCGACGACGCGACCGGCCATGCCGCCCGCCGCGACGAGGTCGCACGGGCCGAGGTCGTCCGGGACGACGGCCTCGTAGGCCTCGGTGGCGTACCGGGCGCCGTACGCGACGATGATCTCGTCGCCCGCGAACAGCCGCGCCTTGCGGCCGTCGGGACGTTCGATCCAGTCGTGGGCGCCGATCGACTCGACCCGCGCGAGGATCACGTCGCCGGCCGCCGGGATGGTCGCCGGCGCCAGCATCAGCTCGTCGCCGGACGGCACGAGATCGATGACGTGCCGGGTGATGTAGGAGGTCTTGGCCGCTCCGAGCCGGCGCGGCCACGGGGCCACGACCGGGAAGAGCTCCGCCGCTGGAGCCACATGCTCAGCGAAAGAGGTCATGGGAACCTCACTCCGGGGACGGGCGCAGAGGTGGCACTGACGATGGGGTGACCACCGGGTGTTTCTGCGGCGAGATGTGCCTTGTCGACGCAAGAATGCATGAGCGGACGCCCCTCGCGCCAGACCCCGGCACCGACTTTTTTCGTGACCGTGAATCCGCAGGTGAAACGGGGTAAACGACGCATACGGGGAACCCCCTTGACCGTCCAGCAGGACGGAACGATCATGGAGGGACAACTGAACACTGGAGTCCCGCTCGGGGCACCGGCACATCGCCTGGTTCCCGAGCGGTCGTACGACGGCCCTGTGGAACCTCGTCAGTAGCGAGAGGACCCCTCATGAGTCGTCAGCACGGACGGAGACACCTCAGCCGGCTCCATCCAGGCCGGTACCTCGCCAAGTTGCGACTGCAGGCCTACGCCGCGGTCGCGGGCCGGTTCTCGGCCCGGGCGTAGAGGACTCCGATCTCCGGTTCCACGGAGCAGCTCGTGTCGCGCCTCCGGGCCGCGGACGAGTCTTCCTGGACACGAAGGGTCTGGCATTCGCCGGACCCTTCGCGCGTCTCGTCCTACTCCTGAGCCTCGGCAGCCGGCTCCTCGCCGTCGCCGACCCGGGCCAGTTTGGCGGCCTCGTCGGGCCCCGACTCGAGCAGCACCCGGAAGCCGTCCTCGTCGAGCACGGGCACCTTCAGCTCGACCGCCTTGTCGTGCTTGGACCCGGCGTTCTCGCCCGCGACCACGAACGACGTCTTCTTCGACACCGAGCCGGACGCCTTGCCGCCGCGCGCCAGGATGGCCTCCTTGGCGTCGTCGCGGGAAAAGCCCTGCAGCGACCCGGTGACGACGACGGTGAGGCCCTCGAGCGTGCGCGGCGTCGACTCGTCGCGTTCGTCGACCATGCGCACGCCGGCCGCGGCCCACTTGTCGACGATGGCCTGGTGCCAGTCGACGGCGAACCACTCCTTCACCGACGCGGCGATGGTGGGGCCGACGCCGTCGGTGCCGGCGAGGTCCTCTTCGCTCGCCGCCCGGATGGCCTCCATCGAGCCCAGCGCCCCGGCCAGCGCACGCGCCGCCGTGGGACCGACGTGCCGGATGGACAGCGAGACCAGCACCCGCCACAGCGGCTGCTCCTTGGCCTTGCGCAGGTTCTCGAGCAGGCGGCGGCCGTTGACCGTCAACTCGCCGTCGGTGTTGGTGAACAGCGGCACCTGCTTGAGGCGGTCGGCGTCGAGCCCGAAGACGTCGCCCTCGTCGGCGACCACACCGGCGTCGATGAGCGCGATGCCGGCCTCCCAGCCCATGGCCTCGATGTCGAACCCGCTGCGTCCGGCCAGGTAGAACAGCCGCTCGCGCAGCTGCGACGGGCACGACCGGCTGTTCGGGCAGCGGATGTCGACGTCGCCCTCCTTGGCCGGGGCGAGCGGGGTGCCGCAGGCCGGGCACTCGGTGGGCATGACGAACTCGCGCTCGCCGCCGTCGCGCAGCTCGGCGACCGGGCCGAGGATCTCGGGGATGACGTCGCCGGCCTTGCGCAGCACGACGGTGTCGCCGATGAGCACGCCCTTGCGCTTGACCTCGGACGCGTTGTGCAGGGTGGCGTTCTCGACCGTGGAGCCGGCGACCTTGACCGGCTCCATGACGCCGTACGGGGTGACCCGGCCGGTGCGCCCCACGTTGACCCGGATGTCGATGAGCTTGGTGGTGACCTCTTCGGGCGGGTACTTGAAGGCGATGGCCCACCGCGGCGCCCGCGACGTGGAGCCGAGCTGGCGCTGGAGGTCGACCTGGTCGACCTTGACGACGACGCCGTCGATCTCGAACTCGATGTCGTGGCGGTGCTGGCCGTAGTGGTCGATGAAGCCCTGCACCGCCTCGAGGTCGGGGACGACCTGCGGGCGGTCGCTGGCCGGCAGCCCCCACGCGCGCAGTGCCTCGTACGCCTCGGACTGGAACCTGATGTCGAAGCCGTCGCGCCGGCCGATGCCGTGGCAGACCAGGATCATGCGGTTGAGATTGCGCCGAGCCCGCTCGTATTCCTCGAGGACCCGCTCGTACGCCACCTGCGACCGGCCCTCGTTCCCGGCGGCGTCGGCCTTCGCCTTGGCGGCGTCGAGCTTCTCGCGGCGGCGGTCCATGCGCTGACGGAGCACGCCGGCGCCGGAGTTGCGGGCGTTGGCGAACAGCGGCAGCCCGAGGTCGGCCCGCTCGGCGTTGACCGCCTCGAACTCGGCCGTCGGGAACACCGCCTCGCCGCGGATCTCGACCACGGACGGCACCGGGTACTCGTCGGTGCCGGTCAGCTCGTTCGGGATGGCGTCGACGAACTGCGCGTTGTAGGAGATGTCCTCGCCGGTGCGGCCGTCGCCGCGGGTGGCGAGCGTGGCCAGCTTGCCGTCGCGGTACACGATGTCGACCGCCAGGCCGTCGACCTTCGGCTCGCACAGGTACCGCGCGCCGGTGCCGACCTCGCGCTCGACCCGGGCGGCCCACTCGGCGATGTCGTCGGAGGAGAACGCGTTGTCGAGGCTCAGCATGCGCTCGAGATGCTCGACCGGCGGCCACGACGCCTCGACCCCGGCGCCCGGCTCGGCCACCGGCGCCCCCACCTTCTGCGTCGGGGAGTCGGGGGTGCGCAGCGACGTGTACTGCTCCTCGATGCCCTCGAGCTCGCGCATGAGCTGGTCGAACTCGGCGTCGCTGACGGTGGGCGTGGCGAAGTAGTACCGCTGGCGGTGGTCCTCGATCTCTTGCGAGAGCGTGGCGTGGCGCTCGCGCACCTGCGTCGGGACGTCGTTGCTGTCGACTGGCTCGGTCACAGCACAGACGGTAGCGCCCACCACTGACGATGTGCCGGAACCGGCGCATGTTCAGTTTTCTGCTCTGTTCATTTTTTCTGAACATGAGACTAGAATGAACACATGGCCGATCAACAGCTCAGACGCGACCTCCTGGACGAGGTGGTCGCTCGCCTCGACGAGCTCGGCCTGCAGGCAACCGCGCACCTCCATGTGGAGCAGGATGCCGATGCTCTCGTCACCCTCACCGTAGACGGCCGGTCGCACGTTCTCCATGCATGGCTCAAGCCGGCCACCGCCTCCGCGGCAGCCCTCATCGCCAAGGTCCTGCGGGAGATCAGGCCCGACGGTGACGGAGTCGTGGTCACCGACTACGTGTCGCCGACAGTCGCTGATCGGCTCCGCGAGCAGGGGGCACAGTTTCTCGACGCCGCAGGCAACATGTACGTGCGGCAGGACGGTGTCGTCCTCTGGGTCGTCGGCCGACCGCGGCCAGAACGAGCGGTAGGCGAACGGCCCGGCCGAGCCTTCCGGCGCGTCGGCCTGCAGGTGGTCTTCACCCTCCTGGCGGATCCGGAGCTCATCCGTCAGCCGTACCGACTCATCGCTCTTTTGGCCGGAACCTCGCTCGGAGCCGTCACACCGGTGATCCAGGATCTGCGTGACCTCGGCTATGTCATCGGGCCCGAGGAGAACCGGTCCATGCAACGGCTGAACCGGCTACTCGTCTCTTGGACTGAGGCTTATTCGCAAACCCTCCGGCCCAAGCTGTTCACTGATCGGTTCCAAGCGGACGATCCCCTGTGGTGGCAGTCGATCGACCCCACCCGCTACGGAGTCACTTGGGGCGGCGAGACCGCCGCGTCGATGCTGACGCACGAGTTGCGGCCCGAGACCACCACGATCTACGCCGTCTCCATGCCGCGAGACCTGATCATGAACGCGCGTCTGCGTCGTCATCCAGCGGGCAACGTCGACGTCCGTAACCAGTTCTGGACCGGCGGGTTGCCCACACCCAACCCCGCCGTCGTCCCCGCGCCCTTGATCTATGCCGACCTGATCGCTGCAGGCGACGCGCGAAGCGCGCAGGCTGCCGAACGGATTCGAGAGACGTACCTTGATCGACCTGACCGGGCATGACAAGATCGCGCACCTCGTCGAGCCGCTTCGGATCATCGACCGGCGCGCCGAGGCCGCCGGATCGCCGTACTTGGTCGTCGGCGCGGCCGCACGAGACGTCCTGCTGCACGCCGTGCATGGCGTGCAGATCCGCCGGCTGACGACGGACCTCGACGTCGCGGTCGCGGTGGCGGACTGGAGCGCATTCGAAACCCTGCGCTCGACGTTTCCGCATGCCAGCGGCAGTCCGGAACATCGCGTCACCGTGGCCGAGATGACTGTCGACTTGGTTCCGTTCGGCGGCGTGGAACGTGTGGACCGCACCATCGCCTGGCCGCCCGCCGAGGACTCGGTCATGTCGGCGTTCGGTCTTGCCGAGGCCCTGACGACCGCCGAAGAGATCCGGCTCGCCCCAGACCTCGTCGTCCGGGTCGCGTCGCTGCCGGCTCAGGCGGTTCTCAAGCTGACCGCATGGGAGGAACGCCACTTCGAGAAGCCGCGACACGACAGCGCCGACCTCCAGCTGATCCTGAAGTCGTACGGACCGGATTGCAACGTCGATCGCCTCTACGTGGGCGACGGCGTCCCCATGCTGGAGCGCGCCGACTACGACCTGGAAATCGCCGGAGCGATGCTGCTGGGCGCCGATGTCAGGCGGATGCTGCCGCCATCGGCGCTCGCCCATTTCGGCGACTTGTTGACGGCGACGACGAGCGACACGAGCGGACTCGCCGACGACATGCCCGGTGACCGGGACGCGAACGCAGAGCTACTCGACGCCTTCCGCGCGGGAGTCGAGCAGCCGATCTAAGACGTCTCGGCGACGAGGTCGGCGAAGGCGCGCGCCGTCGTGCGGGCGAGGGTGTAGGCGCGGCGGGCCCAGGCGGGATCGGCGCCGGCGAGGCCGCAGGACGGGGTGACGACGGTGCGGGCGGCCATGGCCGCGGGGTCCTGGTCGAGGCGGCGCCAGAGCCCGACGACGCGCTGGGCGAGCTCGCGGTCGGACGGCGGGGTGGACGGGCGCAGCGACGGCACCACGCCGGGCCACACCGCGAGGCCCGCGTCGACCGCCGCGGCCAGCGCGTCCAACTCCGCCGCCGGCGCGCCGGCCAGCAGCGACACGTCCAGCGACACCGCGACCGCCCCGGCCGAGCGCACGACGTCGACCGGAACCGACGGCGCGCAGCAGTGCACGACGACCGGCCCGTCCACCCGCGAGACCACCGCACCGACCAGCGCGGACGCCTCGGCCACGTCGACCGCGCGGAGCCGGCCGAACCCGCTCGCCGTCGGGATCGCCCCGGCGAGCACGGCGGGCAGCGACGGCTCGTCCAGCTGCAGGACGACGGAAGCGCCCGGCACCCGCCGCGTGGCGTCGGCCACGAACGCGGACACGCCCTCGGCCAGCGAGGCCGCGAGGTCGCGCCGTGCCCCGGAGTCGCCGACGAGCGCGCCGCCGCGGTGGTGCTCGACCGACGCCGCCAGCGTCAGCGGCCCCGCGACCTGCACCTTCAGCGGGCCCTCGTAGCCGTACGCGGCGATCTCCAGCGCGTCGAGGTCGGCGCCCAGGAACGACGCCGCCCGCTGCTCGTCGGCGCCCGGCCGCGCGACCAGCCGCCAGCCGGACGGCTGGAGGTCGACGTGCAGGTCGACCAGCAGCGACGCGGCGCGGCCGATCATGTCGGCGCCGGCGCCGCGGGCGGGCAGCTCGGCCAGGTGCGGGAAGTCGGGCAGCTCGCCGACGACGACGCGCGCGGCCTCGTCGCGGTCCGGGAACGGCAGTGAACCGATGCCCGTCGCCGTCGCCGGCGCCCACACGTAGTCGCTCACGAACACAGAACCCTAGGCGATGGGGGACGGCCGTCGTCTGCGGCGCCGCGATGGAGGAAGCGCCGCGGTGATCCGTGCCGATGGCCCTCCCGGCCCGGGTGGGGCCCACCCTACGGGCGGGCACCGACAACGTCGGCCGAACGCCGGCTCTGCGGCGCGACGTGCCTGGTCAGGGGCATGGGCCGACGTGGGCAGCCGTCCGGCGCGGGCTCGGCGGGGCCGCGGCGCGCGAGGGCGGGGCCCACAACCGCCCGCACGGTCAGCCGTCCGGCGCGGGCTCGGCGTGGCCGCGGCGCGCGAGGGCGGGGCCCACAACCGTCCGCACGGTCAGCCGTCCGGCGCGGGCTCGGCGGGGCCGCGGCGCGCGAGGGCGGGGCCCACAACCGCCCGCACGGTCAAGCATCCGGGACGGGGTCGGCGGCACGCGAGAGGGCGCGGCCCTGCAGCTCGCGGACGATCAGGTCCACCTCCACGACGGCGCGGGCGACGGGGCCCGCCAGCGGATCGTCGTCCAGTTCGTCGAGGACGAGGCGGAGCTCCAGGCCTGCCGCGTGCATCCGCCGCAGCAGGCGGTCCGCTGCCGCGCCGACGTCACCACCCATGCGCACCCCGCTTCTCGCGGCCCCCCCGGCCATCACCCGCCCTGCCGCCACGCGGATGGCTGCCGCCCGGCCGGCTCACCCACCGTCGGGCGCGCCCCCCTTGCCCGGCCGAGACCGGATGCGCCCGACGGCGAGCGGCCGGCGTGGGCGGCCCGCCCCGCGATCGTGGCCGAAGCCAAGACCGCCACGCGGAGGGATGGGCACGACGACATCCCCGCCCTCCGGCGTGTGCCGCCGGGGTCCGGGGCGACGTCCAACTGCGCCGAACGAGCACGACGTGGCACGTCAGAGCCGGATTCAGCGCATCTCTGCGGACGCTACGCCCGCACAGGCCGGTGGTCAAGGGGGCCGGTTTCGGCGAAGCGGCCCCGGCCCGGCGTCAGGCGCGCAGCTCGGTGATCGCGCCGTCGACCACGGCGGCCGCGACGTCGCGCAGCTTGCTGTTGGACGACCGGGCGTGGCCGCGCAGCAGGGCGAACGCGTCGTCGACCGAGACGGACAGGCGCTCGGCGAGCACGCCCTTGGCCTGCTCGACGAGGATCCTGCTATCGAGAGCGGCCTGGAGCTGCCCGACCACCGCGCCCTGCTGGCGGACGGTGCGCTCGTGCAGGATCCCGATGGTGGCGACGTCGGCCATGGCCTGGCCGAGCGCCATCGAGTCGGCCGGCAGCCCGCCCGGCGCGGCGGCGAACAGGTTCATCGCGCCGACGACCACTTCGCGCAGCCGCATCGGCAGGGCGTGGACAGCGAGGAAACCGGCCTCGCGGGCGGCGGGGGCGAACCGCGGCCAACGCTCGTCGCCCGCGCGCAGGTCCTCCATGGACACCGGCCGGCCGCCGTGGAACGCGTCGAGGCACGGGCCCTCGGCGTTCTGTAGCTGCGACAGCTCCAGCAGCCGGGTCTCCTCGGTGGAAGCCGCGACGAGGCTGAGCGTGCCGTGGTGGTCGGCCAGGACGACGCCACACGCATCGACGTCGAGCAGCTCGACCACCCGGTGCGCGAGCACGTCGAGGAATCCGAGCACGTCGTAGTCGTCGACAAGCGTGTCGGCCAGTTCGACGAAGGTCTCGCGGACTCGCCGATCGGTGGTACTCATGCGCCGCCCTCCGGGTGGTCGGGGTCGGGGTGCGGAGGCGCGTCCATCATCCCGTTCCCCGCAGCCGTGTCGTTCATGCCGCGCCGGTCCGACGTGAATCTCAGCCGCCGTGCCACGACGTCGGCGGCCACCTCGGCCAGCCGTCGTTCGTGGACGTACGCGTAGGCCCGCAACCGGACCAGCGCCTCGCTCACATCGACGTTGAGCTGCACACTCACCATGCCCGCGGCCTGGTGCACCTCGGCGCGGCGTTCCGGCAGCATGCCACCCCGATATTGGTCCGGACCGGTACCGACCGCGCCGCGCTCGTCGAGTACCACGACGAGCACCGCGTCGGCGAACGCGAGCGCCGTCGACAGGCGCGATGCACCCAGGTCGCCGGGGTCGCGCCGGTACACGTCGAGCACGCCGACCCGGGCCGCGCCGGCCGCCACGGGGAACGCGAACAGCCCCCGCACGCCCCGCTGCACCGCGGCCGGCGCGAACACGGGCCAGCGCCGCGTCGCGGCCCCCGTGGCGAGGTCGGGCGCCAGCACCACGCCGTCGCCGGCGGCCTCGACGCCGGGGCCCTGGCCGAGGGTGAACTGCAGCTCCTCCAGCTCCTCGCAGAGCGCGCCGACGGAGAGCACCGGCTCGCGCGCGCCGGACGCGCCGACCATCGAGAGCCCGCACCCGGCCGCGCCGAGCGCGACGGCGCAGGCCTCCAGCACGTGCCGCAGCGACGGGTCGGCGCCCTCGGCCCGCGCGCGTTCGAGAACCGCTCCCCAGACGTGGTCGGCTCGGCGCTCAGCGCACAAACGTCACCACCACGATGAGCTCCTCCCCCGTCGACGGGGAAAACTTTGACAGGTCCGCCCGGCCCCGCGCCAGTGCCTATCGACCCTGTATGACGCGCCGCGCGTGGCTACGCTGTCGGCATGGCCGAGGCGACGCCGCACGAGGGCGAGCAGCACTACCACGGCAAGCTGGCGGGGCGGCTGAACTGGCTGCGCGCGGGCATCCTCGGCGCCAACGACGGCATCATCTCCACGGCCGGCATCGTGGTTGGCGTGGCCGGCGCCACCACCGACCGCGACTGGCTGCTGCTGACCGGCGTGGCGGGCCTGGTCGCGGGCGCGTTCTCGATGGCCGGCGGCGAGTACACCTCGGTCAGCGCCCAGCGCGACACCGAGCGGGCGGCGCTCGCGCGGGAACGGTGGGAGCTGGAGCACCTGGCCGACGAGGAGCTGGCCGAGCTCACCCTGATCTACGAGCGCAAGGGGCTGTCCCGCCCGCTGGCCGAGCAGGTCGCGCGCGAGCTGACGGCCGAGGACGCGCTGGCGGCGCACGCCGAGGCCGAGCTCGGCATCGACGCCGACGAGCAGACCAACCCGTGGACGGCGGCGCTGTCGTCGTTCGTGGCGTTCGCGCTGGGTGCGACGCTGCCGCTGCTGGCGATCGTGCTGCCGCCGGCCAGCGCGCGGGTGCCGGTCACGATGGTGACGGTGGTGATCGCGCTGGCCCTGACCGGATACGCCGGCGCGCGACTGGGCGGCGGACGGCGCCGGCGGGCGGCGTCTCGGGCGGTGATCGTGGGGCTGCTGACCATGGCGGTGACGTACGTCGTCGGCTCGGCGATCGGCGTCTCGGTGTCGTAGGCCACACCCCCTCGCGCAGTACGAACGGTCGTGCTATTTTGGTCGCGTGACAAAGGGTGCGGAAACCCGGCAGGTCATCCTCCGCCAGGGAGTCGAGACGGCCTATCGGGTCGGGCTGGGCGGGCTGACCATCGGGCACCTCGCCGCCGCCACCGGCATGTCCAAGAGCGGGCTGTTCGCGCACTTCCGGTCCAAGGAGCTGCTGCAGCTCGAGGTGCTGCGCGAGGCCCGCACCGAGTTCATCGACTCCGTCATCCGGCCGGCGCTTCTGGCGCCGCGCGGCGAGCCGCGGGTGCGTGAGTTGTTCGAGCGCTGGGTCGAGTGTGGCCGCACCCGCATGCCCGGCGGCTGTCTGTTCGTCAAGGCCGCGGCCGAGTTGGACGAGCAGGACGGCCCGGTCCGCGACCAGCTGGTCCGCGACCACCTCGACCTCTACGACTCCTGCGCCCGCATGTTCGCCACCGGCATCGCCGAGGGCCATTTCCGCGACGACGCCGACCCGCTGCAGTTCGCCGCCGACCTCGACGGCATCATGCTCGGCTTCTACCACGCCCACCGCCTGCTCGAGGACGAGCGGTCGGAGGCGCGGGCACGGTACGCGTTCGAGCGGCTGCTCGACGCCGCCCGCGTCCCTGTTACCACCTAGAGGAAACCGCGAAGGGACCGTCATGACCACCGTCTCGCCGCAGAATCGCACGATCGTTCGTGCTGGCGCGAAGCTCCGCACGCTCCGGGTCGCGTTCCGCACGCTCGACCGCGTCGCGCCGTCGGCCGGCGCCCGCTGGGCCGCCGGGCTGTGGTGCATGCTGCCCGACACCGGCGGCCGCCGGCGCGACGAACGGCCGCGGCCGGGTGAGCGCAGCACGCTGACCCTCCCCGACGGCCGAGCGGTCGCGGTGGAGAGCTGGGGGTTCGGCCCGCCGGTCTACCTCATGCACGGCTGGGGCGGCTGGCGCGGCCAGCTCGGCGCGTTCGTCCAGCCGCTGGTCGACGCCGGGCGGCGGGTCGTGGCGCTCGACGCGCCCAGCCACGGCGAGTCCGGGCCCGGGCAGCTGGGCCGCGGCCGGGCCACCGGCGTCGAGTTCACCGAGGCGCTGGCGGCGGCCGTGGGCAAGCACGGCAAGCCGTCCGCCGTCGTCGCACACTCCCTCGGCGGGGCGGCGACGGCGGTGGCGGTGGCGGACGGGCTGCCGGCGGCGCGGCTGGTGCTGATCGCGCCGAGCACGACGCTCAGCGACGGGCTCGCACTGTTCCAGCGGACGATGGGCTTCGGCGAGCGCACCCGCAGCCGCCTGCTGGCGCGGCTGGAACGCCTGGCCGGCCGCCCGCTGACCGACTTCGACGTCACCGGGCTGGCCCGGCGCGCGGAGGTCCCGCCCACGCTCGTCGTGCACGACCGCAAGGACAAGGAGGTCCCGTACGACGACGGCGCCGCGCTCGCGGCCGCGTGGCCGGAGGCGGAGCTGATCAGCACCGACGGCCTCGGGCACCAGCGCATCCTGCGCGACCCCGGCGTCATCGGGCTGGTCGTCGACTACGTCACGCGCTGACGGCCGAGCGGGTGCGGTCGATGGTGGCCGACCCGATGACCCGGGTGCCGTCGTAGAGCACGATCGCCTGGCCGGAAGCGACGCCCTCCTGGGCGGTCTCGAACGTCACCTCGACCCCGGAGCCGGACACCGTCGCGGCCGCCGGGACCGGGGTGCCGTGCGCCCGGAACTGGGCCAGGCACGACAGCGGCGACGAGGCGGGCGGCGGCGCGCCGCACCAGCGCGGCGCCACTCCGGTGAGCGCGTCGACGGCGAGCGCCTCGCGCGGGCCGACGGTGACCCGGCGGTCGACCGGGGAGATGTCGAGGACGTAGCGCGGCTTGCCGTCGGCGGCCGGCGTGCCGATGCGCAGCCCCTTGCGCTGCCCGATGGTGAACCCGTAGGTGCCCTCGTGCGTGCCGACGACGGCGCCGGCGGCGTCGACGACCTCGCCCGGCGCGTCGCCGAGGTGGTCGCGCAGGAAGCCGGCGGTGTCGCCGTCGGCGATGAAGCAGATGTCGTGGCTGTCGGGCTTGCGGGCGACGGCCAGCCCGCGCCTCTCGGCTTCGTCGCGGACCTCGGACTTGACGGTGCCGCCGAGCGGGAACAGCGCATGGGAGAGCTGCTCGGCGGTCAGCACGCCGAGCACGTAGGACTGGTCCTTCTCCGGGTCGGCGGCGCGGTGCAGCTCGGTGCCCTCCGGCCCGGCGACGACCCGCGCGTAGTGCCCGGTGCCGACGGCGTCGAAGCCGAGCGCCAGCGCGCGGTCGAGCACGGCGGCGAACTTGATCTTCTCGTTGCAGCGCAGGCACGGGTTGGGCGTGCGGCCGGCGGCGTACTCGGCAACGAAGTCGTCGACGACGTCTGCGCGGAACCGCTCGGCGAGGTCCCACACGTAGAACGGGATGCCCAGGACGTCGGCGGCGCGGCGGGCGTCGCGGGAGTCCTCGATGGTGCAGCAGCCGCGGGCGCCGGTGCGGAACGACTGCGGGTTCGACGACAGCGCGAGGTGCACGCCGGTGACGTCGTGGCCGGCCTCGACCAGCCGGGCCGCGGCGACCGCCGAGTCGACTCCGCCGGACATCGCGGCGAGGACGCGCATGGTCAGTTCTCCCTGGTGGCGACGTTGACGATGCCGGCAACGCGGGCCCGCTCGACGGCCGGCCCGATGGCCGAGACCAGCGCGTCGACGTCGGCCGTCGTGGACGTGTGGCCGAGCGAGAACCGCAGCGACCCGCGGGCCCGCTCGTGCGGCGCGCCCATGGCCAGCAGGACGTGCGACGGCTCGGGCACGCCGGCCGTGCAGGCGCTGCCGGTGGAGCAGTCGATGCCGGCGGCGTCGAGCAGGAGCAGCAGCGCGTCGCCCTCGCAGCCGGGGAAGGAGAAGTGCGCGATGCCCGGCAGCGTGTGCGCCGGGTCGCCGTTCAGTACCGCGCCGGGCACCGCCGCCAGCACGCCGCCGACCAGCCGCTCGCGCAGCCCGGCCAGCGCCGACGCCCGCGCGGGCACGTCGGTCAGCGTCGATCGCAGCGCGGCGGCCAGCCCGGTGACGGCGGGGGCGTCGAGCGTGCCGGAGCGGACGTCGCGCTCCTGCCCGCCGCCGTGCAGGACGGGCACGACGTCGGCCTCGCGGCGCAGCAGCAGCGCGCCGACGCCGACCGGGGCGCCGGCCTTGTGGCCGGACACCGTCATGGCGTCGAGCCCGGAGTCGCCGAAGTGGACGGGCAGCGCGCCGACCGCCTGCACGGCGTCGGAGTGCACCGGGATGGCGTGCTCGTGCGCGACCGCGGCCACCTCGCCGACCGGCTGCACCGTGCCGACCTCGTTGTTGGCCCACATGACGGTGATCAGCGCGACCGACTCGGGGTCGGCCGCGACGACCCGGCGCAGCGCGTCGACGTCGAGCCGTCCGGTGGCGTCGACCGGCAGCCACTCGACCTTCGCGCCCTGCTCGGCGGCCAGCCAGTCGACGGTGTCGAGGACGGCGTGGTGCTCGACGGCGGAGGCGAGGATGCGGACCCGACGCGGGTCGGCGGCGCGGCGGGCCCAGTAGAGGCCCTTGACGGCGAGGTTGTCGGCCTCGGTGCCGCCCGAGGTGAACACCACCTCACTGGGCCGCGCACCGAGGCCGGCGGCGACGGACTCGCGCGCCTCCTCGACCAGCTTGCGGGCGTGCCGGCCGGAGGCGTGCAGCGACGAGGGGTTGCCGAGGGTCGCCATGGCCGCGGCGACGACGTCGATCACTTCGGGGAGGACGGGGGTCGTCGCCGCGTGGTCGAGATAGACGCGGCGCTCGGACATCGCGACCAGTTTACGTCGTCAGCCCTGACGCTTGCGGATCTCCTCGGTGGCCTGGGGCAGGACGGTGTGGAGGTCGCCGACGACGCCGAAGTCGGCCATCGCGAAGATCGGCGCCTCGGCGTCCTTGTTGACCACGACGATGGTCTTCGACGTCTGCATGCCGGCCCGGTGCTGAATGGCGCCGGAGATGCCGGCCGCGAGGTAGAGCTGCGGCGACACCGTCTTGCCGGTCTGCCCGACCTGGTAGGCGTGCGGGTACCAGCCGGCGTCGACCGCGGCCCGCGACGCGCCCACGGCCGCGCCCAGCGCGTCGGCAAGCGCCTCCACGGGCGCGAAGTCGCCGCCGGTACCGCGCCCGCCCGAGACCACGATGGACGCCTCGGTCAGCTCCGGGCGGCCGGTGGCCGCCCGCGGCTTGCGCTCCACGATGCGCGCCTTCGTGGCCGCCTCGCTGAACGCGACCGCGACCTTCTCCTCCGCCGGCGTGGCCGGCGCGGGCTCGGGCGTGACCGCGTTCGGCTTCACCGTGATGACCGGCGCACCCGTGGTGACCTGCGCGGTGACGGTGTAGCCGCCGGCGAACACCGACTGCGTCGTCGTGAAGTCGGCCGCGACGTCGACGGCGTCGGTGATGACACCCGACCCCAGCTTCACCGCCAGCCGGGCCGCGATCTCCTTGCCCTCCGGCGAGGACGTCAGCAGCACCCCGGCCGCACCGGACGAGGCCGCCAGCTGCGCCAGCGCCTCGGCCTTCGGCACCACCAGGTACTGCTCGAACTCGGGCGCCTCGACGACATACACCTTCGCCGCGCCGTACTCCCCCAGCGTGTCGCGGGCCGCGTCGAACCCCGACCCCAGGAAGACGGCTGCCGGCTCGCCCGCGCGGCGCGCGAGCGTCAGCAGCTCCAGCGTGGTCTTGCGCACCGCGCCGTCGACGTGGTCGACCAGGACCAGAATCTCACCCATCGTCGCCTCTCCCTGCTCAGATGAACTTCTGCGCGGCCAGGAACTCGGCCAGCTTCGTGCCGCCGTCGCCCTCGTCGGTCACGACCTGACCCTGTGTGCGCTCCGCCCGCTTCGTCACCTCACGGACGACGGAGGCGGCGGCGCCCAGCCCGACCGCGCCGGCGTCGACCCCGAGGTCGCCCAGCGTCCACGTCTCGACCGGCTTCTTCTTCGCCGCCATGATCCCCTTGAACGACGGGTACCGCGGCTCGTTGATCTGGTCGGTCACCGCCACCACCGCCGGCAGCGCGGCCTCGATGGTCTCGGACGCGACGTCGCCGTCGCGGCGCGCCGTCACCGACGTCTCGGACACCGCCAGCTCACCGACGAAGCCCACGTGCGCCAGCCCGAGATGCTCGGCCAGCATCGCCGGGACCACGCTCATGCCGCCGTCGGTCGACGCCATGCCGGTCAGTACCAGGTCGACGTCGCCGACCTTCGCGACCGCGGCCGCCAGCACCCGAGCGGTGGCCGGCGCGTCGGACCCGTGCAGGGAGTCGTCGACCACGTGCACACCGGAGCCGGCGCCCATCTGCAGCGCCTTCTTCAACGCGGCGTCGGCGCCCTCGGGGCCCATCGTCAACGCGACGACCTCGACATCGTCGCCGGCCTCGGCGATCTTCAACGCCTCCTCGACGGCGTACTCGTCCAGCTCGGACAACAAGCCGTCGACACCCACCCGGTCGGTGGTGTTGTCGGCGGCGGTGAAGGTCCGGTCCGCGGTGGCGTCCGGAACGTGCTTGACCAGGGTGACGATCTTCATGGCCGGGTTGCGACCTCCTAGGCCGGGCGGGTGGAGACTGCCAGTGTGGCGTCCATCGCGAGGCTAGCCCACGCCGGGGTGGCGGGGCCGTCGACTGTCCCGATGTTACCGGGGAGTAACCGACGACCCCAAGCCCTCGCGACGTGCAACACGTCACAGTCCGGGACGGCCGCCGATACCCGTTTTCGCCATCCGTACGCGGTCCCGATCATGGGCCCGCTGTGAAATGATCGCGCGATGCGGATACTTGTCGTCTCGTGGGAGTACCCGCCAGTCATCTACGGCGGGCTCGGGCGTCACGTCCACCGCCTGACCGAGGGTCTCGTGGCCGACGGACACGACGTCGCCGTCGTCACCCAGTCCGCCCCGGGGATGCCCGAGGAAGAGGACGACAAGGGTGTGCGCGTGTTCCGGGCGCCGCCCGATCCGCCGGCCGGCGAGCGTGGCGAGGACCTCGTGCCGTGGGTGCTGGCGCTGAACACCAGCCTCATGCGCACCGCCCACCGGCTCACCCGCGAGTGGATGCCCGACGTCGTCCACGCGCACGACTGGGTCGACGCGCACGCCGGCATCAACGTCGCGCGCGCCATCGACGCGCCGCTGGTCGCCACCGTCCACGCCACCGAGGCGGGGCTCTGGGACGGCTGGCTGTCGACGCCGCTGTCGCGGGCCCGGCACGACATCGAGGCGTGGCTGGTCGCCGAGGCCACCCGCTCCATCGTCTGCTCCGAGGCCATGCGGGTCGAGGCCGCCGCCGCGTTCGACGTCCCGCCCGAGGACCTCACCGTCATCCGCAACGCCGTCGACCACCCCGCCTGGCGCACCACGGCCGAGGCGCGGCGAGCCACCCGCGAGCGGTTCGGCATCCCGCCGAAGACGCCGCTGCTGGTGTTCGGCGGGCGGCTGGAATGGGAGAAGGGCGTCGACGTCTGCGTCGAGGCGCTCTCGCTGGTCCGCCAGCGCCACCACGACGCCCGGCTGGTGCTGGCCGGCGCCGGGTCGCAGGAGATCAACCTGCGGCGGCTGGCGCAGCGGCTGCAGATCGACCACGTCGTCCAGTTCGCCGGGCGCATGGACCAGCCCGACCTCGCCGCCCTCTTCGGCGCCGCCGACGTCGCCATGTGCCCGTCGTCGTACGAGCCGTTCGGCATCGTGGCACTGGAGGCGTGCGCGGCCGGCACCCCGGTCATCGCAGGCGACAGCGGCGGCCTGCGCGAGGTCATCGAGCACGACGTCACCGGCCTGCTGGTGCCGCCGCGCGACCCCGGCGACCTCGCGGCCGCGGCCATGCGGCTGCTCGACGAGCCCGGCCTGTCGCAGCGGCTGGTCCGGGCCGCCCACCAGCGCATCGCCACCGAGTTCGTCTGGACGGCGGTCGCCCGCGAGACCGAGAAGGTCTACGCGGCCGCCGTCGCCGACCCCCGGCCGCCGCGGCCGCGGCCCGCACCTGCGCCCGACGGCAACATCCTGGCCGACCGGCCGGCGGCGGTGCAGCAGGCCTGGAAGCGGGTCCGGGGCGAGGTCTGACGGCGCTCAGGGGCGGGCCCGGCGCAACGTCACCGCGCGGCCGAACCGCGTCAGCTTCTCCGGGTTGCGCACCGCGTAGAGGCCGGTCACCAGCCCGCCCTCGAGCCGCACCGCCATGACGGTGTCGATCGCGTCGCCGTCGCGCAGAACCAGCGCCGGGTGGCCGTTCACCAGCGCGGGCTGCGGCGTGGCAGCGATCCGGCCCAGCACGGCGGCGACCGTCGCGGCACCGGTGACGGGCTCCAGCGCCGCCCGGGCGACCCCGCCGCCGTCGGTGAGCAGGACGACGTCCGGCGCGAGCACGTCGACCAGTCCCTGCAGGTCACCGGTCTCGACCGCCCGCCGGAACGCGTCCAGCGCGGCCCGGGCCTGCTCCGCCGGCGCGGAGCCGCGCGGCCGTCTGGCGGCGACGTGGCCGCGGGCGCGGTGCGCGATCTGCCGGACGGAGGCCGGGGTCTTGCCGACCGCCCGGGCGATCTCGTCGTACTCCACGGCGAACACGTCGCGCAGCACGAACACCGCCCGCTCCGTCGGCGTCAGCGTCTCCAGCACCAGCAGCATCGCCATCGAGACGCTCTCCGCCAGCTCGACGTCCTCGGCGACGTCGGGCGTGGTCAGCAGCGGCTCGGGCAGCCACGGGCCCACGTAGGACTCGCGCCGCCGGCGCACCGTGCGCAGCCGGACCAGCGCCTGCCGGGTGGTGGTCCGGATGAGGTAGGCGCGCTGGTCGCGGACCCCGTCGAGGTCGACCCCGGCCCACCGCAGCCACACCTCCTGCAGCACGTCCTCCGCGTCGGCGGCCGAGCCCAGCATTTCGTAGGCGACGGTGAACAGCAGGTTGCGGTACGCGACGAAGGTCTCGGTGGCCGGGTCCATACGCCTATGACACCGCCCGGCGCAGGTCTGTGACGCGGCGTACGTCACACCCCGGCGCTGTCACGGGATCGGGCCGGCCGGCATCTCCAGGTCGTCACGCACACCGGCACGGAAGGACCGACCATGACGCTCCGACTCGACCTGTTCTCCACCCCGACCGCCGCGAAGACGCTCAAGCGCTTCTCCGGCGCCGCGCTGGCGCTGGAGGAGTCGACGCTGCCGAAGGCGCTGCGCGAGCTGGTGCAGCTGCGGGTCAGCCAGCTCAACGGCTGCGGCTACTGCGTCGACGCCCACACCAAGGAGGCCGCGGCCGCCGGCGAGCCCGACGTCCGGATCCACCTGGTCGCGGCCTGGCGGGAGTCGACGGTGTTCACCGACGCCGAGCGGGCCGCGTTCGCGCTGGCCGAGGAGGCCACCCGGCTCGACCTCGGCCACGGCGTCTCCGACGCGACGTGGGCCGCCGTGCGCGAGCACTACGACGACGACCAGCTCGGCGCGCTGATCTGCGTCGTCTCGCTGATCACCGCGGCCAACCTGATGAACGTCATCGTGCGCAACCGCGGCGGCTCCTACGTCCCGGGGACCTTCGCGGCGTCGTCGAGCTGACCACCGGCGGCGGCCGCCGGGCCGGGTTCGGGCTCCGGCTCGCGCCCGGGTTCCGGCGGCGGCCGCTTGCGGGCCCGGCGCGCCCAGCGGATCACCGCCCGGTAGGTGTCGTCGCGGACGAAGACCATGTCGGCGGCGATCATCGCCAGCGAGAACCACGGCAGCGCCATCGTGACCGCGATGCCGACGTGCATCGCGAAGATCGCCAGCAGCGCCAGCACCCGGGTGCCGCGTCGCAACAGCAGCAGCGGGAACAGCACCTGCACGAACACCGTCACGTAGCTGCCGATCGTGACGAACACGCCGTTGGTGTAGACCAGCTCGTTCAGCCCGGGCCACGGCGCGTACTGGCCGATGCGCAGCGGGTAGTAGAGCCCCACGCCCTCCTGCCACATGCTGCCCTGGACCTTCGACAGCCCGGAGGTCATGTAGATCATGAACACCTGGGTGGCGACGGCCATCAGCGCGACGTTGTGGAACAGCGTCCCCACCCAGGGCGGCAGCGGCACCAGCGGCCGGTAGCCGGGCCGGGCACGGCGGCGGGCGTCCAGCGACCACCGCATGGAGGTGTCGGCGAAGCACAGGAACAGCAGCATGATGCGGACGATGTTGTCGCCGGCGTCGTCGGCCAGCGGGTTCAGCCGCATCAGGCTGGCGATCGCGATCATCAGCAGCGGGGTAACCACGCGGGTGCGCCAGCCCAGCGTGAACGCGACGGCCAGCGCGGCCAGCAGCAGGTACTTCAGCGTGAATTCCGTGGTGCCGTCGTCCTGCGCGAACACCCAGGTGAACGGGAAGCCGTACTCGTCGACGGTCAGCCACGGGGTGAGCCAGCGCGAGCCGGGACCCCACACGTAGTGCCGGGCGGCGAAGTTGACGGTGAGCGAGCCGAGGATCGCGACGCCGATGAGGATGCGCATCGCGGCCAGCCCGTACGTGGCCTTCTTGCGGTCGAACAGCCACTGCTCGCCCGCGTCGACCGTCCGCCCGACGGCGCCCGTCACGAACCGGATCGCGTCGCCGATCACCGGTTCTCCACCAGCCCGTCGACGACGTCGGCGAACGCGGCGTCGTCCTGGTCGGGGTCGACCAGCACTGGGCGCCAGCCGAAGTCGCGGACCGTCCGCTGCGGGTCCTCGGGCACCGGGTCGAACCGGACATCCCAGCGCGGCACCGGCGTGCGGACCAGCTGGAACTGGACGGCGACGACGTCCTCGCCCCACAGCGCCCGGGCCAGCTGGGTGGAGTAGCCGGTGGCGACTCGGTCGGCGCGGACGATGTTGGCGACGCGGCTGGACGTCTCGCCGCCCTGCGCCGCGATGAGGTCGTCGGCCAGCGGCCGCCAGTCCTCCATGTCGACGTAGTCGGCGGCGACGATCTCCTGCTGCTCGTCGGTGAGCGCGTCCCAGGCGGTGTTGACGCGGCGGTGCAGGTTCGACGTCAGCCGGCTGGCCCGCGACGGCGCGGGGTCGTGCGTGATCAGCGTCCACTCCAGGCGCGTCGCGTCGGCCCAGTCGGTGGTGCGCAGCTCACCGGTCTGAGGGTCCTCGACCTGCGCCCGGACCCGCAGCTCGTCCTCGGCGTTCACCGGGTTCGGCGCGAACAGGCTCCAGTTCTGCTGGAAGAACGGCCGCATGTACCCGGACACCTGGGCGCCGACGGAGTCCTTGATCGGGTTGCTCGGCGCGTTCCACAGGAACGTCGCCACGAAATGCAGCACCACGACGCCGACCAGGAAGAACGCGACGCCCTTCGCGATCGGCGGCACCTCGGCGCGCTGGGTGTCGTCCGGCCTCTCGTTCGGCACGCGGGCCAGGCTACCTCGTGGGCACGGGCTCGGCCGGGGCCTGCTCCGGCGCGGGCTCCGCCGCGGCCGGCCGCCGCCGTCGCCGTCGCTCGTCCCGGGCCGCACGCACCCGGGCCGCGATGCCCTGGTAGGTGGAGTCGCGGATGAAGATCTGGTCGCCGGCCATGATGAACAGCGAGAAGAACGGCAGCCCCATGATCACCGCGATGCCGGCGTGCATGCCGAGGACGCCGAGCAGCGCTACCACCCGGGTGCCGCGACGCAACAGCAGCAGCGGGAAGAACAGCTGGATGAACACGGAGAAGTACGAGACGACCAGCACGCCGAACGGGTTGGCCGACAGCAGGTCGTTCAGCCACGGCCACGGCCGGTACTGCCCGACCTGCATCGGGTAGTAGACGGCGGTGCCGTCCTGCCAGTACTCCCCCTGCACCTTGTACAGCGCCGAGGCCACGTAGATGATGCAGATCTGCGCGCCGACGGCCAGGACGGCGAGGTTGTGGATGAGCACGCCGAGCCGGGCGCCGCCGCGACGCAGCCCATCGGGGGTGAACCGGCGCGGCCACAGCCGGCGGCTCAGGCCCTGCTCCTGCCGCGCGCGCCGGCGGGCGTCCAGCGACCACCGTCCGGACAGGTCGGCGAAGCACAGGTAGATGAGCAGGATGCGGAAGATGTTGTCGCTCTGGTCGCCGTAGAGCGGGTTCGACTCGATCAGGCTGACCCAGCAGATCAGCAGCAGTGGCGCGACCACCCGGGTGCGCCAGCCGAGCGTGAAGGCGACCGCCAGCGCGAGCACGACCAGCGTCTTCACCGTCAGCGTTGTGGGGTCGCTGCCGCCCTCGAACAGCGTGAACGGCCAGCCGAAGCCGCCGTTGCGCTCGAGCGGCGTCATCCACTGCGCGGCGTCGCCCCACAGGTAGTGGCGGTTGGCGAAGTTCGCCAGCAGGAACCAGACGGCCGCGCCGCCGAAGATGACGCGGACGACGGCGACGCCGTACGTGGCGCGCTTGGCGCCCAGCAGCCACTCCTCGCCCTTGCCGACGGTGCGGGCGGCGCCGTCCAGGGCGCGGTCGACGGCGGAGCCGATCACCGGAACCTCCCGATGGCCTCGGCGAACGCCGCGCTGTCCTGGTCGTCGTACAGGTAGAGAGGACGGCGGCCGAACTCGCGGGTGGTGACCGACGGGTCGTCGCCGCGGTCGTCGAAGCGCGGCGCGCGGGTCTCCTGGATCTGCACCTCGACGTACTCGATGCCGGAGTCGCGGCCCCACCAGGCCCACGCGAATTGCGTGGCGTAGGCCGCCATGGCGCGGTCGAGGCGCAGCACGTAGGAGATGCGCGCGTCGGAGCTGGGGTCGGGGGTGGCGAGCATCGCCTCCTCCATGCGCGCCCACGCGTTCTCGTGGTAGTTGCCGGCCAGCACGGCCTGCTCCTCGCGCGAGATGAGGCGGTACTGCTTGCGCATGTTGCCGGCCAGCCGCCGGGTGATAATGCCCGCGCGCGACGGCGCCAGGCTGTGCAGGATGTTGCCGTCGACCTCGAGCTGGGTGACGTCCACCCACTCGGTGGAGCTGTCGGCGTCGTACCAGCCGCGCACCAGCATGGAGTACTCGACGCTGATGGGCGTCGGCGCGAACAGGCTCCACTCCTGCTGGAAGTACGGCTGCATGTAGCTCGTCAGCGTCGTGCCCAGCGACTCCTTGGCCGCGTTGGCCGGGCCGACGAACACCGCCGTCGCGAAGAGGTGCGCGCACAGCAGCGCGCCGAGCCCTCCGGCGACGACCTTGATCCACGTCGGACGCGGTTCCTGCCGCTCCGGCGTTGTCGCTGTCTCCTGGTCACGCATCGTGCCTGCCCTCGTGTGCCGACCGCCCGGTTCGACCGACCCCGGAAACGCCGATCCGGTGGGCCCGCGCCCTGGCTTGAGAGCGGACCCACCGTGATCGAACGTGGGAGTCGTGGTGCTACTCCTGGGTGTTACTGGTGGTGCTGTGCGTCACTCGACGGTGAGGCCCCGGCGACGGCTGACCGCGTAGGCGGCGATGCCACCGGCGAGGACCAGGCCCAGGCCGAGGATCAGCAGCTGGCTGGAGCCGGCACCGGTGTCGGGCAGCTCGTCGCCGTCCTCGTTGCCGTTGGCGTCAGCGGCGCCGTCGTCGTCACCGTTGGTCTCGGTGCCGTCGACCTCGGTGCCGTCGACCTCCGTCTCGGTACCGTCGACCTCCGTCTCGGTACCGTCGACCTCGGTCTCGGTGCCGTCGACCTCGGTGCCGTCCACCTCGGTGCCATCGACCTCGGTGCCGTCCACCTCGGTGCCGTCCACCTCGGTGCCGTCCACCTCGGTGCCATCGACCTCGGTGCCATCGACCTCGGTCTCGGTGCCATCGACCTCGGTCTCGGTGCCGTCGACCTCGGTCTCCTCACCGTCGGCCTTGGTGTTCGGGCCGACGTGCGACTCGGCCAGCGTCACCGAGACGCCGCCGTTGTCGAGGCCACCCAGCAGCGTGACCTGCATGGCCGCGACGCTGTAGGTCTCGGAGGTGGCGGCGCGCTCGACGTTCACCGCGGTGCGGGCGCTGGTCGGCATGGCCACACCGGCGTCAGCCTGGTCGGGCTGCACGTTCACCTTGATCGACAGGATGTCGGTCAGGGCGTCGGCGATGCCGTTGGTGAGCTCGTCGAGGCCGAGGTTGCCGAGCAGGTCGCCCAGGCCGGCGCCGAGGTCACCGAGCAGCTCGGTGAGCAGGTTGTCGAGGATGTCGAACAGGCCCGGGCCGATCAGCTCGCTGTTCGGCGGCAGGTCGTTCAGGCTCTCGAACAGCAGGTCGAGGTCGATGACGATGGTGCCGTCCTCGATCCAGACCGCGGCGTCGTCGCCGAGCGACAGGTTCAGGCCGCTCAGCAGCGGGACGGTGACCCGCAGCTCGCCACCGGCGATCTCGTAGTCGCGCGAGACCTCGAAGTCGTCGTCGGACGGCTCGAGGTGCGCCTCGGACGAGACGGCGCCGAGCTCGAGCTCGACGTCGGCGATGAGGTCGGTGACGCCCTCGCCGAGCAGGTCGGTCAGGTCGAACGTGGCGTTGCCGGGGAAGCCGGCCTCGACACCCGTGCCGACGCCACCGTTGTCGGCGACCGCACCGGTCGCGGCGTGCGACACGGCGCCGTCCTCGGCCGTGGCCCACTGGTTCACCGCGCCGAGCTTGATGATGTCGCTCAGCGGGATCTGCAGGTTCGGGTCGATGTCGATGTTGATCGAGTCGAGCAGAGTGACGTCCAGCGGGTTGGCGTCGGTGACGGCCTCCGGGTCGCCCAGGTTCTCGACGTCGACACCGGCGAGCTCGGCGATCTCGTCCAGGTCGGTGCCCAGGACGGTGCCGTCGAGGAACCGCGCACCAGCGCGCGCCTCGTCACCCTCGGCCGCTGCGGCGGGCGTCAGCCACGCACCCACAGCGAAAACCGGGGCAATACCAGCTGCGAGCAGCGTTGTCGCTGCGCGACGCCGGCGCATAACAGGTGTTGCAGGCATGCCTTCTCCTCTGGCATTTGCATTTTCATGGCGGGCTCCTTCGCGGCCATCAGATGTGCCAAGGCCGGCGAAGCGTGATCATGAACCTACAACTGCGTCAGAGACGTGTCTCGTACTTGGCGAATTTGCCTCCGGGGACACCGACCGCCCATTCGTCGCGCGCCGGTCGCTAAGCCTCGAAAGGGTTGATCAACTTCTATCCCCGCAAAGCTGGCCTCTTAGCGTCTTTGCCGTTTTTCGCCTGTTCTCCGGACATACCGGGGCGGATCGTCGCGTTGAACTGGGGCGAAGGGGGCGAATCGGCCGTGCTCGAGGTGTGCAAACCGGAACCAGTGGTCTAAACCGCGAGCCTGTCGGCCGTGACCCAATCGTTATGGAGGGGCGACACGCGGGCGGGTTCCGGTGCGGTTTCCTTTCCGCCCAACGTCCTGGTCAGAGCGCCATTGAGCGGAGTCCGGCTCACCCATTCGGCTGATAGCGCGATGCGTTGTGGATATGCCAGTCGGCGGCCGGCGGGAATGGCGTTCGCCGGGCCGGCGGCGAGCCGCTTCCTCGGCGCCCGTTTTCCAGTGCCCGCCGAGCCTGTTTCGGAGGCCTGCGAGCCGATGGCCGCGGGTCCGGATCGCGGACCCGCGGCCATCGTTCGTCTCGCCGGATGGTGGCCGGGACTCAGCCCTGGCCGACCCCGCCGCGACGGCTGACGGCGAAGGCGGCGATGCCGCCCGCGAGCATCAGCCCGATGCCGACGATCAGCAGCTGGTTCGACCCAGCGCCGGTGTCGGGCAGCCGCTCGTCGTCATCGCTGCCACGGTTCTCGTGACCGTTGTCGTCGTCGCCGTTGTCCTCGGTCGCCGGCTGCGGGATCACACCCGCCGTCTCGACGCCATCGACCTCAGACCCGTCGACCTCGACTCCGGCCACTTCCGACCCGTCGACCTCGGTGCCGTCCACCTCGGTGCCGTCCACCTCGGTGCCGTCCACCTCGGTCCCGTCCACCTCGGTCCCGTCCACCTCAGTGCCATCGACCTCGGTGCCGTCGACCTCGGTGCCGTCCACCTCGGTGCCGTCCACCTCGGTCCCATCGACCTCGGTCCCGTCCACCTCGGTGCCATCGACCTCGGTGCCATCGACCTCGGTGCCATCGACCTCGGTCCCGTCCACCTCGGTGCCATCGACCTCGGTCCCGTCCACCTCGGTCCCGTCCACCTCGGTCCCGTCCACCTCGGTGCCATCGACCTCGGTCCCGTCCACCTCGGTGCCATCGACCTCGGTGCCATCGACCTCGGTGCCATCGACCTCGGTCCCGTCCACCTCGGTGCCATCGACCTCGGTGCCATCGACCTCGGTCCCGTCCACCTCGGTGCCGTCCACCTCGGTCCCATCGACCTCGGTCCCGTCCACCTCGGTGCCATCGACCTCGGTCCCGTCCACCTCAGTGCCGTCCACCTCGGTCCCATCGACCTCGGTCCCGTCCACCTCGGTCCCATCGACCTCGGTCCCGTCCACCTCAGTGCCGTCCACCTCAGTGCCATCGACCTCGGTCCCATCGACCTCGGTCCCATCGACCTCGGTCCCATCGACCTCGGTCCCGTCCACCTCAGTGCCGTCCACCTCAGTGCCATCGACCTCGGTCTCGCCACCGTCATCAGCGGTGGTGTTGGGACCCACGGTCGACTCGGCGAGGGTGAGGACTGCGGCCGGGGCGTCGGGGAGCGCCGTCACCTCGAGGGCGGCCACGCTGTACGGACCATCCGTCGCCCGCGCCTGAGCCGGCACCTCGACGGCCTCGGGCTGGACGTTCAGCTTGATCGACAGAATCGACGCGAGCAGGTCGCCGACCGGGGTGAGCGACTCCGCCAGGGAGCTGACCAGCCCGGCGACGGTCTCGCCGAGCGTGGTGAGCGGGCCGCCCTCGGCGAACACGACGTCCTCGATGACCCCGCCGACCGTGGAGATCAGCGTGTCGAGCACCGGCGCGATCAGCGCCGAGATGAGCCCGACGACGACGCCGGTGCTGTTGTTGACGAACGCCGCCTCACCGGTGAGGACGTCGCCCAGGGTGCCGGTGAGCTGCAGGTCCAGCGTGCCCGGCAGCAGCCCGCCGACCTCGGCGTAGATCTTCACGTCCAGCGTCGCCGCGTTCAGCGCGTTCTCGACCGTGTCGACGATGTCCGTGACCAGCGTGTCCAGCAGGGTGCCGATGGTCTCGGCCAGCTGCGAGATCACCTCGGGGCTGAGCAGCTCGGTGTTCGGCGCCTGGTCGTTCAGCCCGCCGGCCAGGGTGTCGAGGTCGACGACCAGCGTGCCCTCGGCCAGGTTCAGCTCGACGCCGGTGCCCTCGCCCAGCGGCGTGGCCAGCAGCTCCTCGACGGCGCCGGCGAGGTCGGTCTCCAGCGACACCGTGATGTCGGGGTTCTCGACGCCCGCGACGGCCAGCAGGTTGAGCAGCCCCTCGACGGTCGAGAGGGTCTGGGCGATGGTGCCCTCGGGCCCGGCCAGCCCGTTGACGATCTCGTCGACGGTGGCGACGGCGTCCTGGACCTGCGGCAGGAGATCGGCGAGCAGGGGGATGGTCAGCCGCAGCTGACCGCCGGCGATCTCGTAGTCGTTGGTGAACTCGAACCCCTCACCGGACGGCGCCAGGTGCGCCTCCGACGAGATGGCGCCGAGCTCGAGCTCGAGGTCGGCGACGAGGTCGGTGAGGGCCTCGCCGAGCACGTCGGTGAGGTCGAACGTCGCGTTGCCGGGGAACCCGGCCTCGGTGCCGGTGCCGATGCCGCCGTTGTCGGCGACCGCACCGGTCGCGGCGTGCGAGGCGCCGCCGTCCTCCGCCGACGCCCACTGGTTGACGGCGCCCAGCTGCAGGATGTCACTCAGCGGCAACTGCACCCCGCCGGGGACCGACACGTTGAGGGTGTCGAGGACGGTGAGATCGAGCGGGTTCGCCTCGGTGACCGGGTCGGGTGTGCCGAGGTTCTCGACCTCGACGCCGGCCAGTTCGGCGACGGCGTCGAGGTCCGTCCCGAGGATCTCGCCGCTGAGGAATCGCGCGGCCGAGCGGGACTCGTCACCCTCGGCCGCCGATGCGGGCACCAACCACGCACCGACGGCGACTACCGGGGCCACTCCGGCTGCCAGGAGCGAAGCCGCTACCCGACGCCGACGATGTCTTTCCCAGGAAGACATTCCTGCTCTCCTTGTGCTCGGGGACGTTACCTCCGCGCCGTCCGCGTCGAACGCGCGGAACAAAGGGCGCGACCTAGGTCGAGGACCGGCCTGCTGACGGGTGCGATATTACTGTCCCGACAAGGCAGTTGACCTTCAGAATTGCTGAATTACTCGGCCCCGAGCGCGAAATGCGAGCGAACTCTCCGTAGCGGAGAAATGGGACGGATCACGACCGACAGACCGGCGTCAATTCCGCCGATCCGGACAATCGTCCTGGCCTTTTTCTGCGGAAACCGCCGGATTCCCTCGGTGCTTGAGAATTCGCGCGGGAACTCCCCCGGCGACGGCCAGATCGGGGATCGTCCCGCGAACGACGGCGTGCGCGGCGAGCACGCAGCCGCGCCCGACCACGGCGCCGCGCAGCACCGTCACCTTGACCCCGAGCCAGCAGTCCGGCCCGATCCGCACCGGCGACTTGACGATCCCCTGGTCCTTGATCGGCAGGCCGAGATCGTCGAAGCGGTGGTCGAAGTCGGTGACATACACCCAGTCGGCCACCAGCGTCCGGGCGCCGATCTCGACGTCCAGGTAACACGTGACCGTCGACGACGACCCGAGGACGGCCTTGTCGCCGACCCGCAGCGTCCCCTCGTGCGCCGTCAGCGCGGTGCCGTCGCCGATGTGCACCCAGCGGCCGAGCACCACCCGCCCGTAGCCGCGCCGCCCGGCCACCCGGGCACCCCGGCCGAGGAACACCATGCCCTCGGTGACGACCTCGGGGTGGCGCAGCCGCAGCCGCAGCAGCCGCGCGTACCGGACCAGGTACCACCACGTCCACGCCCGGTGCCGCAGCACCCACCGCAGCGACGACGGCGTCAGGTAGCGCGCCTGCCGAGGGTCGCGGGGACGGCGGAACGACACCGCCACACGGTATGTCATGGTGGCCTGATCAGCCCGTTACGGGGCGGAGACGGCCGCGAAACACCCGTGGCGGAGGCTTGCCGGCATGAAGGACTCGGCCCATCTGTTCTCCGGCTCCGGCATCACGGCCCGGTTGCGCGACGGGCGCACGGTCACCGTCCGGGCGGCCACGGCGCGCGACGCCGGCGACGTCAGCGCGATGCACGTGCGGTGCTCCACCGAGACCGTCCGGCACCGCTACCACTCCGTCCCGCCGATGACGGGGCGGTTCCTCTCCCAGCTCCTCGGCACCGAGATCGCGCTGGTCGCCGTGGCGCCGAACCGCGCGGTGGTGGCGCTGGCCAACCTCGGCCGCGACGACGACGCCGCCGGCGAGCTGGCGGTCGTCGTGGAGGACCGCTGGCAGCGGGCCGGCCTCGGCTCGGCGCTACTGGATCACTTGGTCGGCATGGCCCGGCTGGTCGGCTACCGCGAGGTCTACACCGTCGGGCTGCCCGGCAGCGGCTGGTACCGCACGACGCTGGCCCGGCACGGCCGCACCCGGCTGGAGCGGTCGGACGGCCACGACACGATGCGGCTGTGGCTGCGCTCACCGCCGGTCCGGCTCCCGCAGCAACTCGGCGCGACGGCGGCCTGACCCGCTACGAGGGCCGGACCGCCGTCACCGACACGTTGTAGAACAGCTCGCCCGGCACCACCTTGGCCAGCACGCGGTCGGCCGCCGACAGCCGCAGCCAACTCTTGTACGCGAACATCGCCCAGCCCCAGCCGAGCCGGTCGGGGTTGACGGCGTGCTCGAACGTGCGCACCGGCCAGCCGAACCAGGCCGCCGTCAGCTCCTCGGTGACGGACCGGGCGTGGGTGAAGCCGGCCCGGGTGACCAGCGCCGTCAGCGCGCCGGGGTCGAACGTGTGCAGGTCGACGACGGACTCCAGCGCGGCGGCCCGGGACGACTCGTCCAGCTCCTCCTGCGGCCGCGCCCACGACCCGCGCAGCCCGGGCAGCCGGGTGGCCCGCGTCGCCGTCCACCAGGTGGCCCGCGACAGCGCCCGCGCGATCCTGTCGCCGTACTTCGTCGGCTCGCCGCAGATGACGACCCGCCCGCCCGGCCGCAGCACCCGCAGCATCTCGCGGAAGGCCTGCTCGACGTCGGGCAGGTGGTGGATGACGGCGTGCCCGACGACGACGTCGAAGGTCTCGTCGTCGAACGGCAGCCGCTCGGCGTCGGCCACCTCGCCGTCGATCTCGAAGCCGAGCCCGCGGGCGTTGCGCCGGGCCGCCTCGACCATGCCCGGCGAGATGTCGGTGACGGTGACGTCGTCGAGCACGCCGGCCTGTCGCAGGTTCAGCGAGAAGAACCCGGTGCCGGCGCCGATCTCGAGCGCCCGCTCGTACGGCCAGCCGCCGGTGCCCGCGGCGGCGGTGAACCGGTCGCGCGCGTAGGAGACGCAGCGCTCGTCGAACGAGATCGACCACTTGTCGTCGTAGGTCTGTGCCTCCCAGTCGTGGTAGAGCACCTGGGCCAGCTTGGTGTCGTTCCAGGCCCGCTCGACGTCCTCGGCGGACGCGGGCGGGCGCGGCGTCGTGTCGCCGCTCATCAGCGGCCCTCGAAGGCGGCCTTGCCGGGACCGTTCTCGATGAACGAGCGCATGCCGATGCCGCGGTCGTCGGTGGCGAACAGCCCGGCGAACAGGTGCCGCTCGATCTCGAGGCCGGTGTCGAGGTCGGTGGACAGCCCGCGGTCGATGGCCTCCTTGGCCGCCCGCAGCGCGTACGCCGGACCCGTCGCGAACCGCGCCGCCCACTCGACCGCCGCCGTGTAGACGTCGTCGACCACCCGGTCGACCAGCCCGATCGCCAGCGCCTCCTCGGCGCCGACCATGCGCCCGGTGTAGATGAGGTCCTTCGCCTTCGACGGCCCGATCAGCCGGGCCAGCCGCTGGGTGCCGCCGGCGCCGGGGATCAGCCCGAGCAGGATCTCGGGCTGGCCCAGCTTCGCGTCGGCCGCGGCGAAGCGCAGGTCGCAGGCGAGCGTCAGCTCGCAGCCGCCGCCCAGCGCGTACCCGGTGACGGCGGCGACGGTCGGCTTCGGGATGCGGGCGATGGCGGTGAACGCGGCCTGCAGCGCGACCGACCGGTCGACCATGTCGGTGTAGGACCAGCCGGCCATCTCCTTGATGTCCGCGCCGGCCGCGAACACCTTCTCGCCGCCGTAGACGACGACGGCGCGCACGTCACGGCGCGACGTCGCCTCGGCGGCGGCCGCCAGCAGACCGTCCTGCATGGCGGCGTCCAGGGCGTTCATCGGCGGACGGTCCAGCCGGATCGTCCCGACGCCGTCAGCGACCTCCAGCCGCACCACGTTTTCACTCATCCCGGCACCGTACCCGGCGGGCTCGTCACCTGGTGGAAGAGGTTCTCGCCGCGGGCATGAGAAACAATGCCCCGCGTGGATGTCGCGATGGAGCCTTGGCCCGGTCACTGGACCCCGCTCGGAGCCACCTACGACGTGGCCGCCACGAACTTCGCCCTCTGGGCCCCCGAGGCGGAGCAGGTCGAGGTCTGCCTGTTCGACGACGACGGCGCCGAGACGCGGCTGGTGCTGCCCAACCGGACGTTCGACATCTGGCACGGCGCGGTCCCCGGGGTGCGGCCCGGCCAGCGGTACGGGTTCCGGGTGCACGGCCCGTGGGACCCGGCCACCGGCCGCCGGTTCAACCCGGCGAAGCTGCTCACCGACCCGTACGCCCGCGCCGTCGACGGCGCGCTGACGGCGCACCCGGCCGTCTACGGCCACGTGCGCCCGTCCATGGACGAGGGCGGCGACCACCACGTGCGCGACGACCGCGACTCCGCCCCGTACGTCCCGAAGTCCGTCGTCGTCGACCGCCACCCGTTCGACTGGCGCGGCGACGCCCCGCCGCGCGTCCCCTGGTCCGAGACCGTCCTCTACGAGACGCACGTGCGCGGCTTCACCATGCGCCACCCCGGCGTCCCCGAGGAGCTGCGCGGCACCTATGCCGGGCTGGCCCATCCCGCGGCCCTCGAGTACCTCACCGGCCTCGGCATCACGACCGTCGAGCTGCTGCCCGTCCACCAGTTCGTCAGCGAGCCCGACTTCCTGCACCGCGGCTCGCTGAACTACTGGGGCTACAACACGCTGGCGTTCTTCGCGCCGCACAACGCGTACTCGTCGGCGGGCACGCGGGGCGAGCAGGTCGACGAGTTCAAGGCCATGGTCCGCGCGCTGCACGAGGCCGGGCTCGAGGTGATCCTCGACGTCGTCTACAACCACACGGCCGAGCAGGGCGACGGCGGCCCGACGCTGGCCTACCGCGGCATCGCGAACGAGGCGTACTACCACGTCGACCCCGCCGACCGGTCCCGCTACCTCGACTACACCGGCACCGGCAACACGTTCCGCGTCGCGCACCCGCAGGTGCTCGGGCTGGTCATGGACTCGCTGCGGTACTGGGTCGGCGAGATGCACGTCGACGGCTTCCGCTTCGACCTCGCGTCGGCGCTGGCCAGGTCGATGCACGACGTCGACATGCTCGGCTCGTTCATGACGGTCATCGGGCAGGACCCGGTGCTGCGCGAGGTGAAACTGATCGCCGAGCCGTGGGACGTCGGGCCCGGCGGCTACCAGGTCGGCGAGTTCCCGCACCTGTGGACCGAGTGGAACGACCGCTATCGCGACTCCGTCCGCGACCACTGGCGCGGCGCCGCGGCCGGCGTCCGCGACCTCGCCTTCCGGCTCTCCGGCTCCTCCGACCTGTACGCCGACGACCGCCGCCGCCCGTACGCGTCCATCAACTACGTCACCGCGCACGACGGCTTCACCATGCGCGACCTCGTCTCCTACGACCGCAAGCACAACGAGGCCAACGGCGAGGAGAACCGGGACGGCACGGACAACAACCGGTCCTGGAACCACGGCGTCGAGGGTGACCCCGTGCCGCCGGACCCCGCGCTGCGCGAGCTGCGGCTGCGTCAGGTGAAGAACATGTTGACGACGATGCTGCTCTCGACCGGCGTGCCCATGCTGCTCTCCGGCGACGAGGCGGGGCGCACGCAGCGCGGCAACAACAACGCGTACTGCCAGGACAACGAGATCAGCTGGATCGACTGGTCGCTGGCCGCCGAGCACCCCGAGCTGCTCGAGCACGTCCGCCGGCTGCTGCGGTTCCGCCGCGCGCACCCGGTCGTGCGGCAGCGCCGGTTCTTCGAGGGCGTCCCGGTCGTCGAGGGCGGCCGCAAGGACATCGCGTGGTTCGCCCCGTCGGGTGCGGAGATGACCGAGACCGAGTGGCACGACGGGTCGCTGCGCACGCTCGGCATGTACCTGAACGGCGAGGGCATCCGGTCGCGCGGCGTGCGCGGCGAGCCGATCCTGGACGAGTCGTTCCTGCTGTACGTCCACGCCGGCGCCGACGCCCTCGACGTGCGGCTGCCCGGCCGGTTCTGGGCGGCGTCGTACGAGGTCGTGCTCGACACCGCCTCCGCCGCGGCCGAGGGACGGCGGCACCGGGCGGCCGGCCGGGTGCGGCTGACCGGACGGTCGTGTCTGCTGCTGCGCGTGATCGACTGAATCCCCGCGGGCGGCTCGGCCGTACCACTGGTATGAACACTTCGCTGCACACCGGGTCCCGGCGGCTCCGCCTGATCGGCGTTGCGGCCGCGGCCCTGCTCGCGCTGAGCGCCTGCGGCTCGGACGACTCGTCCTCCGACGGGGCCGAGGCCCAGACGACGACGGACGGGATCGTCGGCACCCGGGAGATCTCCGACTTCGGCACCGTCCTCACCGACGCCGACGGCAACACGCTCTACACGACCGACGCCGAGGCCGACGGCACCATCCTCTGCGTCGACGGCTGCGAGGACTTCTGGCCGCCGGTCGCCATGACGGGCTCCGAGGTCCCCTCCGGTGTCGAGGGTGTCGACGGCGAGTTCGGCGTGATCGCGCGGCCGGACGGCTCGGACCAGCTCACCCTCGACGGCAAGCCGCTGTACACGTTCTCCGAGGACTCCGGCCCCGGCTCCTTCACCGGCGACGGCTTCGAGGACGACTTCCAGGGCACCCACTTCGTCTGGCACGCCGTCACCACCGACGGCTCCGCCCCGTCCAGCGACGACGGTGGCGGCGGCTACGACTACTGACCCGCCGATGGTTGAGGGTTTGGTGCCGCCAGGGCGACACCAAACCCTCAATCACCAGCCAGGTAGGCGGCCTCGATCTCACGCAGGACGGCCTGCGGCTCGCTCCGCAACCGCATCGGCGAGACAGGCAGTACCCGCCAGCCCAGCATCGCGTATCGGGCGCGCCGTTCCTCGGTCCGCCGCGGCGCGTCGCCGAAGCCGTGGAAGCTCCGCGAGTCGACCTCGACCACCAGCCGCGCCTCCGGCCAACAGGCGTCCGGCACGATACGCCGGTGACCCGGCAGCGTGCGGTTCCACCGCGGTTCGGGCAGCAGGCGGCTGGTGAGGACGAGGTCACGCAGCTCGCACTCCGGCGCTGACCGACAGCCGGCGGCGATGTCTCTGATCGCCCGGCGAGCCACGGCGCCGCCGCGACGTGGCGCCGCAGCCACTTCTGCACACAGCTCGGCCACCGTCGAACGGCGGCGCTGAACCACCTCGCACATGAGTGCCCGGGCGTCGCGCAGGGCCCACGGCTGTCGCGCGTGGACGATGGTGTCGACCACGGCACGCGCCGGCGGTGCCAGCGTGACCACGCCCGGACTCGACACGGTACCGTCGAAGACCAACTCGAGTGGTGGCCCAGATCGGCGCAGCTCCTGGAATCGTGCCTCGTCGACGCACCGCCTCGGCTCGGGTAGGTGCGAGGTGCGAATGACCCGGATGAAGCCCACCCGCCCGCGGTCGCGCCGCCGGTCCAGCAACACGTCCACCTGTTCACCCGGCTCGGGACCGTACCGCAGCCCCCACGACCGGCACGCCCACGAACCGGTGATCATGCCGTCCGCGCCGACGACGAGCTCGGCCGTACGCAGCCGGTGGAGGTCCTGCAGCGGGCCGGTGAAGGTCGCGTACACCCCCGGCACGACGCGTTGCCACGAGCCGCCCGCGCGAACGGCGTGCCGCAGCGCGCCGATCGACATGCCCGCCGACAGTGCCTGGGACCGGGTGATCAACCCGTCCTGCGCCGCGGCGAGCCGGAGCACCTCCAAGCGAGCCATGAAGCCGAGCCTGCCCGCGCAAGCGAGGCCGCGAAAGATAGCCGGAGCGATCTGTGGACAGCGCTCTCGGATGGGTGAGGGATCGAGGCAGCCAGGGCGGCCCGGATACCCCACCCATCACTCCGGGAGCGCGGCCAGACCCAGTTCGCTGCCGTCCGAGAGCAACGGGTGGCGAGGGACGATGCGGACGGTGTAGCCGAAGGCGCCGGTGCGGTCGAGTTGGACCTCTCCGTCGAAGCGGTAGGCGCCGTCGTCCTGGCGCTCGCTCAGCGTCATGGGGGTGACGGCGGGCTCGCGCAGGGTGTCGGCGTCGTCGACGGGGCCGTGGACGACCTGGACGTCGACGTCGTCTGCGGTGAGCGGGCCGAGGGTGACGAACGCGTGCAGCCGCAGCGTCTGGCCGCGCTCGAAGGTGTCGGCGGTGGTGGTCTCGACATGGACGACGCGGACCTGCGGCCAGGCGGCGCGGACCTGCTCCTTCCAGTCCGCCAGCGAGACCGCGCCGTCGAAGTCGGCGTTCAGCGTGCGACCCGCCTGCGCCGCCGGCCGGTACAGCCGCTCGACGTAGTCGCGGACCATGCGGGTGGCCTGCACTTTCGGGCCGAGCGTGGTGAGGGTGTGGCGCAGCTGGTCGACCCAGCGGCGTGGGACGTCCTCGCCGTCGACGTCGTAGAAGCGGGGCGCGATCTCGTTCTCCAGCAGCTCGTAGAGCGCCGTCGCCTCCAGCTCGTCGCGGTAGGACGGGTCCTCGACGCCCTCGGCGGACGGGATGTCCCAGCCGTTGAGGCCGTCGGACCACTCGTCCCACCAGCCATCGCGGATGGACAGGTTCAGCCCGGCGTTGAGCGCCGCCTTCATGCCGGACGTGCCGCATGCCTCGTACGGGCGCAGCGGGTTGTTCAGCCACACGTCGCAGCCGGGGTAGAGGTCCTGCGCCATGCCGATGCCGTAGTCGGGCAGGAACACGATGCGGTGCCGGATCTCGGGGTCGTCGGCGAAGCGGACCATCTCCTGGATCATCCGCTTGCCGCCGTCGTCGGCCGGGTGCGCCTTGCCTGCGATGACGAACTGGACCGGACGCTCCGGGTGCAGCAGCAGCGCCTTGAGCCGGGCCGGGTCGCGCAGCATCAGCGTGAGCCGCTTGTACGACGGCACCCGGCGGGCGAACCCGATGGTGAGGACGCCGGGGTCGAGGACGCCGTCGATCCAGCCCAGCTCGGCCTCCGACGCCCCGCGCCCGCGCCAGGCGTCGCGCAGCCGCGCCCGCGCCGCCTCGACCAGCCGGGCCCGCAGCGCCCGCTTCGTCGTCCAGAGGTCGGCGTCGGAGACGGTGGTCGTGGCGGCCGTCCAGCCGCCGCCGGCGACGGCCTTCTCCTCCAGCCGCAGGATCTCCGGTGCCACCCAGGTGGGCGCGTGCACGCCGTTGGTGATCGAGCCGATGGGCACCTCGCGCTCGTCGAACGACGGCCACAGCCCGGCGAACATGCCACGACTGACCTCGCCGTGCAGGGTGCTGACGCCGTTGGCGCGGGCCGCGAGCCGCAGCCCCATGACGGCCATGTTGAACACGGACGGGTCGCCGCCCTCGTAGTCCTCGGCGCCCAGCGCCAGGATGTGCTCGACGGACAGGCTCGGGCTGGCGTTGGCGCCGCCGAAGTGCTCGCGGACGAGGTCCATCGGGAACCGGTCGATGCCGGCGGGCACCGGCGTGTGCGTGGTGAACACGGTGCCGGCCCGGGTGAACTCGAGCGCCGCCTCGTAGGTCAGCCCGCGCTCCTCGACCAGCTCGCGGATGCGCTCGAGCCCGAGGAAGCCCGCGTGCCCCTCGTTGGTGTGGAACACCTCCGGCGCCGGCACGCCCGTGATGCGGCAATAGGCCCGCACCGCCCGCACGCCGCCGACGCCGAGCAGCATCTCCTGCAGCAGCCGGTGCTCGCGGCTCCCGCCGTACAGCCGGTCGGTGACGTCGCGCTCGACCGGCCCGTTGTCGTCGATGTAGGAGTCGAGCAGCAGCAGCGGCACCCGGCCGACCTGCGCCACCCAGACGGCGGCGGTCAGCACCCGCCCGCCCGGCATGCCGATGGTGACCTGCGCCGGCGTGCCGTCGGCCTCGCGCAGCCGCACCAGCGGCAGGTTGTCGGGGTCGACGACGGGGTAGCGCTCCTGCTGCCAGCCCTCGCGCGACAGCGACTGGACGAAGTACCCGTGCCGGTACAGCAGCCCGACGCCGATGATCGGCACACCGAGGTCGCTGGCGGCCTTGAGATGGTCGCCGGCCAGGATGCCCAGGCCGCCGGAGTACTGCGGCAGCACGTGGGTGATGCCGAACTCGGGCGAGAAGTACGCGACGCCGCGCGGCGCGCCGCCGTCGTGGTCCTGGTACCAGCGCGCCTCGGTCAGGTACTGCTGGAGGTCGTCGTGGGCGGCCCGGACCAGCCCCAGGAACGCGGGGTCGGCGGCCAGCTCGGCCAGCCGCTCCGGCCGCACCTCGCCGAGCAGCCGCACGGGGTCGTGGCCGACCTCGGCCCACAGATCCGGCTCGACGGCGGCGAACAACTCCTGCGTCGGCTGGTGCCACGACCACCGCAGGTTCGTGACGAGTTCGCCGAGCGCGGCCAGCGGCTCGGGCAGGACGGTACGGACCATGAGTCGTCGGATCGCTCGCACGACCCAACGCTAGTCGCTGACTGTTACGCGGGCCTTACCGGCGGACGAGCGGACGGCGACCGGGTCGCCGTCCGCTCGTGCGCTCACGGTGTCAGTACACGGGCTGCGTCTGAGCGTTGAACTCGTCGTAGCGCGTGCCCTTGGCCGGCGCGACCCTCGGGTCCCTGAGGTTGAAGACGTCGAAGCCGCGCTGGATCTCGTTGGAGTAGATGAAGCCGTTGTAGTAGTACGTCGACCACGCGCCGCCGAGGATCAGCCGGTCGGCTGACAGCGGGCCGCGGTCGAACCACGCGAACTCGGTGGGGTTGTACGGGTCGGTGAAGTCGAACACCGAGATGCCGCCCTGGTACCACGCCTGGACGAAGATGTCCTTGCCCGGCACCGGGATCAGCGAGCCGTTGTGCGCCACGCAGTTCTCCGTGGCCGCCTGCTCGCGCGGGATCTTGTAGTACGACGCGAAGTCCAGCGAGTCGCCGTCCCACGTGTAGATGGCGTTGGCGCCGCGGACCGGGCCGATCGTCGGGTTGCAGGTCGGGCCGCTGCCGCCGCCCAGCTCGTCGGTGAAGATGATCGAGGTGCCGTCGTTGTTGAACGTCGCCGAGTGCCAGAACGCGAAGTTCGCGTCGCGCACCTGGTCGAGGATCACCGGGTCGAGCGGGTCGGTGATGTCCATGACGATGCCGTCGCCCATGCACGCGCCGGCGGCCAGGCCGAGGTGCGGGTAGGCGGTGATGTCGTGGCAGCCGCGGGTGTTGCTGCCCTGGTTGGCGGCGTCCGGGAACAGCACGGGCTCGGCGGCGATGTGCGCCGACTCCGGGTCGTCCAGCGGGACGTCGATGATGGAGATCTGGTCGTGCGGCGGCTGGCACTTGGCGTGCTGGGCGTTGACGTCGTAGGACGAGACGTAGATGTAGACGCTCTCCTCGCCCGGCACCAGCGTGTGGGTGTGCGAACCGCACTTGGTCTCGACGGCGGCGACGTACCGCGGGTTGGTCACGTCGCTGATGTCGAAGATCTTCATGCCCTCCCAGTAGTCCGGGTTCTCCACGGTCTGCTGGGTGTTCAGCGGGCCCTGCGCGCTGCACGAGTCGTCCGTCCAGCGCGAGTCGGTCGACAGGAAGAGCAGGTCGCCGTAGACCGAGACGTCGTTCTGCGAGCCCGGGCAGAGCACCTGCGCGACCAGCTGCGGCTTGCGCGGGTTGTGGATGTCGTAGACCGTGAAGCCCTGGTAGTTGCCCGCGAAGGCGTACTTGCCCTGGAACGCCAGGTCGGAGTTGAACGCGCCCTCGGCGCTGAACGCGCCACCCTTGGGCAGGTTCGACTCCAGGCTGATGTTGGGCGAACTGGCCACGCCGCCGACCGGCAGGATGCCCGACGACGCCTGGGCGTCCGCGAGCTCGGACTCGGTGAGGCAGTTCTCCTCGAAGTTGTCGCCGGCGCCTTCCAGCGCTTCGGCGTTGGCGCACTCCTCGCTGGACGAGTCCCGCAGGAGCTCACCGTCGTCGGCGGCGGAGGTCCCGATGGCCCCGAGGGCCAGGCCGCCGCTCACCAGGGCGGCGACGGAAAGCCCGGCCGCCCTCCTTCTCCATCGATGTCCGATCATGCGCACACCTCACCGGGGTAGAGAGGACTGGGCCGATCAAGGTCAGGGCCGAACAATAACGGCAATCGACCAGATTGGCCATACTTCTGTCACATACCTGCGAAACCTCGACGTGTCCGGTTTCTGACACGCTTCGGCCGGCGCCGATCCGGCCGTACGCTGGCCCGGTCCGTCCCCCGGCCACCTGGAGGAACGATGCGGCGCGCGACCCTCGGCACGACGACCGCGGCGGCGGTCGCCGCCCTGCTCACGCTGGCCGGGTGCAGCGGCGACGACGACACCGGCCGCGGCGCCGCGCCGAGCACGTCCACCGTCACGGCCGATTCCCGGGTGATCCAGCCGGGCCGTCCGGGCGAGACGGCGGACGTCATCGAGCCGGGCGAGGACATCGAGATCGTCGACGGCGGCCACAGCGAGACCGACGTCCGGTTCGTCGAGCAGATGATCCCGCACCACCGTCAGGCCGTCACGATGGCCGAGCTGGCCGTCGACCGCGCGCAGGACGAACGCGTCCTGCTGGTCGCCGACCGCATCATCGCCGCGCAGGGCCCGGAGATCGCCGTCCTCGAGAGCTGGCTCACCGAGCGCGGCCTGCCGGTCCCGGCCGAGGGCGCCGAGCACGACCACGGCCTGCCCGGCATGATCACGCCGCTGCAGCTGGAGCAGCTGGGCAACACCAGCGGCGCGGAGTTCGACGAGCTGTTCCTCACCTACATGAGCCAGCACCACGCCGGCGCCATCGACATGGCCGCCGCCGAGCTGAACACCGGCACCAACTCGCGCGTGCTGGAGCTGGCCGGCGACGTGAGCGTCGAGCAGGGCATCGAGATCGACCGCATGCGGGAGATCCTGGACAGCCTCTGACCGACCCCGGACGAGGCGGTTTGCCCGCGTCGAGGTGGGTATGAAGAATGGCTCATCGGGCGGGCCGACGCCCGCCCCGACACGTCGTCCCGAGAGGTATCGTGCGTACCGCCTCTACCATCGAATGGTGCCGGCCATGAGCGAGACGCAGCAGGCCTGGGTCCTGCCCGCCCGCGGCACCGACCCCGAATGGTTCAAGCGTGCCGTCTTCTACGAGGTCCTGGTGCGGTCGTTCTACGACTCCCAGGGCGACGGCATCGGCGACCTCCAGGGGCTGACCCGCAAGCTCGACTACCTGCAGTGGCTGGGCGTCGACTGCCTGTGGCTGCCGCCGTTCTTCCCGTCGCCGCTGCGCGACGGCGGGTACGACGTCGCCGCCTACATGGACGTCGCGCCCGAGTTCGGCACGCTCGAGGACTTCTCCCAGTTCGTCGCGGCCGCGCACAGCCGGGGCATGCGGGTCATGACCGACCTCGTCATGAACCACACCAGCGACCAGCACCCGTGGTTCCAGGCCTCCCGCGAGGATCCCGACGGCCCGTACGGCGACTTCTACGTGTGGGCCGACGACGACACCGGCTACCCGGACGTCCGCATCATCTTCAACGACACCGAGACGTCCAACTGGACCTACGACCCGGTGCGCCGGCAGTACTTCTGGCACCGCTTCTTCGGCCACCAGCCCGACCTCAACTTCGAGAACCCGGCCGTGCACGAGGCCATGCTCGACGTCGTCCGGTTCTGGCTGCGCCTGGGGGTCGACGGCTTCCGGCTCGACGCCGTCACGTACCTCTACGAGAAGGAGGGCACCAACGGCGAGAGCCTGCCCGAGACGCACGCCTTCCTGAAGAAGGTGCGCAAGGTGATGGACGACGAGTTCCCCGACACCGTGCTGCTGTGCGAGGCCAACCAGTGGCCCAGCGAGATGGTCGAGTACTTCGGCGACCCCGAGGTCGGCGGCGACGAGTGCCACATGGCGTTCAACTTCCCCGTCATGCCGCGCATCTTCATGGCGGTGCGGCGCGAGTCGCGCTACCCGATCAGCGAGATCATGGCGCAGACGCCGCAGATCCCGTCCGGCTGCCAGTGGGGCGTGTTCCTGCGCAACCACGACGAGCTGACGCTCGAGATGGTCACCGACGAGGAACGCGACTACATGTGGTCCGAGTACGCGAAGGACCCGCGGATGAAGGCCAACCTGGGCATCCGCCGCCGGCTCGCGCCGCTGCTCGAGAACGACATGAACCAGATGAAGCTGTTCAACGCGCTGCTGCTGTCGCTGCCCGGCTCGCCGGTGCTGTACTACGGCGACGAGATCGGCATGGGCGACAACATCTGGCTGGGCGACCGCGACGCCGTACGCACCCCCATGCAGTGGACGCCCGACCGCAACGCCGGCTTCTCCACCGCCGACCCCGGCCGGCTGGACCTCCCGGTCGTCATGGACGCCGTCTACGGCTACCAGGTCACCAACGTCGAGGCGCAGCTGGCGAACAAGTCGTCGCTGCTGCACTGGACCCAGCGGATGATCGAGGTGCGCAAGCAGAATCCGGCGTTCGGCCTGGGCGACTTCGTCGACCTCGGCGGGTCGAACCCGACGGTGCTCACCTACGTGCGCACGTTCGGCGACGACATCGTGCTGTGCGTCAACAACCTGTCCCGGTTCCCGCAGCCGGTCGAGCTGGACCTGCGCCAGTACGAGGGCATGCAGCTGGTCGAGCTGATCGGCAGCGTGCGGTTCCCCACCATCGGCGAGCTGCCGTACCTGCTGACCCTCGGCTCGCACGGGTTCTACTGGTTCCGGCTGGCCCGGCTGCCCGAGGAGTCGATGCCGTGACGGTCGACGCTCGGCTCGCCGAGGCGGTGGCGCTGCTGCCCGACTGGCTGCCGCACCAGCACTGGTTCACCGGCGGGCGGTCCGCGCCGCTCGAGGTCCGGCCGGTGGCGGCCGCGCTGCTGCACGACGGCGAGCCGCGGGTGTGGCACCTGCTGGCCGAGGTCACGCATTCCGACGGCGCCGACGTCTACCAGGTGCCGCTGTCGGTGCACAGCCAGCGCGCCGAGCGCCTCGACCACGTCCACCTCGGCCACACCGCCGACGGCCACGTCTACGACGCGCTGCACGACAAGGAGGCGACGGCGGCCCTGCTGGACCACTTCGCCGACGACGCGCCGCCGGCCGAGGGCCTGCGCTTCCACGTCAAGCCCGACGTCAAGGTGCCGTACGGCGAGCCGTCGCTGGTGCTGCCCGGCGAGCACCACAACACCAGCCTGGCCTACGGCAACGCGGCGCTGCTCAAGGTGTTCCGCCGGGTCGACCCCGGGCTGAACCCCGACGTCGAGCTGAACGAGGCGCTCACCGACGCCGGCAGCACGCTGGTCGCGCCGTACCTGGGCTGGGTCGACGGCGACTGGTCCGGGCCGGGCGACGACGCGCCGCGGTCGGGCAGCCTGGCGATGCTGCGCGGCTTCCTGACCACGGCGTCCGACGGCTGGGCGCTGGCCACCGCGAGCGTGCGCGACCTCTACGCCGAGGGCGACCTCCACGCCGACGAGGTGGGCGGCGACTTCGCGGCCGAGTCGTACCGCCTGGGCATGGCGACGGCGCGGGTGCACGAGACGCTGGCCGAGGTGCTGCCCAGCGGGGCCATGGCGCCGTCCGGCCTGAACGAGCTGGCCGACACCATGACCCGCCGACTCGACGCCGCCGTCGCGACCGTGCCCGAGCTCGAGCCGTTCGCCGCCGGGCTGCGCACGCACTACGACGTGCTGCGCGAGCGCGCCGGCGAGGTGGCCGTCCAGCGCGTTCACGGCAGCTACCACCTGGGCCAGGTGCTGCGCACCGTGCTGGGCTGGAAGCTGATCGACTTCGAGGGCGAGCTGATGGCGCCCGCGGCCGAGCGCCGGGCCATGCACTCCCCCGTCCGCGACGTCGCGCAGATGCTCCGCTCGTTCGACTACGCCGCCCGGCACCTGCTGATCACCGACCACCCGCAGGACGACCCCGCGCACGACCAGCTGGCCTACCGCGCGCACGAGTGGACGCAGCGCAACAGCGAGGCGTTCTGCAACGGATACGCGTCGGCGGCGCAGCTCGACCCGCGCGACGAGCCGGAGCTGCTGACCGCCTACGAGACCGACACCGCGGTCTACGAGGTGGTCTTCGAGGCCCGGCGGCGGCCCACCTGGCTGCCGATCCCGCTGGCGGCCGTGGAGCGGCTGGCCGGCGTCTAGCTGTTGCAGGACCGGCGTCAGCGCCGCTGGGTGCGCAGGTGGATGCGTTCGCCTTGCTTGCCGAAGAGGCTGAGGACTTCGACGCTCCCGCGTGCGGAGGCTCCGAACCAGTGTGGGATATGGCAGTCGAACTCGGCTGCTTCGCCGACTCCCATGATGAAGTCCTCGTCGCTCAGTCGCACGCGGAGTTGTCCGCGTAGCACGTACAGCCATTCGTAGCCGTCGTGAGTCCGTAGGTGCGGCTCGTTGTCGTGCGCTGGGATGGTCATCTTGTACGCCCGTGGTTCGCCTTGCTGTCGTGACAGGGGGATCAGCACCCGGCCGTCTTTTCCGGTGGACTGCTGTGGCACGCGAGGGTCGAGGATCCGGGGTGCCGCGACGATCTCGTCGAGAGGGATGCCCAGTGCCGCGGTGATCGGTAGGAGGAGTTCGAGGCTTGGCTTGCGCTGCGCTGATTCCAGCCTGGACAGGGTGCTGGTCGAGATGCCGGTGGCGCGCGCGAGGTCGGCCAGGCTGATGCCCTTCTTCTCGCGGGCGCTTCGTAGCCGAGGAGCGATCTGCTCGATCGCGGCGCTGACGCTGGGTTGACCGTCCATGGGCAGCAGTCAAGCAGTGTGTCCCGGAATCGGCAACGAATGTTGTCGAAAGTGAACGAAGCCGCCGATCCTCTCGGTGGAGGTGATCCGTATGGACACAACAAGGCAATCAACGACCGGACCGCAGGCAGCGACACTGTGGGACAGCGTCATCATCGGCGGTGGAGCCGCGGGCTTGTCGGCCGGAGTAGTCCTCGCTACTCGGCGACGGCGATGACGTCGGCGGTGTCGGTGCACGGCGTACGCCTGGTCGACGCGCACGTCACACGGGTCGCGACGCCGGCTGGCGCAGCGGGTGGGGACTCAGCCGGCGTCGCGAGTGACGGGCTCGATGACGGGGGCGTGAACTGATGGCCGGCACTACCGCAGAGTCGTCCCTGAGCGGTCGATCCACGAGATTGCCTGCGGGGGTGTATCTGCTCGGCTTCAGCCTGTTCGCCATGGGTAGCGCGGAGTTCCTGTTGGCCGGCGTACTGCCGGCGGTCGCCGCTGACGTGGATGTCACGCTCTCCTCTGCCGGGTTCCTGATCACGGCGTTCGCGCTGGGCGTCGTGGTCGGGGGGCCACCGTTCGCTGTGCTCAGCCTGCGCTGGCCGCGCCGCACCGCGCTGGTGGCCAGCCAGTGTGTCTTCGCCGTCAGTATTGCCGTCGGACAGCTGGGCAGCTATGAGGTCCTGTTGGTCACGCGACTGGTCGCGGGCATCGCTTACGCGGCCTTCTTTGCCGTCGCGGCGGTGACTGCGATCAGCCTGGTGACACCGGACTGTAGAGCCCGCGCCTCCGGAGTCGTGGTGAGCGGGCTCAGTGTGGCCATGGTGGCTGGTGGTCCTGTAGGCACGCTGCTCAGCCACTTCACCCAGTGGCGCACCGGCTTCTGGACCGTCGTTGCCCTCACGGTCGTAGGGACCATCGGGTGCCTCCTCGGGCTACCCGCCGCCGCCAACTCCGACTCCGCCGACTCCACCGGGCCGAGCTTGTCGCGGGAGTTCGCCACGATGCGGAACCCGAGTCTGTGGGTCATCCATGCGATCACGCTCCTGACCACCGCGGCGTACATGATCACGTTCAACTTCCTGGCGGCCATGCTCGAAGACATCACCGGCATGCCCGAAGTCTGGATCCCGGGCGTGCTCGCGCTCTTGGGGGTCGGCGCCTTCATCGGTCTGTCCATCGGTGGCCGGGTCTCCGATCAGCGGCCGCACCTCGCACTCCTGACTGGTGCATCAGCGATCGTGATCTTGTCGGTGGTGATGACTGCTGCGATCCAGCAGGCCTGGGTGGTGGTGCCCATCGTTGTCCTGATCGGTATCGCCGCATTCGTACTGAACCCCGCCGTCTTCGGCCGCGTCTTCACCATCGCAGCCGACGCGCCCACCCTCGCCGGTGCCACCACCGTGTCGGCATTCCAACTGGGAATCAGCATCACCCCCGTTCTCGCAGCCGCTGCACTCACACAAGGGGCGGCCCTCACAACCGTGTGCCTGATCGGGGCCGCCCTCGCGGCAGCTGCTGTACCCCTCATCCTCCTCGACCGGGCACGCCGCTCAACCCACGATGGCGTCACCATGACCGGACCGGCTCCGGAAAAGGACCAGTGGTGATGGCCGAGCCCTCCAGGTAGCCGACGCGGTCGCGATATCGCGCCAGCAGCCGCGCGTTGGCGGCGTCGCCGTCGTCGGTGTTCGCCGACTGGAACACCGGTGTCTCGACCCCTCGCCGGACGAGCTGCGCCGCCGCGGTGACGCAGAGGCCGTGCAGGACGGCGGCGCCCACCGCCGACGAGGTGGGTCCGGCCCAGCAGTCCGCCGCGAGCTGGACGGAGGCATCGCCGACCCGGCCCGGGAGGTCGATCACGAGGTCCGCGACCTCGAACAGCCGCGGTCCGCCGCGACCGGTGACCGACCGGGAGTACTCCAGGCTGGTCACGGCGATGACCCGGGCGCCCGCCGCCGCACACGTGGTCGCGGCTTCGACGATGACCGGGTTGCGGCCCGACACCGAGATCAGGATCACGACGTCGCCGGGCCCGAGGCCGCGGCCGGCGAACAGCTCGGCGCCGAAGCCGGGCCGGCGCTCCCACGCCGTGGTGTCGGTGACCGGCCGGGTGTCGAGCATGAGCTGCCGCGGCAGCACGGCGTCGATCGCGGCCAGTCCCCCGGCGCGGTACATGAGGTCCTGTGCGAGCAGGCCGGCGTGGCTGGCGCCGAACACCGTCACGACGCGGCCGCCGGCGATGGCGTCAGCCATCCAGGTGGCGGCGGTATCGATCGTCGGCCCCTGGGCCCGGGCGGCGTCGAGGGCCGCCGCCACCTGGTCGAGATAGGCGTCGTACTCGCTCACCGGCCCTCCACCCGGTACCGCTCCTCGACCTCGGCCAGCTGCCGCCGTCCGTCGGGCAGGTGCACGCTGGTGTAGACGCTGGGCACGACACCGCGGGCGAGCAGCCGCTCGACGACCCCGGCGTTGAGCGCCCACATCAGCACCGCCCCGGTCACCCCCGAGGCGGGGTTGATCCGCTTGCCGAGCCCGGCCACCTCGATCATGCTGTCGCCGTAGTCGGCGTGGTCGTCGAGCACGACGTCAGCGATCTCGTGCAGCCGCCTGCCGCTGGAGTGCCCGGACGGCAGCCGGCTGGAGTGCCGCACCGCGGTGACGGCGACGACGGTCACGCCGAGCGCCTGGGCCGCCAGCGTCAGCTCGACCACGAGGGCGGACGTTCCCGAGACCGAGCTCATGACCAGCACGTCACCACGGCGCAGCGTCCCGCCGGAGAGGGCCCACTCCACCAGCCGCCGGTCGGCCTCCTCGCCGGACGGTGCGGCGGCACCGCGGTGCGGGTTGGTGTTGTCGACGGTCCCGGCGATGCGCAGCGGGGTGTAGGCCACGAGCCCGCCGGTGCGGCAGATCATCTCGTGCGAGAGCAGGTGACCGGTGTCGAAAACGTGGATGACTCCGCGAGCGGCGACCGCCTCGGCACAGACGTCGGCGGCTCGTCGCAACGCGTCCCACTCCTGCTCGCGCAGGTCGCGCAGCAGCGCCTGCAACGCGTCGAAGTAGTCGCTCATGGCCGTGTCAGTGCAGCTCAACGTGACTCCTCGTGGCGCCGACGAAACGCCGGGTGATGAACTCGGGAACGGTGATAGCCGAGCCGATGACCACGGCGTAGGCGCCCGCGTCGAAGCAGCGCCGCACGTCCTCGACGGTCCAGATCCGGCCCTCGACGACGCACCTCGCACCGGCGGCCGCCAGCCGGTCGAGGACGTCGAACGCCGGCCCGGTGCGCCGGTCGCCCGGAGTGGTGTAACCGGCCAGCGTCGTCGCCACCAGGTCGGCGCCCGCGTCGTGTGCGGCCAGTCCTTCGTCCCCGGTGGCGATGTCGGCCATCACCGGGACCCGCAGGTCGTCGTGGATGCGCTCGATGATGGTCTCCAGCCGCTCGCCGCCGGGCCGCGGGCGCGGGGTCCCGTCCAGCGCGACGACGTCGGCGCCGGCCGCGACGATCTCCTGCGCGTCGCTCAGCGTCGGCGTGATGTAGACGTCCGAGCCCGGGACGTGACACTTCCGGATGCCGATGATCGGCAGGTCGCTGCCGAGACGGATCGCGGCGATGTTCGCGGGCCCGTCGACGCGGAAGCCCGCCGCACCGCCCCGCTCGGCGGACTGGGCCAGCGCCGCCAGGATGCCCGGGGTGTTCAGGGGGCTCTCCGGCCCGGCCTGGCAGGAGACGACGACGCCTCCGGCGATGCTGGCCACGGCGGCCTCCCCCGGCGGGTCCGGCCGGGCCGGGCGGGTGCTGGCGTTGTGCTGGTACGTCATCTCTCCTCATCCATGGGACGTCGGTCTCGCATCAGTGCGTCGTAGCTCTCGATGGCCGCGCGGCGCAGGCGGTCGGCCTCGGACCCCGCGGTCCGCAGTCCGAGCAGGTAGGCGCCCACGACCGGTGGCGCCTCGGGGCGGATCAGGGCGACCTGCGGCTGCGCGTCGGCCAGCTGCCGGGCGAGGCTGTCGGCGACCGGGCCGCCGGCCTCGAGCACGCCCCCGGCCAGCACCAGCCGCCGCGGACGGGGCAGGAAGCCGGCGGCGCGCAGCAAGGCGTCGCCGCAGCGGGCCAGCTCCGCTCCGGCGCGGTCGGCGAGCCGGGACCCGACGGGGTCACCGGCGGCGGCCGCCGCGGCGACGGCGGCCGCGAGCCGGGCGATCGCCGGACGGTCCAGCTGCCCGGAGGCGATCCAGCCGGGCAACTCGCGCAGCTCGGCCGCGTCGACGATCCCGGCCTCGCTCAGCAGGCCGGGCACCCGGTCGATGAGCGGGCTGCGGGGTCCGCGGCCGTCCGCGGCGTGGGTGGCGGCCTGCAGCAGCCGCAGCCCCAGCCAGTAGGCGCCGCCCTCGTCGCCGAGGTCGGCTCCCCAGCCGCCTACCTCGACCCGCTGCCCGTCCGGCCCGAGAGCCATGGCCACCACGCCGGTGCCGGCCGCGAGCACGGCGCCGGCCCCGGTCGTGACGGTCGCGAGCGCTCCGACCGCGTCGCTGTCGGCGGTCACGGTGGCAGCCGGCAGCCGGAGCTCCGCCTGGGCGCGCGCGACCACCAGCCCCGACGTCAGGCTCAGGTGCGCGGCGACGACGTCGCCCGGCGCGGCGCCGGCCGACGCCGTCACGTCGGCCAGGATCTGGTCGACGACGGCGCGCAGGTCGTCGGCCGCGCCAGGGGCGGCGCCGTGGCGCACGGGCGGGCCGGTCGCCCACCCGAGCAGCCTGCCGTCGTCGGCGCCGAGCAGGCAGCGCGTCGACGACTGGCCGCCGTCCACCCCGATCACCAGGCGGGCGGTCATCCCTTCACCGCCCCGGCGGTGATGCCCTTGATGATGTTGCGCTGGAACAGCAGGTAGACGATCACGACCGGCACCGTCGAGACGGTCAGGGCGGCCATCATCAGCCCGTACTGGGCGAAGTAGGTGCCCTGGAAGGTCTGCAGCCCCACCTGCAACGGCATCAGGCTCTCGTCCGAGAACACGATCAGCGCCAGCACGAACTCGTTCCACGAGTTCAGCACCGTGAGGATGGCGACGGTGGCCAGGGCGGGGCGGGCCAGCGGTACGGCGATCCGCCAGAAGATCGTGACCGGGCCGGCGCCGTCCATCCGCGCCGCGTCGTCGATCTCCTCGGGCAGCTGCTCGAAGAACCGGCGCATGATGAAGACCGCGACCGGCAGCGAGGCGTTGATCAGCGGCAGGACGTAGCCGATCCGGGTGTCGGCGAGGTTCAGGCTCACCAGCACGGTGTAGAGCGGGATGAAGACACCGGGGATGGGCAGGAACAGGAACACCAGCAGCGCCGTGTAGATCAGTTCCCGGCCGGGGAAGCGCAGCCGGGCGAAGGCGTAGGCCGCGCCCGCGCCGAACACCAGCACCGCGGCCGTCGTCACGGTGGTGTACAGGACGCTGTTCCCGAGGTAGACGCCGAAGTCGGCGCCCTGCCACGACTCGCGGTAGTTGTCGAACGTCCACCGGCCCGGCCACAGCGAGATGCCGGCGTAGATGTCCTCGGTGGGCTGGAACGACGCCGACAGCATGTACACCATCGGCAGCACCGAGCCGACGGCCCAGACGATCAGGCCGAGGTGGGTGACCGTCGTGCCGAGCCTGCTGGTCCTCGTCACGATCAGCTCCTCCGCCGCGACAGGACCATGGCCACGCCGGACACGACGAACAGCACCAGGCCGAAGACGATCGACTGTGCGGTCGCGTAGCCGAACTCGCCCAGCTCGAACGCGTTGCGGTAGATGTTCAGCACGGGCACCTCGGTGTCATAGCCCGGTCCGCCGTTCGTCATCGCCAGCACGAGGTTGAAGATCTGCATGGCGCCGAGCAGCGTCAGCACGCTGACCAGCCCGATCACCGGCATGATCGACGGCAGCGTCACGGCCCGGAAGCGCCGCCACGCGCCCGCCCCGTCCATGGTGGCCGCCTCCAGCTGCTCCGTCGGCACGGCCTGCACCGCAGCGAGGAAGAACAGGAACGGCGTCCCGACGCCCTGCCAGACCGACGCCGCCGACACGGCCCACAGCGCCGTCGACGAGTCCGCCAGCCAGGGCCGGGCCAGCGAGTCGAGGCCGACCGAGGCCAGCAGCTCGTTCAGCGGACCGCCGTGCGGCTGGTAGAACCACTTCCAGACAAGCGCCACGACGATGGCGGAGAGGATCGGCGGCAGGTAGAAGAAGACCCGGTAGATGCCCGCCGACCGGACCAGCCTGGCCACGGCGACCGCCAGCGCCAGCCCGATCCCCTGCATGACCGTCAGCGCGACGACGGCGAACAGCAGCCCGTGCCACAGCGCGATCCCCCAGATCCGGTCGGTCAGCACCCGGGAGTAGTTGGCCAGCCCGACGTAGTCGAAGTGCGCCGACAGGCCGTTCCAATCGGTGACGCTGATCTGCGCGGTCCGCAGCAGCGGATAGGCGGAGAAGACGAGGAACAGCGCAACGACCGGGGCGACCAGCAGGTAGCCGACCCACGCCTCGCCGGACCGGCGGCGCCGCCGCGGCCGGGTCGCCCCGGCCGCGACCGGCGGCCGCTGCACAGTGGAGGTGGTCATTGCGCCTGACCGGTCTCGGCCGCCTTCTGCATGAGCGCGGCCACTCCCTCCGGGGTGTCCTGGCCCTGCAGGATGCGCTGGATCCCCTTGGTCATGGTGGTGTCGACCTCGAGCGGCATCGGGGTCGGCAGCGTCGGCGCGACGGCGTCGCCCTGCGCCGCGAACGCGGCCAGGTTCTCGTCCAGCCCGTCGTCGACCGCGTCGGTGTTGGCCGGCAGGTTCAGGCTCTCGGTGGCGTAGGTGCGCTGCCGCTCGGTGTCGGTCAGCCACTGCAGGAACTCCACCGCCTCGTCCCGGTGCGGCGAGGACCCGACGGCGAAGACCATGGCGCCGACGCCTCCCGGAAGACGTACCGCGTGGTCTCCGGCCGACGGCGGGACGAAGACGCCGTAGTCGGTGAACGACGGGTTCTGCTGCTTGAACACCCCGAGCGCCCAGGACCCGTCGAACAGCATGGCCGCCTGCCCGTTGACGAACAGCGACTCCGACGCGGGGGCGTCGTTGGTGACCGTGCCGTCGGCCAGGATCCCCGCCTGGCCGAGCTCCTCGAACAGGCCCAGCATGCGCACCCAGGGCTCGGCGGTGTAGGGCATGGTCCCGGCGAAGGTCGCCTTCAGGTCCTCCTCACCGATGACGTTCCACTGGTAGACCTGGGCGAACGAGCTCAGCGGCCACTGACCGAACCCGGCCGTGAACGGCTCGAATCCCGCCTCCGCCAGCTGCCGGCCGGCGGCGATGAAGTCGTCCCAGGTGGTCGGCAGCTCGGTGATGCCGGCATCGGCGAACATCTGCTTGTTGTAGAGGATCTGCATGTTCGTGCTGTCCAGCGGCACCAAGTACGGCCCGGGCGGGACGTCGAAGCCATTGCCCTCCGGGAAGGACGCGGCCGCGAGCAGGCTCGGCTCGAACCGGTCGGACCAGCCGTCCGCCATCTCCGCGGAGAGGTCGGCGATCTGACCCTCGCGGGCGTACGGAGCGGTCTCCTCGCCGACGCCGGCCCACGCCGCGGAGATGTCCGGCAGCGTGCCGGCCTGCGCCGCGGCCTGGAACTTCTGGCCCAGCGTGTCGCCGGGCACGAGCACGAGGTCGATGCTCACCCCGGTCTCGGCCTCGTACTCGTCCGCGAACTGCTGCAGCAGCTCCTCACGGTCGGTGAAGTAGTGCCAGAACACGAGCTCGGTGTCGTCCTCACCGGAGCCGGACGGCGACGAGCTCGGGCCGCCGCAGGCCGCGATGGTCAGGACGAGGACAGCGGCGGTCGCTGCCCGGGCAAGGCGGTAACGGTTCACGGGAGTGTCTTTCTGCTAGGGCGCGGCTCTAGAGCCAGAGCGTGTCGTCGTACGGGAAGGACAGCACTCGAATGAGGTGGGCGGCGGCGAACCCGAGCGCCACGTGGTTGCCGGCGAGTTCGGCGTCGTCGAACCGGTCGACGAAGTGCGCGGCGAGGTCGGGCTGGCCGGTGGTCAGCCCGGACATCGCCCACCACAGGTACATCTGGGTGTCGTTGATATGGGTCGGGCGGGTGTCGTCGCTTTCGACGTCGAACTGCTGGACCAGCCGGCGCAGCAGGGCGGCGTCGCCGTCGCCGGGCTGTCCCGGGCCGCCGCCGATCACGCCGAGCGGCAGCACGTTGGACAGCGCGTCCGGGTACCAGGTGACCAGCGGACCGGTCGGCTGGACCTCCCAGGTCGGCCGGGTGATCGCGACCCCGTAGTCCTCGGTGGCGTCGCGCAGGTAGGCGTGCCGGATGCCGTACTGGGTGCGTCCGGCGAGCGCCGTGGCGACCCTGGCGGTCGCCGCGTCCCCGGCGGCGCCGGCCAGCCAGGCCATCGCCTGCAGGCCGAACCACGTCTCGGAGTTGTCCTGGATGAACTGCACCGGGTAGCCGGGCCTGACCTCGGTCTGCCCGTTCGACACGTAGGTGCCGTTGAGGGCGCCGAACACCCGCTGGGCGATCGGGAACCACCGGTCCAGAGCGGCGTCGTGGGCGGCCCGGCTCTCCTGCACCTGAACGAGGTGCATGAGCAGCAGCAGGTACGTGGAGGCGTACGAGTCGACCGAGTCCGCGGTCAGCGTGTCGGTCAGGTCCGGCCACGTCCCGGAGAAGTCGTTCATGCTGCCGTCCGGGTTCAGGTGGTCGCGGTACCAGACGGCGTACAGCTGGGCGCCGTCGAGGTAGCGCTGGTCGCGGGTGAGCTCGTACGCGCGGACGAGGCCCAGCGCGGCGAAGGTGCTGAAGTAGCCCACGTACCGGGTGGAGTTGAGGCCCTCGGGGCCGACCGGGATGCTGCCGTCCGGGTTCTGGGTGGTGAGGATGTGATCGGCGAGGTCGCGGATGCGCTGCCGGTCGGCGGCCGGCACGTCGTCGAGCCGCGGCCGCTGTTCGCCGGCCTGGCTCGGCGGCAGCACCTCGAAGGCGGCCGGGTCGGAGCCGACCCGCACGCGGTCGATGCTGAACCGGGCGTCACCGCCGGTCGCGGTGGCCAGCTTGAGCTCCATCGAGGCCAGCGGAAAGCCGGCCAGCGACCGTGACACGTCCGGGACGGCCACGCTCACCGTGGCCCACTCGCCGGTGCGCACCTCGCCGGCGGCCAGGCTGACCTGCTTGCTCCGTCCGTCGGACGAGGTGAGCATGACCTGGAGCTCCGCGGGCGCGGCGGTGCCGGTGACGAAGTAGGAGAAGCTGATCACGCTGTTCTCGTCGACCACCGGGAGCGGGTGGATGTGCGAGAGCACGAACGGCTGTGCGGGGTCCGACGCACTCGCGGTGAGCGCCTGACCGGGCGCGAGCGCCGGGTCGGCGGTGAGGGTCTGGGTGGCTGCCCCCGCGGCGTTGGTGTAAAGCCGCCAGTCGCCGATCTCGGTGAGATCGTCAGCGAAGGACTGCTCGGCCGACGTCATCCGGGAGCCGGTGGCGAACGTCGTCGTCACCGGCGCCGCGAGAGCGGGGCCGCCGAGGCTGCGGATGCCGTCGACGCGCACCGTGTAGGTCGTGCCGGGCAGCAGCGGGCGGTCCGGGACGAAGACGACCGCCCGGGCGCCGGACAGGTGGCGCACCGCTCCGGCGACCGGCTGGGCGCTCCGGCCCCGCACGACGGTGACGTTCTGGTCGACGACCGAGGCCGGGTCCAGCGGCTGGTCGAAGAAGACGGTGACCACCCGGTCGCGGCCGACGGCGGTGGCGCCGGGTGCGGGACTCGCCGCCAGCAGCTCGGGCGCCGGCACCACGACCGGGACGCCGTTGCGCACCTCGACGTCGTCGAGGGTGAACGAGGACCGGCCGGCGGCGGGGTCGGTGATCGCCTTGATCACGACCGTGGTGATCGTCGCTCCGGCCAGCTCCGGTGCGACGTCGGTGAACCGGACGCTGACCTGCTGCCAGGCGCCCAGCCGCACGACGTCGGGCAGCAGCGTGCTGTAGACCTTGGCCGGCGTGTGCAGTTCGACCGACAGGCCCCGGTAGGTCGCGTCGCCGCCCGCGTAGTACCAGAACGACAGCACGCTGGAGTTCTCGGCGACGGACAGGCCGGACCGGATCGCCGCGACGCCGATCTCGCTCTGGCCGGGGTTCGCGCCCGCGCCCATCGTCAGCGCCGCGGACCCGCTGCGGACGGGGTCGGCGACGAGGTCGAACGTCGGGCCGGTTCCGTTGCTGTAGAGCGTCCAGTCGTTGCCGGCTTCGAAGCCGTCACTGAGGACGACCTCCTCCTCCGCGTGCGCCGGCGTGGTCACGCCGGCTCCCGGCAGGAGTGCTGCCAGCAGCCCGATGATCACCGGGATGACGGCGCGGCGGTAGGCGCGTAGGCGATGCGAACTCATCGGCGACCTGCCTTCGTGGCACGGGGGTTGTGGGTGGCGGCCCGCTTCGGACCAGCGCGAATGCGGCAAGTCTCCACACCGCCGCAGACCGTGTCAAGAGGCAAGTTCGTCATCACTTCAAATGGGAGATGAAGAAAATTTTCGCTCTATACTCAGTCCCATGGCATCTGCCGGCCCCGCAGCCACCTCCCGCGGCCCACGTCAGCTCGCGTTCCTCGCCGACCGCCTGCCGTCGATGTCGGCGGCCGAGCGCAAGATCACCGACGTGCTCACCAGATCGCCCGACGACGCCATCAGCATGTCGATCACCGAGCTCGCCGATCGCGCCGGCGTCAGCGAGGCGACGATCAGCCGCTACTGCCGCCGGCTGCAGTTCAAGGGCTACCAGGACCTGCGCATCCGCATCGCCCGCGAGCTCGCCGCCGAGGAGGCCAGCGCGGGCGGCAGCGCCGAGAACGGCATCGAGCTCGCCGCCTCGACCAGCGCGGACCTGCTGAACCGTACGGCACGGCTACTCGATCCGGCCAAGGTGGATCGCGCGGCCGACGCCATCAGCGCGGCACGCCGGGTCGTCTGCGTCGGGCTCGGAGCCTCCGGGATCGCCGCGCAGGCCGCCGCGCACCACCTGCTCGGCATCGGGGTCCGGGCCGAGTCGCACGCCGACCTCCACGTGCTGCTCGGCGCCACGGCGCTGCTCGACTCGTCGGACGTCGTGCTGGCGTTCAGCCGGACCGGCAGCGCGAAGGACGTCACGGCCTGCGTCCGCCTGGCGCACGCTCAGGGCGCGACCGTGATCTCGGTGACCAACGCGTCGCGCTCGCCGGTCGCCAAGCTCTCCGACATCGTGCTCCAGGTCGCGAGCGAGGGCACCATCGGCACCCTCGACTCCGTCCTGGTGCAGGTGTTCGTCCTCGAGATCCTGATGCGTGGCTGCTTGGAACGGCTCGGGCCGGCCGCCGAGCTCGCCGCGGCCCGCGTGTCCGAGGTGATCATGGGTCGCCTCTACTGAACCGCTGCGGCCGATAGGCTCGGCGGATGATCGGCGCAGAGCGGCTCCTGGGCGAGGTCGACCTCCACCTCATCGGTGAGGGCCGGCACGAGCGGCTCTGGGAGGTGCTGGGCGCCCGGGTCGTCACCATCGACGGCATCGCGGGCACCGCGTTCACCGTGTGGGCGCCGAACGCGCGGCTGGTCCAGGTGGCCGGCGAGTTCAACGGCTGGGACGGCGGCCGGCACAGCATGACGCGCCTGAGCGGCGGCGTGTGGGGGCTGTTCGTGCCGGGCGTCGGCGACGGCGCGCTGTACAAGTTCAAGGTGCATGGCGCCGACGGCCACTGGCGCGACAAGGCCGACCCCATGGCGTTCCGCACCGAGGTGCCGCCCGCGCAGGCGTCGATCGTGCACGAGTCGCGCCACGCGTGGAACGACGAGGCGTGGCTGGCCCGGCGGCCCGCGTCGGCGCACGCGCACCCGATGTCGGTGTACGAGGTGCACCTGGGGTCGTGGCGGCGCGGTCGCTCGTACCGTGAGCTGGCCGTCGAGCTGGCGGAGTACGTCACCGAGCTGGGCTTCACCCACGTCGAGTTCCTGCCCGTCGCCGAGCACCCGTTCGGCGGCTCGTGGGGCTACCAGGTGACGTCGTACTACGCGCCGACGGCCCGGTTCGGCCACCCCGACGACTTCAAGTTCCTCGTCGACACCCTGCACCAGGCCGGCATCGGCGTGCTGCTCGACTGGGTGCCGGCGCACTTCCCCCGCGACGACTGGGCGCTGGCCCGGTTCGACGGCACGCCGCTCTACGAGCACGCCGACCCCCGCCGCGGCGAGCACCCCGACTGGGGCACGTACGTCTTCGACTTCGGCCGCCCCGAGGTGCGCAACTTCCTCGTCGCCAACGCCCTCTACTGGCTGACCGAGTACCACATCGACGGCCTGCGCGTCGACGCCGTCGCGTCCATGCTGTACCTCGACTACTCCCGCGCCGAGGGGGCGTGGCTGCCCAACGTGCACGGCGGCCGCGAGAACCTCGACGCCATCGCGTTCCTGCAGGAGACCAACGCCACGGCGTACCGGTCGGTGCCCGGCATCGTGTCCGTCGCCGAAGAGTCCACCGCCTGGCCCGGCGTCACCCGTCCCACCCATCTCGGCGGCCTCGGGTTCGGGCTGAAGTGGAACATGGGCTGGATGCACGACTCGCTGGCGTACCTGTCGCGCGACCCGATCCACCGGCAGTACCACCACCATCAGCTGACGTTCTCGATGATGTACGCGTTCAGCGAGAACTTCGTCCTCCCCCTCTCCCACGACGAGGTCGTGCACGGCAAGGGGTCGCTGCTCGGCAAGCTGCCCGGCGACCGGTGGCAGCAGCTGGCCACGCTGCGCGCGTTCTACGCCTACATGTGGGCGCACCCGGGCAAGCAGCTGCTGTTCATGGGTGGTGAACTGGCCCAGGAGTCCGAGTGGGCCGAGGGCCGCGAGCTCGAGTGGTGGCTGCTGGAGCGGCCGGGGCACGCGGGGGTGCAGCGGCTGGTCACCGACCTCAACGCGGCGTACCGGGCCGCGCCGGAGCTGTGGGCGCTCGACTCCGACCCGGCCGGCTTCGAGTGGATCGACGCCAACGACGCTACCGGCAACGTGCTCTCGTTCCTGCGCCACGGCCCCGACGGGGAGGTGCTGGCGTGCGTCGCGAACTTCAACGCGCGGCCGCACGAGGGCTACCGGCTGGGGCTGCCGCAGGCGGGGCCGTGGCAGGAGGTCATGAACACCGACGCCGCGCTCTACGGCGGTTCGGACGTCGGCAACCTCGGCCGGGTCGTCGCGGTCGACGAACCCTGGCACGGCCGCCCGGCGTCTGCGGTGCTGCGGGTGCCGCCGCTGGGCACCCTCTGGCTGCGCCCTGCGCCGACCCACTGACGTGTCAGCATGGCCAGATGACCGGCCGCCGCATCCATGTGCGCAACGTCCCCGAGGACACCCATGCCACCTTGCGCGCCCGTGCCGCAGCGGAGGACATGTCGGTCGCGGCCTACGTGCGGCGACTCATCCGTGAGGACGCCGAGCGCCCGGCGATGACCGCGGGCGTCCTCGTCGACGCCTGGACTCCGCATGCGGGCCAGCCTGAACGCTACTCCTGGTGACCTCCAACTCGCTGCGGGTCAGGTGCCGTTCGTCAGGGGCAGAGTGACGTTCAGCGAGTCGTCGGCATCGACGCATTCTCCGCGCAACGAGCGGCTTTTCCCCGGCGCCAACCTGGGAGGGTCGTTCAACATCTCTGATGTGTCCGGCCCAGCCGCTAGCTTGGGTCGATCGGCATGAGCTGGGGGCGTCATGAAGCGGGCACTCGTGGTGTTGGCATGCTTGCTGGTGGCTGGTGCGTTCGGTGCCGGTGGGTACGTGATTCACGAGCAGCAACAGCAAATCGATGACCTGTCAGCCACCGTGCACGACCTGGATGAGTCGAGCCACGGCAAGGCCGAGGTCGGCCAGGTCGACACACTCCGGCAAGAGACCACAGACGCCTTCCAGGTCACATTGACGCGGATCGAGGCTTTGGAGACTCAGGTCGGCGATGACATCTTCTCGACGGCGCTGCCCGGTGAAGGTCTGGAGGAACGCCTTACCGGGGTCGAGCAAGATCTGAGAAGCGTTGAGCGCCGAGTACAGAGCGCCTGTACTGCGCTGACCTTGGCGCAGATCTTCCCGGCCTGCTAACTCGCCCCTTCCGTGGACGAAGTCCGGCTGTCCCTTCCAGAGGCATCGAGTCCGGCTCTGCCAGTCGTCCCACGCAGGCCGGTTGCCTGTGAACCGCCCATCTTCTTCAACGCCTACGACGGCGCCTACGTAGCGTTCCTCCCACGCCGTCCGACGCCGGATGCGGCCGGGCGCCGCCACCCCGGGTGAGGGGTGACGGCGCCCGTCGGTGCCGGCCGGCTAGGAGCGGTCGACGACGATGGCTGGGGAGTCCCAGGTCTCGACGTGGTCCGGGTTGGCGGGGTCGCCGAGCGGCTTGGTGGCCGTCAGGCGGAGGACGTAGCGGCCGTCGGGCACGGGGACGCGCCGGTCGGTGCCGCTGCCGCGCGGACGCATGCCGTCCCAGGTGTAGGCGTTGAACGCGGTCGCCGCGCTGCTGCGGCCGACGAAGTCCTCGGAGAGGACGGTGTTCAGGCGGCCGCCCGCATAGGGGCGCCCCGCCGTGCCGTCGGCCTTGGCGTGGAACAGCTGCACCGACACGTTCTGCGCCGCGTGCTCCAGGTGCGCGATGACGACCGGGTAGTCGCCCTCGGTCATGGAGAACGTCGCGCCCTCGGGCAGCAGGTCGTACTCGCCGCCCATCGTGCAGTTGACGCCGACGTAGCGCTCGCACGCCGTGACATCGCCCAGCGCGGGCAGCCCGAACCCGGCGTCGGTGAGGACCGGCAGCTGCTGGTAGTCGCCGACGAAGCCGGCGAACGGCACCCGCAGCGGCTGGCCCTCGGCCGGGGTCAGGACGACCCAGCCGCCGTACTGGCCGAGGTCCGGCTCGGCCGGCGCGGTCACCGTCACGTCCACCGTCGCGGACGAACCGGCCGGCACCGTCACCGACGGCGCCGAGAACGCGACGGAAGCGCCACCTTCGAAGAACTCCGGGTTGTTCGGCGCGCCCGCCGTGGTGATGCCGTCGGCGTGCGACAGCTCGTACGTCACGTCCTCGTCGCCGTCGTTCGTCAGCGTGAGCGTGCGCACAGCCGGGCCGGCCTCGCTCTCACCGAGCGACAGCTTGCCCGGTGCCACCGCGACCGGCGCGAGGATCGCGTCGTCGATGTCGAGCATGCCCGCGCCCTGACGGTGCGCCGGCTCGACGTACCCGGCGCCCGGCACCAGCGACCAGTCGGCCGGGTCGGCGCTGTTCTGCAGCACGTCGCGGACCTCCTCGGGGCTGAGCGACGGGTGCGCCTGCAGCAGCAGCGCGACCGCGCCGGCGACGTGCGGCGACGCCATCGAGGTGCCGGAGATGACGGCGTAGCCGTCGCCCTCGAGCGGGTAGGTCGAACGGATCAGCCCGCCCGGAGCGCCGAGGTCCGGCTTCAGCGACAGGTCCGACGCCATGCCGTAGGAGCTGAACGACGAGATCAGCCCGCCGGTCGAGTTCTCGACGGTGGTGGTTTCGTCGGTCCAGGTCAGCGTCGTGGCGCCGGCGGCGATGCGACCGTCCAGCTCGATGCCGGTCTCCTGGTCGACGGCGACGACGGGGATGGTGATCGGCGGGTCGGCCGGGGTCGGCGGCGCCACCGTCGGCGCGAACGCGCCGGGCACGTTGTTGTAGAGGACGACGGCGGACGCGCCGGCCTGCTGGGCGTTGTGCGCCTTCTCGTAGAACGGGCAGGTGCCCCGCTCGATCAGCGCGACGGTGCCGGTCAGGTCGGGCAGCGCCCCGGCCGCCGTGCACCCGTCCTGGGTGGAGTCGGGCGTGCCGGTGCGCGACAGCGGGACGTCGCCGGACGTCGGTGCGCTGGGCGCGCCGCTCGCCTCGGCGTAGCCGACCTCGCGGCCGTCCGGGCTGACGGTGAACATGCGCGCGTCGTACTCGGTGTTGTCGAACGACGCGACGCCGATGACCTTGTCGCCGACACCCGGCGCTCCCGCGGACCAGGTGCCGGACGTGCCGTTGTTGCCGATCGAGGCGACCACCACGACGCCGTCGTCGACCAGCGCGTCGCTGGCCGTCGCCGTCGGGTACTCCGGCCAGGTGACGAAGCCGGCGCCGAGGCTCATGTTGACGACGTCCATGTCGTCGGCGTGCGCCCGCTCGAGCGCGGCCAGGATGATGTCGGACGTCGTCGAGCCGCCGCAGCCGAACACCCGGTACGCGCCGAACTCGACGTCCGGCGCCACACCGGTGACGCCGCCGGCCGCGCTGTCGCCGCTCGCGCCGACGATGCCGGCGACGTGACTGCCGTGTCCATTGCAGTCGTCCGGGTTGTCGTCGGGGCTGGGGACGGGCTGGTAGGCGGCGGAGGTGTCGTCGGCGTTGTAGTCGTCGCCGACGAAGTCGTAGCCGGCCACGACGCGGCCGGTCGGGAACGCCGTCTCACCGGGCGTACCGCCGCCACCGAGATCCGGGTGGTCGATGTCGATGCCGGTGTCGACGATGCCGACCCTGAGGCCGTCGCCGGTGAAGCCCAGCTCGCTCTGCGCGATGTCGGCGCCGGTCATGCCGAGCGCGGAGTCCATGGCGGGCTCGGACGTCGCCGGGTCGGGCGCGTCGACGGTGACGACGGGGTACACCGCGGCGACCTCGGCCGAGCCGGCCAGCCGGCTGATGTCGGCGTCGGACGCCGTGACCGACAGGCCGTTCCACAGCCGGTCGTAGGTGTAGCGGACCTCCACGTCGGCGCCCAGCGCGTCGGCCTCGGCGAGGACGCGGTCCTGCTGGCGCTGCGCCGTGGCGCTGCTGCCGCCGTCGGCGACCGGCTTCGCGGTCAGCTCGACGAACCACGCGCCGGTCGGCTCGTGCGTCAGCTCGTCGCTGGGCTCGGGCAGCCCGGCCAGCTCGGCGAGGGTGCCGAGGTAGCCGTCGCTCGCGGGCGCAGCGGTGCCGGCGGCGACGGTGCCGAGCGTCCCGGCGGCCAGCGCCACCGCGGCGGTCGCGGCGAGTCCGGCGCGCCGGGTGACGGCCCGCCTCCCCGGCGCTCTCGATGGTCGTGTCATCGGCGCTCCTCGTTCAGTCGTACGGCATGACAAGGCCCCGCCGGTCGGACGGGGTTGCCCCGTAACCTATGGCCGATATCGCCTCGATTGGAAGCTTTGACGGCAAGTCGGCCCGCCTTGTCACTCTGAATCAGGAGAAATCACCACGGATCCCGCTCCCCGCAGCTCTTGTCACCGCCTGCCGGGAGACGACAGGATGACCAGACCCTCAGCCCGCCACGTCCCAAGGGGCCGCCTCATGTGGACTCGCTCGCTGCCCGCCGGCCTCGCCGGACTCGTGCTGACGGTGTCGGTGGCGCTGTCCGCCCCGGCCGCTCCCGACGACGGCGCCCTGGCCCCGGCGCAGCGCACCCCCGAGGACCGCACGCAGGCGTCGGAGCTGACGCCGTCGCTCGGCACGACGGACGCGGCGACGCTGCTGTCGACGCTCGCCGCCGCTCCGACCCAGCTGCCCGGGCAGCCGCACGACGACGTCATCGTCGACGTGCCGGAGAACCCCGGCGACGCGTCGATCCCGCTGAACCTGACGCCGTACCACGCCATCGCGCCGGCGCTGCGGGCGCTGCAGGAGAGCGAGCGCGTCAGCGTCGAGATCATCGGGCAGTCCGCGCTCGGCCGCGACCTGCACCTCGTCGTCGTCACCACCCCGATGAGCGACGCCGAGTGGGCGGAGTGGCAGCGGCTGTCCGACCTGCGCAGCGCCGACCCCGACGCCGCCATCGCCGCCATGGAGGCCGGCGAGTACGACGACTGGAAGTCGCCGCTGTTCGTCAACAGCAACATCCACGGCAACGAGTGGGAGGGCACCGACGCGACGCTGCAGGTGCTCGACGAGCTGGCGTTCTCGCCCGACCCCGAGGTCACCGAGCTGCTCGACCAGCACGTCATCGCGATGGTCGTCACGAACAACCCGGACGGCCGCGTCGCCGGCACCCGCGCCAACGGCAACGGGTTCGACATCAACCGCGACTACATCACGGCCTCGCAGCCCGAGTCGCGCGCCGTCCGCGCCCAGCTGATCCGCTACGACCCGCTGACCATGCTGGACGAGCACGGCTACACCGACACGACGCTGATCGAACCGACCACCGGGCCACACGGCGAGAACTACGAGTACGACCTCTACATCCGGCAGGCCATCCGCAACGGCCTGGCCATGGAGGAGGCGGTGCTCGCGCTCGGCGAGCCGCTGGTGACCGAGGTGAACATCCCATTCCGCAACCAGACCGACGGCTGGGACGACTGGCCGCCGATCTTCACGCCGATGTACGCGATGCTGCACGGTGCCGTCGGGCACACCGTCGAGATCCCGCTGGACCCGCGCGATCCGCGCCTGCCGGTGCAGACCCGGCACGAGTACACCCGCGTCAACACCGCCGTCTCGCGCGCCACCATCGAGGCGAACTTCGCGTGGGCGCACGAGAACCGGATGAGCCTGCTCGCCGACCAGCTGGAGATCTTCCGGCGCGGCGAGGCCGGCGAGTCGTCGCGGCCGATCGACGACGACCTCGCCCTGTCGCTCGCGCTCGGCGACAACGGGAAGACGTTCCTGCAGGACTACCCGCGGGCCTACGTCATTCCGGCCGAGCGGCGCGGAGACGCGGCCGCCGCGCGACTGGCGCAGTTCCTCCTCGACAACGACGTCGAGGTGCACCAGGCGCGGCGGCCGTTCACCGCCGGCGACGCCACCTACCCGGCCGGCTCCTACGTCGTCGACCTGCACCAGGCCAAGCGCGGCCTGGCCAGCACGATCCTCGACGTCGGCCGCGACGTCACGACGAACTTCCCCACCATGTACGACATCTCGGCGTGGAGCCAGGCGTACCTGTGGGGCGCGGACGTCGCGACGGTGCCCGCCGGGTCGTCGCTGGACGCCCGCGCGCTATCGGCGATCTCGGCCGTGGCGCCGACGGGGTACGTGCCGCCGGGGCGGCCGGCGCACTACGGGTTCGCCGCCGGCACGCTGGCCGGGATCCGCGCGGTGAACGCGTTCGTCGACGCCGGCGTCCCGGTGCGGCGGACGGCGTCCGGGGTCTTCGCGGTGCCCGGCTCGGCCCGCTCGCTCGTCGAGGACGCGGCGGCGACGTACGGCATCGCGTTCTCCGCGGTCGGCGCGGCGGCCCTTCGGGGCGCCGTCCCGGTGGACGTCGCGTCCGTCGGCACCAGCGCGCCGGCCGACGAGCTGCACGCGCTGGCCCGCATGGGCTTCGCCACGACGAACGTCAATGCGGCCGGGTTCAACGCCGGGACGTACGCGTTCGCCGACTTCGACGCCCTGTACGTCTCGACCACCGGGTTCGACCCGCGGCAGCTGGACGCGGAGCGGCAGGCGGCGTTCGCGGCCTGGCGCGCGGCCGGCGGCACGATCGTCGGGCGCGGCGCCGGCGGCTGGACGTTCAGCGACCGCGCCGGGCTCCTCGACGTCGGGCTGGTCGACCCGCGCGAGTGGAACTCCGCCAACGGCATCGTCGCGGTGACGAACGACCCCGCCTCGCCCGTCACCGGCACGGCGTCGCCGTCGTCGTTCGTCAGCAACCCGCAGCACTTCACCGGCCTCGGCGCGGGCGTGCGCGTCGACCAGAGCCTCGGCGGCGAGGGCTTCTTCCTGGCCGGTCACTGGATCGGGCACGAGGCCGTCGCCGGTCAGCCGGTCGTCGTCAGCGGCGTGGCCGGCGGCGCCGACGTCACGCTGTTCGCCACCGAGCCGCTCTACCGCTCGCATCCGGAAGGGCTGTTCCCGCAGGTCGCGAACGCGCTCTGGCAGTAGTCCCGCGGGGAGTCGCCGCCGCGCTGCGGAGGTGGCGACTCCCCGTCTCTTCGAGCCGATGTTAGAGTCTCTTACATGCCTTCCTCCCTCTCCGGACGAGTCGCCGTCGTCACCGGCGGCAACAGCGGCATCGGCCTCGAGGCCGCCCGCGCCTTCGCCGCCGCCGGCGCCCACACCGTCCTGGCCTGCCGCAACCGCGCGAAGGCGGAGGCCGTGGCCGCCGAGCTGCCCGGGTCCGCCGAGGCGCTGGAGCTCGACCTCGCCGACCTCGCGTCCGTGCGAGCGTTCGCGGCCGCGGCGGCCAGCCGGTTCGACCACGTCGACCTGCTGATCAACAACGCCGGCATCATGGCGGCGCCACGGCGCCTCACGACCGACGGCTTCGAGCTGCACTTCGGCGTCAACCACCTGGGCCACTTCGCGCTGACCGGGCTGCTGTGGCCATTGCTTGCGCCGGACGCCCGAGTCGTCACCGTCAGCAGCGGCGGGCACCGGCGCAACGCGCTCGCCTTCGACGACCTGGCCCTCGACCGCGGCTACAACCGGTGGACGGCGTACGGGCGGTCGAAACTGGCCAACCTGCTGTTCGCGTACGAGCTGGACCGCCGGGCGAAGCGAGCCGGCCTGGACGTCGTCTCCGTCGCCTGCCATCCGGGCGTGGCGAGGTCGAACCTGACGTCGACCGGCCCGGCGGTCGGCGGCGAGCGACCTCCGTGGTGGCTGCGGCTGGCGTACGTGGCGGCGCAGCCGGCGGCCGCCGGGGCGAAGCCGACGGTGTTCGCGGCGCTGGATCCGTCCGTCCGCGGCGGCGAGTGCGTCGGGCCGACCGGGTTCGCGCAGTCCCGCGGGCGGCCCGGGTTCGTGTCGACCAGCCCGCAGTCGCACGACCCCGAGGCTGCGGCCCGGCTGTGGTCGGTGTCGGAGCAACTGACCGGCGTGCGTCTGCTCGCCTGAGCGGCCGCCTACGCTGATGCGCGTGCCGGAACGGACGAGGAAGGGCTACCACCACGGCGGCCTGCGCGAGGCGATGGTCGACGCCACCGTCGAGCTGATCGCCGAACGCGGCCTGCACGGCTTCTCGATCTCCGAGGCGGCGCGCCGGGTCGGCGTCACCTCCGCGGCGCCGTACCGGCACTTCGCCGACCGCGACGAACTGCTCGCGGCGGCGGCGATCCGGGCGGCCGGGTTCCTGACGGCGGCGCTGCGGGCGACGCCCGAGGGCGGGCCGCCCGCCGATCGGCTGGCCGCGGCGGCGGGCGCGTACGTCCGGTTCGCCGACGGCCACCGGGCGCTGTTCCGGACGCTGGTGTCGTCCGGACTGGACAAGGCGGCGCACCCGGACCTGCAGCGGGCGGCCGAGCCGATCGTGGCGGCGTTCGTGGCGCCGGCCGCCGAGCTGCTCGGCCGGGACGGCGAGCCGCTCGCGCTCGCCGTGGCGGCGACCGCTCAGGGATACGCGACGCTGCTCCTGGACGGCGCCTGGGGCGACGACGAGACCGCGGCCGAGACGGCGGCGGAGCAGGCCCGCGTGGCGGCTCGGGCGCTGGCGGCCGGCTGGCCACGCTGACCCACGCGCCCGCCGGTGACCTGCCCGAGCTCCGTCGGACCGCCGGTTCGGTACCCGCCCGGCTGGGAGGGCACCCACCCTACGGGCGGGCACCGACAACGCCGCTCGCTCGAACCCGGCCGGCCCTCAGCGCCCGGTCACGACGGCCGCGTCGTCGTCGTGGTGCTGCCGCGCGCTCAGCCCGGCCGCGGTGACGGCGTCGGCGGCGGCCGGCGCCTGGGCGGCGCTCAGCTCGATCAGCAGGACGCCGCTGCCGGCGCGCAGCCAGTCCGGCGCCCCGGCGGCGATGCGGCGGGCGAGGTCGAGCCCGTCGCCGCCGCCGTCGAGGGCGGTGCGCGGCTCGTGGTCGCGGGCCTCGGGCGGCATCAGCGCGATGGCCGCGGTCGGCACGTACGGCGGGCTGGCCAGCAGCACGTCCACCCGGCCCCGCAGCTCCCCCGGCAGGGCGTCGTAGAGGTCGCCCTGGTGGACGTGGCCGGCCGGTTCGACGTTGCGGCGGGCGTACGCGACCGCGTCCGGGTCGACGTCGGCCGCGTGCAGCTCCACGCCGTCGATCCCGTGCACCACGGCGAGCCCCAGCGCCCCCGTCCCGCACCCGAGGTCGACCACCACCGCGCCCGGCCGCACCCGCTCCCGCGCGAGGCCGACCAGCAGCTCGCTGCGGTGCCGCGGCACGAACACCCCCGGCCCGACGGCGACGCGCAGCCCGGCGAACGCGGCCCAGCCCAGCACGTGCTCGAGCGGCTCGCCCGCGACCCGCCGGGCCACCATCGCCTCGGCCTCGGCCGGGGTGCGCGCGGTCTCGGTGATCAGCCGCGCCTCGTCCTCCGCGAACACACACCCCGCGCCACGCAACCGCGCGACGACGCCGTCGTCCAGCACACCGCCACCCTAGTCGGCGAGGGCGAGCACCCGGCGGGCCTGGTCGACCATGGCGACGTCGACGAAGCGGCCGCCGGCGAGGACGGCGACGCCGGAGCCGGAGGCCGCCGCGGCCTCGACCGCGGCGACCACCTCGGCCGCGTGGGCGACCTCGTCCGGCGACGGGCGGAAGGCGGCCTCGATGACGGGTAGCTGCTTGGGGTGGATCGCGGCCCGCCCGACGAAGCCGAGCGCGCGCCCGGCCCGGCACGACGCGGCCAGCCCGTCGTCGTCGCGCAGGTCGGTCCAGACGGCCATCGCCGGCGGCGCCAGCCCGGCCGCCCGCGCCGCGACCACCAGCCGCTGCCGGCACCACGCCAGCCCGTCCGGGCCGGAAACGCCCAGGTCGGAGGCGAGGTCGGCCTCGCCCAGCCCGATCGACGCCACGCCGGGCGCCGACGCGACGGCGTACGCCGCCTCGACCCCGGCCGCCGTCTCCAGCAGCACGTGCACCGGCCGCGGCCCGGCCACCGACCGCACGGCCGCGACGTCCGCCGCGGACGCCACCTTCGGCACCCGCACCCCCACCGACGGCGGCAGCGCGGCGACCATGGCGAGGTCGTCGCCGCCCCACGGCGTCGAGGGCGCGTTGACGCGCACCTGCACGGCCCGGTCCGGGCCGGCCTCCGCCAGCACCGCCGCGGCCGACGCCCGGGCGGCCGCCTTCGCCGACGGCGCCACCGCGTCCTCCAGGTCGAGGATCACCACGTCGGCCGCCGACGCGAGCGCCTTCGCCGCGCGGTCCGGCCGGTCGGCGGGCACGTAGAGCAGCGTCAGGTTCATACGACGCCCTCCGCCCGCAGCGACGCGATGTCGTCGGCCGAGTACCCCAGTTCGGCCAGGACGGCGGACGTGTCGGCGCCGTGCGCCCGCCCGGTCCACCGCACCGTCCCGGGCGTCTCGGAGAGCCGGAACAGCACGTTCTGCATCGCGACCTCGCCGAGGTCGTCGTCGGGCAGCCGCAGCACGGTCCCCAGCGCGTCCAGCTGCGGGTCGGCGACGATGTCAGACGCGTCGTAGACGGGCGCGACCGCGGCCTCGGCGGCCTCGAACTCCGCGACCACCTCGTCCCGGGACCGCTTCGCCACCCACGCCCCGACGGCGGCGTCCAGCTCCTCGACGTGCGCCGCCCGGCCGGCGCCGGTCGCGAACCACGGCTCGTCGACGACCTCGGGCCGCCCGACCAGCCGCATGACCCGCTCGGCGATGCTCTGCGAGCTGGTCGACACCGCGACCCAGCGGCCGTCGGAGGTGCGGTAGGTGTTGCGCGGCGCGTTGTTCGCCGACCGGTTGCCGGTGCGCGGCTGCACCGTCCCGAGCTGGTCCCACCGGGTGAGCTGCGGCCCGAGCACGGACAGCATCGGCTCGACGATCGCGAGGTCGACGACCTGGCCGCGCCCGCTCGCCGCCCGGGCGTGCAGCGCGGACGTGACCGCGAACGCCGTCGCCAGCGCCGTGATGCCGTCGGCCAGCCCGAACGGCGGCAGCGTCGGCGGGCCGTCGGGCTCGCCGGTCATCGCGGCGAACCCGCTCATCGCCTCGGCCAGCGTGCCGAACCCGGGCCGCCGCCGGTACGGGCCGACCTGCCCGAACCCGGTGACCCGCGCCAGGATCAGCCCCGGGTTCTCCTCGGCGAGGACGTCGTAGCCGAGGTTCCACCGCTCCAGCGTGTCCGGCCGGAAGTTCTCGATGACGACGTCCGACTCGCGGGCCAGCCGCCGGAACACCTCCTGGCCGCGCTCGTGCGACAGGTCCAGCGTCATCGTCTGCTTGTTCCGGCCGAGCGTCTTCCACCACAGGTTCTGGCCGTCCTTCGCCGGCCCGTGCCCGCGGGACGGGTCCGGGCGGCGCGGGTGCTCGACCTTGACGACGTCGGCGCCCATGTCGCCCAGGTGCATCGCGGCGATCGGCCCGGCGAACAGCGTCGCGGCGTCGACGACGCGCAGTCCCGCCAGCGGCCCGCTCACGCCGTCACCCCGACCGCGCAGCGGAACCCGACGGACGGCGAGCGGTCCAGCCCCGCGCCCATGAGCAGGTACTTCGCCGAGAAGTCCGGCGCGCGGCGGCCGCCGTCGAAGTACCAGTCCGAGCCGGTCGGCGCCCAGTCGGAGCCGCCCTTGAGCACGACGAACCGGGTGCGGCCGTCGGTGTGCTCGCTCTCGGTGAGGTTCCAGACGGCGGGCGTGCCGCGCTCCAGCAGCCCGGCCTCGGCCGCGACCTGCCACTCGTCCTCGGTCGGCAGCCGCCGCCCGGCCCACGCGGCGTACGCGCGGGCGTCGGCGAGGTCGACGTACGTGACGGGGTCCGCGCCGCGCCGCTCATCCCAGTGCGCCAGGAACCGCTCCGGGCGCCGCGGCCGGTAGCCGGTGGCGGCGAGGAACGCGGCGAACTCGTCGTTGGTCACCTCGGTCCGGCCGACGGCGAACGGCGCGAGCTCGGCGCGGCGGTGCGCGGTGCCGTCGGCGTGCAGCCGGGGCGGCAGCGGCTTCCACTCGTCGACGTACGGGGCCTCGTCGTAGAGGCCGGTCTCGCGGATCCGGTACCGGACGACGAGGTCGTAGCGGCCGCCGTCCACCCGGGCCAGGCCGGGCGGCGTCTCGGCGACGGTCAGCCCCGCCGCGGGGACGCGGACGGCCGGCCGGCGCGGGAACGTCGTGTCCGGCGACACGGCGACGGAGCCCGGCGCGACGTCCGCCGCCAGCACCGCCGCGACGCCGCCGGCCGGAAGCCGGCCGCCGATCACCGTCCGCCCGTCGTCGTCCTTCGTCACCGACAGCACCGCACCGGTCGTGAGCTCGGTGAACGGGCCCGGCACGTCGACCGCCAGCCATGGCCCGGACCAGTCGGTGTCGCTCCGGTTGACCACGGTCCACAATCCGACGCCGTCGTGCACCCACCGCGACGCGTACACCGGGGCGCCGCCGCCGGGGTGGTCGGCCAGCGGCGTCCAGTCCTCGGCCTGCAGCCAGTCGCGGTAGTCGCGCTGCACCCGTCGCATCGAGCGCAGCAGCGACCGGTCCCGCGCGCTCCAGCCCACCCAGACGCCGAACACCGTCTCCCACACCAGCACGCCGGAGCCGTTCAGCCAGGCCGACTGCAGCTCGTCCAGGTGACTGTGGTTCCAGCGGCGGGTGTGGTGCAGCACGTGCCGCCGTTCGAACCAGGTCGCGCGCAGCACGCCCGGCACCGGCGAGTCGGCGAACCACTGCGCCCACGACATCGTGTGGTCGTGCACGCGGGCCAGCGGCAGCCGCGACTCGCCCTCCATCGACAACTCCGGCCGCAGCGCGTCCAGCCCGGCCCGGACCTCGGCCGAGCCCTCCTTCGAGCTGTCCAGGAAGACGCCGTCGGCGCCCAGCCGCTCGACCAGTGCGACGACCTGTTGTGGGTCGGACCGCTCCCACGGGTAGTACGACACGAACACCCGCACCCCGGCGGCCTGGAAGGCGGCGACGACGGACGGCAGCTCGGGCACGTCGAAGAAGGCGAACTGGTCGCGCTCGTCGATGCCCTCGTTCGGGTACGCGTGCCAGAGCACGACACCGTCGAGGCCGCCGAACTCGCGCGTCGCCGCGGCCAGGTAGCCGTCGACGTCGAACCCGCCGGTCGCGTGGTCGTACAGCAGCTCGTCCCAGAGCCAGGCCAGCGCGACGACGAAGCCGTCGGTCCGCTCCACGTCGTAGCGAGAGCCGTCATACCCGACGCGCTCGCGCGCCTCCGAGCGCCAGCGCTTGAGCGCCGCCCGCCAGGCCGGCCAGTCCGCCGGGTCGTCCGGCGCGGCGAAGATCTTCGCCTCGTCCAGCATCGACAGGTCGGCGTCCGGGTCCAGCGGCACCGTCGCGGGACGGTCGATCGGGCGGGGCACGTACGGGGTGAACATCAGGCCTCCGCCAGGAACGCGTCGATCTCGGCCCGGTCCGGCATCGACGACGACGCGCCCGGCCGCCGCACCGACAGCGCGGCCGCCGCCGACGCCCGTCGCAGCGCTCCGGCCCAGTCCAGGCCCTCGGCCAGGCCGACGGCGAGCACCCCGGCGAAGGTGTCGCCGGCCGCCGTCGTGTCGACCGCCTCGACCTGGAACGCGGGCACCCGCGTCTCCTCGCCCGCCCGGACCCGCAGCGCACCGCGCGCCCCGAGCGTCACGACGACGTCGCCGCCGCCCGCCGCCAGCGACCGGGCCGCCTCGACCGGATCCGCGACGCCGGCCAGCAGCGCCGCCTCGTGCTCGTTCGGCACCAGGACGTCGACCGCGGCCAGCAGGTCCGCCGGCAGCGGCACCGCGGGCGCCGGGGTCAGCACCACCCGCACGCCGCGGTCCCGCGCATGGCGCGCTGCTGCGGTGACCAGCGGCAACGGGAGCTCCAGCTGCAGCATCAGCAGGTCCGCGGCGTCGACGGCGGCCCGGTGCGCGTCGGTCAGCTCCGTCACCGTCCCGTTCGCGCCCGGCACCACGACGATGGAGTTGTCGCCGGTCGCGTCGACGGTGATGTGCGCGGTCCCGGTCGGCCGGTCGGCCACCGCCAGCCCGGACACGTCGATCCCGGCATCGGCCAGCAGCGCCGTGATGCGCCGGCCGAAGTCGTCGTCGCCCACGGCGCCGAGGAACGCGACGTCGCCGCCGGCCCGCGCGGCCGCCAGCGCCTGGTTCGCGCCCTTGCCACCGGGGACGGTGCTGAAGTCGCGGCCGGTGACGGTCTCGCCGCGGCCCGGCGCGCGGTCGACGGTCGCGACGAGGTCCATGTTCGCGCTGCCCAGGACGACGATCATCGGGCGCTCACCGCCATCGTCCTGCGGGCGAGCTCGTCGAAGCCGATGCCGTCGAAGCCGGCCAGCGTGGTGCCGACGCGGTTGCGCAACGGCGCGGTCCATCGCTGCGGCAGAGCGGCCACGCCGGTCAGCCCGCCGACGATCGAGCCGACGGTGGCGCCGTTGGAGTCGGTGTCCCAGCCGCCGCTGACGACGGCGGTGATGGATCGCTCGTAGTCGCCGCCGCCGTGCACCAGCGCGGCCACCACCAGCGCGGCGTTGTTCAGCACGTGCACCCAGTGCAGGTGCCCGTAGCGTGCCTCGATCGCGTCGACGACGGCCTCCCAGTCCGGTACCGTCGCGGCGGTCTCGCGGGCGAACCGGACCGCTTCGGCGTAGCGCGACTGCTCGGGGACGACGGACAGGCCGGCATCGATCACCTCGTCCACCGTCGCCGCGACCAGCGACGCCGCGCACGCCGCGGCCGCGAACAGCTCGCCGTACACGCCGTTGCGGGTGTGGCTGACGACGGCGTCGCGCCAGGCCAGTTCGGCCGCGCCAGCGGGGTCGCCGGGGCGGGCCCAGCCGAACACGTCGCCGCGGATCTGCGCGCCGATCCAGTCGCGGAACGGGTTGCGCACCGTCGCGGTGGCCGGCGGCAGGTGCCCGAGCAGCAGGTTGCGGTAGGCGACCCGCTCGGCGGTGAACACCCGTCCGGCGGGCAGTTCGGCCAGCCAGCTCTGGGCGACGTCCTCGGTGGTGAAGCCGGCGCCGTGGGTCTCCAGCAGCGCGAGGTTGAGCATCGGGAAGTTGAGGTCGTCGTCCTCGGGCATGCCGTCGATGTTCTCGGCCAGGCTGGTCGTCGCGCTGCGGCGGTTCCACGGGTGGCGGGCGGCGACGTCGTCGGGCAGGCCGACGGCGGTGAACCAGTCGTCGAGCGGCCAGCGGCCGGTCGCCTCGAGGATCTCCCGGATCCCGGCCCGCGAGATCTTCTCCACCGGCTTGCCGAGCAGGCAGCCGGCGGCGCGGCCCAGCCAGGCGCCGTGGACGCGGCCGGCGTCGGCGGTTTCGCGGGGCGCGGCCGACGGCCAGCCCGCGCGCAGGTCGTCCAGGGCGGTCGGCTCGGCCGCGTCGTGGGGCGACGGCCGTGCGTCGAGCTCGTCCAGCAGCTCGGCGGCCAGTGTCCGCAGCTCCGGCGGCGCGGGGGCCTCGGAGGCGCCCGACCGCACCGGCGCGTCGTCGCCGCCGGCCGCCGTCCACCGGGCCCGCAGGTCGGCGACGTCGACGCCGTCCTCGTCGGCCTGGGCGAACGCGTGCCCGACCAGGTCCTCGGGCTGGATCCAGGTGAGCCGCATCAGGCCAGCCCGCCGAACGCCTCGTCGACGGCCGCCCGCCGGGCCGCGTCGGACGCTCGCACCCGCGCCGTCACCGCCGCCAGTCGCTCGCCCGGCCCGGTGAGGTCTACCCGGCTGGCGGTCGCGACCGCGCCGACCAGCTCGGCCGGGACGGCCGCCGCGCCGCCCAGCGCGCCGGCGATGGCGCCGGCCATCGACGCGATCGAGTCGGAGTCGCGGCCGTAGTTGACGCCGCCGATGACGGCGTCGTGCCAGTCGCCCCCGGCGATCGCGAGGAAGCCCAGCGCGACCGGCAGTTCCTCGATGGTGTGCACGCGGCTCGGGCGGCGGGCGCCGAGGCCCTGGTTGCGGTAGTCGTCGCCGACGGTGTCGTACGGGGCGACGGCGGCGCGCAGCTTGCCCGACTCGACCGCCTCGCTCCAGTGCCCGATCGACGCCGCCGTCTCCAGCACCGCCTCGATCCCGGCCTTCGTCCCGTCCTTCGCCAGCCGCACCGCCGCCGCCAGTACGTCGTCGACCGTCGCACCGGGCGCCGCGGCCGCGGCCACGCAGGCGGCCATGACGCCGGCCGCCTCGCGCCCGTACGACGACTGGTGCGCGCCGGCGACGTCGATGGCCTCGGCGTAGGCGGCGTCCGGGTCGGCGGCGTTGACGATGCCGATCGGCGCGATGTACATGGCCGCGCCGCAGTTCACCGCGTTGCCGACGCCGGCCTCGCGCGGGTCGGCGTGGCCCCAGTGCAGCCGCAGCGCCATGAACTTCTCCGCCAGGAAGACCCGCTGCAGCGGCAGCGCCTCGGCCTCGAGCTCGGGGATCCAGACCTTGCGGCCGATCATCAGCGGCACCAGCCGCTCGGCGACGTCGTACGCCGTCAGGTGCGCCCCGGCCTGCTCGTACACGTCGACCACCAGGTGCGTCATCAGGGTGTCGTCGGTGACGTGGCCGTCGCCCTTGTGGTACGGCGCGATGGGCCGCGCCGTGCGCCAGTCCTCGTAGTACGGCGGCACGATGCCCTCGACCCAGCCGCCCCACCGGTCCCGGATCTGCTGCGGCGACCAGCCCTCCGTCGCACCACCGAGCGCGTCGCCGACGGCGGCTCCCGTCATGCATCCGACCGCGGTGTCGATGAGTGCGTCAGTGGTCACGCTGGTGTCCTTTCCTCGATGGAGCCTGCCAGCTCGACCAGGTCGAGTCCGGCCAGTTCGGCCGCGCAGCACCCGGCGAGTCGCCGGCACCGCTCGGCCCACGTGGTGGGTAGCGCGCTCATGCCGCGGGCCGCCCCGGTGAGCGCGCCGGTCAGCGCGGGCGCGCTGTCGGCGGTCGCGGGCAGGCAGGCGACGGCGGTGATCGCGGCGATGGGAGGTTCCCCGCCGCGCTCGGCGGCCAGCGCCAGCGCGACGGCGACCGGCAGCGTCTGCGCCGCGGCGACGCCGTAGCTGTAGACGTGACCGGCCGGCTCGTCCAGTAGCGGGACGGCGTCGGCGGCGCTGGTCGCGTCGGCCGTTCGCCGCGTTGCTCGCGTCAGATTGTCGGTGAGCAGGGTGTCCGGCGTCAGGTGTTCCGCGGCTCTCGCCCAGGCGGTGGCCAGCGGTTCGCCGCGGATCAGCCGCGCGATCGTCGCGGCGACCACCCGCGCCGCGTCCACACCCTCGCCGGCGTTCGTCACCTCGGCGTCCCAGCCGGCGAGGGTGGCCGCCTCCGCCGGCCCGGCGGCGACCAGCCCGGCCGCGACCGCCCGCACCGCCGCTGCGTCGTCGAAGTGGTGCGGGTTGTCGTGCCCCGTCACCGGCGGGTCGACGTCTCGCCGCAGCGCGTCGGCCGCGGTGGCGACGCTGATCCGGCCGCGCGGCAGCGTCCCCTCCGTCGCCGCCGCCCGCCAGTACGCGTGGACGTCGGCCCTGGTCAGCGTCTTGCTCGAGGTGCCGAGGCGGGTCAGCGTCCACGCCGCCCACTCCGCGTCATCGGACGGGCCCAGCCGCAGCGGCGCCGTCGGCTGGTTCAGCGCGAACGGCACCGGCAGCGTCGTCACCTGCTGCGTCTCGGCGAACGCGTCGAGCTCGCGGTGCAGCCGCCGGGTCCACGGCGGCAGCAGCACCGCCCGGTGCCGCGCCGCCGGCCACCCCGCGGCGTCGCCGATGGCGAGCCCGACCAACGCCCCGGCGATCCGGTCCCGCCCTCTCACGTCTCCTCCCACCGTGCACCGCGGGCCGGCGCCGGCGACTTCCGCGCGCGTCGAACGTTGTCGGTGCCCGCCCCTAGGGTGGGCCCCACCCGGGCCGGGAGGGGTCCACCTACCACCGCGCAGAGCACGCCACGCACCCGCCACGCATCACACTCGCGCCGCGCACCAGACACCGGCCGCGCACCACTCACCACTCGCGCGCCACCGTCCCGCCGCACATCACTCACCAGCCGCGCACCACTCACCAATCGCGCGCCACAGGCCCGCGAGCCACTCGCCCTCCGCGCGCCACCGGCCGCCGCCGGCGAACGCAGCACGTTGTCAGTGCCCGCCCCTAGGGTGGACCCCACCCGGGCCGGGAGGGGTCCACCTACCACCGCGCAGAGCACGCCACACACCCGCCGCGAGCCACGCACCCGCCGCACGCCCCCGGCCCGCACCGTCCGCGCCGTCCGCGCCGTCCACACCAACCGTTCCCCCACGAGCCGTTCCCTCACGAGCCGTCCTCCAGGTGTTCGGCCAGCCGGTCGGCGAGGTCCAGCGGATGCAGCCCCGCCACCACCTCGCCCAGGCACCGCCCGGTCACCGGCCCGATCTGCGACCGCCACTCCGCCGGCACCGCGGACAGCCCGCCGAGCGCCCCGGCCAGCGCGCCCGCGATCGCCGCCGTCGTGTCGGCGTCGCGGCCCATCGAGACCGCGCCCGTCACCGCATCGGCGAACGAGCCGCCGGCGGCCAAGAACGCGCCGAACGCGAGCGCCACCGCCTCCGGCGCCAGGTCCGTCCACGGATACGACCGGACGACGACGGCGTCCAGCAGCGCGGGCACGTCCCCTGCGTGGACCAACGCCGACCGCAGCGACCGCGCCGTCCACGAATCCTCGGGGACGGCGGCCAGCGCGGCCGCCGCGACCTCACCCGCCGAAGCAGAACCCGTCATCGCGACGGCGACCGCGGCGGCCACCGCGACCCCGGCCAGAACCCCCTCGCCGGAGTGGCTGACCGCGCCGTCGACAGCGGCCAGCCGCCCGGCCAGGGCCGGGTCGCCGGCCGCGTACACGCCGTGCACCGCGGCCCGCATCGCCAGCCCGTCGCTCCACGAGTGCAGGTGCCGCCCGCTGGCCGGCGGCCGCAGCCCGGCCCGCAGGTTCTCGATGGTGCCGAGCTCGCTGAACCCGGCGCCGGAGAACCCGCCGGACTGCCCGGCCAACTCCGCGATCCACGCGTCGGCGACCTGGTCACTGGTCAGAGATGCGCCGTGCGAGAGCAGCAGCAGCGCACTGAACGCCGCGTACTCGGTGTCGTCGGTCCCCGACGGACGGTCGGTCAGAAACCCCGTCACGGTTCCCCAGCGGGCCGCGATCTGCTCGGCCGTCAGGTTCTCCGCGGGGGCGCCCATGGCATCGCCGATCGCGAGCCCGAGCAGGCACCCCCTCGCGCGGTCCTTCATCGACACCTCTCCACCCTCACCGCGCCACCGCCGTCAGCGGTTGTAGCGCTCCAGGATCTCGTTGCCGTCCTCGGTCAGCCGGGTGCCGAGCTCGTCCAGCGAGATCGAGTTCGCGAAGAACTCCTCGATCGACGGGTTGGCGACCTTGTTCTTCCACTCCTCGTAGCCGCGGACCCGCTGGAATGGCGCCTGCTCGAGGAACGTCCCGGACGCGGCCGCGACGGGCCAGTCGGGCGTCTCGGTGAGGACGGGGTCCTCGGCGGCCGCGGAGCTCGCCGGGATCATCCAGTCGCCCTTGGCCAGCAGCGCCTGGTTCTCCGGGTTGAGCATGTACTCGAGGAAGGCCATCGCCTCCTCGGGGTGCTCGGACTCGGCCGCGATCGAGATCGTCTGCGGCGCCGCCGCCTGCGTCTGCGAGTCGCCCTCGAGCGCCGGGATCGTCACGTACTCGAAGCCCTCGGGCGCCTGGTCGATGATCTGCTGGCGGAACCAGATGCCCTTGGGGAGCATCGCGTACTGACCGGCGAAGAAGCCGGGCAGCGGGTCGGAGCCGCCCATGCCGATGGCGTCGGTCGCGGCGCTCTTGTCGACGTAGAGCTGGTCGTGGATGCGCTGGAACGCCTCCTTCTCCGCGTCGCCGAAGATCGCCGTGCTGGCGCCGTCGGACTCCTCGAAGAACGCGCCGCCGAAGTTCATGGCGAGGTTGAGCATCCGGTTCGCCGGGTCCTTCAGCGTCCACGCCACGCCGAACGTGTCGGCGTCGGTGAGCTGCGTCGAGATGTCGGCGAACTCGTCCCACGTCCACGGGTCGTCCGGTGCGGGCACCGGAATGCCGGCCGCGTCGAGCAGCGCCTTGTTGGCGAAGATCACCTGCGCGTCGAGCAGGAACGGCACCGCGTAGACGGAGTCGTCGAACGTGACCGCCTCCCACGCGCCGTCGAGGATGTCGTCGGTCATCTCGTCGGGGACGAGGTCGGTGATGTCGAGGATCCAGCCGCGGTCGGCGAAGTCCTGCAGGTAGGACGACTCGTAGTGGACGAGGTCAGGCGCGGTGCCGCCCTCGAACGCCGTCACCAGCTGGTCCTGCACCGAGGCCCAGTCGCCCTGCAGGTACTCGACCTGGATGTCGGGGTTGTCGGCGTTCCACTGCTCGATGATCTGCTGGTTCGCCTCGATGGACTCCGGCTGGAAGGCCAAACTCTGGAAGGTCAGCGTCACCGGGCCGTCGCCGCCGCCCGTCCCGGCGCCGTCGCCGTCTCCGTCACCGGAGCCGCAACCGGCCAGCACGAGGCCGGCGCTGACGACGCCGGCGGACACGATCGTTGCTGCTCTGCGCACGATCCCTCCTGGGGTGGTGATGTGGGTGGTCAGGACTTCACCGCGCCGCCGAGCATGCCCCCGACGAGACGGCGTTGGATGATGGCGAAGAAGACGAGGCTCGGGATCGTGGCGACGAGCGCGGCGGCCGCCAGCGGGCCCAGCCGCGCCACCCCCTCCGCCCCGATGAACTTCACCAGCGTCAGTGAGATGGTCTGCAGCTCCGGCGTGCGGAGCAGGACCAGGGCGAACAGGAACTCGTTCCACGCCGACACGAACGCGAACAGCGCGGCCGCGACCACGCCCGGCACCAGCAGCGGCGCGACGATGTCCTTGAGCGTGCGGAGCTTGCCGGCGCCGTCCATGGCGGCGGCCTCCTCCAGCTCGACGGGGATGCCGACGACGTAGCTGCGCAGCATCCACAGCGCGAACGGCATGCTCCAGACGACGTAGACGATGATCAGGCCGATCTGGGTGTCGTAGAGCCCGGCGTCGCGCAGTAACAGGAAGAGCGGGATGATCACCAGAATGAATGGGAACATCTGGCTCAGCAGCACCCAGAGCACCGTCATCCGGCTCACCACCGAGCGGTAGCGCGCCATCACGTAGGCCGCCGGAATCGACAGCAGCACCGTCACCAGCGCCGAGGTGCCGGCGATGATCAACGTGTTGAGCAGCGCCCGCGCCAGCGGCTGCTGCTCGAACGCGAGCCGGAAGTTGTCCAGCGTCGGCTCGGCCGGGATGATCGTCGGATCGATCAGCGCCATCTCTTGCGGCGGCTTGAACGCCGTCGAGATCAGCCAGAGCAGCGGGAAGGCCAGGAACACCAGGTACGCGATCAGCGCCACGTACTTCGCCGGCGTCGCCAGCGTGCGGAAGCCGCGCATCGTCAGCCCTCCTCCCGGTAGCGCCGTCGCAGGTAGATCACGACGAACACGGCGATCACCAGCACCATCGCGTTGCCCAGCGCGGCCGCGTAGCCGTAGTTGCCGTAGCGGAACGCCTCCTCGTACGCGAAGAGCATCGGCAGCCGGGTCGAGCCGCCGGGTCCGCCCTCGGTGAGCACGTACACGAGGCTGAAGGAGTTGAAGTTCCAGATGAAGTCGAGCGTCGTCATCGCCGTGACGATGGGGCGCAGCGCCGGCCACGTCACGTTGCGGAACCGCTGCCACGGGCCCGCGCCGTCGACCGCGGCCGCTTCCTTCAGCTCCTCGGAGACGCTCTGCAGGCCGGCCAGCAGCACCACCGTCGTCTGCGGCATGCCGGACCACACGCCGACGACGATGACGGCGGGCAGCGCCAGCGACAGCGAGCTGAGCCACTCGACGTTGGAGTCGATGATCCCGAGGTCCTTGAGCGTGCTGTTCAGGATGCCGGCGTTGGGGTGGTACACCAGCCGCCACATGATGCCGATGACGACCGGCGGCATCGCCCACGGCACCAGCGCCAGCGTGCGGGCCAGCCAGCGCAGCCGCAGCTTCTGGTTGAGCAGCAACGCGAGGCCGAGGCTGGCGAAGAACTGCAGGATCGTGACGCCGAACGCCCAGATCAGCCCGATGCGGAAGGAGTCCCAGAAGTACGAGTCGCCGAGCAGCTGGCTGTAGTTCTCGAAGCCGGTGAAGGCCGTCTCGCTGTTGCGTCCGGCCTCGGCGTCGGTGAAGCCGAGGTAGATGCCGCGCAGCAGCGGGTACATGCTGAACAGCACGACGGGGATCAGCGCCGGCACGGCGAGCAGCAGCCCGTCGCGGTCCAGGCCGAGGAAGTTCTTGCGCTTCGGCGCCGTGGGCCGGGTCGCGGGCCGACGCGCGGTGGCGGTGGCGCTCATCGGCTGCTCTCCCGGACGGTCAGCGACGGCGGGACGGTGACCCGCTCGGGCGGCGCGTCGTCGCCGTCGAGCCGTCGCAGCAGCAGTTCCGCGGCGATGCGGCCGCGGTCGGCCGAGCCGAGGGAGACGCTGGACAGCGGCGGGAAGCTGGTGGCGGCCAGCGGGGTGTCGTCCATGCCGACCACCCGCACGTCGCCGGGGACGTCGCGGCCGAGTTCGCGCAGCGCGTGCAGGGCGCCCATCGCGATGAGGTCGTTGGCGCCCAGCACCGCGTCGATGCCGGGGTGCTGGGTGAGCAGCTCGCGCGCCGTCTCGCGGCCGGCGTCGAACCGGAAGTCCGTGAACCGGATCAGCGCGTCGTCCGCCTCCTGCCCCACCGCCGCGAGCCCCCTGCGGTAGCCGTCGTAGCGGGCCCGGCCGGGGACGGTGTCGAGCGGGCCGTCGATGAACGCGATGCGGCGGGCGCCGGCCTCGGCCAGGTGCTCGACCGCCAGCTGCGCGCCCACCCGCGAGTCGGCCCGCACGTTGTCGACCGGCACGTCGTCCGGCAGCAGGCCGATGACCACGACAGGCACCGCGGTCTGGCGCAGCGCCTCGACGTGGCGGTCGGTGACGCGCAGCGGGCACAGGATGAGCCCGTCGACGTAGTTCTGGCTGAGGCTGGCCAGCACCCCCAGCTCGTCCTCGACGTCGGCGGCGGTGCTGTGCAGCAGCAGCCGGTAGCCCTCGTCCCGCAGCGTCGGCTGGATGCGGCGAACCATCTCCAGGTACGCGGCGTTGCCGATGTCCTCCATCGCGAACGCGACCTGCCCCGTGTGCCGCGTCTTCAGCGACTGCGCGACCACGCTCGGGACGTAGCCGACCTCCCGCACCGCGGCGTTCACCCGGGCGACCATGTCGGCGTTGGAGGTGTTGCCGTTGAGCGCGCGCGACACCGAGGAGATCGAGACCCCGGCGACCTTGGCCACCTCATGAATCGTCGGCCGACGGCGCTGCGACACGTGCGTCCACCTCCTCGTGGATCGGGGCCGGAACCGTTTCCGAGTGTGCTGCGGTGACGGGTGGGAAACGTTTCCGGGGTGTGGTGGACATTGGATCGTGCCGCGCCCGGTCCCGTCAAGTCGCCGATACGAACCCGTGACCCGCGGCGGCTCCCGAGCTGCCGGAACCCCGCCACCCGGGCCACCCGCCCGCCACGCCAACTCAACCGCCCCGCACCGCCCGGGCCCACGCACCTGCCGCGCCCGCGCCGCGCCGGCGCCGACTCACACACCCTCCGGGCGACTCTGCCCGCCAGCCCACCCCACCGACTGGCCCGCCCACTCACCTGCCCCGCCCGCGCCGCCCCAGTCGACCACAGCAGCCTCACCAGCCCCTTGCGTCCCACACCAAGAGTTGATCATGGAGAAATCAGGGGCCCCAGGCAGGCTGAACCCCGTTGATCCGTGATCAACGGGCGGCGGCGGAGCCGCACCGGGTGGGCGGCGGCGAGCGAGTGCGCCGCGAAGGACCGGCGGCGGACTCTTGACGGCCCGGCAGAGGGCGTGCTGGAGTAGCGCCGACCTCCCGGAATCGCCGCAGCCGGCCATCGCGGCCATCGACGGAAACGTTTCCGGCCCACGGCGCGAAGGAGCGACGGATGGCGGCATGGAACCGGGCGACGGCGGTAGCAGCGGCATCGTTGCTGCTCGCAGCCCTGCACGTCGCGACGTCAGGATCGGAGCCGGAGTCCGACACCACCGCCACGGACGCACGCCCGGCACAGGCCACCAACGCCACCACCGAGGCATCCGCGGCGCAGGGCACCGTCGTGACGGGGACGGCGCCGGCGGGCGCGGCCGGCGCCCCCGTCGAGTACGCCGCCTACCTGCCCGCCGGCTACGAGGACGGCGACGACGAGTACGCCACGATCTACCTGCTGCACGGCCGCGGCGACACGATGGCCGCCTGGCAGCAGGTGACCGCCGACCTCGACCGCCTGATCGCCGACGGCGACGTGCCGCCGCTGATCGCGGTCATGCCGGACGCGCCGTGGAGCGACCGCGGCAACTGGTACGTCGACTCCCTGCACACCGGCGGTGCGGCCGTCGAGACGGCGATCACGCACGACCTTGTGGCGCACGTCGACGCGACGTATCGAACCGTTGCGGATCGGAACGCAAGGGCCGTCGGCGGGTACTCGATGGGCGGCTACGGCGCGCTCCGCTACGCCCTCGCCCACCAGGACGTCTTCGCCGCCGGCCTGGTGCTCAGCCCGGCCGTCTACGTGCCGCTGCCGCCGGCCGACTCGTCGGCGCGCGAGTTCGGGGGCTTCGGCCGCGGCGACGCGCTCTTCGACGACGCCCGGTACACCGAGCTCAACTACCCGGCCCTGCTGCAGACGGCGGACCCGGAACTGCCGACGCACCTGTTCATCGCGGTCGGTGACGACGAGTGGGCGAACCCGGCGCCCGAGGACGCCCAGCACGACATCGACTTCGAGTCCGCCCGGCTGTACAACGCGGCGAGGCGGGTCGACGGTGTGACGGCTGAGCTGCGCGTGCTCGACGGCGGGCACGACTGGGACGTCTGGCGCCCGGCGTTCCGCGACGGTCTCGCCGACGTCGCCGGGCGGTTGCGCACCACCGACCCGATCCCGCTGCCCGGCGTCATCACCGGCACCGGCGGGGACGACCGCGCGGGCGGCGTCGCGATCACGGCGAACGGCGGCACCGTCGCCGCGGTCAACGAGGGCGGCGCCGGACCCGCCCTCAGCAGCGACGACGGCTGGACACTGCGGCTCGCCGAGACCGGCCGGGTCTACGGCCTGCACACCGGACCGTACGGCGACCTCTATACGGCCGGCTACTCCGGCGGCGACGCGTTCGGCGCGCGGGTGACGGCCACCGGCGAGACGGCTGCCGGCGACACGGCCACCGGCGAGACGGTCTGGCTGACGCGATTCGGCGACCCGGCCGCGGCCGACCGCGCCTACGCCAGCGTCCCCGCGCCGGACGGCGGGCTCTACGTCGCCGGCTACACCAGCGGCAGCGTCGGCGGCACACCGAACGCCGGCGACAAGGACGCGCTGCTGGCCCGGTTCGACGCGAACGGCGAGCTGCTCTGGACCCGCCAGCTCGGCGGCCCCGGCGAGGACAAGGCGCTGGCCGTCACGATCGGCGCCGACCGCCGCGTCTACGTCGCCGGGGTCACCTCACAGGCGATGCCCGGTGCGACGGCGCACGGTGGCCTGGACGCGTGGGTGGCCCGGTTCACCGACGCCGGGACGCAGGACTGGCTCAGCCAGTTCGGCACGGCCGAGAGCGACCAGTTCAGCGCGCTCGCACCGCTGCCGACGCAGGGCGTGGTCGCGGTCGGCCACACCGGCGGGACGCTCGGGGCCACCAGCGCCGGCGGCAACGACCAGCTCGCCGTCGCCGTCACGTCGTCGGGCAGGGCCCGCTGGATCACCCAGGACGGCACCGGCGGCGACGACCGCGCGGCCGCCGTACACGTCGGGACGAACGGCACCGTCACCGTCGCCGGACACACCGACGGCCGCGTCGGCGTCAGCGCGGGCGGCGTGGACGTCGTCGTCAGCACGCTCGGCAGCCGCGGCAAGGTGCGCGAGCGCACTCAGTTCGGCACGCCGGAACGCGACGGCGCGGACGAGTGGGACGAGGCGAACCTCTACCTCGACGCGACCGGCACGCTGATCACCGGGCTGACGTTCGGCGGCGGCCGCGGGCTCGGTGACGTGTTCACCGGCCCGCTGCCGCCGAGCATCTAGAACAGCGCGCTGGCCAGCGCCGACCGCGCCTTGACGACGCGCGGGTCGGCGCTGCCGACGATGTCGAACAGCTCGACGACGCGGGCGCGGACCTGCTCGCGGTCGTCGCCGAAGACGCGCCGGATGGTGCCGATGAGGCGGTCGAACGCCTGGTCGACCCGGCCCGACACGACCTCGATGTCGGCGGCCAGCAGCTGCGCGCCGACGTCGGCGGGGTCGGCGTCGGCGGCCGCGAGCGCCCCGGCCGGGTCGGCGCCCGCCGTGCGGCGCAGCAGCTCGACCTGGGCCAGTCCGGCCTTCGCCTCGGCGTCGGCCGGCGCCTCGGCCAGCACCTGCTGGTACGCCTGGGCGGCCTTGTCGAAGTCGCCGGCGTTGATGGCGTCGTAGGCGGCCTCGAACCGGGGGTCGATCGGCTCTTCCTCGACCGGGTCGTCACCCTCGGCCGGGGCGGCGCCGCCGGCGCCCGGAATGGGGTCGGCCCGCCCGGCGACGCCGTTGGCGACGGCCATCTGCAGCAGCTGGTCGATGACCTGCTGGGCCTGCGCCTCGGGGATGGCGCCCTGGAACATCGGCACCAGCTGCCCGCGCAGCACGGCGACGACGGTGGGGATGCTCTGCACCTGCGCGGCCTGCGCGATGGCCTGGTTGGCGTCGACGTCGATCTTGGCGAGGACGAACCGGCCCTCGTGCTGAGCGGCCAGGCGCTCGAGGATGGGCGAGAGCGTCTTGCAGGGCTCGCACCAGGTGGCCCAGAAGTCGATGACGACGGGCACGGACATGGACCGGGTGAGCACCTCGGACTGGAACGTCTCCTCGGTGACGTCGATGACGTAGCCACCGCCGGAGGCGCCCGGCGTGGCCTGCTGCGGCGTCCCGCCGCCGTTCAGGGCGGACAGGTCGACGGCGCCGGGGCGGCTGAAACTCTGCGAGCTCATCCCCCTATCCTCCACCGATCAGCCGCCCGGCTGCCACATGGGTCCGTCAGTCCCAGTAGGCGCTGTTCCAATGACGGGCGTCGACGGCGTGCGCGCGAGGCACCGGAACGAGCGGCGCGGACGCGGCCGGGCGGGCGGGTTCGTCGGCGACGCGGCGGCGCAACGGATAGGCGTGCGCGAGCAGGATGGCGATCATCACGGCCAGCAGGATCGGCACCAACATGCGACCTCCCTGGTCGGAGCGCTGTTGCCCGCATGGTGACAGATCACCGGCGGGCCGTCCACCCGTCAGAACCGGGCGGGCTCGGAGTACACCCCCCATTCCGCGCGCAGCGCGTCGCAGATCTCGCCCAGCGTCGCCTCGGCCCGGGCGGCGTCGAGCATGGCGGGGACGATGTTCGCGTCGGTGCGGGCGACCTCGACCATGGCGGCCAGCGCGGCCCGCACGGCGGCGTCGTCGCGGGCCGCCCGCCGCTTCGTCAGCACCTCGCGCTGGACGTCCTCGACCTCGTGCGACACCCGCAGGATGTCGAGCTCGCCGGTGACGCTGCCGGTGTGGACGTTGACGCCGACGACGCGTTTGTCGCCCTTCTCGACCCGCTGCTGGTGCTGGAACGCCGACTCGGCGATCTCGCCGGTGAACCAGCCGTCCTCGATGCCGCGCAGGATGCCCGCCGTCATCGGGCCGTAGGCGTCGTGCCAGCGGCGGTCGCGCTCGCCCATGGTGCGGATGCGGTCGAAGATCGCCTCGGCCTCGGCCTCGAGGCGGTCGGTGAGCGCCTCGACGTACCACGAGCCGCCGAGTGGGTCGGCGACGTTGGCGACGCCGGTCTCCTCCATCAGCACCTGCTGGGTGCGCAGGGCGATCTCGGCCGCGGACTCCGTCGGCAGCGCCAGCACCTCGTCGAGGGCGTTGGTGTGCAGCGAGTTCGTGCCTCCGAGCACCGCGGCGAGCGCCTCGACCGCCGTCCGGACGACGTTGTTGTACGGCTGCTGCCCGGTGAGCGAGACGCCCGCCGTCTGGGTGTGGAAGCGCAGCCACTGCGCCTTCTCGCTCGTCGCACCGTAGACGTCGCGCATCCAACGCGCCCAGATGCGGCGGGCGGCGCGGAACTTGGCGATCTCCTCGAAGAAGTCGACGTGGGCGTCGAAGAAGAAGGACAGCCCGGGCGCGAACACGTCGACGTCGAGACCGCGCGACAGCCCCAGCTCCACGTAGCCGAAGCCGTCGGCCAGCGTGAACGCGAGCTCCTGCGCGGCCGTCGAGCCGGCCTCGCGGATGTGGTAACCCGACACCGACAGCGGCTTGTAGTCGGGCACGTTCTCGGCGCAGTACTCCATGAGGTCGCCGATGAGGCGCAGGTGCGGCTCGGGCTCGAACAGCCACTCCTTCTGCGCGATGTACTCCTTGAAGATGTCCGTCTGCAGCGTGCCGTTGAGGTCGCCGACGGCGACGCCCTGCCGCTCGGCGGCCACGACGTACATGCAGAAGATCGGCACCGCCGGCCCGCTGATCGTCATCGACGTGGTGACGTCGCCCAGCGGGATGCCGGCGAACAGCTCGTCCATGTCGGCCGCGGAGTCGATGGCGACGCCGCAGTGGCCGACCTCGCCGAGGCTGCGCGCGTCGTCGGAGTCGCGGCCCATGAGCGTCGGCATGTCGAACGCGACGGACAGCCCGCCGCCGCCGGAGCGCAGGATCATCTTGTAGCGCTCGTTGGTCTGCTGCGCGTTGCCGAACCCGGCGAACTGCCGGATCGTCCACGCCCGCCCGCGATACCCCGTGGGGTAGAGGCCGCGGGTGAACGGGTACTCGCCGGGCCAGCCGATGCGCTCGAACCGGGGATCGTCGACGCCGTCGGGCGGCCCGTAGACGGGGTCGACCTCGGTGCCGGACAGCGTGGTGAAGTCGGTGTCGCGGACCTTGCCGGCCGCGACCGCGGCGTCGAGCCTGGCCTGCCAGCGTCGGCGGCCGTCCTCGATCTCACGGGCATCCATGATGGGGTCTCCATTTTAGTTGGACGTCCTAGTAACTGGCTCCATCGTACCCGCAGTGGGATGATCGGGCTCGTGCACATCACAGCGCGCGCCGACTACGCCGTCCGGGCGGTGGTCCAGCTCGCCTCCCTCCAGCCGTCGTCGGCCACCCGGCAGCAGCTGGCGGAGGCGCAGGACATCCCCGGCAAGTTCCTCGAGACCATCCTCGGCGACCTGCGCCGGGCCGGCATCCTCGATGCCCAGCGCGGCGCCACGGGCGGTTATCGCCTCACCAGACCGCCGGCCGAGATCACCCTCGCCGACATCGTCCGGGCCACCGAGGGCCCGCTGGCCGCGGTGCGCGGCATGCCGCCCGAGGACACCATCTATCCCGGGCCGGCGCAGCCGCTCACCCGCGTGTGGGTGGCGGTCCGGGCCAGCCTGCGCGAGGTACTGGAGCACACCACCGTCGCCGACGTCATCGCCGACCGCCTCCCGGACCACGTCATCGAACTGCAGAAACGCCCCGACTCCTGGACCCGTCGCTGACCCCGGCCGCGTGATCATCCAGCATCCGACCCCCTCTACGTGGTCGGATCCTGGATGATCACACGAACCGCCCGGTTGCGCGCGACGTTGTCGGTGCCCGCCCGTAGGGTGGGCCCCACCCGGGCCGGGAGGGGTCGACGCAACCCACATCAGAGCCGGCAGCCGGAACGCCCGATGACCAGTGAGCGGCCAGCGGACCCGAACCCCAGCAGGGCTGGAGGCCCGGGCCCATTTTCCGGCCGGCCCCCTGACGCTGCTGAAACGGGGGCGCGGGCGGCCGGGTCAAGCGGTCCTCCGCCGGCGCGAAGCGCCACATCAAGAGGTCCGCTTGAGGCGGCCGCCCGCGCCCCCGACAATCGAGAGCAGCAGGGGGCAGGCGCAACCCGGCAGGCTACTTGGCGAACGTGGCCTCCCCGACGGGAACAGGATCGGAGGCCACCGGGGCGCCACGCCGCGCCCCCACCGCCGCCAGCAGCAGGCCCACGACCACCCAGCCGGACAGCACCAGCACCGGCTGCAGCGCCCCCGCTCCGTCGAAGAAGGCCGTCGACCGCAGCAGCGTCCCACCCGCGCCCGGCGGCAGGAACTGGCCGAGCGTCCCCCACCCGGACGGCAGCAGCTCCGGCGCCGACGTCACGCCGGACAGCGGGTTGCCCAGCAGCAGCATGGCCGCGGCACCGAGCGCCGCTCCAGGGTGACCCAGCGCCGCGTTCAAGCCGATCAGCGTGAACGAGGTCGCACCGAGGATCAACGCGTACACACCCGCGTTCGCGAACCAGTTGCCGTCGAGCACGCCGAGCCAGCTCTGCATGACCAGCACGGCCATCGCTCCGCCGCCGATCGCCGCCATGGTCGCACCGGCCACCCGGCGCCAGACCCCGGAGACGACGAAGCTCATCGCGGCGCCGATCGCGATACCACCGAACACCATGGGCAGCGCGCCCGCACTGAATCCGGTGCCGCGCGCGTCGTCGGACGGCAGCGGCGCGGCATCCTCGATCACCGGCCCGGACGACGACCCGGACGAGGCCGCCATCGACCTGGCCACGCTCTCCAGGAGTTGCGCCACGACGGGACTGGCGGCGGAGGCGGTCACGACGGACGGCGGGCCGGACGGCGACAGGACGATCGCCCCGTACACATCCCGGTCGGCGATGGCGGACCGCGCCTCCTCCTCCGACGACACGGCGTCGACCGAGAAGCCGTCCGGCACCGCCTCGTCGAGTTGCTCGGACACCGCGGCGACCGCCTCGGGTGGCCCGGCGACGGCGATGGGCACGTCGCGTGGCGCGATCTCCGAACTTGGCCACACGAACGCGGTGACCAGAACTCCGATGGCGATGGACAGGCCCAGCGCGATGCCGATGACCCTGCGCATGGTTCCTCCAACAAGCTAAAACGAACGACCGTTCTCCAATGGCACCACTCTCCTCCCAGAACCGCCGAGGTGTCAAGAACGATCGTTCGTTTTACGATGGGGGCATGCCCCGTGTCTCCGAAGCCCACCTCGCCGCCCGGCGTCTGCAGATCCTCGAAGCCGCCTGGCGCTGCTTCAGCCGCCAGGGCTTCCACGCCACGTCCATGCAGGACGTCTTCGCCGAGTCGGGCTTGTCCGCCGGCGCTGTGTACCGGTACTTCCCCAGCAAGGCCGACCTCGTGCGCACGACGGCCGAGGGCATCGCGGGCACCGCCGAGGACGCGTTCCAGGAGCTGCTGGGCGAAGATCCGGTCCCCCGGCCGGACGAGGCGTTGCGACGCGCCCTCGTCCACATCACCGAGCACGTCACCGCCGGCGAGGTCGACCGCACGAAGATGGCGCTGCACGTGTGGTCCGAGGCGGTCCGCGACATGGAGATCCGCGGCATCGTCACCACCATCGCCGACCGCATCATCGGCCTGTGGGCCGAGCTGGCCGACCGCTGGCGCGAGGCCGGCTACCTCGCCGCCGACGCCGACAGCCAGCAGGTCGCCCGCACGATGTACGGCGTCATGATCGGCTTCGTCGCCCAGCGGCACCTGCTCGGCATCGACACCGACGACTACCTCGACGGCTTCAGCGCGATCAGTCGCTGAAGTCGCCGGCCGCCACGCGCAGCCCGCGCAGGATGTCGAACACCTGCTTGCGGTCGTCGCCGCCGAGGGCGCGCAGGCCGAACTCGGCCTCCATCAACTCGGTGGTGACGCGGCCGACGGCATCGCGGCCGGACTGCGTGATGCGGGCCAGCGTGCCGCGGCCGTCGCGCGGGTTGGGTTCGCGGGTGACGAAGCCGGCGCCCTCGAGCCGCTGGATGGTGTTGGTGACGCTGGTGGGATGCACCATGAGCCGCTCGCCGATCTTCGCCATCGGCAGCGCACCGGTGCGGCTGAAGCTGAGCAGCACGAGCGCCTCGTAGCGGGCGAAGGTGAGGCCGTAGGGCCGGCAGATGCGGTCGAACTCACCGATCAGCAGCTGCTGCACCCGCATGATCGACGTGGCGGCGGCCATGGCCTCGGACGGGCCGAACCGCTCCCGCCAGATCGACGCGGCGCGCTCGATCGGGTCGAAATCCAGGTCCAATGGCTCGGCCATGGGCACCCAACCTAGTAGACGCCCTGGCGGCGGCGGGCGGTGGCCGGTCCCGGGTTGCGCGGATGGTCCGGCCGCCGCGGGTTCTTCTTCTTGGGCTCCTCGGCCGCGGGCGCCGACGCGCCGGTGGCCTCGCGCCGCAGCGCGTGGATGACCCGGGCGACGTCGTTGGGCCGCGGGATGAAGTGGATGTCGCGCACGCCCTGTTCCTGGGCGGCGTTCTCGAGCACCAGGTGGCCGGAACGGAACGGCCGCAGCCACCACGGCCGCACGACGGTGATGTCGAGCAGCCGGACGATCTCCATCTCGGCCTCGTTGAGGGAGAACAGCCCCCACACGCGGAACACCCGGGAGTCGGTGACGACGAAGCGGTCGCGGGCGATGTACAACGACTTGATCAGCGCGTACCCGAGCAGCCCGGCCGCGCCGGCCAGGGGCAGCCAGGCGGTGCGGGCCTGCATGAACGGCGCGACGACGAGCAGCAGCACGCCGCCCAGCGCGGCCAGCGCCGGCAGGCCGTAGAGGATGGCGCTGTGCTTGCACTCGGCGACGATCTCTTCGCCGGCCACCAGCTTGCGCTTGACCAGCCGGTGCCCGAACCAGGACGTGAAGTTGCGCCAGAACAGCCTGATCAGGCCGTCCTCGGCGACGCGGTCGAGCCACCGGACGAACCCGTCGGTCAGCCCGTCGACCGTCCTCCTGGGCGTCCACATGGCGCCGGGCTCAGAACAACTCGGTGAAGAAGGTCATCACGGCGTCGAAGAAGTCGGCGATGCCGTTGCCGATCTCGCCGAGCAGGTCGGCCAGGCCCTCGGGCTCGGTCAGCACGAAGTACACCAGAAACGCGATACCCAGGATGATGAGCGCTTTCCTCACTGCATCATCCTTTCGTACCGGGGCACGCGGACGAGGCCCGCCACGCGCGCTGCTTCCTGACTTTGTACCTCACGTTGGGCCAAAGTCCCCAGCGCCACGCCGGATCATGACACGGCGTCGACGATCTTCTCCGCGGCGGCGTACGGGTCCAGCTCGCCGGCCAGCACGGCGCGGGCGAGGTCGTCGAGCCGTTCGTCGCCGTGCACCCCGGCGAAGCGGCGGCGGAGGTCGGTGACGGCGATCGCCTCGATCTCGTCGCGGGCGCGGCGGACCCGGCGCCGCTCGGCCTCGCCGCTGCCGGCCGCCCAGGTGTGGTGCGCGGCGATGGCCTCGACGACGTCGTCGATGCCCTCGCCGCGGGCGGCGACGGTGCTGACGATCGGCTGGCGCCAGTCGCCCGGCGCGCGCTCGGCCAGCCGGACCATGCCGCGGAGGTCGCGGACGACCTGGTCGGCGCCGTCGCGGTCGGCCTTGTTGACGACGAACACGTCGCCGACCTCGAGGATGCCGGCCTTGGCCGCCTGGACGCCGTCGCCCATGCCGGGCGCGAGCAGCACCAGTGTGGTGTCGGCCAGCGCGGCGACGTCGACCTCGGACTGCCCGACACCGACGGTCTCGACCAGCACGACGTCGCAGCCGGCGGCGTCGAGCACGCGCACCGCCTGCGGTGTGGCCCACGCCAGCCCGCCGAGGTGCCCGCGCGTGGCCATGGACCGGATGAACACGCCGCGGTCGGTGGCGTGGTCCTGCATGCGCACGCGGTCGCCGAGCAGCGCGCCGCCGGTGAACGGGGAGGACGGGTCGACGGCCAGCACGCCGACCCGCAGGCCCTGCGCGCGGTACGCCCCGACCAGCGCCGACGTGACGGTGGACTTGCCGACGCCGGGCGACCCGGTGATGCCGACGACGGCCGCGGAACCGGCGTGCGCGACGAGCTCGGCGGTCAGCTCGCGCAGGTCGGGCGCGCCGTTCTCGACCAGCGTGACCAGCCGGGCGACGGCGCGGGGGTCGCCGCCGGCCGCCCGCTCGACCAGGCCGGCCCCGGCCAGGGGCGGTGTCACGGCACCCGCAGCACCAGCGCGTCGCCCTGGCCGCCGCCTCCGCACAGCCCCGCCGCGCCCACGCCGCCGCCGCGACGGCCCAGCTCGAGCGCCAGGTGCAGCACCAGCCGGGCGCCGGACATGCCGATGGGGTGGCCCATGGCGATGGCGCCGCCGTTGACGTTGACCTTCGCGGGGTCGACGCCCAGCTCGCGGGTGCTGGCGATGCCGACGGCCGCGAACGCCTCGTTGATCTCGACGACGTCGAGGCCGGCCGGGTCGATGCCCTCCTTGGCGCACGCGGCCCGGATGGCGTTGGCCGGCTGGCTCTGCAGCGTGGAGTCGGGGCCGGCGACGACGCCGTGCGCGCCGATGGTCGCGAGCGGCGTGACGCCCAGCTCGGCCGCCTTCTCCTCGCTCATGACGACAACCGCGGCGGCGCCGTCGGACAGCTGGGACGCCGAGCCGGCGGTGATGGTGCCGTCGGGCCGGAAGCTCGGCTTCAGCCGGGCCAGCGTCTCGGCCGTGGTGTCGGCGCGGATGCCTTCGTCGCGGCCGAAGACGACAGGGTCGCCCTTGCGCTGCGGCACCTCGACCGGCACGACCTCGTCGTCGAACACGCCGTTCTTCCAGGCGGCGGCCGCCCGCTGGTGCGACGCGGCGGCGAACTCGTCCTGCTCCTCACGGGTCAGCGTGCGGTTCGCCGTCTCCGTCAGCGCGCCCATGGCCTGCTCGGTGAAGACGTCGTACAGGCCGTCGTACTGCATGTGGTCGAGCAGCGTGACGTCGCCGAACTTGTAGCCCTGCCGCGACTTCGGCAGCAGGTGCGGCGCGTTCGTCATGGACTCCATGCCGCCGGCGACGACGACGTCGAACTCGCCGGCCTTGATCAGCTGCGCCGCCAGCGCGATGGCGTCGAGCCCGGACAGGCACACCTTGTTGACGGTGAGCGCGGGCACGGTCATCGGGATGCCGCCCTTGACCGCGGCCTGGCGGGCCGGGATCTGGCCGGCGCCGGCCTGCAGCACCTGGCCCATGATGACGTAGTCGACCTGGCTCGGAGCGACGCCGGAGCGCGCCAGCGCCGCCTCGATGGCGAGCCCGCCGAGGTTGGCGCCGGAGAACCCGGACAGCGAGCCCAGCAGCTTCCCGATCGGCGTACGTGCTCCACCGGCGATGACGGCCATGCGTCCTCCTCGACTCAGGTCACTCCGCTTGCTTCGAGCCTAACTGGACCAACTCGACGAGCACCCCGCCGGCGTCCTTCGGGTGCACGAAGTTCACCAGCGACCCGGACGTGCCGCGGCGGGCGGTGTCGTAGAGCAGCCGCAGCCCTCGCTCACGCAGCGTCGCGGCCGCCGCCTCGACGTCGTCGACGCGGTAGGCCAGCTGCTGGATGCCGGGCCCGCGGGTGTCGAGGAACCGCGCGATGGCGGAGTCGGGTGTCAGCGGCGCCAGCAGTTGCAGCCGCGGCCCGTCGTCGCCGTCGGACACCCGCAGCATCGCCTCGCGCACACCTTGTTCCTCGTTGCGCTCCTCGTGCTCGAGCACCATGCCGAAGTGCTCGCGGTACCACTCGACGGCGGCGTCGAGGTCGGCGACGGCCACCCCGACGTGGTCGATCGTCGTGAACAGCCCCATGCCTGAACATTACGGCGCTGAGACGGCCGGACGAGAATTCGGCGGATCTGCCCCAACCGGTGGTGAGTTCGCATTTGGACAACTAACGTGTCCACCTTGGAGGCCAGATGTCGACCTCCGGAGGGATGCCCCAGCCCGACCACCCCCACCGAACCCTCGAAGCCGTCAGCCCGCGGTGTGCGGACGCTCCACCGCCATCGGCACCGACGCAGTTTCGGAGTACTCTGCGTTGCTATCTGAGGGGCTCGGCGTCCGTGACGGGGAAGACCCGGGCAAGCACCTCGACGGATTTCGACTACCAATGACGTGTGCCTGCCCCGCGGGGTGGCACCCCCGATGAGGGAGAACATGAGCGAGGTAAGGGAAGTGGCGGTCAGGGAGACGGGCGCGGACGGCCTGTCGATCTTCGACGGCTCGCCGACGGGCGGGTTCACGATCGCGATGCGTGGCTACGACCGTGTCCAGGTCGAGCAGCACGTACGGCAACTGGAGGCGACGCTCGCGCAGACGCGCGGCCGCGCCAACGATCTCGACAAGCAGGTCGTCCGGCTCCGCCAGGAGCTGGCCGAGGCCAGCACCGAGCTCCGCGAGGTCGAGCGGCCGACCTACTCCGGCCTCGGCGCCCGCATCGAGCAGCTGCTGCGTCTCGCCGAAGAGCAGGCCAGCGAGCTCATCGCCCAGGCCGACGCCGAGGCCAGCGAGACCCGCGCCGAGGCGCAGGTCATCGCCACCGAGCTGCGCACCGCGGCCGAGAACGAGGCCAGCGAGCTGCAGGCCAACGCCAAGCGGTCCGCCGACGAGCTCATCGACGAGGCCCGCATCGAGGCCGAGGAGGTCCGCTCGGCCGCCAACCGCGAGGCCTCGAACCTCGTCGAGACCGCCAAGCGCGAGGCCGCCAAGGTCCGCTCGGCCATCGAGCACGAGACCAGCGAGCGCCGGGCGCAGGCCGAGCGCGAGCTGAGCCGTCTGCGTGCGGTCGCCGAGCGCGAGGTCACCGAGCTGCGCGCCACGGCGAAGCGCGAGGTCGACGACCAGCGCACCACCGCCAAGCGCGAGGCCGAGGCCATGCGCGCCAAGGCCCAGGCGATCCTCGACGAGGCGCAGCTGAAGGCCGAGAAGGAGAACACCGAGCACGAGCTGCGCCTGGTCGCCAAGCGCGAAGAGCTCGAGCGCGAGATCAACGAGCGGTACGAGGCGTCCGTCGCCGAGACGCAGAAGCTGGTGCACGACGCCGAGAACCGCGCCACCGACGCCGAGGCCCGTGCGGCCGCCGCGCACGAGCGCGCCGAGAAGGTCCGCCGCGAGGCCGACGAGCAGGCCAAGGCCCTGGTGGCCGGCGCCAAGCGCAACGCCGAGCAGCTGGTCGCCGAGGCCAAGGCGCACGCCGAGAACACCGTCGGCGAGGCCAAGTCCGAGGCGACGTCCACGCTGACCGCTGCCAAGCGCGAGGTGGCCGAGCTGAACCGCCAGCGCGACAGCATCACCGCGCACCTCAGCCAGCTGCGTAGCCTGCTGGGCGGCCTGGCCCCGGTCGACCCGACCCCCGCGGTCGGCGGCTCCAGCAAGTCCGACGACGTCGTCGACGCCGAACTGGTCGACGACCCCGGCTCGGACAAGTAACCGGCACAGACACCGACGGCCGGTCGGCGCCCTCCTCGAGGCAGGGCGCCGGCCGGCCGTCGTCGTGCGTGGGTCAGAGCAGCAGCGCCGAGGCCCAGTCGAAGCCGGCGCCGGCCGGCTCGCGGGTCGTCCACGGGTCGGACGTCGTCGAGCCGTCGTGCGGGTGCAGCCACAGGTCGCCGGCGGCGTCGCGGCTGACGAGGTCGGGACGGCCGTCACCGGTGACGTCGCCGGTGGCGAGCACGTCCGCGACCGACCAGTCGCCGCCGATCCGGATCGGCGCCGCGCCGTTGGTCGGGTAGACCCACAGCGTGCCGTCCTGCTCGTGGTCGACGAGGTCGGGGCGGCCGTCGCCGTCGACGTCGGCCAGCTTCAGGGTCGTCGCGGTGGTCCAGCCGCTACCGGCCCAGTGGCGCCCCGCGGTCCATGGGTTCACCGCCGCCGAACTGCCGTTGTGCTGGTAGATCCACAGTTCGCCGCGGCGGTCACGGGCCAGGATGTCCGGCCAGCCGTCGCCGGTGAGGTCGCCCAGCGCCAGCTGGGTGACGGTGTTCCAGCCGGTCCCGCCGAAGTACCGCGGCGCCGTCCACGGGTTCGACGTCGTCGCGCCGGTGTTCGGGTAGACCCAGAGGGTGCCGTTGGTCGCGGCGCGGTCCCGCGCCACCAGGTCCGGCCGCCCGTCCCCGTTGACGTCGCCGAGCAGCAGCGCGTTCTCGAACGCCCACGTCGAACCGGCCGCGAACCGCTCCGACCACGGCTCGCCGGCGCCCGTCGGGTAGACCCACAGGTCGCCCGCCTTCGCCCGGCCGAGCACGTCGTCGCGGCCGTCGCCGGTGACGTCGCCGGCCAGCAGCGCGTCGGACGCGTCCCAGCCGGTCCCGGCGGAGTACGGGGCGACGGTGTACGGGTTGCTCCCGGCGCCCGCGCCGTTGTGCGGGTACACCAGCAGCCCGCCGCCGGCGTTGCGCGCGACGACGTCCGGCCGCCCGTCGCCGGTCGCGTCGGCGGTGATCAGCAGCGTCGCCAGGTTCCAGCCGGTGCCGGCGCCGTAGCGCGAGGTGTACGGGTTGGTGCTGGTGTTGCCGTTGTGCGGGTAGACCCAGAGCGCTCCCCCGCCGTCGCGCACCACGATGTCGGCGTTGCCGTCGCCGGTGATGTCGGCCGAGGTCATGACGTTGGCGAGATTCCAGCCGGTGCCAGCCCAGTACCGCGGCCGGGTCCACGGGTTCCCGGTGGCCGCGCCGTTGTGCGGGTGCAGCCACAACGTGCCAGCTGCGGCGCCGGGCTCGCGGGTGAGCAGGTCCGGCCGGCCGTCGCCGGTGACGTCGCCGAGCAGGATCTGGTCGTAGGTGTTCCAGTTGCGCCCGGCCGACACCCGCGTCGGCCACGGGTCGTCGCCGCCGGAGCCGTCGTTCGGGTAGATCCAGAGCGTGCCGTTGCCCACGTCAGGATCGCGGGCGACGACGTCGAGCAGCCCGTCGCCGGTGACGTCGGCCAGCTGCAGGACGTCGGCGAAGTCCCAGTCGCCGGACGTCACGGTGAACGACGGCCACGGGTTGGTGCCGGCGGCGCTGCCGTCGTGGGCGTAGAGGCGCAGGCTGCCGCTGTCCGGGCCGGGGTCGCGGACGACGGCGTCGGCCAGGCCGTCGCCGGTGACGTCACCGGGGACGGTGGCGGCGAAGGTCCGCGACGACTGCGCGCGCAGCGGCGCCTTCCACGCGACGTCCAGGTCGGCCACCCGGTGCGGCTTCGGGCGGGGCGCGGCGGACGACGGCACGGCGGCGGCGCCGAGGCCGGCGACCAGGACCGCGGCGAGGGCTAACGGGAGGGAACGTCTCATCGGGAGCTCCTATCGGCCGGGTTTGAGAACGATGACGTCATCGGCGGCGTAGCGCTGCCGATTGACCAGGACCCACTTCAGGCCGGGCAACGCCGGCGGGTGCAGCAGCGTCCGGCGCGGACCGCGGTTCGCCCAGTCGCCGTCGTAGCTGACGGTGAGCGACTTCCCGTCCTCGGACAGCCGGAACCGCAACGACACCGGGCCGTGCAGCGTCGGCATCCGCTCGAACGTGGTCTCGTGCTCCGCGCTCACCCACGCGAGCGGGCACAGCCGCAGCAGGTGGATCTCGTCGTCGACCAGGCTGTCGTCGATGACGGCGTGCCGCGCGGTCCAGGTGATCAGCGGCTGCACGAACAGCGACCCGTACATCGCGTTGCGGTGCTCGCAGGCGATGTAGGTGTCCGGCGAGACGGCGCCGCTGATCAGCCCGTACATGCCTTCGAGGTAGCGGTCGCGGTCGCCGAGCTGCCAGCTGTGGAACAGGTTCCAGCTGTAGCAGGGCTCGCCGCTGCTCTGCTCGTGGTCGAGGACGACGCGGTCGAGCGCGGTGTGGTGGTGCGGGTCGAAGAGGCGGGTGTTCGGGCCGACCCGGAAGAAGTCGGCGTACGAGCGCATCAGCGGGTCGTCGGCGGGGAGCAGGCCGGCCCACACCGCCGTCAGCGCGCCGGTGTCGAACGCCTCCAGGAACGGCCACGGGCTGGCCGGCCCGTGGAACTTGGTGGGCAGGACGGGGTGCTCGTCGCCGTCCGGGTCGGTCCAGGTCGGCGCCTCCGCGGCGGCGGCCCGCAGTGCGTCGCCGAACGCCGTCCGGAACCGGTCGGCGACGGCGCCGAACTCGTCCGCCCGCGGGTGCCCGATCCGCCGCAGCAGCTGGACGGAACTGGCCAGCGCCTTGTAGTTCCACACCTGGATCCAGATCGACTGCTGCTCGACGCCGGTGTCGTTGGACGCCGCCGCCGGCATCAGCCCGGGCACGCCCTCGTGGTCGGTGTACTCACAGGCCCGCTTGATGAAGTCGCAGCCGGCGATGATCGGGTCCAGCCAGCGTTCCAGGAACGCGTCGTCGTGGCTGAGCAGCGCGTGCCGGGCGGCGCCCTCCAGGATCGCGCCGTGGTCGCCGAGCCAGTCGAAGGACTGCAGCGACAGCGGCGTCGCGAAGAACCCGTCGGCGCTGAAGTTGCGGTACGCCGCGCCCGGCGGCTGCCGCACGCCCTGCGCCGCGCGGAACAGGTCGGTGTGGCGGTCGACCACCTCGTGCCGCCCGAGCAGGTCGAGGAACATGTGGCTGACCATCGACGTCGGCGTGCTCCACAGCAGGTCGTAGCCGAACGACCCGGTGAGGAACGTGAATTGCCCACTGTCGGGGCTCTTCTCGGCGATGATCTCGGCCAGCTGGACGCTGCGCCGGAAGAACTGGTCGACCTGGTGCTCACCGGTCGAGATGACCGACGCCGTCTCCGGCTGCGGCGACCAGAACTCCTCGCACTCGGCCAGCGCGCCGTCCCAGCCCAGCGCCCACTCGGCGTCCGCGTCGGCGACCGGCTGCGCCAGCATCGGCAGCAGCAGGTCGAGGTGCGTGCCCTCCACCGCGGGGACGGCGAGGCGCAGGTCGTAGACGCCGGGGTGGTTCTCGGCCTCGACCAGCGCGATGGTGGCGCCGGCCGGCGTCCCGACGACCATCCGGACGGCGCCGGTCTCGTCGTAGACGCGGACGGTGAGCGGGCGGCCGTCCGGGTTCCAGATGCGGTCGGTGCGCAGCGACCCGGCCAGCGGCGCGGCGGCCGGCGTCGCCTGGATCGTGACGAACGCCTCCTGCTGCTCCGGCGGCCCGATGTGGTGCTGCAGGTAGACGCGGCTCAGCCGCAGCACGAACTGGAAGGTGTCCGGCTTGTCGTGCGCGTCGACCCACTCGACGGCGTAGCGCTGCCACGCGTAGATCGGCCCGCCGGGCTCGTCGATCGGCTGCCCGCCCGGCACGTGCGCGAACGCGTACTGACGCAGCACCAGGCCCTCCTGGCGGCGCCACTCGGTCCACAGGACCGGCGTCTCGACGTCCTCACGCCAGCCCTGGATGCCGACACCGAAGTCGGAGCGGTGCAGGTAGTACGGCTCCTCGCCCAGCGGCGGGAAGCCGCCGCCCTGCGGCATGACCGGCGTGACCTGGAAGTCCATGCCGCGGTACTGCGCGAGGTACGGCTTCAGCGTGGCCGCGCCGCTGGGCGGCAGCGCGATGGCCGGCTGGCACACCGTCGTGCCGTTGTAGAACTGGTCGAACCGGAAGAGGTGCCCCTTCCAGCCGATCGGCGTCCAGACCTGACGCTGCGGCGTCCACCAGGTCTTCGCCTCCTCGGCGGTCGGCTCGCCGGAGCCGTGCGGCCCGGCGGCTGCTGCTGCGGCCGTCCGGACGGCCGGTCCGGGTGCGGCCGCGGCCGCACCCGGATTCGCGATCAGCCCACCGGCGAGAGCGCCGCCGAGGGTCAGTGCCGTTCTTCGGGTCAGGTGTGGCGCCACGGCGTCTCCTCAGAAGTTGATTTTTCGATATTTCGAAGTTATCTTCTGAATAACCGAGACGATAGCGGTGAACCCATGAACCCGACAAGAGGTCGGCGGTCAGCGCACGCGGACCAGCGCCTCCACCTCCACCGGGCTGCCGGTGGGCAGCTCGGCGACGCCGATGGCCGAGCGGGCGTGCACGCCGGCGTCCGGGCCGAGCACGTGCTGGACGTAGGCGGTGGCGGCGTCGGCCACGAGGTGCTGCTCGATGAAGCCCGGCGCGCTGGCCACGAAGACCGTCAGCTTGACGACCTCCGCCACCCGCTCCAAGCTGCCGAGTTCGGCACGGACGGCCTCGAGCACGTTGGCGGCGCACTGCCACGCGCACTGCCGTCCGGTCTCGAGGTCGACCTGGTCGCCGAGCCGGCCGGACGCGATCAGCGCGCCGCCGGGGCCGACGGCCGTCTGGCCGGACGTGGCGAGCAGGTCGCCGATCTGCCGGGCGCGGGCGATGGACGGGCGCTGCGGCCCGGCCGGCGGCGGGACGGCGGGCGCGGACGCGTGACGGTCGTCGCTGGTCACGTGACATCTCCTTCGGACTATCGAACTTGACTACGGCAAACAGAAGATAGAGTGACACAGGTGAGATCCCGTAGGCTCGGGGCCTCGGATGCAGGGAGCACGAATGCCGGGCAAAGACGTCAACGAGGGCACGGCGGGCCAGGACCGCGCACCGTCGCCGGCCGTCGCGCGGGCGCTGACCGTGCTGGAGACACTGGTCGAGTCCGACGACGGCATGACCCTCACCGCGCTGGCCAAGCGCACGAACATCCCGCTGGCCACGTGCGCCTCCATCGTCTACACGCTGGAGCAGCGCGGCTACGCGCAGCGGCGGGTGGTCGGGCGCAGCCACTTCTGGCGGCCGACGCTGCGCCTCTACGGCCTGGCCACGCAGCTGGTGCGCAAGGTCGACCTCTCCTCGGTGGCGCAGCGCGAGCTGCGTGACCTCGCCGACCTCGTCGGCATGCCGGTGCACATCGGCGTCCTCACCGGCGACTCCGTGGTCTACGTCGCGAAGGCGGCCACGCCCGGGTTCATCCAGTTCGACACCTATCCCGGCAAGGTGGCGCCGTACAACCTCACCGCGCTGGGCAAGGCCATCGCCGCCCACCTGCCCGAGCGCGACCTCGAGCCGCTGCTGGGCCACCTCACGCCGGGCCGCGGCCCGCGCGCCGCCGAGCCGACGCGCGAGGCGTTCCTCGCCGAGCTGGCCGGCGTGCGCAAGCGCGGCTACGCGCTCGAGGACGAGGAGGAGCAGGCCGAGATCGCCTGCGTCGCCGCGCCGTTCTTCGACGCCGGCGGCCTGGTGGCCGGCGCCGTCGGCGTCACCGGGTTCTCCCGCGACCTCACCGGCCAGCGTCGCAAAGAGGCCATCGCCGGTGTCGTCGAGATCGGCAAGACGGTCTCGCGGAAGCTGGGCTTCGACGACCTGCGCTGACGCCGCGGCCTCTTGCGGGGCGCGACGCCGTGCCTTATCTTCGTATTCGCGTTTCTAATTTCGATATAACGAAACTTGGGGGACGGGATGGTCGCGGTCGCGCTGGTCGGCCTCGGTGACATCGGCCGTGGCGCGCACCTGCCCGCCCTGCTGCGCTCCCCCGACGTCCGCCTGGTCGCCGTCGCCGACCCGGTCGCGGCCCACCGCGAGGCGGTCGAGGCCCTGGTGGGCGCCGACGTGGTCGTCGGGGCGAGCCTGGACGACGCGCTGGGCGCCGGGCCGGACGGCGTCGTGCTGGCGACCCCGCCGTGGGCGACGCCGGAGCTGGCCATCGCCGCGCTGCGGGCCGGCCGGTTCGTCCTCGCCGAGAAGCCCGTCGCGACGTCGGTGGCAGCCGCCGCGGTGTACTCGGCGCTCACCGACGCCGAGCGCGGGCGGCTGCAGATCGGCCTCACCTACCGGCACGACCCCGCGCTCGCGCGGCTCAAGACATGGATCGACGACGGCGTGCTCGGCGGGCCGCTGCTGGTGCGCGCGCACGTGTACGACGAGCCCCGGGTGGCCGGCGACGCCGAGCACCTGGCCCGGATGCGGCGCACGCTGGAGCACGGGACGCCGGTCGTGCACGAGGGCGCGCACGTCTTCGACTGGCTGGCGCACCTGCTCGGACCCGGCGCCCTCACCGTCGACGACGCGTGGTCGCTGCGCACCGACCCCGGCCTGCCGGCGCCGAACCTCACCGGCGCACGGCTGCGGCACCCCGGCGGGCACCAGGTGCTGGTGGAGTTCGGCTGGTTGACCGACGCGCTGCCGCGGTGCGAGCTGACCTTCCTCGGGCCGCGCGGGCTGGCCACCCTGGACGGGTCGACGTTCGCGCTGCGGCTCGCGACCGCCGCCGGCGAGGAGACCGCCGAGTTCCCCGGCGACCGGACGACCCGCGACTTCGACCTGCAGGTGGCCCGCTTCGCCGCCCTCGTCCGCGGCGCCGCGGACCGGCCGGACCCCGACCTCGCCGCCGGCCTCGCCGCACTGGCCCTCGCCGAGCAGGTCGCGACGCAAGGAGTCACCGCATGACCCTCATCCACTGGGCCGACGTGTCGCGCGAGACGCTGAACGAGGTGCTGCCGGAGGCGCTCGTCGTCCTCCCGGTCGGCGCCATCGAGCAGCACGGCCGGCACCTCGCCACCGGCACCGACGCGCTGCTGGCGGCGACGGCGGCCGAGCGGGCCGCGACCCTCGCCGCCGAGCGGGCCGGGCGCCCGCTCGTCCTCGCGCCCACCCTCCAGTTCGGGGCGTCCGACCACCACCTGCCGTTCGGCGGCACGCTGTCGCTGACGCCCGAGACACTGCTGGCGGTGCTGCTCGACCTGCTGCGGTCGGTCGCGGCCGACGGCGGGCGCCGGGTGGTGCTGGTCAACGGGCACGGCGGCAACGTCGGTGTCTGCCACGCCGCCGCGGCGGCCGCGTCGACCCGGCACCGGCTGGCCGTCGCGCACGTCGACTACTGGCGGTTCGCCGACGCCGCCGCCACGGTCCCCGGGCACGCCGGCGAGTTCGAGACCTCCCTGGTCAGCGCGGTCCGCCCGGACGCCGCCGGCCCCGTCCCGCCGCGGGCCTACCCACTGCCCGACATCAGCTCGACCTCCGGCGCCACCGTCCACGACGCCGCGCTCTGGACGTCCATCGACGGCTACACCGACCACCCCGAGCGGGCCACCGCCGACGACGGCGCCGCGCGCCTCGACACAGTCGTCGCCGGTCTGGCCGCCTGCCTCGCCGACCTGACCGAGACCCTGTGAGGACCGTGTGATCGACTTCCACACCCACACGCCGGCCTGGAACACCGTCAGCTGGCTGGGCGGCGCGACCTTCGGCGCGGACGAGTTCGTCGCGTTCATGGACGCGTCCGGCATCGACCGCGCGGTCGTGCTCAGCCACGACGGCCTGTTCAACCCGACGCCCGCCGCGAACGACGACCTCGCGGCGTTCGTCCGCGCGTACCCGGACCGGCTGACCGGCTTCGGCACCGTCACCCCGCGCGACCGGAACGCCGTCGCCGAGACCGAGCGGATGTTCGGCGAGCTGGGCCTTCGAGGGATGAAGCTGCATCCGTGGCTGCAGGGATTCAGCCTGCACGAACCGGCGCTGGACCCGATCTGCGAGATCGTCCAGGGCGCCGGCGGCGTCCTGCTCAGCCACGACGGCACCCCGCCGTACTCGACGCCGTCGCAGATCGCGGCGCTGGCCCGGCGGCACCCGCGGCTGCCGGTGGTGCTCGGCCACGGCGGCCTGCACGACCTGTGGCGTGAGGCGCTGGCGATGATCCAGGAGACGCCGAACCTGTACCTGTGCATCTGTGGCACGCCGCCGTACGCCGCCCGGAACATCCTGGCCGAGGCGCCGGCGCACAAGGTGCTGTTCGGCACCGACGCCGGACTGTCCGACAAGGCCAGCCAGGACTACGCGGTCGCGCGGGTGCGCGAGATCGACGGCTGGGGCATCACGCCGCAGCAGCGGCAGGCGATGCTGGTCGAGAACCCCGCGCGGCTGCTGGACGCCGCATGACGGCGACCGTCGCGGCCGTGCAGACGGCGGCCGTCAGCCTGGCCGCACACCCGGACCTCGTGGTCCACGGCGCCCGCGGCGCGCACGACCGCTCCGACTTCCTGCTGGTGAAGGTCGTCACGAGCGACGGCGTCGAGGGCTTCGGCGAGGTCAGCGCCACCCCGATCTGGAGCGGCGAGGACGGTGTCACCGCGCGGCACTTCGTCGAGACGATCCTCGCGCCGGCGCTGGTGGGCCGGCCGCTGACGCCGGTCGGAGGGCTCGAGCGGCTGATGGACGTCGCGCTCGCGCAGAACCCGTTCACCAAGGCCGGCGTCTCGATCGCGCTGTGGGACGCGTGGGCGCGCACGCTCGGCGTCCCGCTCGCGGTCGCGCTGGGTGGGCCGTACCGGACGGAGGTGCCGGTCAAGCTGTCGCTGTCCGGCGACGGCGAGAAGCTCGAGCGGGCGCACGCGGCCGCCGTCGCCGCCGGGTTCGGTGCCTTCAAGGTCAAGGTCGGGCTGGGCGTCGACGGCGACGTCGAACGGTTCGCGCACGCGCGGTCCCTGGTGGGCGACCAGGCGTTCCTCGGCATGGACGCGAACGGCGGCTGGTCGCGGTCCGACGCGGCGCGGGCGATCCGCGCGCTGACGCCGTACGGCCCCGCCTTCGCCGAGCAACCGGTGCGCCCCGACGACCTCGCCGGGATGCGCTCGCTGCGCGACCTCGGGCTGCCGGTCGTCGCGGACGAGTCGGTGTTCGGCACCGCCGACCTCACGCGGGTCGTCGAGGCGGGCGCCGCGGACGTCGTCAGCCTCTACGTCGGCAAGAGCGGCGGCCCGGGCCGGGCGGTCGCGATGGCGGCGCAGGCCGACGCGGCCGGGCTGGACGTGCTGATCGGGTCGAACGGCGAGCTGGGCCTCGGCGCGGCCGCGCAGCTGCACGTCGCGGCCGCGCTGCCGCGGCTGTCGGCGATCCCGTCGGACGTCATCGGCGCGCACTACTACGCCGAGGACATCCTGGCCGAGCCGCTGGCCGGCGACGGCGCCGTCGTGCGGCTCGGCGCCGAGCCGGGCCTCGGCGTCACCCTCCGAGACGACCTGCTGCGGGAGTTCCGATGATCGTCGACGTGCACGCGCACACCCCCACGCACCGCGACGCCGTCCCCGACGACGAGCGGCGCGTCTACACCGGCTGGCGCACCGACCGGCCGGTCACGACGACGAACTCGTGGGCCGACTACGACGAGGCGATGGCCGACGCCGACGTCTCGATCGTCTTCAACATCGCCGTCGACGACCCCGAGGCGGCCACCGGGCTGCCGTACCGGCCGGAGGACACCAACACGTCCACCGCGGCGTTCGTCGCCGCCGACCCGGCCCGGCGCATCGGCTTCATGTCCGTCGACCCGACCGCCGCCGACGCCGTCGACGAGGCCGAGCGGTGCCGCGAGCTGGGCCTCGTCGGCGTCAAGCTCGGCCCGAACTACCAGGACTTCGACCCGCTCTCGCCGCGCGCCACCGCGTTCTACGGCTACTGCCAGCGCGAAGGGCTGCCGATCCTGTTCCACCAGGGCGCCTCCCCCATCAGGCACGCGCCGCTGCGCTACACGTACCCGCTGGTCACCGACGAGATCGCGCTGGCCTTCCCGGAGCTGCGCATCGTCATGGCGCACATGGGCCACCCGTGGGGCAAGGAGACGGTGGTGACGATCCGCAAGCACCCGCACGTGTACGCCGACGTCTCGTCGATCTACCTGCGCCCGTGGGTCTGCTACGAGTCGCTGCTGGCCGCCGTCGAGTGGGGCGCGGCGCACAAGCTGCTGCTCGGCTCGGACTTCCCGATCGCCAACACCGGCGAGGCGATGGCCGGGCTGCGCCGGGTCAACGCGATCACCGAGGGCACCGCGCTGCCGCGGATCCCCGACGAGGTGATCGAGCAGATCATCCACGCCGACGCGCTGGGCGCGCTGGGCCTGTCCCTCGAGGAGACCTCGTGATCATCGACGCGCACGTGCGGCTCGGACCCGGCCGGTCCGCCTCGCTCGACGTCGCCGGGCTGACGGCCACGATGGACCGGCTCGGCATCGACCGTGCGCTGGTCGCGCCCGGCGAGTACGCCACTGCCTGGGACAACCGCGCCGGCAACGACCTCACGACGGCGGCGGCCGCGGCCTCGGACGGCCGGCTGGTCGCGTACGCCGTCGCCAACCCGTGGGCCGGCGCCGACGCCGTCGCCGAGCTGGCCCGGGCCCGTGACCTCGGCGCCCGCGCGCTCGCCGTCGACGCCGCCCTGCAGGGGTTCGAGCTGCTGGACGGGCTGATCGACCCGCTGCTGGCGTTCGCCCAGGAGTCCGGCTGGCTCGTCTACGTGCGCACGGGGACGCCGCCGCACGCGGTTCCGCTGCCGCTGGCGTCGCTGGCCCGGCGCTGGCCGGAGCTCTCGTTCGTCATGGGCCGCAGCGGCGCGACCGACTTCTGGATCGACGCCGCTCCGGCGCTGCGCCACGCGCCGAATCTGTACGGCGACACCTGCTACGCGCCGTGGGACACCGTGCTCTCGGAGTTCGCCCGCGACCCGGAGATCGGCGCCGGACGGCTGGTGTTCTCGACCGACGCGCCCTACACGGCGCCGGAGGCGGAGCTGGCCCGGATCACCGGCTGGCCGATCCCGGACGACGACCGCGCGGCCGTGCTCGGCGGCACGCTGGCCGGCCTGCTCGGCTAGCCGCATGCCCGTCGCGGCCGCTCAGTCGAGATCGAACTCGTTCCCCTCGATGTCCTGCATGACGATGCACGATTCGTTCACCTCGTCGGCGGGCAGAACGCGCACGAGTACCGCGCCGAGCGCGACCAGGCGGTCGCACTCGGCCTGGAGGGTGGCGAGGCGTTCCGCACCCACGAGCCCGGTGCCGACCCGCACGTCGAGGTGCACCCGGTTCTTCACGACCTTGCCCTCGGGAACGCGCTGGAAGAACAGCCGCGGGCCCACACCGGTGGGATCGACGCAGGCCGACGCCTCGCCGCGCTGCTCGGGCGGCAGCGTGGCGTTGAACTCGTCCCAGCCGGCGAACCCGGCAGGTGGCGGCGCCATGACGTACCCCAGGACCTCGCACCAGAAGCGGGCGACGCGCTCGGGCTCAGCGCAGTCGAAGGTGACCTGGACCTGCCTGACCGATGCCATCGGCCCACCCTAGCGGGCGTCGGGGCCCGATCGGGTGGCCGCCGGTCTCGACAGCCACACCCGCGTCAACTACTCTCTATATTCAGAAGATGATTTCGAAATGTCGAAACTTAAGCGGACCCGGAGGGGCGGCATGGCAGCACTGGACACTCGGCCGACACCGGACGGAGGCACCACGACCGCCGATGCGGCACAGCTGGTGCGTGGCGTCTCGCCGGTGCTGGAGGTGCCGTTCCACGCCGACGGCGCGGTCGACGTGGCCGGCTTCGGCCGCGTCGTCGACTACGTGCTGGGCACCGGCGTCAGCAGCGTGATGTTCCCGGGCTTCGCCTCGGAGTACCACAAGCTCTCCGAGGGCGAGCGGGCCGAACTGACCGACGTGCTGCTGTCGCGCACCCGCGACCGCGCCGACGTCGCGGCGATCGTCGCCGTGCAGGACCACGCGACCCGGCTGGCCGCGCAGCGCGCCCGGTCCGCCGTCGACGCGGGGGCGGACCTCATCAACCTGCTCCCGCCGCACTACCTGTCGCCGTCGCGGCGGGCGATCCACCAGCACGTCGGCGCCGTCCTGGCCGCCGTCGCGCCGACCCCGGTGGTGCTGCAGTACGCGCCGTCGGAGACCGGCACCAGCCTCGACGCGGCGACCCTGCGCGAGCTGGCCGGAGAGCACCCGAACCTGCGGCTGGTCAAGGTGGAGTCGAGCCCGCCCGGACAGCTCATCGCCGAGCTGGCCGCCGCGGAGCCCCCGCTGCCGTCGGTCGAGGGCTACGCCGGCGTCCAGTTGCCCGACGCGTTCCGCCGCGGCGCCGTCGGCACCCAGCCGGGCTGCTCGTTCACCGAGATCTACGTGGAGATCTGGCGCCGCTACGAGGCCGGCGACCACGCGGGCGGCGACGAGCTGCACCGCCGCCTGCTGCCCTTCATCTCGTACTGGATGCTCGACACCGAGCTGATCATCGCGGCCGAGAAGCTCATCTCGGCGCGCCGCGGGTTGTTCGCCGACCCGTACTGCCGCGAGCCGGGTCACCGGCTCGATGCCGAGGAGATCCGCATGGTCGACCGGTTCCTCACCGAGTTCGACGCCATGCTTCCGCATCTCGGCTGACCGGAGTAAATTCTCCGAATTGACGCAACTATCTTCGAAATATTGAAGTTACCCACGGAAGGCAGGCACATGAAGACGATGCGATTCGTCGCCCCGCTCGCCGCCGGGTGCCTTGCGCTCGCCGCGTGCAGTGGTGGCGGCGACGACGACACCGCGAACACCGGGCCCGAGGCGGGCAGCTGGCACGAGGAGATCGAGGGGTCCCCGCTGGAGGTCGGCGTGCTGTCGGCCGAAGGCACGCCGGGCCTGGCGATCCTGCGGGAGCTGGCCGACGGCCTCGAGGCCGACTACGACGGCGCCGACGTCACCCTGACGTTCGCCAACACCGACGCCCGCCCCGGCATCGAGCAGCGCTGGCGCTCCGGCGACCCCCTCGACGTCGACTACGGCATGTTCGACGGCACCAACCCGGCGCTGACGGTCTGGGCCGACGACGGCGCGCTGCTCGACCTGCGCCCGTACCTCGAGCAGGACGACCCCGAGACCGGCGAGCCGTGGCTGGACCGCTTCAGCCCGACCGTCCGCGAGTTCATGGAGAACCCGTCCGACGGCGGCATCTACGGCATCCCGTCCGAGCTGTCGCTGCACGTGCTGTTCTACAACGCGGGCCTGTTCACCGAGCTCGGCATCGAGCCGCCGCGCACCTGGGACGACCTCCTCGCCGCCAACACGGCCCTGAAGGCCGCCGGCGTCGACCCGATCGCCGTCACCGGGCTGTTCGAGCCGTACATGGGCATGTGGAGCGACCACCTGTGGCTGCGCACCGTCGGCTACGACAAGGCGCGGGCCGTGCTCACCGGCGGCGAGGGCCACATCACCGAGGATCCCGGCTTCCTGGAGGGCCTGGAGAAGCTGCAGGAGTTGCGCGACCAGGGCGCGTTCCTCACCGGCTTCGAGGGCACCGACTTCACCGCCGCCCAGGCGCAGTTCTTCCAGGGCGACGCCGGCATGATCCTCATGGGCACCTGGCTGGTCAGCGAGATGGCCGACGTCATCCCGCCTGACTTCCAGCTCGGCGTCGTCCCGTTCCCGGCCGTCGAGGGCGGCGCGGGCGACCAGGGCGCCGTCATGGCGGCGCTGCAGGAGATCTCCATCGCCGCCGAGAGCGAGAACATCCCGCTCGCGCTGGAGTGGTCGCGCCGGCTGACCAGCGTCGACACCCAGACCCGGCGGGCGGAGGAGATCGGCGAGGTCTCCGCGGTCGTCGACGTCCCCAGCCCGCCCGGCATCCCCGGCATCGACCAGGTCATCTCCGAGGCCGAGGCGCTGGAGCCGCGCGACTACGGCATCACGCAGAGCCCGGCCATGGACGTGATCTACCCGGAGATCGCCCGGCTCCTCTTCGGCGAGCAGGACGCCCAGCAAACGCTGGAGCGGCTCGACGAGGGACTGCGCCGGGTGCACGGCAACTAGGGTTTCGCGGGCGGCAGGACGAGAGGAGTCACGATGCACCGAGCCGCACAACGCCGCATCATCATCCCGTTCCTGCTGCCCGCGCTCCTGTTGCTGGGGGTGTTCTTCCTCTATCCGCTGGTGCGCACGATCGACATCTCGTTCACCGAGTGGACCCGCACGGGCAACTCCAGCTACGTCGGCATCGAGAACTACACGCGGTTGTTCGACGACCCCGGCTATGTGAACGCGCTGAAGAACGCGTTCCTGTTCACACTGGTCGGCGGCTGCATGCTGTTCCCGGTGGCGATCGCCATCGCGTGGGCGCTGAACCAGCGCATCCACGGGGAGAAGTTCTTCCGGTTCGTGGTGTTCGCGCCGGTGGTGCTGAGCGCGGCCGTCGTCGCGCTGATGTGGAAGTTCATCTACCACCCGACGCTCGGGCTGATCAACCCGGCGCTGGAGGGTCTCGGCCTCGGCGCGCTGGCCCGCACCTGGCTCGGCGACGCGTCGACGGCGCTGCCGGCGGTCGCGTTCACGACCGTCTGGCACGGCATCGGCATCTGGGTGGTGCTGCTGTCGGCCGGGTTCGAGCGGCTGCCACCCGACGTGCTGGAGGCCGGGCGCATCGACGGCGCCGGCGAGTGGCGGCTGTTCCGCAGCGTCATGCTGCCGATGCTGCGCGACCTGTTCCGCATCCTGGTCGTGCTGTGGATCGTGCAGACGATGCAGGCGTTCGCGTTCGTGTTCATCATGACCAACGGCGGGCCGTACGGGTCGACCGACATCGTCGGGACACTGATGTACAGGGTCGCGTTCGAACGCTACGAGTTCGGCTACGCGGCCGCCATGGGCGTCGCCCTCATCGTGATCATGCTGGTCGTGACCCAGATCGTCAACAAGGTGATGAAGCGCGATGAGCTCCAGTACTGACGTCCGCCCGGCGCCGTCCGCCGGCCCGCCCACGCCGCCGTCGTCGCGTCGTCGTCGCGGGGGCCGCCGCGGCAGCGACCGCGCGCCGTTCCGCCGGTTCCACCTGATCATCTACCTGCTGCTCGGCGCGTTCGCGTTCTCGACGGCGGGCGCGTTCGCCTGGGTCTTCAACGTGTCGATGAAGACCAACAGCGAGTTCATCGGCACCCGCCCGTGGACGATCGCCGAGGACTGGCGCTGGCAGAACTACACCGACGCGTGGTCCAGCGCCAACGTCGGCTCGTTCTTCGGCAACAGCGTCATCGTCAGCGTGTCGGCGACGGTGCTGGGCGTCGCGCTCGCGGCGCTCGCCGCGTACCCGCTGGCGCGCATCCCGTTCCGGGGCAGCGGGCTGGTGCTCAGTGTGTTCCTGCTCGGCCTGATGGTGCCGTGGATGGTCACGTTCATCCCGCTGTACATGACCATGCAGGACCTCGGGCTGCTGGACAGCCGGCTCGGGCTGGCCCTGGTGTACGCGACGTACAACCTGCCGTTCAACGTGTTCGTGCTGGTCGGGTTCATGAAGACGCTGCCGGGAGAGCTGGAGGAGGCCGCGGCCGTCGACGGCGCCGGCCCGGTGCGGACGTTCCTGCGGGTGATCCTGCCGCTGATGGGGCCCGGCCTGGCGTCGGTGTCGATCATCAGCTTCCTGCAGAACTGGAACGAGTTCTTCTACGCGCTGGTGCTGATCCACTCGCCCGACCGCATGACGCTGCCGCTCGGGCTGTTCCAGCTCGGCCAGGCCGCCGACTACGGCACCAACTGGGTGACGCTGTTCGCCGGCATGATGATCACGGTGGTGCCGGTGCTGCTGGTGTTCGCGCTGCTGCAGAACCAGGTGACGAAGGGGCTGACGGCGGGCGCGATCAAGGGCTGACGATCTCGGCGACGGCGTCCGGGTGCTCCAGCGGGCTGAGGTGCCCGGCGCCGTCGACGACGTGCACCGTCACCCCGCCGAGGGCCGCGGCCATGGCGCCGGCCTCGTCCGGGCCGGTGACGGAGTCCTCGGCGCCGACGATGACGGTGCTGGTCGTGAGCCCGCGGGCGGCCGCCTCGCGCAGCGTGCCGAACGACGGCGGGCGCGCGGCCATGGCGCGCTGCGCCCAGGCGACGCCGTCCGGCGGTGCGGCGTCCAGCCAGTCCCTGACCCGCACGACGAGGTCGGCGCGGTCGCGTCGGGTGGTCTCGCCCAGCAGGGTGTCGAGCATCGGCCACAGCGCCCGGCTGCCGTGCCGCTCGACCGCGTCGGCCATGCGCAGCCGGTTCGCCTTCGCCTCCGCGGTGTCCTCGCTCGCCTTGGTGTCGGCCAGGACGACGCCCGCGACCAGGTCCGGGTGGCGGCGCAGCAACGCCATCGTCACGTACCCGCCCAGCGACAGCCCGCCGACGATCGCCCGCTCGATCCCCTGGGCTCGCAACTCCGCGGCGACGTCGTCGGCATAGACGTCCACCGACGGCTCGGCGTCGTCGAGCGGCGGGCCGCCGAAGCCGCGCAGCGCCGGGCGGATCAGCGTCGTGCCGGTCAGCCGCTCGGCGAGGTCGTCGAAGACCGCCGGCGTCAGCGGGAACGCGTGGATGAGGACGAGCGGCAGGCTCATGCCGCCGACACTAGCGGCGGCGAGTGGTGCGCGTGCGACAGCGGGCGCCGGTCTAACGGCGGCGGGTGGAGCGCGATCGCCAGCAGCCGGTGTGCCAGTGCCGCCGCTCGTCGATGCCCTCACCGGTGAACGAGAGGCTCACCGTCGGCCAGGCCACGATGTGCGGAGTGGCCGGGCGGATCAGCTGGTCGCAGCCAGGGCACCGGTACGCCTTCGTCGACGCGCTGCCGGTGATGCGGCGGACCACCCATTCACCGTCGGGCCCGGACTCGATGCTCTCGTGCACCACTCCATCGTCGTACACGCGCGGCTCACATCGGCGCGGCGGTCACCACCACGTTGGAGCGAAACGCCGTCCCGTCCCAGTCCGTGCAGGTCACGAGCGCGAGCCGGCCGGGTACGTCCTGGGCGAACAGGTCGCCGGCGCGGGCGGCCAGCTCTTCCGGCGACATCGTCTCGACCGCGCCGACCCGGTACCACTGGTTCATCCCCTCGCCGCTGACGACGACCTTGGCGCCCGGGTCGAGCCCGGCGAGCTCGTTGAAGACGGCCTCGCCGCCCTCGACGGCGTGGCCGACGATGACGGCGGTGCCGGTCTCGGCGCCCGGCGCCGCGCCGTCGCGCCACCACCCGGCCAGCAGCGGGTCCTTCGGCGGCAGCAGCACGCGGTCCTCGGTGCCGCCGATCTCGATCACCGGCGCCCGCGCCCCGGACAGCGGCAGCAGCAGGTCGTAACGGCCCTCGACCCCGCCGACCGGCTCGCCGGGGACGGCGGACTGCTCGAACGGGTCGTACGTGTCGGACGGCTCCGGCGTGATCGCCGCGGCCGGCCGCTCGCCGCCGTCGAGCTGGTCGAGGCCCCACCACGCGGCCAGTGCCAGCAGCACCGGCGCGGCCAGCCACGGCAGTAGCCGGGGTCGCGGCCGGCGGTGCCGGGGCGGCGTGCGGGCGGGCCCGGCCGGCGTGCTGCCGGCCGGCGTGCTGCCGGCCGGCGTGCTGCCGGCTGGCGTGCTGCCCTTCGGCGTGTTGCCGGACGAGGGCGGCGGAGGCGGCGGGACGGGCGGCGGCGGTGGTGGGGGCGGCAGGTCAGACGGCACGCCGCCCCCTGCTGAGCGCCCATCCGGCCAGGGCCAGCCCGGCGCCCGCGCCGATGACGGCGAACGGCAGCGGCCCGCGGCGGTCGTCGTCCGGCTCGGCCGCGGCCCCCGCCGCCGGGCCGCCCGCGGGGATCGCCGTCGGCACCGGGACCGCCGGGGTCGTCGGCGTCGGCGTCGCCGTCTCGGTCGGCGTCGGCGTGGGGGTGGGCGTCGGGGTCGGAGTCTGCGTGGGCGTGGGAGTAGGAGTGGGCGACGGGCTGGCGGTCGGGGTGGGCGTCGGGGTCGGCGTCGGCGTGACCCAGTCGTCGTCCGGCGGATCGGGCTCGTCGCCGTCGCGTCGGGCGCAGACGAACCAGTCGTCGATCTCGCTCGGCCGGTCGTTGGGCCGTGGCTCGGCCGTCAGCCCGGTGAACGGCGCCGTCGTGTAGACGACGTAGTCGCCCCAGCCGCGCACGCCGACCGCGGTGATCCGGTACCGCTGGTCGCGCACCGTCACGCTGAGCCGCGTGTCGCCCCGCGAGAGCGACGCCCTGATCGCGTCGCTGCCGGTGACGTCCGATCCGCCCAGGTCGTCGCAGCCCGCGCGGCCGTCGGCCGCGGCGGGCAGGACAGCCAGCAGCAGCGCCACCGCGGCCGTGGCCGGCAGCACCCGCAGTCCTCGCACGACGCCCCCCGACGTGACATTGCGTGGCCGCTGACGAGAACACGGCCCCCAGTGTTATAGCGCGATGGGCCTGGATTGTCAGCAAGTGCCCAGCATGTCGCGCAATGCGGACTTCTCCGCGCTGGTGATCGTGAGGTCCCAGTCGTACTTCACGTCGGTCCAGTGCCGGGCGTAGTAGCACCACCAGCCCTGGTTGGCCGGCTTCCACTCGGACGGGTCGCTGTCGCCCTTGGAGCTGTTGCTGGACGCGGTGACGGCGATCAGCTGGCCGCGGGCGAGGTCGTTGGCGAAGTCCTCGCGCCGCTCCTCGGTCCACTCGCTGGCGCCGGAGCGCCAGGCGTTGGCCAGCGGCACCATGTGGTCGACGGAGACGTCGCTCGGCTCCTCGATCCAGACCTGGTCGTAGACGCTGTACCACCGGCCGTCGGTCGGGTAGCAGTCGGCGCCGGTCTCGACGCCGGAACCGTCCCTGACGAGGACCATCTCGCGGGTGTTGCAGGTGCCCTCGGCCGGACTCCAGTGCGGGAACCGGTCGCGGGAGTAGCCGTCACTGGAACCGGGCGCGGCGACGGTGAGCTGGTCGAGCTGGGCGGCCGACTCCGACGGCGACGGCGGGTCCGGCGGATAGGCGTGGGCCGCGGTGACCAGCCCGACGAGGACGGCGAGGGTGGCGAGGAGGGTGAGGACGGCTCGGCGCATGACGGTGACCTCCTGGTTGGCCGGGGGTCACCCAGACTGTCAAGAATGTCCGGTGTGCACCAGGGTGCGCCGCCTCCCCTTCACCCGGATTTCACCGCGCGGTCAGAGGTCGGCGAACCGCAGGCCGGTGGTCGCCAGCTGGCTGAGCAGCGGCGACGGCGCCAGGCCGGGCTCGCGGACCTCGGCCTGCAGCCGTTCCAGCGTCGCCAGCGCGGCGGCCGGCCCGAGCGCGTCCAGCAGTTCGAACGGCCCCGCGGGCAGCCGGCAGCCGAGCCGCATCGCGGTGTCGACGTCGGCCGCCGACGCGTACCCCGTCTCCAGCATCGCGACGGCGTCGTTGAGGTACGGCACCAGCAGCGCGTCGACGACGAAGCCGGCGCGGTCGGCGCAGACGACGGACGTGAGCCCGGCGGACGCGGCGACGGCGGCGACCGTGGCCACGGCGGACGGCGCCGACACGACGGTGCGGACGACTTCGGCGACGGCGCCGCCGGTCCCGGCCAGGTGCAGCCCGACGACGTCGGCCGGTCGCCCGCTGGCGGCGGCGCTGGCGACGACCGGCCCGGCGCCGGTGGCCACGAGGACGGCGCCGGCGGGTGCGTCGGCGGCGATGCGGGCGAACGTGTCCGGGTCGCCCGGGGCGACGACGAGCTCGGCGGTCGCGGCGCCGGCGGCTCCGGCGACGTCGTGGCCGGCCTTCGCGAGCGCATCGGCGAACGGTCCGGGCGACGGGTCGAGGAACGCGACGCGGCGGGTCCGGTCCCCTTCGGGGGCGACCACAGCGGAGCTCGCGCCGATACCGTCAATTCCGGAGTAGTCGTAGAAGCCGCGACCGGACTTGCGGCCCAGGAACCCGAGCGTCACCAGTTCGCCCAGCACGGGCGCCGGCGCGTGCAGCCGATTCCGGCCCTGCCGGTACATCGTGCCCAGGATCTCGTAGGCGGTGTCGAGCCCGATCAGGTCGAGCAGCGCCAGCGGCCCCATCGGGTAGCCGAGCGCCGCCGTGATCGCCGCGTCGATGTCCTCGCGGCTCGCGTGACCGCTCTCGTACATCGCGGCCGCCCGGTTGAGGTAGCCGAACAGCAGCGCGTTGGTGACGAAGCCGGCGCGGTCGCCGCACGTGACCGGCGTCTTGCCCAGCCGGCGCGCGAGCCCGGTGACGGCGTCGGCGACCTCCGGCGCGGTGACGACCGTGCGGACGACCTCGATCAGCTCCTGCACGGGCGCCGGGTTGAAGAAGTGCAGGCCGACGACCCGCTCCGGGTGCGACACGGCGACGCTGATCTCGGTGACCGAGAGGCTCGACGTGTTGGTCGCGAGGATCGTGCCGGCGCCGACGACGCCGTCGAGCCGGCCGAACAGGTCGCGCTTGAGCTCGAGCCGCTCCGGCACCGCCTCGACGACGAGGTCGGCGGCGGCCAGCGCGGCGAGGTCGGTGGTGAACTCGATGCGCCCGACCAGCGCGGCCTGCTCGTCGGCGGTCAGCTTGCCCCGCTTCACCGCCCGCCCCGTCGACGTGTCGACGTGCCCGCGGCCAGCTTCCAGCGCCGCGTCGTCCCGCTCCACCCCGACGACGCTCAGGCCGGCCCGCGCGAACACCTCCGCGATGCCCGCCCCCATGGTCCCCAGCCCGACGACGCCCACCGTGGCGATCTGCGCACCCATGCGGCGCAGTCTAGGTCCGGCCCGCTGCGGCCGAGGGCGCGGTCGCCGCTCGGCGGGCGCACGGTCGCCCGCTCGCGCGGGAGGCGGCTGCCGCTCGTGCCGCAGTGCGGTTCGCGCTTCGCCGGGAGTACGGTCCCCGCCCGGCTGGGAGGGCTTCCCACCCTACGGGCGGGCACCGACAACGTGCGCGAATTGGCCACCCGCGAGGCAGGCCGACCCATCCGCGAAACGGCCGACCCATCCGGGAGGCCGGGCCGACGCACTCCGGCCTCGACCGTCCCGATCACGACGCGGCTCGCCCACGCCGGCACGCGCGAGACCGCATCGGCCGCGCCACGGCGCCAAGGCACCACCCGCGACGCGCTCGCGCCGGCTGACGCACACTCCCCCGACACCCGCCCCGCGCGGAACGCGGTCCAGTTCGCCGAGGAGTACGGTCCCCGCCCGGCTGGGAGGGCTTCCCACCCTACGGGCGGGCACCGACAACGTGCGCCGACGTGACGAATCAGCCAGGAGCCGTGGCTTGCGAATTAGCTTAGGCGTACCTTACGTTGGCGCCGTGACCATTTCGCCTGCTCTGCCCGAAGGGCTCGCCGCGCGCGGCGTCGACCTCGCGTACGGGCGTGACGTGGTGGTGCGGGCGGCGACGATCGAGTTGCGGCGCGGGCTGGTTACGGCGCTGATCGGGCCGAACGGCAGCGGCAAGTCGACGCTGCTGCGGGCGCTGGCCCGGCTGCACCTTCCCACGACGGGCGCGATCAGCTTCGACGACGGCACCGACGTGCTGAGTCTCGACCCGCGCGAGCTGGCCCGCCGCGTCACGCTGCTGGCGCAGAGCCGCAGCACGCCGGGCGGGCTGAGCGTGCGCGAGCTGGTCGAGTACGGCCGCCACCCGCACCGCGCCCGGTGGAGCGGCCGCGACCCCGGCGCCGAGCAGGCCATCGCCCGCGCCATGGCGCTCACCGGCATCGAGGCGCTGGCCGACCGGCCGGTGCAGGCGCTGTCCGGCGGGCAGGCGCAGCGGGTCTGGCTGGCCAGCTGCCTCGCCCAGGACACCGGCCTGCTGCTGCTGGACGAGCCGACGACCTTCCTCGACCTGCGCTACCAGATCGAGATCCTCGACGTCGTGCGCGAGCTGGCCGACGACCACGGCATCGGCGTCGGCCTGGTGCTGCACGACCTCGACCAGGCGGCCGCCATCGCCGACCGCGTCCTGCTGCTCGAGGGCGGGACGGTCACGGCCGACGGCGCGCCGCACGAGGTGCTGACTCCCGGGAACCTGAGCCGTGCCTACGGCATCCGCGTCGACGTCGACGTCGATCCGGTCGACGGGCGCATCTCCACCCGCGCCGTGGGCCGGCACAACGACGTCCGCCCGCGCGCCACCGTCTGACCCACTCGAACCCATCGATCACGAGGTACCCCACATGAGAAGAGCGCGCGCCCTCGCGGGCCTGTCCGTCGCGTTCGTGCTGCTCGCCACCGCCTGCGGCACGACGGAGGACGCGTCCGACGACCCCACGGAGGCCGGGTCGACCAGCGAGGAGACCACCGGCGAGACCACCGGCGACGGCGGGCCGATCACCGTCACCGACGCCCGCGGCGTGGAGGTCACGCTGGACGAGCCCGCCGTGCGGGTCGCCGCCACCGAGTGGAACGCCGTCGAGAACCTCGTGTCGCTCGGCGTGATGCCGGTCGGCGTGTCCGACATCAAGGGCTACGAGAACTGGGTCAGCGGCGCGCCGCTCGACGACACCGTCACCGACATCGGCACCCGCGGCGAGCCGAGCATGGACACCCTCGCCACCCTCGACGTCGACCTGGTCGTCGTCACGGACAGCCTGATCGAGGGCGCGATCGAGCAGGTCGAGGCCACGACGCCGGTCGTCGTCATGCCGGGCGGCGACGTTCAGGACAACATCGGGCAGATGTTCGCGAACCTCGACCTCATCGCCGAGCTCACCGGCACCCAGGACCGCGCCCAGGAACTGCGCGACGAGTTCGACGCGAAGGTCGAGGAGGGCAAGGCCGCGGTCGAGGAGGCCGGCGCCGCCGGCGATCCGGTCGCCTTCGCCGACGGCTGGGTCGACGCCGGCAGCGTCAGCATCCGGCCGTTCGCGCCGGGCTCGCTGGTCTCCGACGTGTTCGAGCAGATCGGCCTGGAGAACCCGTGGCAGCTGGAGGGCGACCCCGCGTACGGCCTGGCCCAGACCGACGTCGAGGGTCTGACGGCGCTGCCCGGCGACGTCCGCTTCTGGTACATGGCCAATGACAACGACGGCGGCGACGCCTTCGCCGACAACCTGGCCGGCAACGCGATCTGGGACTCGCTGCCGTTCGTGCAGTCGGGCAACGTCGTCCGGCTCCCCGACTCGCTGTGGATGTTCGGCGGCCCGACGTCGATGATGCAGTACGTCGACGCCGCCGTCGACGCGCTCGGCTGAGGCGGTCCCACTCGTGAAGTCCGGCCGCCTGGGGCTGGTCGCCGCCGGGCTCGCGGTGCTCATCGCGGGCCTGGCGGTCGTCCACCTCATGCAGGGCACCGCACAGGTCGGCGCCGGCGAGGTGCTGCGCTGGGCGACCGGGCAGGGCAGCGACGAGGCCGGCGCGATCGTGCTGGCCTCCCGGCTGCCGCGGCTGCTCGCCGCGGTCGTCGTCGGTGTCGCGCTCGGCGCGGCCGGCGCCGTCATGCAGTCGGTGTCGCGCAACGTCATGGCCTCGCCGGACACGCTGGCCGTCAACGCCGGCGCGCACCTGGCGCTGGTGGTGGCCGCGACGGCCGGGTTCACGCTGCCGCTGCTGGGCGCGGCCGGGCTGGCGTTCGCCGGCGGGCTGGCCGCGGCCGCCCTGGTGCTGGCGCTGTCCGGGCTCGGCGGCACCGGCGCGGTGCGGCTGGTGCTGGCCGGTACCGCCATCGCGCTGGCGCTGCAGTCGCTGACCAGCGCGTTGATCATCCTGTTCTCCGAGGAGACGCGCGGCCTGTTCGCGTGGGGCGAGGGCTCGCTCGGGCAGAACGGGCTCGGTGGCATCCGCACCATCGCGCCGGTGGTCGCCATCGTCCTGGCCGGGCTGCTCCTGCTCGGCCGCAAGCTCGACCTCGTCTTCATCGGCGACGACCACGCCCGCATGCTCGGCGTCAACGTGCGCCGCGTGCGCGCCGGCTCGATCGTCCTCGCCGTCCTGCTCGCCGCCTGCGCCGTGACGCTGGCCGGACCGGTGGGCTTCGTCGGCCTGGCCGCGCCCGCCGTGGTCCGGCTGGCCACGCCCGTGGTGCCCGGGCTGCACCGGCACGCCGTCCTGCTGCCGGTGTCGGCCGCGACGGGCGTGCTGATGCTGCTCGCGGCGGACGTCGGGCTGCGGGCGGCGATCGGGTCGCAGGGCGCGCTGGAGGTGCCGACCGGCGTCATCACGACGATCCTCGGCGCGATCTTCCTCATCACGCTGGCCCGGCGCATCCGCGTGTCCGACACCGTCGGCGAGCCGCCGGCCGCGGGGGTGCGCGGCGGCGTGACGCGGCGGCGTTTCGGCGCCGTGCTGACGACGATGGCGGTCGTGACGGTGGCGGTCGCCGCCGGCGCCACCCTGCTCGGCGACTCCGTCCTGCTGCTCGGCGACGTCGTCAACTGGCTGTCCGGGCAGGCCGGGCCGATCGTCAGCACCGTCATGGACACCCGGCTCCCCCGCGTCGCCGCCGGGCTGCTGGCCGGCGCCGCGCTGGCGCTGGCCGGCGCGATCATCCAGGCGGTGGCGCGCAACCCGCTGGCCGAGCCCGGCATCATCGGCGTGGCCGGCGGCGCCGGCGTGGGCGCCGTCACGATGATCACGCTGGTGTCGACCGCGAGCTTCTGGGCGCTGGCCGGCGCGGCCGGACTCGGCGCCGCGCTGGCGGCGACGCTGGTGTTCGCGCTGGCCGCGCGGGGCGGCTTCGCCAGCGACCGGCTGGTGCTGACCGGCGTCGCGGTGTCGGCGGCCGCGCAGTCGCTGATCGTCGTGATGATCACGCTGACCGACCCGTGGAACGAGACGAAGGCGCTGACCTGGCTGGCCGGGTCGACGTACGGGCGCTCGTTCGAGCACCTGGTGCCGATGGCGCTGGCCGTCGCGCTGGCCGTCCCGCTGCTCTACGGCATGCGGCACACGATGGACCTGCTCTCCGTCGACGACCACACGCCGCGGATCCTGGGCGTGCACGTGCCGAAGGCCCGGCTCGCGCTGCTGGCCGGCGCCGTCGTGCTGACCGGCGCCGCCGTCGCCGGGGTCGGCGTCATCGGGTTCGTCGGACTGGTCGCGCCGCACGCCGCGCGGGCCCTCGTCGGACGGCGGCACGGGCGGATGCTGCCGGTGGCCGCGCTGCTCGGAGCGTCGCTGGTCTGCCTGGCCGACGCACTGGGCCGGACGGTGATCGCGCCGGCCCAGCTGCCGGCCGGGCTGGTCACCGCGATCGTCGGCGCCCCGTACTTCGTCTGGCTGCTGTACCGCACCAGGACCAGGGGGAATACCGCGCCGCGGCGGCCGGGTTGGCGTGGACATGCCCCTCACCGGAGAGTACGAGCCGAGCACGTCTGACTGGGCCCGCAAGCAGGCGGAGAAGTACGAGGAGTCCGGCGGCACCACCGCCACCACGCTGCGCGGCCAGCCCGTCATCGTCCTCACGTCGGTCGGCGCCAAGACCGGCAAGCTCCGCAAGACCGCCCTCATGCGGGTCGAGCACGACGGTGAGTACGCCGTCGTCGCCTCGCTCGGCGGCGCACCGAAGCACCCCGTCTGGTATCACAACCTCAAGGCCAACCCGCACGTCGAGCTCCAGGACGGGGACGCCAGGCACGACTACCTCGCCCGCGAGGTCACCGGCGACGAGCGCGACCTCTGGTGGGAGCGCGCCGTCGCCGTCTGGCCCGACTACGCGGCCTACCAGACCAAGACCAGCCGCGTCATCCCTGTCTTCGTGCTGACCCGCCTCACCGACTGACGCCGTTTCCGCGCGCGCCGGGCGGGTAGAGGGCCGTCATGACGACCGATCAGACCGCCCGGCCGCGCGAGTTCCCGCGCCAGCAGCAGGAGCCGCCCGGCTCGACCGCCGCCATGACCCCGGTGCCCGACCACGGCGAGCAGAGCTATCAGGGGTCCGGCAAGCTCACCGGCCTGCGCACGCTCATCACCGGGGGCGACTCCGGCATCGGCCGCGCGGTCGCGCTCGCCTTCGCCCGCGAGGGCGCCGACGTCGCCATCACGTACCTGCCCGAAGAACAGGACGACGCCGACGCGACGATGGAGCTGGTGCGCGCCGCCGGCCGCGACGGCTACGCGTACGCCGCCGACCTCCGCACGCACGACGCCTGCGCCGACGTCGTCGCCCGGGCCGCCGCCGAGCTGGGCGGGCTGGACGTGCTGGTCAACAACGCCGGCTACCAGATGGCCCGCGAGGGCGGCATCGAGAGCATCGACCCGGACCGGCTGGACCGCGTCATGAAGACCAACCTCTACGCGCTGTTCTGGATGACGCAGGAGGCCTTGGCACACCTGAAGGCCGGCGGCTGCGTCGTCAACTGCTCGTCGATCCAGGCGTACGACCCGTCGGTGTCGCTGCTCGACTACGCCAGCACGAAGGCGGCCATCAACAACGCCACCGTCAACTTGGCGGCCGAGCTGGGACCGCGCGGCATCCGCGTCAACGCCGTCGCGCCCGGCCCGATCTGGACGCCGCTGCAGCCGGCCACCCAGCCGCCGGAGAAGGTCGAGAAGTTCGGCCAGGACACCCCGCTCGGCCGGGCCGGCCAGCCCGCCGAGGTCGCGCCGGCGTTCGTGTTCCTCGCCTCGCCGCGCGACGCGAGCTACGTGTCCGGCACCGTCCTCGGCGTGACCGGCGGGAAGCCGGTGTTCTGAGCGCGGCGGCGCCGGCGAGCGGGGGACTCGCCGGCGCCGGGGACCGGGGGTCAGTCGCGGTCGCCACCCTTGTCGTCATCGTGGTCGTCATCGTCGCGGTCGTCGTCATCGCGGTCGTCGTGCCGGTCATCGCGATCGTCGTCCCGGTCATCGCGATCGTCGTCCCGGTCGTCGTCGACGTCGACGCGGGTGATGTCGCCGGAGGCGGCGTCCACGCGGACGTCGTGCTCGACGCCGTCGAGGTGGATCTCGATCTTCCACTCCAGCCGGCCGTGCTCCCACTCGCGCTCGATCTCGGTGACCGTGCCGCCGCCGACGTGCGCCAGTGCGATCTGCTCGGCCTCGCCGCTGCCCATCTCGTCGCCGCTGGGCGGGGCGGGCGCGCTGGTGGCCGAGTCGTCCGGGGTCGCCGAGGGCGAGGGCGAGTCGTCCGGGGTCGCCGCCGTCGAGGGCGAGTCGTCCGGTGTGACGTCGCTGAGCGACGGGTTGTCGTCGACGACCGAGGAGCGCGGTGCGTTGCCGTCGTCGGACGTCGTGACGGCGAACGCGACGCCGCCGGTGACGAGCAGGGCGGCCGCGGCGGCCGCGGCAGAGATCAGTCGGTTGCGGTTCATGGTGGTGTCCCTCCAGTTCGGTGCGATGCCACCACATTCCCGCCGGCCGCCCTAGCGCCGCGCTGGGCGACGGTTAACGCGGACCTAAGCCGAGCTCGACGACGACGGTGAGCCCGCCGGCCGCCGGGCTGTCCAGGCGGACGCCGCCGCCGGACTGCTCGGCCGCCCGCCGGACGATGTCCAGCCCCAGGCCGCTCGACCCGGACCCGCTGACCCCCCGTCGCAGCACCCCCGTCGTCGAACCGGACGGCAGCCCCGGCCCTTCGTCCGCGACGACCAGCCGGGCGCCCCCGCCGTCGCGCGGCTCCAGCCGCACCGTGAACGCCGTCCCGTTGGGGGTGTGCGCGAAGACGTTGCCGAGCAGCGCGTCGACGCACGCCTCGAGGTCGCCGCGGGCCAGCGCGACCGGCAGCGGCCCGGACGCGACGTCGACCGTCAGCTCGCGGTCGGTGTCCTCGGCGAGCACCGCCCAGAACGCGGCCCGCTCGCGCACCACGTCCGCCGCGTCCGCCGTCACCGTCGCGGGTCCCGCGCCGCGCCGCCGGGCCTGCTGGATGACGTCGGTGACCGCCCGGTCGACCGCGTCGACATCGGCGACGATGCGCTCGGACTGCTCGCCGGCGGGCAGCGCCTCGGCGTCCATCCGCAGCGTCGTCAGGGGCGTGCGAACGCGGTGCGAGAGGTCGGCGATGGTCTCGCGCTCCTCACGCAGCAGGTCGGTGATGCGCCCGGCCAGCCCGTTCAGCGCCGTCGCGACGACGCCGAGCTCGCCCGGCGCGGACGGGTCGGCGCGCGCGTCCAGTTCGCCGCGGCCGAGCCGGTGCGACACCGCCGCGAGGTCTGTCGCGCCGCGCACCAGCCGCCGGCCGAGGCGGTCCGCGACCACCAGCCCGACCAGCAGCAACGCGATACCCAGCCCGGCCAGCGCGAGCCACGCGCGGGCGACGCCCTGGCGCAGCTCGGCGTCCGGGACGAACGTGCGGATGACGCGGACGCCGCCGTCGGACCCGCCGACGGCGAACACGATCTCGCGGCCGCCGTCGGCCTCGGCGGACGCGCTGGAGCTGCGTTCGGCCAGCTCGACCAGCGGCGTCCGGTCCGCATCGGCGCCCAGCCGCTCGCCGTCCGGCAGGAACACCGTCACGTCGAACCGGGACGTCGCGTCGACCTGGTCGACGGTGATCGCCAGCGGCTCGCCCTGCGCCGTCGCGACCACCGACGTCAGCGCCTGCGCCTCGACGGTGGCCGCCTGCACCGCGCGGTCGGCGGCGACGTCGCGGACGAGCAGCGCCAGCGGCACCAGGAACGCCACCAGGACCAGCGTCGTGGTGGCGGCGACGAGGACGAGCAGCCGGCGACGCACGACGTCACCCCTCGGGCGCGGCCAGCCGCACCCCGACGCCGCGGACGGCGTGCAGGTAGCGGGGGTCCTGCGCGGTCTCGCCGAGCTTGCGGCGCAGCCAGGACAGGTGGACGTCGACGGTCTTGTCGGCGCCGCCGTACGGGAGCTGCCAGACCTCCGTCAGCAGCTCGCGCTTGCTGACGACCTCGCCGGCGCGGGCGGCCAGGTAGTGCAGCAGGTCGAACTCGCGCGGCGTCAGGTCCAGCGTGTCGTCGTCGAGCGTGGCCTGCCGCGAACGCGGGTCGATGCGCAGCCCGCCGACGGTGACCGCCTGGTCGCGCTGCTCGTCGCCGCCGCGCCGCAGCACCGCCCGGATGCGCGCGTCGAGCTGCGCGACCCCGAACGGCTTCGTCACGTAGTCGTCCGCCCCCGCGTCGAGGACGGCGACCACCTCGCTCTCGTCGTCGCGCGCCGTCGCCACGATGACGGGAACGTCGCTGACGCCCCGGAGCATCCGCAGCATCGCCGTCCCGTCGAGGTCCGGCAACCCCAGATCCAGCACGACGACGTCCGGCCGGTCGCCCACCGCCTGCTCGAGCCCCGCCATCGCCGTGGGCGCCGACCGCACGGCGTGGCCGCGCTCGGTCAGCCCGCGGATCAGCGCGGACCTGATCGTCGCATCATCCTCGACGACGAGCACCTGAGCCATGCCGACGACCCTAGGGCACCGGCGCCGCCGTTCCGGCCGGATCGCCCTGCCTCAGACGTCCGTTGAGGTCGCCTTAGCCGTCCCTTAACCCGGGTGCCGGGCATAGTGGGGCCATGACGAGTCCGAGGGTCGTGCGGGTGGGCACCGGCGTGCTGCTGTGGCTCGCCGCCGCGGCCGGGGCGACGGCGGTCGGGATGGCGGCGGTCGGCATGATCGGCAGCGACATCTTCGGCTCCAGCCAGGACCCGCTCACCCAGGCGGAGGTCGAGCAGCGCCTCGCCGCGCCCACCACCGGCCAGACCACCGGCGCGACCGACCCCGGGACGCCGTCCGCCGAGCCGACCACGGCGCCGTCCACAACTCCGCCGTCCACGACTCCCCCGGCCACGCCGCCGCCCGCCCGTGCGCGGGTCGTGAACGCGCTCGGCGCCGGCACCGTCACCGCGCAGTGCAACGCCGACGGCACCGTCCGGATCCTCGCCGTCACCCCGGCCCAGGGCTACGAGGCCGACGCCGATGACGACGACGCCGACGACCACCCGCAGGTCAAGTTCGAGAGCGACGCCGTCGAGGTCGAGGTCCGCCTGCGCTGCGTCGACGGCGTCGTCACGGACGAGATCGAGCAGAAGGCCGAGGACTTACGGCCTCACCAGCCGTCGAGGTGACCGGTCTCGTCGAGCCGGGCGAGCTGACGGCTGTGGTAGCGGTCGTCCTCGCGCAGCAGGCTGATGCCGCCGGACGACACCCGGAAGTGCACCCGGCCCGCGGCGTCGACGGGCATGCCGATCCAGGCCGCGAAGAGATATGTGGCCGTGCCGCCGTGGGTCACGATCACCTGCTCCTCGGCGGCGGAGCCGAGCACGCGCTCCATCGCCGCGTACGCCCTGACGGCGAGGTCCAGCTGCGTCTCCGCGCCCGCCACGCCCTCGTCGTGGCGCAGGCGCTCACCGTCGCGCGGTGGCGGGACGAAGCGGGCGTCCAGCCACGCCTGCGGCCGGCCGCCCGCCTCGCCGTACGACTTCTCCCGCAGGTCGGCGTCGATCGTCAGGTCCATGCCGAGCCGCCCCGCGACGAGTACACCTCGGCCGCCGCGCCCAGCCGGCCGGCGAGGACGTCCGCGATCGCCCCGGCCTGCCGGACGCCACGGTCGGTCAGCTCCGAGTCGTACCACCCGCCCACCAGGCCGTCGACGTGGTGCGTGGCCTCGGGGTGGGTGACGACGTAGATGCTTCTCATGGTCTCCATCTGTTCCCGGTGGGCCGGCCGGTGCCGGGACGCCGGGACGCGTCAGGACGCGCGAGCTCAAGGCTCCGTCGCCGCAAGGGCCGCCTCCGCCTCGGCCGGCTGTACGTCATGGCCGGTGGCATGCTCGCCGGACCAGTTGATGCCAACGAACAGGCCGTCATCGATCATGCCGGGCAGCCACCGCTCACGCCATTCAGTCAGCGGAATCTTCGCCACCGTGAACCCGGCATAGGCCGGCACGTTCTGGATGACCTTCTCGGCTCGCGATCGCAGCGACCAGAAGGGCATGGCGCGCACACCGTCGCCGGTCAGTGGCGCGGCGAACCCGGTCTCGTCTCGGACACCCCAGACCGCGCCTTCGCGCATGGCCTCGCGGTAGAAGGCTGCCGCCTGCGCTGCGCTCGCACTCATCGCGATCGGAGACCAGAGGTCAGGGGCACCGTCGCTAGATGTTGATCGCGTGGCCGGAGATGCCGTGGATGGCTTCTTTGACCGCCTCGGACAGCGTCGGGTGGGCGTGGATGTTGCGGCCGACCTCGTCGGCGGTGAGGTCCCAGAGCTGGGCGAGGGTCAGCTCGGGCAGCAGCTCGGTGACGTCAGGGCCGATGAGGTGGGCGCCGAGCAGCTCGTTGTGCTCGGCGTCGGCGATGATCTTGACGAAGCCGACGGGGTCGCCGAGGCCGTGCGCCTTGCCGTTGGCCATGAACGGGAACTTCGAGACCTTGACCTCGTGGCCCAGCTTGCGCGCCTGTTCCTCGGTGTAGCCGAAACTGGCGACCTGCGGCTGGCAGTAGGTGGCCCGCGGGATCATGGCGTAGTCGACGGGCATGGTGTCGGCGCCGGCGATGGTCTCGGCGGCGATGACGGCCATGGCCTCGGCGGCGTGCGCGAGCAGCAGCTTGCCGGTGACGTCGCCGATGGCGTAGATGCTGGGGACGTTGGTGCGCAGGTGGTCGTCGACCTCGATGGCGCCGCGCTCGGTGAGCCGGACGCCGGTCTTGTCGAGGCCGTAGCCGTCGACGCGCGGGGCGAAGCCGATGGCCTGCAGGACCTTGTCGGCCTCGATGACCTCCTGTTTGTCACCGGACGACACCGTGACACGCACGGAGTCGCCGGAGTCGTCGATGGACTCGACCCGGGTGGAGGTGCGGACGTCGACGCCGAGCTTCTTGTACTGGCGGGCCAGTTCCTTGGAGACCTCGGGGTCCTCGAGCGGCAGCATGCGGTCGAGGAACTCGACGATGGTGACCTCGACACCGTAGTTGGCCATGACGTAGCCGAACTCCACGCCGATGGCGCCGGCGCCCGCGATGACGATGCGCCGCGGCAGCTCGCTCTCGAGGATCTGCTCCTCGTACGTGACGACGCGCGAGCTCAGCGACGTGCCGGGCAGCAGGCGGGTGGTGGCGCCGGCGGCGATGATGCAGTGCTCGAACGTGACCGTCTCGTTGCCGCCGTCGTTCAGGCGGACGTCGAGCGTGGTGGCGTCGGTGAACGTCCCCCAGCCGTCGAACTCGGTGATCTTGTTCTTCTTCATCAGGTAGTGCACGCCCTTGACGCGGCCGTCGGCGACGGTGCGGCTGCGCTCGTACGCCTTCGAGTAGTCGGCCTTGACCTCGCCCTCGAAGACCAGCCCGAAGGTGTCGGCCTGGTTCTTGACGATGTGGGCCAGTTCGGCGTTGCGCAGCAGCGCCTTGCTCGGGATGCAGCCCACGTTGAGGCAGACGCCGCCCCAGTACTTGGACTCCACGACGGCGACGGACTTGCCCAGCTGGGCCGCGCGGACGGCCGCGGTGTACCCGCCGGGGCCGGCGCCCAGGACGACGACATCGAAGTGCGCACTCATGATGGACAGCCTAGATCCTGCGATGACGCAGTCGTGAAGCCGATGTGAATCCACCTCGGTATTCACTGGGACGTTGTGAACGACACCACGCGCGCCGACCTCGAACGACTGCAGATCCAGGTCGGCCGGATCATCGGCGACCTCAAGGCGGCACTCGACGGGCCGCTGTCGATCATGGCGTCCGGCGAGGCGTGGACCGGGACCCGCGCCGACGGCTTCGGCACCTCCCTCGACATCCACAAGAGCGTCCTGCAGAAGGGCGCCGACGCCATCGTCGCGGACATCGCCGCCGCCGTGTCCGCGGCCCCCGCGGAGGAGCCGCCGGCATGACGTTCTCCTCCGTCTCGGTGACCGGCCTCGAGGACCTCGTCGCCAAGCTGCAGATCGCCCGGCGAGAGATGGACGACTTCCTCGGCTACACCACGGAGCGATCGGTCCGGGCGGACATGAACCGGCTGGACGTGACGTCGACCGGCTTCGACGACCTCGCCGTCGTCCACGAGTGGGTCGAGTCGGCGCTGCAGGAGACGCAGCGCCGGCTGGGTCTCGCCCGGGCGATCCAGCACCAGCAGCCGAACGCGCCCATGGTGCAGATCGAGGAGAACGCGACGACCGACCTCGAGCCGGGGCTGGCCGAGCGGCAGGGCCGCGACCTCGCCACCCGGGTCAAGGAGGCCGGCGAGGTCGACGCGGACATGATGGAGGAGCTCGAGCAGATCGCGTACGACCCGGACGCGATGGCCGGGTTCTACGCCGAGCTCGGCCCGGAGATGGCGGCCCGGCTGGCCGCGTCCATGGGCATGCCCGAGTCCGGCGTCGGCGAGAACGCCCAGGAGTACCTGAAGCTGCTGAGCATCGGCCTGGGCACCGCGATGATGGACGAGACCCCTCCCGAGGGCATGAGCGCGTTCAGCGAGTTCGGGCTGGCGACGGACGATCCGCAGGTCGCCTGGGGCCGGCTGGCGCTGTTGCAGTACGGCGACTTCTCCGGCCAGCAGGCGTTCGTCGAGCAGACCGTGAACGGGACGGCGCTCGACGCGTTCTCCGACAAGGACTGGGCCGACCCCAACAACATCTCGACCAAGACCCTCGGCGACGGCGACACCGCGGTCGGCCTGACCGAGGACATCACCGCGCTGGCCTTCAACACCCTCGCCCGCTATCCCGGGCTGGCGACGAAGGTGCTGTCCGAGCAGGACATCTCGGCCAAGGAGCTGACGCACCGCGTCTACGCGGCGGCGGGCGACCCGGCCCAGCGCGCCGACCTGGCCGACAGCTTCGGCCTGGCCATCGAGGCCGCCACGGGCTCGCAGGGCGACCCGCCGAACACCGAGCACACGCCGGAGCAGGCGGCGCTGGCGTTCGAGTTCATCACCGGCTCGGCCGACCACCAGCAGATCCCGCCGGCGATCAAGGACTCGACCGCCCGCATCGCGGCGGCGTACGTCGACGAGCTGGTGGCCGGCTCGTTCATCGACGGCGGCGAGATGCCCGGCGACCGCGGCTCGTCGATGACGGGAGTCCCGGCGGACTTCCCCCAGGGCACCGGCCTGAGCCCGGACTTCTACCTGAGCCCGCGCGCCGTGCACCGCTTCCTCGGCGGCTTCCAGGACCAGATCGAGTACTCCGCGCCGTTCGAGGTCGCCGTCGAGTCGCTGTACAACAGCTCCCTCGCCGACGCGATCGCCGCCGACAAGGCCGACGGCGGCAACCGGGTGAACGACGTCATGAGCCTGTTCGGCGCCGCGGCCACGCTGTACTTCGAGGGCCAGCGCGAGTTCGCCGCCGACTTCGACGAGCGGGAGAAGGCCCGCAAGGGCGCCGTCGCGAAGATCTTCACCGAGGGGACCGGCGCGGTGCTGCCCCCCGGCCTCGGCTTCTGGCTGCTGCACCAGGGGGTCGGCGGGAAGCTCGACCAGTGGGCGAACAGCACGAACACCGAGGGCGCCGTCATCGCCGAGAACACCGACGCGGCACAACTGCGCTGGTACATGACGGTGCACGCGATGATCGGCAACGGTGTCGGCTCCACGCCCGAGTCGCACGTCATGGACTCCGCGCCGGACGCGATCAAGGGACAGTACGGAGAGCTGCTGCCGATGGACCAGATCTACGGCGACCCGGAGCTGCGCCGGCAGTTCATGGAGTGGGTCCAGAGCGTCCCGGCCCTGGACGACATGGCCGACGCCGGCACCGACGCCTGGGACAGTGGCTGGCAGGGCGCCCAGACGTTCCTGGGCCGGACCTGACGGCGGCGGTCAGAACAACCGCGACGTGGGGTCGTCGACGCCGCGGAGGGCGTCGTAGTCGACGGTGAGGCAGGTGATGCCGCGGTCGACGGCGAGCGTGCGGGCCTGCGGCTTGATCTCCTGGGCCGCGAACACGCCGCGCACCGGGGCGAGCAGCGGGTCGCGGTTGAGGAGGTCGAGGTAGCGGGTGAGCTGCTCGACGCCGTCGATCTCGCCGCGCCGCTTCACCTCGACGGCGACGGCGACGCCCTGCTCGTCGCGGCAGAGGAGGTCGACCGGGCCGATCGGCGTCGGGTACTCGCGGCGCACCAGCCGCCAGCCGGACCCGAACGTCTCGACCTGCTCGGCCAGCAGCACCTGCAGGTGCGCCTCGACGCCGTCCTTCACCAGGCCGGGGTCGACGCCGAGGTCGTGGTTGGAGTCGTGCAGGACCTCGTGCAGGCTGATCACCAGGCGGTCGTCGGTCTTGCCGTTCTGCACCGTCCACACCGCGGCGACGCCGTCCTCGTCCGGCTCGGGGTCGCGGACGGTGAGCGTGCAGGGTGGGCTCATCCAGTTCAGTGGCTTGTACGAGCCGCCGTCGGAGTGGACCAGCACGCTGCCGTCGGCCTTCACCATGATGACGCGGGTCGCGAGCGGGAGGTGGGCGGTCAGCCGGCCGGCGTAGTCGACCTGGCAGCGCGCGATGACGATCCTCACCGCCACGACTCTAGACGGCGCGGCGGGCCGCGCCGAGCACGTCCCGGATATCAGCCGGTGAGCGCCGCGGCCAGCGTGTCGCGCTCGGCGCGGAACCAGTCGTGCGCCCGCTTGATGGCGTCGCCGGCGCCGCCCTCCCACATGCGGGCCCAGCCGCCGCCGTCGGTCTCGGCGCGGTACTTCATGACGTGCCAGACGCGGGTGTAGCGGCGGTCGGCGACGTCGAGGAGTGCGGCGCGACGGTCGTCGTCGAGTCCGTAGGCGTCGACGAAGATGCGCATGCGCCGGCCGGCGTCGGCGTCGCGCAGGGCGGGGTCGCGGTCGGCCGGAGCGGCCATCGGCGCCCAGTGCCGCAGCGTCGTGATGACGTCGAGCAGCCGGGTGGTGGGCCCGGCGAGGTCGAAGTCGATGATGCCGGCCGGCCGCCCGTCGACGAAGATCGTGTTCTCGAAGGTGATGTCGTTGTGCCCGACGACGTCCGGGGCGTCGAACAGCGACGGCACGCCGGGCAGCTCGACGCCCACCGGCCAGCCGACGCCGTCGGGCGGCGTGAAGCCGGCGGCGGCGTCGTGCAGGCGGCGCTGGATGACGGCGATCTCGCGCAGCGCGTCCTCGGTGACGGCCCACGGCGCCAGCGGCCGCCCGCCCATCTCGCCGTCGAGGAAGGTGAGGATCTCGCGGCCGCGGTCGTCGAACCCGAGGAATCGCGGCGCGTACGGGAAGCCGGCCGCCTCCAGGTGCCGCAGGTAGGCGTGGACGGCGGCCGCGGCGCGCCCCGGGTGCCGCCGGACCGTCCCGCCGACGCGGACGACGCCGTCACTGACGTCGCCGCCCACCAGCGGCACCTCGACGACGTCGTCCAGGAACGCGTCGACGGCGGCGCGGAACTCGGCCGGCCGCTCGACCCACGGGTAGTGGCCGCAGTCCTCGACGACGGCCACGCGGCCGGACGGGAACCGCTCGGCCAGCGCCGCGACCGGCGCGAACCCCGTCAGGGCGTCGTCGGCGCCCGCGACCACGAGGACCGGCGCCGTGACGGACGCGAGCCGCGCGGCGAGGTCGGCGGGCGGGTCGACGCTGAAGTAGGCGCGGCCGGCGGCGAGGTCCCAGCCGCCCTGCGTCGCGTGCTCCCGCTCGGCCGGGCCCCAGTGCGCGTAGCCGGCCGGCGCGACCCGGCGCTGCCAGTCGCCGAACCCGTCGTCGTCGAGCTCGGACGGGGCGGCCTGCAGCGCCGCCCATGCCTGGGTGAACGCGTCGTCGGTGCGGCGGGCGGCGATCGCCGCGGTGTCCGGCGCCACCTCGACCAGGTGCGTCGACGGCGGCGTGACCAGCAGCAGCGCGGCGACCCGCTCCGGATGCTGGACGGCATACGCGACGGCCAGCCGGGTGCCGGCGGAGTGCCCGGCGACCAGCAGGCGGTCGTGCCCGAGGTGCCGGCGCAGCGCCTCGACGTCGTCGGCCTGCCGCCAGTACGAGCCCGCCTCCGGCTCGTCCGGCGCCGGTGACGCCCCGACGCCGCGCAGGTGCGGGATCACCAGCGGGTGCCGCTCGGCCAGCCCGGCGAGATCGCCCAGGTACACCGGGTGCCGGGCCGCTCCCCCGGCGAGGACGACGATCGGCGGGCCCGCGGCGGCCGCCCCGGCCAGCTCGTCGTAGTGCAGCGTCGTGGCGTCGTCGGCGCGGTAGACAGGCACGCCCCGACGCTACCGTCCCGTTGACATGGAACACCGTTCCGCCTTGACTGCCAGCGCATGAGGCGATGGACGATCACCGGCGAGCGGCGGCTGGAGCTGCGCGAGACCGAGACGCCCCGGCCAGGCGCCGGCGAGGTGCTGGTGGGCGTCGAGCTCACGGCCGTCAGCGCCGGCAGCGAGCTGCACGCGTACCGGTCCGGGCCGAGTGGCTTCATGGACGAGCCCGGCTACCTCGCGGCCGGCCGGGTGCTCGAGACGGGCGCGGGCGTCGCCTCGGTCCGTCCCGGCGACCGCGTCTTCGCGGCGGCCCCGCACGGCGACGCGGCGATCGTGCCCGCGCACCGCGTCGTCCCGGTGCCCGACGAGGTGCCCTTCGACGAGGCGGTCCTGTGCTACCTCGCCAGCCTCGGGCTGTACTGCCTGCACGCCGGCGAGTACGCGGCCGGCGAGAACGTGGCGGTCGTCGGGCTGGGTGTCGTCGGGCTGTGCGCGGCGCTGGTGGCGACGGCGTGCGGCGCCCGGACGCACGCGATCGACGCCGACGACCACCGTCTCCGGTTCGCCGCCGGCCTCGGCCTGCCCACGTGGGACGGGCGCGATTCGGCTCTGGCCGGCGACGTGCGGCGCGTCTCGCCCGAGGGCGTCGACCTCGTGGTCGAGACGAGCGGGAGCTGGCGAGGGCTCGACACCGCCGCCCGCGTGTGCCGGCGCGGCAGCCGCATCGCGGTGCTCGGCGTGTACCGCGACCTGCCGGACGCGCGGACCGGCGCCGCGCTGCATCGGCAGCTGCTGAGCTTCCCGGCGAGGTTCCACTACGACGGCATCCGGGTCGTCGGCTGCGCCAACCATCCGTGGCGGGACGCGGACGACGTCGAAGCGGGCGGATGGTCGGTCCAGCGCTCGGTGCGGTACCTCCTCGAGAGCGTCGCGCGGGGGCGGCTGTCGCTGGCACCCGTGGTCACCGACCGCATCGCGCCGGGCGACCTGCCGGGGCTGTACGGCCGGCTGGGCGACGGGGACCGTTCAGTCGTCGGCGTGCTGGTCGACTGGACCGCCGGCTGACGCGGGTCAGTGGAAGTCGCGGGAGCGGTGGCGGGCGTGCAGGGCGCGGGCGGCCTCGGGGTGCAGCTCCTCCAGCGACGCCAGCCGGTCGGCGACCAGGTTGATGACGCCGTCCTTGCGCTCCAGCATGCCGCGGACGATCATGCACGCGGCGTTGCGGGCCACCCGCCGGTGCCGCTGCCACAGCCCGCCGCCGCAGACGACGTTGAGCATGCCGGTCTCGTCCTCGATGTTGAGGAACGTGATGCCGCCCGCGGTGCCGGGCCGCTGCCGGTGCGTCACCACCCCGGCGACGGTGACCCGGCGGTTCGGCTCGGCGGTCGCGAGGTCCTCGACGGCGAGGATGCCCTCGCTGCGCAGCAGCGGCCGCAGGTGCGCGATGGGGTGGCCGGTGGGTGAGATCGAGGTGGCCCACAGGTCGGCCAGGGTCAGCTCGACGTCGCTCATCCCCGGCAGCGCCGGCGGCGCGGGAGTGGCGGTGACGGCCTCCAGCTGACCGGCGGTCTCGACGTAGCCGGCGTTCCACAGCGCCTCGCGGCGGGTGAGGCCGAAACCGTCGAACGCGCCCGCGGTGGCCAGCGCCTCCAGCTGCCGGGCGTCGAGGGCGGCCCGGCGGGAGAGGTCGGTGGGGTCGCGGAACGGCCGCTCCTCGCGGGCCTCGACGATGGCCTCGGCGACGTCCTTGCTGATGCCCCGGACGGAGTCGAGGCCGAGCCGGACCGCGAAGCCGGTGTCGCGGCGGTGCCGCGGCGTCGGGTCGGGAGTGCCCGGGACCCACTCGGCGACCTCGTGCTCCGGGCGCAGGCACTCGGCCAGCCTGCCCGGCCGGGCGTCGCCGTCGGGCTCGAGACCGGCGACGGCGCCGGAGGACGCGATGTCGGGGCGCAGCACCCGCACGCCGTGCCGCCGGGCGTCGTGGACCAGCGACTGCGCCGAGTAGAACCCCATCGGCTGGGCCCGCAGCAGCGCGGCCAGGAACGCCGCCGGGTAGTGCAGCTTGAGCCACGAGCTGACGTAGACGAGCTTGGCGAAGGACAGCGCGTGGCTCTCGGCGAAGCCGAAGTTCGCGAACGAGAGGATCTTGGCGTAGAGCTGGTCGGCATCGGGGCCGGTGATGCCGCGCCTGGCCATGCCCTTGTACAGCTTCTCCTTGATGCTCTCGATGCGCTCGATGCCGCGCTTGGAGCCCATGGCCCGGCGCAGCAGGTCGGCGTCGTCGGGGGTGCAGTCGCCGACGGCCATGGCCATGCCCATGAGCTGTTCCTGGAACAGCGGCACGCCGAGGGTCCGCTCCAGCACCGGCTTCAGGTCGTCGTGCACATAGGTGGCCTCCTCCTTGCCGGTGGCGCGGCGGATGTACGGATGGACGGCGCCGCCCTGGATCGGGCCGGGGCGGATCAGCGCGATCTCGATGGCGAGGTCGTAGAACTTGCGCGGCCGCAGCCGCGGCAGCGTCCCGATCTGGGCCCGGCTCTCGACCTGGAACACGCCGATGGAGTCGCCCCGGCAGAGCATGTCGTAGACCGCCGGCTCCTCCTTGGGGACGCTCTGCAGCTCCCACGCCTCGCCGAGGTGCCCGGCGATCATGGTGAACGCGTGGTTGAGCGCGCTCAGCATGCCCAGGCCGAGCAGGTCGAACTTGACCAGCCCCATCGACTCGCAGGCGTCCTTGTCCCACTGCAGGACGGTGCGGTTCTCCATGCGCGCCCACTCGATGGGGCACACCTGGCCGATCGGCCGCTCGGTCAGGACCATGCCGCCGGAGTGGATGCCCAGGTGCCGCGGCGCGCGCATGAGCTGGTTGGCGAGGTCGACGACGGGCCCGGGGATCTCGTGGTCGGCGACGTCCTGACCGGCGACCGCGGACCAGCTGTCGGTCTGCTTCGACCACGCGTCCTGCTGTCCCGGCGAGTAGCCCAGCGCCTTGGCGGCGTCGCGGACTGCCATCTTCGGCCGGTAGCTGATGACGTTGGCGACCTGGGCGGCGTTGCGCCGGCCGTACCACTCGTAGACCTTCTGGATGACCTCTTCGCGCCGGTCGGAGTCGAAGTCGACGTCGATGTCGGGCTCTTCGTCGCGGTTGACGGAGATGAACCGCTCGAACGGCAGGTCGTGGAAGACAGGGTCGATGGCGGTGACGCCGAGCGCGTAACAGACCGCCGAGCTGGCCGCCGAGCCCCGTCCCTGGCAGAGGATGCCTTCGTCGCGGGCGAACGCCACGATGTCGTGGACGATGACGAAGTAGCCGGCGAAGTCCTTCTTGTCGATGATCTCCAGCTCGTAGTCGACGCGCTCGCGGGCCGCCCGCTCGTGCTTCACGCCGCGGTAGTAGCGCTGGAAGCCGCGGTCGACCAGGATGCGCAGCCAGCTCATCGCGGTGTGGCCGTCAGGGATGTGTTCCTTCGGCAGGCGCGGGCTGGCCTTGTGCAGGTCGAACGCGAGCTCGCCGGCCAGCTCGACGGAGCGCGCGACGGCGCCCGGGTAGCCGGCGAACCGGTCGGCCATCTCGCGTCCGGTGCGCAGCGACGCCGCGCCCCACGCCGGCAGCCAGCCGTTCATCTCGGTGAGGCTGCGCCGGGCCCGGATGGCCGCCATGGCCGAGGCCAGCCGGTGGTCGCCGGGGTCGGCGTAGTGGACGTTGTTGGTGGCGACGACGGGCAGTCCGCGGTCGGCGGCGAGGCCGGCCAGCAGCCGGTTGACGTCGTCGTCGCTGGGATGGCCGTGGTCGAACAGCTCGACGACGACGTGCTCGCGGCCGAACAGCGTGGTCAGCCGGTCCAGCTCGGTGGCGGCAGCGGCCGGTCCGCGTCCGGCCAGGGTGGAGCGGACGGCGCCCTTGCGGCAGCCGGTGAGCACCAGCCAGTGCCCGCGACCGGTGCCGGCGAGGGTGTCGAGGTCGTACTCGGGCTTGCCCTTCTCCTCGCCCTTCAGCTGCGCGTCGGTGATGGCGCCGGCCAGCCGGTGGTAGCCCTCGACGCCGCGGGCCAGCACGAGCAGGTGCTGCCCGCGGGGGTCGGGGACGCCGTTCTGCGGCGCGTCGAGGCCCAGCGACAGCTCCGCGCCGTAGATGGTGCGCAGGTTCTCGGCGGCGTACTTCTGGGCGATCTCGGCGAACAGCGGCGCGCCGTAGAAGCCGTCGTGGTCGGTCAGCGCCAGCCCGTGCAGCCCCAGCTCGATGGCGGCCTCGACCAGGCGGTCCGGCCCGCTGGCGCCGTCGAGGAAGCTGAAGTTGCTGTGCGCGTGCAGCTCGGCGTACGGCACGACCGGCTCGTCCGGCCGGACCACCTCGGCCTTGCGCTTGTACGGCTTGCGCTTGCGCGACCCCGGGCCGTCCTCGGGCGGCACCGTCGGCCGGTCGGACAACCGGCGCTCCAGCTCACCCCACGGGATCGGCGGGTTGTTCCACCCCACGTCAGGTCCCCTCAGTCATAGGCGGCCTCGATGTACCAGCCGTCGTCGGCGCAGGTCATCAGCCAGGCCCGGCCGTCGACGCCGACGATCTGGAACCGGGCCACCCAGCCGGCCGGGTGCTCCCACCACAGCTCGTCGACCGGCCACGGACCCGCCCACGCGCCGATGGGGTGCCAGCCGCCGCCTGCGTCGCCCGTCGTCTGCCGGAACCGGGTCGGCGGGGCGCTGACCACGCCGCGCTCGCTCACCCACACCAGCTGTCCGCGGTCGTCGACGACGGTGGCCGGGCGCGGCTCGGCGTAGACCCGCACCGGCGCCGGCGGCGGGAGGCTGCCCGGCCACGGGAGGTCGTCCGGCCGCAGCCCGACCGGCCGCTCGCCCCACGGGACCAGCGCCTGGCGGTCGGCCGGCGCGCGGCCGCCCTGCACCGCCGGGACGGTGACGGCGTGCGGGCCGAGCATGCCCTGGACCCGCGCGACCGCCCGCTCGACCCGTTCGTCGGTGCCGCCGCCCCACAGCGCGGCGGCGTGCGCGCCGGCCGGCTCGATGGTGTCGGGGACGAACCGGACCAGCTCGACCGGTTTCGTGACGCCCTGGGCGCCGCGCAGCTGCCAGTGGACGCGGTCGACGAGGTCGGCCGCGCTGAACCAGCGCGAGTGCGCCCACACCCGCGACGACGCGATCTCGTGGTCGCACTCGGCCTCGATCAGCACCTCGGTGCAGACCAGCCCGCGCGAGGCCAGCTGGGCGACGAAGCGGTCGGCGCTCTGGCGGACGCTGAAGCTGACGGCCTCGACGGTGTCGAGCGGCGGCTCGAACCGGACCTGGCACTCGAGGTCGGGCGGCGGCGTGCGGGCGCCGAGCCGGGACGCGTCCTCGCCGCGGGCCAGCCGGTGCACCTTGGCGCCGTAGCCGCCGAACCGCGCCTGGACGTCGTCGGGGTCGAGCCGGGCGAAGTCGCCGAGCGTCTGCAGCCCCAGCCGCCGCAGCAGGCCCGCGACCTCGTCGTCGTCGATGACCCCGACCGGGAGGCCGCGCAGGAACGCCGCCGACCCGCCCGCCGCGACCACCACCGTCTCCTGCGGGCCGGCCTGCCGCGCCGCCCGCTCGGCGGTGAACAGGTCGTCGGCGATGCCGATGCGGCAGTCCCACACGCCGGCCCGGACCAGCCGTTCGGCGATGAGCGCGCCCGCGGACTCCTCGCCGCCGTAGAACCGGCCCGGCGCGTGCACCGCCAGCAGCCCCGGCCGCAGCGGCGCCACGCCCGGCCGCAGCTGCTCGACCGCCACCAGCACCGGCTCGAACACCCGGGCGTCGCGATCGGGGTTGTGGTCGACGAGGATCAGCTCGGGGCAGCGCGACTGGGCGTCGCGGCGGCGCATGCCGCGGCGGACGCCCTCGGCCCGGGCCGCCTCGTTGCAGGCGACGACGGCGTTCGCGGCCAGCACCACGACCGGCGCGTCGCCGCCGGCGTCGCTCTGGCCGCCGCCCTGGCCGGCGCCGCCCTGGCCGACGTCGCCCTCGGCCACGGCGGCGACCACCGGCCAGTCCGGGCACCACACGACCAGCACCCGCCGGCGGCTCATCCGGCCACCTCCAGGCCGGCCGGGCTCGGTGGTCCGGCCGGGCTCGCCGGATCGGCGGTGTCCAGCGCTTCGAGGTCGGCGCCGGACACCGTGCCGTCGGGCCCGGGCAGCCACAGCCACGCCGACCGCGGCCGCGCGCCGGCGCCCCGTCCGTACGCCTCGACCTTCACCCGCCGGCCGCGCAGGTGGCCGCGGCCGTGCTCGGGGCCCACCCACAGCGACGACGCCACCCGCAGGCGGGTCTGCGCGCCCTCCCAGTCGCCGACGCACACCAGCGCCGTCCCGTGCCGCCGCGCCAGCGCGACGAGCCGCCGGGACAGCTGCCCGCCGACCTGGACCGGCGGGCGCACCACCACCACCTCGACCGACGTGAGCAGCACCGCCACCACCTCGGCCCACTGCGCCCCCGGCTCCTCGACGACGACCACCCGGCCGAGGTCGGCGCCGAGACCGGACGCCGCCAGCACGCCGAACTCGGACAGCCCCACCACCGCCGTCCACGCCCCGGCCGCCGTGGCCCCGGCCAGCAGCGCCAGCGGCAGCGCCCCCATGCCGTCGACCGCGACCACCTGTCCCCGGCGCAGCCCGCCGAGCAGCGTGCGCAGGGCCGGCAGCACCGCGACCAGCTCGACCGGCTGGACGGCGAAACCCGCTCTGGCCAGTGCCGCTTCGGCCTGGTCGCGCCCGCGAACCGTCACCCGTCCATCGTCGAACACATGTTCGAGAGGTGTCAAGTCGATCGCTCAGGCCTGGGTGACACGACGACCGCGTGCAAGGCGGCCCGAGTAGTCCGAGCGCACCTGGCTGTGTCGGAAGGACGCCATACGGTCACCACCATGAACGATTGGTCGTTGGACGCAGACGAAGTACACGTCATTCGGCGTGTGCTCACCCGCCTGATCGACGACTACGACACAGAGAACGACATCGAGACCAAGGTCAAGAACGAGAGGCGTACCCGCCTTGCTGTCGGCCTCGCGAACCACGTCGCCCAGGCCGCGAAGAGTGCCGACATGCTGTTCGACGCCGGGCTCTTGAGCGACTGCGTCAACGCCGCCCGCCGGGCCTTCGACTACGCCCTCACCGCCTCGTGGGTCGCGCAGGAACCCAAGGCAGACGCCACCTTCCACACGAAAGGCCTGCGGGCCACCCGGGCTCTTTCGCAGTCGATCCACGATGCAGAGATCGTCGTGCCTGCTGATGCCCTGACTCAGGCAGACATGGACTTGCCCAAAGCGAACGATCTGGAGAACCAACTCAGCAAGATGCACCAGCTCTGCACCCTGTTCCACCCCAAGTTGTACGTCGCGTATCGCCTGTTCTGCGCGCACACGCACCCGTCGTTCTCCAGTGTGGCCCTCATGTTCGGGACCGCGTCCACCATTCCGAGGTTGCCGCGGCTCTGGAGCGCACCGCGGTCTTGGGCATTCATGCGGCAGCCGCGAGCATGGTGTGGGCGGGCCGCGCCATCGACCGACTTCACGTCGGCCAACCGCGCAAAACGCAAACTCCGGTTCGCCGCGAAAGAGCTCGGCATCTCCCCGGTGCTCTACCCCGGCATGCCGGACGAAGCCGCTGGCCGATCTAGCGGGGCCCCCGCCAGCTTACGGCCCGGGCAGCTCGCGGGCGTAGCGGACCTCGGTGAGCAGGTCGGGGCCGACCTGCTCCACCTGGCGCGTGCCGTCCGGCGCCCATCCGGACCGGTCGTAGAACGCCCGCCCCAGCGCGTTGCCCTCGAGCGTCCACAGCGTCGCCCGCGTGAAGCCCTCGGCCCGGAGGAACTCCAGCGCCGCCGTCATCAGCGCCCGCCCGACCCCGGTCCCCAGCTGGGCGGGGTCGGCGTAGATGGCGTACACCTCGCCGACGTCGGCGGAACCGTCGGCGTCGCGGGAGGCGCCGGCCGAGCAGAACCCGGCGATCCGGCCGGAGCGGACGGCGACCAGGACGGTCGAGCGCGGATCGGGCTCCGCGATGAGCCGGCGCCACACCGCCGCCCGGCGGCCGACGTCCAGCCCGGCCAGGAACCCGGCGTCGACGACTCCGGCGAACGCCCGCCGCCAGCCGGCCACGTGCACCGCGGCGATGGCGTCGGCGTCGGCCACCTCGGCGCCGCGAACCACCGGCTCATCAGCGTCACGAACCTCCATGCGGCCTGAACCTACGCAACCACCGCGTCTCCGGCCACCCCTGACAGCGGACTCCGTCATGGCGCATGATCAAGTGGTGCAGCCTTCGAATCACGTCGTCCGGCAGGCGCTGCGCTCCGACGTCGGCACGGTCGCGCGGGTGCTGGCCGAGGCGTTCGACGCCGACCCGATGATGCGCTTCGTCGTGCCCTCGACGCGGTACCGCGAGCGGCTGACCGCGCTGTTCGCGTTCGAGGCGCTGCTCAGCCCGCACGGGTCGTGGGTGGCGGTGGCCGACGGCGAGATCGCCGGGGCGGCGCTGTGGGGGCTGCCGGGCGCCCGGCCGCCGGGGTTCTGGCCGACGCTGCGCTACAGCCGGTACCTGCTGCGGGCGTTCGGGACGGGGCTGCCGGCGGCGCTGCGGTCGTTCCGGGTCATCGAGGACGCGCACCCGCCGTCGCCGCCGCACTGGTACCTGCAGACGCTCGGGGTGGCGCGGCCCGGACGGGGCGTGGGCGGCGCGCTGCTGCGCGACGGGCTGGCGCGGGCCGACGCGCAGGGGCTGCCGGCGTATCTGGAGTCGTCGGCGCCGGGCAACGTCGCGATCTACGAGCGGTACGGATTCCGTCCGGCCGGCGAGATCGTCCTGCCCGGCGGCCCCACCCTGACGGCCATGTGGCGCGAGCCGGTCCGAGGGGGTCAGTAAGGTCGGAGGGTGGCCTTGGACGCATCGACTCCCCCGCAGCCGTATCCCCCCGCCCCCCGCGGCGACGACGCCGACGTGCTGCACGGCGTCACGGTGCCCGACCCGTACCGCGCGCTCGAGCCCGAGGACGACCCCGTCACGCAGACGTGGTCCAAGGCGCAGCGCGTGCTGTTCGACGAGCACCGCGCCGGCTGGGCGGCCCGCCCGGCGTTCGCCGCGCGGCTGACGCAGCTGCTGCGGGCCGGTTCCGTCGGCACCCCGGCGTGGCGCGGCGACCGCGTGTTCCACACCCGGCGCACGCCCGACCAGGAGCACGCCGTGCTGCTCACCGTCGACCCCGGCGGGGCCGAGCGGGCGCTGGTCGACCCCATCGCGCTGGACCCGTCCGGCGCCACCACGCTCGACGCCTGGCAGCCGTCCAAGGAGGGCACGCTGCTGGCGTACCAGGTCTCCGAGGGCGGCACCGAGGAGTCGGTGCTGCGCGTGCTCGACGTCGCGACGGGCGAGGTGGTCGACGGCCCCATCGACCGCGCCCGCTACTCCCCCGTCGCCTGGCTGCCCGGCGGCGAGGCGTTCTACTACGTGCGCCGGCTGCCCAAGGATGCCGTCCCCGAGGGCGAGGAGCAGTTCCACCGCCGCGTCTACCTGCACCGGCTCGGCGCCGACCCCGCCGACGACGTCGAGATCTTCGGCGCCGGCATGGAGAAGACCAACTACTACGGCGTCTCGGTCAGCCGCGACGGCCGCTGGCTGACGGTCACCGCCGCGCAGGGCACCGCGCCGCGCAACGACGTCTGGCTGGCCGACCTCCGCGACGCCGACCCCGCGCAGCCCGAGCTGCGCCCCGTCGTCGTCGGCCAGGACGCCAAGACCGGACTGCACGTGGGCCGCGACGGCCGGCTGTACGTGTGGACCGACCTCGGGGCGCCGCGCGGCCGGCTCGCCGTCACCGACCCCACGACGCCCGAGCCCGAGCACTGGCGCGACCTCCTGGCCGAGGACCCCGAGGCGGTGCTCGAGGACTTCGCCATCCTCGACGGCGCCGAGCTCGACGCCCCGGTGCTGCTGGCGGCGCGCACCCGGCACGCGGTCTCCGAGGTCACAGCGCACGCGCTGGCCACCGGCGACGCGCTGCACACGCTCGAGCTGCCCGGTATCGGCAGCGCCGGCGGGCTGTCCGAACGGCCCGAGGGCGGGCACGAGGCGTGGTTCGGCTACACCGACCACACCGTTCCGGTGCGCGTCCTGCACTACGACGCCCGCACCCGCGCGGTGTCGACCTGGGCCGACGCGCCCGGGCTGGTCGACGTCCCGGCCGTGCGGTCGGAGCAGGTGACGTACCGGTCGAAGGACGGCACCGAGGTGCGCATGGTCATCGTGTCGCCGGCGGGGTCCGCCGACGGCCCGCGGCCCACCGTCCTCTACGGCTATGGCGGCTTCAACATCGCGCTCACCCCGGCCTACTCCGCCAGCATCCTGGCCTGGGTCGAGGCCGGCGGCGTGTGGGCCGTCGCGAACCTGCGCGGCGGCTCCGAGGAGGGCGAGCAGTGGCACCGCGGCGGCATGCGCGAGAACAAGCAGAACGTGTTCGACGACTTCGCGGCGGCCGCGTCGTACCTCGTCGACCAGGGCTGGACGACGTCTGACCAGCTGGCGATCTTCGGCGGGTCCAACGGCGGCCTGCTGGTCGGGGCCGCGCTGACCCAGCGGCCCGAGCTGTACCGCGCCGTCATCTGCTCCGCGCCGCTGCTCGACATGGTCCGGTACGAGAAGTTCGGGCTGGGCGCGACCTGGAACGACGAGTACGGCACCGCCGCCGACCCGGCCGAGCTGGAGTGGCTGCTCGGCTACTCGCCGTACCACCACGTCCGCGACGGCGTCGAGTACCCGTCCGTCCTGTTCACCGTGTTCGACGGCGACAGCCGCGTCGACACCCTGCACGCGCGCAAGATGGCCGCCGCCCTGCAGGCCGCCACGTCCGGCGACCCCGCCACGCGGCCCATCCTGCTGCGCGCCGAGGCCAACGTCGGGCACGGCGCCCGGGCCGTCTCGCGCACCGTCGACCTCAGCGCGGACCAGCTCGGCTTCCTCGCCGCGCAATTGGGGCTGGAGGCACGGTGATCCCGATGGTCGGCCTGCTCGCGGCGGGCGGTGTCCTGAGCACGGCCGGCATCGTCGCCGGGCCCGACGTCACCGAGGCCGAGCAGTACTCCGCCGAGTGGTGGCGCGACGTCCTGCTCGACGTCCCGCTGCGGCTGGCGGGCCTGGTCGTCATCGCCGTCGCCGCGCGGTACCTGCTGCACAAGTTCATCAACCGCATGGTCCGCCGCACGGTCGAGAAGGAGCCGCCGAAGGCCGTCCTGGGGTCCGCCCGGGCCGCCCGCATCGTGTTCGGCGGCGCCGGCGCCTACTCCGAACGGCGGGCGCTGCGGGCCGAGACCATGGGCTCGGTGCTGCGGAGCATCACGACGGTGCTGATCAGCGCCATCGCCGTGGTCACGGCGCTGGAGATGCTCGGCTACGCCGTCGGGCCGGTGCTCGCGTCCGCCGGCGTGCTGGGGGTGGCCCTCGGCTTCGGCGCGCAGAACCTCGTCAAGGACTTCCTCGCCGGGGCGGCCATGCTGCTCGAGGACCAGTACGGCGTCGGCGACGTCGTCGACATGGGCCACGCCGTCGGCACCGTCGAGGCCGTCAGCCTGCGCATCACCCGGCTGCGCTCCGTCGACGGCACCGTCTGGTACGTCCGCAACGGCGAGGTCGTTCGCGTCGGCAACTCGTCCTACGGCTGGTCGCGGGCGCTGCTCGACGTCCACGTCCCGCTCGACGCCGATGTCGCCCGGGCCAAGCGGCTGCTCGAACAGGTCGTCACCGACCTCGCCGCCGACGACCGGTGGGCCGAGCTGATCCTCGAACCCCCCGAGGTCTGGGGCGTCGAGGACCTCACCGCCGACGGCGTTCTCATCCGCGTCGTCGTCAAGACCAAGCCGCTGGAGCAGTGGCGGGTCGCGCGGGAGCTGCGCGAACGCATCAAGCGCCGGTTCGACGCGGAGCGGCTCACGCTGCCGGTCGCCACGGAGACGCCGGCGGGCGGTCCGGGCACCGGCGCGAGCGACCCGAGCAACCCGCCGCCGGCCACCTCTGCCGCGCCGCAGGTCGCCCCGCCGCCGGCCACCTCGACCGACAACCCCTCCTGAGCAGCGACGTCGGCGGCAGCTTCCGCAACCCCGTGGGGACCGGAAGCTGCCGCCGTCGTCGATGAAGAAGATCAGGCGTCGACCAGAGCCGCGTCGAGCGTGATGGTCGTGCCGGTCAGCGCTTTGCTCACCGGGCAGTTGACCTTGGCGTCCTCGGCCGCGGCCACGAAGTCGTCGTTGGACATCCCCGGGACGACGCCGCGCACCGTGATCTTGATGCCCGTGATGCCCTCACCCGGCTGGAACGTGACGTCCGCCGAGGTCTCCAGCGACGTGGGCGGCGTGCCGGCCTTCGCGAGGCCGTTCGAGAACGCCATCGAGAAGCAGGACGAGTGCGCCGCCGCGATGAGCTCCTCCGGCGACGTCTTGCCGTCCGGCGTCTCGGCGCGCGAGGCCCAGGTGACGTCGTACGTCCCCAGCCCCGACGAGTCGAGCGTGACGCGACCGGCGCCCTCGAACAGCGAGCCTTCCCAGCGCGTGGTGGCGGTGCGGGTCGTTGCCATGAACGTTCCTCTCATGCGACGTGTGAGCGACCGTCGTCCATCCTTCCCTGTCCGCTCCGCCGATGTGTGGCCAGGGGCACTTTGCATCTCGGGTCACCTGACGGCGACGATGGTGGGGTGACCACGCGCCTGGACAACTTCTACGACGCCGTCGGCGGCCACGAGACGTTCGCGAAGCTCGTGCACCGCTTCTACGAGGGCGTCGCCACCGACCCGCTGCTGAAGCCGATGTACCCCGAAGAGGACCTCGGGCCGGCGGAGGAGCGGCTGCTGTTGTTCCTCGAGCAGTACTGGGGCGGCCCGACGACGTACTCCGAGCAGCGCGGTCACCCCCGGCTGCGCATGCGGCACGCGCCGTTCAAGGTCAACCCTGAGGCGCGCGACCGCTGGCTGCTGCACATGCGCACGGCGGTCGACGAGCTCGGCCTGCCGCCCGTCTACCGCGACACCCTGTGGGACTACCTCGAGCGGGCGGCCCACTCCATGGTGAACACGTTCGAGGACTGACGGCGGGTCGCCGCGTCAGGCCACCCCGAGGCGAGTCACGATGCCGCGCACGAACGCGGCCTGCCCGACGTGCTGGTAGTTGTCGCCGATGACGCTGACCAGCCGCACCCCCATCGTCACCGGCGGATCCCAGCTCTCGTCGACGACGCGGTCCAGCGTCTCGTCGTCGAGCTCGCGCAGGAAGCCCTCCGTGATCTCGTGCGTCGCGTCGAAGTAGCCCGTCAGCAGCTCGGGGTCGTCCACCACGACGGCCGCGACGTCGGCGCTGCTGTGGCCGTAGCCGGTCGCCGACGGCGGGAACGGCAGGTCGAACCGGTGCGCCCACGGGCCCGACGTCCACACCTGGTCGATGCCGGCGAGCTCCGCGATGTGGTCGTCCTGGACCCGGGTCAGGTGCCAGACCAGCCAGGCGATCGAGTTGGCGTCCGGGTCGGCGCGGTACGCGAGCTGACTCGGCGTCAGCCCGCCGACCGTCGCGTGGACCCGTTCGCGGATCCGATCGAACGCATCGACCAGCAGGTCGGGACCATGCACGGTGCACCACTCCTCAACGCGGGCGTCGGTGTGAACCGCCATGACACCACATCCGCCGCCGGCCGTACTGCTGGACCCCGCGACTGTTCTAGGCTGGTGTCCCGTGACTCAGGCTTCCCGTGACTGGTGGAGAGACGCCGTCATCTACCAGGTGTACATCCGCTCCTTCGCCGACGGCAACGGCGACGGCGAGGGCGACATCGCCGGCCTGCGCGACCGGCTCCCGTACCTGCACGATCTCGGCATCGACGCGCTGTGGATCAACCCGTGGTACCCGTCGCCGCTGAACGACGGCGGCTACGACGTCGCCGACTTCCGCGACATCGATCCGCGCTTCGGTGACCTCGCGCAGGCGAAGGCGCTGCTCGACGAGGCGCACGGGCTCGGCCTGAAGGTGCTCCTCGACATCGTCCCGAACCACAGCTCGTGGGATCACCGCTGGTTCAAGGAGGCGCTGGCCGCCGGCCCGGGGTCGCCCGAGCGGGCCCGCTACATCTTCCGCGACGGCCGCGGCGACGACGGTGAGCTGCCGCCGAACAACTGGCGCAGCGTCTTCGGCGGGCCGGCGTGGGAGCGCGTCACCGAGCCCGACGGCACGCCCGGCCAGTGGTACTTCCACATCTTCGACGTCTCGCAGCCCGACTTCGACTGGGAGAACCCCGAGGTCAGGGCCGAGTTCCTGGACATCCTCCGGTTCTGGTTCGACCTCGGCGTCGACGGCTTCCGCATCGACGTCGCGCACGGCATGGTCAAGGACATGGACGGGCCGGATCTCCCGTACGACGAGTCCGGCCTGCTCGACCGCCCGTCCATCGCCGACCACCCGTTCTTCGACCGCGACGGCGTGCACGAGATCTACCGCGGCTGGCGCGAGATCGCCGACTCCTACGACCCGCCGAAGCTGTACGTCGCCGAGGCGTGGGTCGAGCCCGCGTCGCGGCTGGCCCGCTATCTGCGCGACGACGAGCTGCACAGCGCGTTCAACTTCGACTACCTGAAGTCGGGGTGGACGGCCGCCGACCTGCGCCGGTCCATCGACGACTCGGTGACGGTGCTCGGTTCGGCCGGCGCCCCGGCCACGTGGGTCCTCGAGAACCACGACGTCGAGCGGGTCGTCACGAGGTACGGCCGCGCGGTGACGGCGGCCGGCACGGGCCACGCCGGGCGCATGTCCGGCCCCGTCGACGTCGAGCTGGGCACGCGGCGGGCGCGGGCGGCGGCGCTGCTCATGCTGGCGCTGCCGGGCGGCGCGTACGTCTACCAGGGTCAGGAGCTCGGGCTGGCCGAGGTCCTCGATCTGCCCGAGGAGTCGCTGCAGGACCCGGTCTGGGAGCGGTCCGGCCGCACCGAGCGTGGCCGCGACGGCTGCCGGGTGCCCCTCCCCTGGGCCGTCTCCGGGCCGTCGCACGGGTTCGGTTCGGGCGGTTCGTGGCTGCCGCAGCCGTCCGGCTGGGGCCGGCAGTCGGTCGAGGCCGAGTCGAGCGACCCCTCGTCCGTGCTGTCGCTGTACCGGTCGGCGCTGCGATCGCGGCGCGACATCCCGTCCGCCGAGCCGCTCACCTGGCTCCCCTCCGACGCCGACGTGCTCGCCTTCCAGCGCGGCGCCTCGTTCGTCTGCGTGGTGAACCTCGGTGCGGCCCCGGTGCGGCTGCCCGCCCACCGCGAGGTGATCCTCGCCAGCGACGCCCTCACCCCTGACGGCCTGCTGCCCGCCGACGCCACCGTCTGGCTGGCGCTCTGACCGTGCGCCGAGGCCGCCGTACGCTCCTGATCCCTCGGGCGCGCGGCGGCCTCGCCACGTCGGCTTCCTTCTTCCCAGCGTCACCCGGCGCCGTACTGACCCGGCGAGGCGAGACACTGGCGTCATGGACGACGTGACCCGCTTGGGCAACTCGCGCCGGTTCTGGACCGATGCCGAGCCGTCGGTTCCGCCACCGGTCCGGCGGCGACCCGTTCCGGATCTGACCGACTTCGGCACGTTCGCCGTCCGCGTCGGTCAGCGCCGGTCCGCCTGGTACTCGCCCGCCCTGCTGGCCGGGTTGGCGTTGTTCTGCGCCGGGTACTCGATGGTGTCCGGCTCAGGACTGTTGCCGTTGTCGCAGCCGACCCGGCGCGTCGTGCTGCTCGCGATCGCCGGAGTCCTCCTCGTCGCCGCGGTCGTGGTGCTGATGCGGAACCTGCGTCTCGGCGACGCCCATCTGCGCCGCGATCATCGGATCTTCGTCGAGCACGGCATCGTGACGGAGGCGTACCGGACCTGGCTGAACGTCTCGAGCAGCGAATCACCCCAGCTGGCGTGGGTGCTGATCGACGCTCGCCTGCCGGACCGGCAGGCCGCCCGCCTGCACGCGGCGTTCGACGGCTGGCTCACCGCGGTCGGCGCTGATTCGGACATGAAGACGCGCACCTCCGGCTGGTTCCGAGCCGGCAGCGGACTCGTCCCGAGCGAGGAGCTGTTCGGTCCGGCCGCGACCGGCGGTTTCCTGGCCGGCCCGTCGGCGTACGGGCATTGGAAGGTCGTGATGCCCAAGCCGGGTACCGAACCGGCGCCGCTGGACGCCGGCGGATCCTGGACGTACCGCTCGGTTCGTGACGACGAGCCGGCCGCGCCCGTGCCCACGATCGGTCCCGCCGAATAAGCGCCCTGCGGGTCGAGGAGGGAGAGCGCCTCGTCCATCAGCATGATGTCGCTGCCTGCGACCGTCGGCCGGCGCCAGGTCCTGCTGAACACCCGCCTGCAGCCGTCAGAGCGCGAACAGGGCGAGCCCGGTCCGCGCGATCACGGAACCGTGCGGCGCGTCCAGCCGCCACCAGGCGCCGACCGTCCGCAGCGCGACCTCCGCGCCGTCCGGCCCGACGAGGAACCCGTACGACGACGCGGCGTGCGCGAGCCGCAGCGGCATGCCGGCCGCGAGCTCGCGGTCCCAGATCTCCGTCGCCAGCCCTTCGAGTGCCGCCCTCCCCGCCCGCAGCGACTTGCCGTCGGCGACTCCGACGGCGCGGGTGCGGAACTCCTCGACGCCGCGTTCGACGTCGGCGATGACAGCGGTGAGCGGGAGCCGGGCGAGTTCGGTCCAGCCGGACCGCGGCGGCAGGCTGCTCGCCCACCGCAACGCGGGCAGCGCCGGCGGCAGCTCGAACCGCCCGGCCGCACCGACGGCCCGGGCGGCGAGGTTGCCGGCCTCGACGACGACGTCGAAGTCGGCGGGCTCGGCGAGGGCCACGGCCCGCAGCGCAAGCGCGTCGAACGGCGTCTCGGCGAAGCAGCCGGCGACCGTCCCGTGGGCGACGATGCGCAGGACGGAGTCGGGCTCGTACTTGGCGACCCGGCGGGCGAACATCGCGAGGTCGTCGGCGGCGCCCGGCTGAGCGGGGACGAACGACGTCATGGCGACGGCTCGAGATAGCGGTCGAGCACCTCGCGCTCGGCCGGGCTGACCGGCCGCGGCGTGTTCGCGCGGACGTCGAACGCGACCAGCACTCCGGTGGCCCGCGCGAACAGCGTCGACGCGTCCTTCACCTCGTACGCGACCTCGAACGACGTGGTGCCGACGCGCGTCACCCACACCTCGACCTGCAGCGGCTCGGTGCGGAACGGGACCGGCGCGAGGTAGTCGATGCTCTGGTGCACGACGACGGAGCCCTCGTGCGCCGTGTTGCCCGACCTGAGCTGGCGGTGCGCGAAGTCGACCCGGGCCTCCTGCAGGTATTCGGCGAACGTCACGTTGTTGACGTGCCCGAACGCGTCGAGGTCGTCGAACCGGACGGAGCACTCGTAGACGTGTCTCACGCGGCCGCCTTCCCCGGCTCCGGCCCGTCGAGCTCGATGAACGACTCGAGCACCAGCCGTTCCTCGTGCGCGACCCGGCGCGGACGCGCGTCCTCGAGGTCGTACGGCACGAGCACCGTCGACGCCACCGCGTACACCGTCCGCATGCCGTCGCCGTCGTCGTCGAGCACCTCGTAGCCGAGGTCGAACGACGAGTTGCCGACCCGCCGCACCCACGTCTCGACGCGCACCGGCGCGGCTCGGTAGTGCAGCGGCGCGTGGTAGCTGATCTCGTGCCGCGCCACGACGACGCCCTCGGCGAGCTGCTCCGCCCCCTGCTTCGGGGCGTGGACGAACAGCATGTCGACGCGCGCCTCCTGCAGATAGCGCAGGTAGACGACGTTGTTGACATGACCGTAGGCGTCCATGTCGGCCCAGCGCAGGGGCACGTGTGTCACGTGGCGCGGCACGCCGGGCCCCTAGTCGCGGCTGAGCTTGCGGTAGGTGACCCGGTGCGGGCGCGCGGCGTCGGCGCCGAGCCGCTCGATCTTGTTCTTCTCGTAGCTCTCGAAGTTGCCCTCGAACCAGAACCACTTGGCCGGGTCCTCGTCGTCGCCCTCCCACGCGAGGATGTGGGTGGCGACGCGGTCGAGGAACCACCGGTCGTGCGACGTGATGACGGCGCAGCCGGGGAATTCGAGCAGCGCGTTCTCGAGCGACTGCAGCGTCTCGACGTCGAGGTCGTTGGTCGGCTCGTCGAGCAGGATCAGGTTGCCGCCCTGCTTCAGCGTCAGTGCCAGGTTCAGCCGGTTGCGCTCGCCACCGGACAGCACGCCGGCCGGCTTCTGCTGGTCGGGGCCCTTGAACCCGAACGCCGACACATAGGCGCGGCTCGGCATCTCGACCTGGCCGACCTTGATGTGGTCGAGCTCGTCGGACACGACCTGCCAGACGTTCTTCTTCGGGTCGATGCCGCCGCGCGACTGGTCGACGTAGGACAGCCGGACGGTGTCGCCGATGCGGAACGAGCCCTCGTCGGGCTCCTCCTGGCCGACGATCATCTTGAACAGCGTCGTCTTACCGACACCGTTCGGGCCGATGACGCCGACGATGCCGTTGCGCGGCAGCGTGAACGACAAGTCGCGCATGAGCGTGCGCTCGCCGAAGCCCTTCGTGACCTTGTTCGCCTCGACGACGAGGTTGCCCAGGCGCGGGCCCGGCGGGATCTGGATCTCCTCGAAGTCGAGCTTGCGGGTCTTCTCGGCCTCGGCCGCCATCTCCTCGTAGCGATCGAGACGGGCGCGCTGCTTCGTCTGCCGGCCCTTGGCGTTGGAGCGGACCCACTCCAGCTCTTCGCGCAGGCGACGCTGGCGCTTGGCGTCCTTCTGCCCCTCGACCTTGAGGCGGGCTTCCTTGGTCTCGAGGTACGTCGTGTAGTTGCCCTCGTAGCCGTGGACGCGGCCGCGGTCGACCTCGGCGATCCACTGCGCGACGTGGTCGAGGAAGTACCGGTCGTGCGTCACGGCGATGACCGCGCCGGGGTACTTCTCGAGGTGCTGTTCCAGCCACAGCACGCTCTCGGCGTCGAGGTGGTTCGTCGGCTCGTCGAGCAGCAGCAGGTCGGGCTGCTGGAGCAGGAGCTTGCACAGCGCCACCCGGCGGCGCTCGCCACCGGACAGCACCTTCACGTCCGCCTCGGGCGGCGGGCAGCGCAGCGCGTCCATCGCCTGCTCGAGCTGGGAGTCCAGCTCCCACGCGTTGCGGTGGTCGAGCTGCTCCTGCAGCTTGCCCATCTCTTCGAGCAGCTCGTCGGAGTAGTCGACGGCCATCTTCTCGGTGATCTCGTTGAACCGGTTGATCAGCTCGAGAGTCTCGGCCACGCCCTCCTGGACGTTGCCGAGCACGGTCTTGTCCTCGTTCAGCGCCGGCTCCTGCGCGAGGTAACCGACCGTCGCGCCGGGCGCCAGCTGGGCGTCACCGTTCGACGGCTGGTCGAGCCCCGCCATGATCTTCAGGATGCTCGATTTACCGGCGCCGTTGGGCCCGACGACGCCGATCTTCGCCCCTGGCAGGAAGTACAGCGTGACGTCGTCAAGGATGACCTTGTCACCGTGCGCTTTGCGCGCCTTACGCATGGAGTAAATGAAGTCCGCCATAACGAGTCCAAGAGTACGGCCTCACGTCCACCCGAGACGACCGCGTCTCCCTCTCTGAGCACGCCAGCACCCGCCGACGCCCCGTTCCCGCCCGCCGTCGCTGGTCTCGGTGGGCCACGACTGGGTTGGTGGCGACGGTCTGCCCTGGTCAGCCGAGTACTGGCAGACGTTGCCTCGGGTTGACTGGCGGTTCGGTCCTCCTCTCGTCGATGAGCCCGGCCCCGTGTGGGTGTCGCGCGGTCTAGGGGCACTGCCGCTCGGCGGGCCGGCCCATCGGCGGGCACGGCCCATCGGCGGGCACGGCCCGTCGGCTGGGTCGATCACGGGCTCAGCACGGTTCTCGTTGTCGGTGTTCCTCGTTCGGTGCCAGCGCAGTCATGGCGAGAGGCCGGCCTCGCCGCGGAGCGCGGCACGGGCTCCGCGGCGAGGAGTTCGTTGCGATCCGCAGCATCGCCGCCGCGCCCGCGAGGTGGCGCAGCCCAGCGGCCCAGTGCGCCGGCCTCCGGGCGACCCGGCGACCCGGCGACCCCAGCCGGCCCTGGCAACCCGGCGACCCAGTGCACCGGCCACCCGGCGACCCCAGCCGGCCCTGGCAACCCCAGCCGGCCCTGGCGACCCCAGCGGCCCAGTGCGCCGGCCTCCCGGCGACCCGGCGACCCGGCGACCTCAGCCGGCCCTGGCAACCCCAGCCGGCGCTGGCGACCCCAGCGGCCCAGTGCGCCGGCCTCCCGGCGACCCGGCGACCCCAGCTGGCCCTGGCGACCCTGGCAACCCCAGCCGGCGCTGGCGACCCCAGCGGCCCAGTGCGCCGGCCTCCCGGCGACCCGGCGACCCCAGCGGCCTTGGCGACCCAGCGCCCAGTCGATCCAGCGTCCCGGCGGCGACCCAGCGACCAGCGGCCCAGCGATCGAGACTTGCCGATGAAGGGCCGCGCCGTCGGTCGTCGTGGCGCAGCACGAGTCGGGGGAGGCCCGTGTTGCGGACAGCGTCGACCGACGGCGCGGGGTCGGGTCAGCCGGGGACACCCGCTTTCTCACGGCGGGCGCGATTGCCGGAGCGCGGCGATGGCGTCGCCTCCGCCCCCGCCTCCGGCGGCTCTGCTGCCGGATCGGCCGTCGCGGCGACGGCCGGCGGCACGGATCTGGAGGTGGCGCGCGCATCGGTCGCGGACGCGGTCTTCGATGCGCCGGACGACCGGTCGTCGCCCATCATCCGATCGCCGGCACGCATGTGATCGCCGGCCGCCAGGCGGTCGCCGACCGGTCCCGGCGCGTTGGCAGGCACGCGGCCGTTCGCCGGAGCGGGTTCGGCCGGCCGTTCTCGACCGGGTGGCAACGCGGCAGGGAGTCCGCCGGAGACGATCTCGCCCGTGCGCTTGTCGACCACTGCCTGCTCGTCATGGGTGACGAGGTAGGCGGCGCGCACGGAGTCGACGGCGTCGTCGTCCTCGGGGAGGAACGGCTGGCGGCTGACCTTGGTGAACGATGACGTACCGCGGTAGAGATCGTGGCCGAGACTGCGCGCCGTGATCTCAGGCGAGATGCGCACGACATGTTGGTCGTCGCGCCACTCACGGTTCTTGAGCCGGCCGTGCACGACCACCGGATCGCCCTTGCGCAGCGACGCCTTGATGTTGTCGGCCAGCGGCGAGCGCCAGCAGTAGACGGTGTAGAAGGACGTGTCGTCGTCGACCCAGGACCGCGCCCGGGAGTCGTACCGCTGACCGTTGCAGGCCAGCCGGAAGCTGGCGAACGTCTCGCCCTTCTTCGTCTCGTCCAGCCGGGGTTCGGTCGCGACGTTCCCCACGACGGTGATCATGACCTCGCTCATCTGACAGCTCCTGTGCTCGTTCCCGTTGGGTGATGCACCCGAGACTTCCGTTCGAAGCGAGTGATCGAAAGGCCGGTTCGGCGGAATGTGGACAACTCCGCGAACTCGTCGGCGCTGTGGACAACGGCGGGGTCGGTACCGCCGGTCCGACGCGCCCGGCTGACGACAAGGAGCGACATGGGGCTGGGGCTGGGGCTGGGGCTGGGGGCGAGGGGTGAGCTCGGACCGCCGCTGGGGCGAGGGGTGAGCTCGGACCGCCGCTGGGGCGAGGGGTGAGCTCGGACCGCCGCTGGGGCGAGGGGTGAGCTCGGACCGCCGCTGGGGCGAGGGGTGAGCTCGGACCGCCGCTGGGGCGAGGGGTGAGCTGGGTTTGGCGCTGGGGCGAGGCACGGGCTGGGGGCGAGGGCCGGGCTCCCCCAGAGGCAGAGGTTCAGGCGCGCAGGGGTCCCAGAGACGGGGTTCAGGCGCGCATGGAGTCCGTCAGAGACGGGTCAGGCGCGCCGGGGACGGGCGCTAGGAGCGGGCCCGTTCCAGGGCAGTGGTGAAGGCGCGGTACTTGGCCAGCTCGGCGTCGATGGGTTGGACGACGACGTCGGAGGCGAGGGTGTCGATGAGGTCGCGGAGTTGGCGGCGGACCCGGGCCTCCTGACGCCGGCTGCCACGTCGGGCCGCGACGAGACCGAGGAGGCCGAGCAGCACGCCCAGCACCAAGCCGCCGGCCAGCAGGACCGTCGGCACGGGGAGGCCGCCGACCGAAGGCTCCGCGACGTCGAAACGGAGGAACGAGGTGCCGGCCAGGGCGAGCAGCCACAGCACCCCCGCCGCCGCGGTCAGGAGGGCGAGCCACTGCAGCACGTTCAGCAGCCGCCACCAGCCCGGCCGCGACGCGATGCCGAAGTCGGTGCCGGCGACCCGCCGGTCGAGCTCGTCCTGCAACCGGGTACCGGCCGACGCGGCGACGGAGCGGACGGAATCGCGCCAGGACGGAGGGAGGGAACCGGCCGCGGCGTCGGCGTACTCGCGGACCGCCGCATCCGACCGCGACCGCTGCACCGGCGTCGGCGCCGGCAACGAGATCCGGGCGGACGAACCGCCAGACCCACCAGACCCGGACGGCCCGCCAGGCCCGGCCGAGCCGAGCCCGGACCCGCCCGAGCCGAGCCCCGACCCACCGCCGGACGGCGCCAACGCGGACGACCGGACGCGGACGCCCAGCCTGGACAGCGGATCGCGTCGAAACCGGCCCAGCCAGCGGGTGATCGGCCACCCGGTCGCCACGCGCGCCCGCTGCAGGTACGAGCGTCCGGCCGCCTCCGCCACCACGTCGGCGCCCGACGCCGAGGCGACGGCGGAGGCGAGCTGCCGCCGCTCCCCGTCACCCACCGTCCCCGGCGAGCCGGCGCCCACCGCGGTCGCCACCAGCTCGGCCGTCATCCTGATGTCGGCCTCGATGCGCTCGTCGACGGCGCGGCGCTTGGTGACGGCGGTCCGGATGAGGTCGACCAGCACCTCGACCCCGTCGCCGGTCGCGGCGGACAGGGCGACCACCGGGACCTCGTCCAGCCCGTCCTTGTCGAGCAGCCCGCGCAGGTCGGTGACGCACTCGACAACGTCGGCGCGGGTGAGCCGGTCGATCTGGTTGAGCACGATGACGGTGACGCCCTGGTGCGACGCCAGCGGCCGCAGGTACCGCTCGTGCAGGGCGGCGTCGGCGTACTTCTGCGGGTCGAGGATCCAGACGAAGAGGTCGACCATCTCGACGAGGCGGTCGACGGTGTCGCGGTGCGCCTTCTGGGTGGAGTCGTGGTCGGGCAGGTCCAGCAGGACGAGGCCGTCGAGGTCGTCGCTCTCACCGGAGTCGAGCACGCTCTCGCGGGCGACGCGGTTCCGCGGCGGCACGGCGAGCCAGTCCAGCAGCGGGATCACGCCCTGCGTCCCCCACACGACGGCGAGCGGGTCGGACGTCGTGGGGCGGCGGACGCCGACGACCGAGACCTCCATGCCGGCGATGCGGTTGAACAGCGTCGACTTGCCGCTGCCCGTGGCGCCGGCCAGCGCGACGACGGTGTGCTCGACGGAGAGCTGACGGCGCTCGCCGGCGCGGTCGACGACGACCTGCACCGTCTGGGCGAGGTCGGCCGGCAGCCGCTTGCCGCCGGCCGCGACCGCCTCCTGGAGCGCGGTCACCCGTTCCGGCAGCGTGATGCGGCCTCGTCGGGACCACCTCTTCATCCAGCGTCCTCCCGGGCCTGCTCGACGGTGACGAGGGCGGCCCGCAGCGCGTCGCCGGCGCCGGCCTCGACGGGTAGTCCCCCGAGCCGGTCGGTGAACCGCGCGGACTCGGTCCGCAACAGCTCCTCGACCCGTTCAGACAGGTCGGCGCGAGCGCGGGCGGCCAGCCGCCGCACGGCCTCGTCGCCGAAGATCGCCTCGAGCAGCTTCTGCCCGACGACGGCGGTCCCGCCCGCGACGCCGACCTCGGCGCCGGTCAGCCCGGCCGTCGACGCGAACACGACGATCATCAGCGCGAGCCCCAGCCCGTTCACGCCGAAGGAGAGCAGCCGGGCGTTGTACCGCTTGTCCGCGCCCTCCGACCGGACCATCGCCAGGACCGCGTCCTGCCATTCGCGGACGGTCCTGGCGCTGCGTTCGGGGAGGTCGCCGGTGGCGCGGGAGAGGTCGTCGCCGGCCAGCAGGGCACGGCCGGCGGCGGAGTCGCGCCACTTGCCGTCGGCCTTCTCGGCGGCCCGGTTGGCCTCCTCGACGATCATCGCGGCGACGCCGTTCTCGATCGCCTCCTCGACCGCCGCGGCGGGCTGCGGCCGGCCCTTCAGGAACGCCGTCACCTTGTCGCGCAGGCGCCCGACCCGCGCCTCCAGCGAGCGCATGAAGTCGCCGGTCCCGACGAAGTCCTGCCAGCGCGCGAGCACCTCGCCGCGCAGCATGGAGCCGTCGGCGGACGCGGCGTCGATGCGCTTGGCCGTCTTGCCGTAGACGTGCGCGATCTCGTCGCGCAGCCGGGTCAGCGCCTCGACCTGGTGGTCGGCGGCGTCGGCGAGCATCGGGAGCTGCCGCAGCGCCCCGCCGATGGCGCCGTCGAGGGTCCGCCGGACGATCTCGTTGCGGGCCGACTCGTCGGCGGCCAGCCCGTCCAACCAGCCCCGCACCGACGCGACCGCCTCCTCGGGCAGCAGGCCGGCGTCGTCGGGCGCGGCCTCCTCGACGACGAGCAGCGGTGCGTCGCCGAGACCGTGCTCGGCCAGCATCGCCGACAGGTGCGTGCGGACCTCGCTGACGGCGTCGGGCGCGACGCGGTCGAGGACGACGGCGACGGCGGCCTGGCGGTCGGCCGCGGCGCGCAGGAAGTCCCACGGGACGGCGTCAGAGTAGCGGGCCGCGGTGGTGACGAACAGCCACAGGTCGGCGGCCGCGAGCAGCTGCGCGGCGAGCGCCCGGTTCTCCGTCACGACGGAGTCGACGTCGGGTGCGTCGAGGATCGCGACGCCGGTCGGCAACCCGTCGTCGGCGACCAGGCGCAGCGCCCCGCCGGCCTGGTCGTGGATCGCCACGCGCGGGAGGTCCGGCAGCACCCGCAGCTCGTCGAACCAGCCGACGTCGTCGGGGTGGTGCACCAGGACCGGTGACCGCGTCGTCGGACGCAGCACGCCGGCGTCGCTGACCTTCCGCCGGACCAGCGAGTTCACCAACGTCGACTTGCCGGCGCCGGTCGACCCGCCGACGACGGCGAGCAACGGCGCGTCCAGCTGGTCGAGGCGCGGGAGGATGTAGTCGTCGAGCTGAGCCAGCAGTTCGCGCCGCGTCGTACGAGCGTCGTCGGCGTCGCTGACGTCCAGCGGATACTGCACCCCCGAGAGCCGGCCGCGAAGTGCGGCGAGAGCGCCGTGAACGCTCACCTCTGCGGTATCCACTGGCGAATCTTGCACTCTCGAACCGTCCCCGGCCAAGAGTGATCGCGCCATTGATGCCAATCGTTCACATGCCGAGTCACAGCGACGAGTCGATGGACTAACGTCGGGCGTGCCGAAATTCCCGCGATGGAGGCCTCGATGTCGCTCGAACGTCCCACCCCGCCCGACCCCTACACCCTGCTTCCGTCCGTCCCGCCCATGACGCTGACCAGCGACGACGTGGCCGACGGTGAGCAGCTCGCCGCTGACTTCGTCTCCGCCGCGGCCGGTGGGGCGAATCAGTCGCCGCAGTTGTCGTGGTCCGGCGCGCCCGACGGCACGCGCAGTTACGCGCTCACGTGCTTCGATCCCGACGCTCCGACGCCGAGCGGCTTCTGGCATTGGGTCGTCGTCGACATTCCGGCGACGACGACGTCCATCGCGCGCGGCGCGGGGCTGCCCTATCCGGCGTTCGCCGTTCGGAACGACGCCGGCACCGCGGAGTACTTCGGCTCGGCGCCGCCGCAGGGCGACGTCCCGCACCGGTACTTCTTCGTCGTCCACGCGGTCGACGTCGAGACGCTCGGGGTCGGCGCCGATGCCTCCCCCGCCGTCGTCTCGTTCAACCTCGCGTTCCACACGCTGGCCCGCGGCATGGTGGTGCCGGTCTACTCGCACTGAGCGCGGCGTGATCCACCAGCACCCGCTCGCCTACCTGCTCGGGCTCGAGGGGGTGGCGCTGCTGCGCGCGTTCGCCGGCGAACACGACGAGGAGTTCGTCGCCGCGCGGCTGGCCGAGATCCGGTCGCTGCTGGACGACGCCGACGAGCTGGGCGCGGGCGGCGCGGCGATGGAGCTGACGTCGGCCGAGGCGTACGGCTGGTGGGCCGGCGGCTACGACGCACCCGGCAACCAGCTGATCGACATCGAGGGCCCGATCGTCCGCTCGCTGCTGGACAGCGTCCCGGTGGGCGTCGCGCTCGACGCGGCCTGCGGCACCGGACGGCACGCGGAGTACCTGGCCGCGCTCGGGCACGAGGTCATCGGCGTCGACAGCTCGCCGGAGATGCTGGCCGTCGCGCGGACGAAGGTGCCGTCGGGCTCGTTCCTGGACGGCACGCTCCAGGCGCTGCCGGTGCCGGACGACGGCGTCGACCTCGTCGTGTGCGCGCTCGCGCTCGCCCACGTCCCCGACCTGCGACCGGTGTTCGCCGAGTTCGCCCGCGTGCTCCGGCCCGGCGGTTCCCTGGTGGTGTCGGACCCCCGTGGAAGGCTGGGCGACGTCGGGCTGCCGATCGTCGTGCCCGGACCCGGCGGCGGCATGGGCTACCTGCCGAACCGCAGCCGGCTCGCCAGCGAGTACCTGGCGGCCGCGCTGCCGCTCGGCTTCGAGGTCCGGCACTGCGAAGAGCCGATGCGCCCGTCGCCGTTCGTCGACCCCGACGGCGTCCCGCCCGGCGCCGTGGGCGCGGCGCCGCCGCTCACCCCGTCGGGCCGCCCGCCGAACATCTGGGCGCTGCACCCGCTGATCCCCGACGCCGCCAACGCGGCCTACGAGGGCAGTCCGGCGGCGATCGTGTGGCGGTTCCAGCTGTCGCCGTAGCCGAGCCCTCGATTGCAGAATCTCTTTGCAAAATGTCTTTGGAGTCCTAGGCTGCCGGTATGGAGAGCTCGCGCTCGTGGCCGCCGTCGTGGTTCGACCCTGACCGGCACGACCTGCTCACCCCGCTGAACGTGCGGGCGCTGGCCCACCCCGTCCGCCTCACGCTGCTCCGGCTGCTGCGTGAGGACGGTCCGGCGACCGCGTCGTCGCTGGGCGAGCGGATCGGCCAGTCCAGCGGCGTCACCAGCTACCACCTGCGGACCATGGCCGAGGCCGGGCTGGTCGTCGAGGACGCCTCGCTGGGGAACCGGCGCGACCGCTGGTGGCGAGCCGCCCACGAGGCGACGACGTTCTCCTTCCGGGTGCCCGGGCAGGCCGGCGACACCGAACACCTCGAGGTCGCCGAGCAGTACCTGCGGATGGTCGCCCAGGTCGGCTACGAGCGCGTCCTGTCCTGGATCAGCACGCTGGTCGAGCGCCAGGACGAGCTCGTCACGTCGCCGTGGCAACTGGGCGAGACCTCGCTGAGCCTCACCGACGACGAGGCACGGGAGCTGTCCGAGCAGATCGTCGCGCTCGTCGCCCGGTACCGCCGGGACCAGGAGGGCCGGGCCCGCGGGCCGGGCGGACCGGACGAGGCGGCGCCGCCCGGCCGGCCGGAGCGGCGGCGGGCGGTGTTCCAGTTCCAGTTGCTGCCCGACCCGCATCCCGTCCGCGCCGAACCGCGCCGATGAACTCGGCGCCGTCACCGCCGGTCACGGCCGCACGACACCGGCGGCTGCCGCTGGCCGCGGTCCTGGGCGCCTATCTCACCTCGGTCACGTGCACCGCCGTCTCCGCGATCGCCATCCCCTGGCTGGTGCTCAGCACGACCGGCAGTGCCACCCGCACCGGCGTGGCGGTGTTCGCCGAAATGGCTCCGTACGTCGCGATGCAGGCGCTCAGCGGTCCGTGGGTCGAGCGCTTCGGGCCGCGCCGGGCCAGCTGGCTCGCCAATCTCGTCGCGGGGCTGGTCCTGCTGCTCGTTCCCCTGCTGTACGCGAGCGGGCAGCTCGGCTACAGCGCGCTGGTAGCGCTGGTCGCCGTGGTGGGTGCGGTGCGCGGCGTGGCCGACTGCGGCAGCGCGCCGCTCGTTCCCGGCACGGCGTCGCTGAGCCGGACGGCACTGAGCCGGGCGGCCGGGCTGCACGCGTCGGCCGGACAGGCCGGCAACCTGCTCGGCGCGCCACTGGCCGCGGTACTGCTGAGCCTGCTGCCAGCGCCGCTGGTCCTGCTGGTCAGCGGGGGTGGCTTCGTGCTCGCGTCGCTGCTGGTCGGGCTCCTGGTGCCGGACGAGGTCGGCGGCCGCACCGATGCCGCCGAACCGTACCTGCGCCGGATCGCCGACGGCATCTCCTTCCTCGCCCGCGACCCCCTCCTGCGTGCTCTGGTCGTCATGATCGCCGCGACGAACCTGCTGAACACCGGCTACCTGAGCGTGCTGCTGCCGTCATGGGTCCGCGACAACGGGCTGTCCGTGGCCGCCGTCGGCACCGTCGCGGCGGCGTCGGGAGTGGGCGCGCTGGCCGGCAGTCTCCTCGGGGCCTGGCTGGCGCCGCGGGTGAACCGGTGGCTCGCCTACGCCGTGGGCTTCCTGATCGGCGGCTCGCCGCTGTTCGTGAGCCTGGCCCTGAGCAGCAGCCTGCTCCCCGTCGTCGTGACGGCGGTCTGCTGTGGCCTGGCGGCGGGCGGCATCAACCCGATCGTCGGCGCGGTGCAGTACGAGCGGATCCCGGCCGAGATGTTGCCCCGGGTGCTGGGTGCGGTGAAGGCGTCGGCCTGGGCCGGCATTCCGCTGGGACCGGTGGTCGTCGGCGCCCTGACCGATCAGGCGGGCGTCCAGCCGGCGCTCGTCGCCGTCGGCGTCGTCATGGCGCTGCTGACGCTCGGCCCGTTCGTGGTCCCCGCCTTCCGGCTGATGAACGAGCGGCCGACCGGGTCCGCGGTGACGTCGTAGTCGAGGCGGACGGTCCAGCGGACGGCGCCGTCTCCGAGGGGTTCGACGCTGCTGGTCGCGGCCCGTGCGCGGCCGACGCTGACGTCGCGGCCGTGCTGCTCGCGGAACGCGGCCCGGATCGCCTCGGCCGGATCGTCGCCGTGGCCCAGCAGCGCGCCGGCCGTGACGCCATCCGGGTCGATGCCATAGGCCGCGACCCGCTGTTCGACGCGCACGCCGTCGGGCACGGGCGGGGTGGGCTCGTGCGGCGCGACCGGGACGCCGTCGCCGTCGTCGTACAGGGCCAGGCCCGCCTTGACCAGCGAGACCGCGGGCTCGGCGGCCAGCTCTTCGCGCGTCAGCCAGGCGGCGAGGTCGCTGGTGCCGCCGACCTCGTGCGTCAGCTCCCCGCCGACGACGTGGCCACGGTAGACGATGCGCACCGCGTGCACGTCGACCCCGTCGTAGCCGTCGGGGACGTGGCGCCGGCTCTCGAAGTGCTCGACGTCGACGCCGAGCAGCGCGTCGAGCTCGACCACGTAGCCGGTCTCCTCGAACACCTCGCGCAGGGCGCCCTGCCGCGGATCCTCGACCGGGTCGAGGCCGCCGCCGGCCAGCGACCACGCCGGGCCGTCCTCGTAGCCGATCCAGCGCGACAGCAGCAGCCGGCCGTCGCCGTCCTCGCAGATGACGTAGGCGGAGACGCGCAGGCGTGGGAAGAGGGTCACGAAGACGGGACCGTAGCATCGTGAGGTGACAACTCCGAAGATCGGCCGGCTCGCGGCGGAGCCGGCGCTGTCCCGTCCGGACCTCCTCGGCGGTCCGGTGACGTCGGCCCTCGAGGGCTCGCCCGCCGCGGGGTCCGTCTACGTCGCGCCGATCGACCCGTCGCTGGCCGACACCGCCGAGTTCTGCGCCGCCTACGACGTCGCCCTCGACGAGTCCGCCAACTGCGTCGTCGTCGCCGGCAAGCGCGAGGGCGTCTCGTACGTGGCCGCCTGCATGGTCCTCGCGACCACCCGCGCCGACGTCAACGGCGTGGTGCGCAAGCTGCTCGGCGTCCGCAAGGCGTCGTTCCTGCCGATGGCGGCCGCCGTCGAATCCACCGGCATGGAGTACGGCGGCATCACCCCCATCGGCCTGCCCGCCGACTGGCCGATCCTGGTCGACCCGGCCGTCGCCGCGCTACCCTTCGCGGTGGTCGGCAGCGGGGTGCGCGGCTCCAAACTGGCGCTCCCCGGCCCGGTGCTGGCGGCATGGCCGGGCGCCCACGTGGTCGACGGCCTCGGCCGGCCCGTGCGGCAGGGCTGATCTTTCCGCCACAATGTCGCTTGTCTGCGATTGCGCCTGTAGCTCAGTTGGATAGAGCAGGAGCCTTCTAAGCTCTTGGTCGGGGGTTCGAGTCCCTCCAGGCGCACCAGCTCGATCATGGACACCTCCCCTGGTCTCCGCTCAATTCCTCCGCTCGCTCAGGACGCAGAACTCGTTGCCCTCCGGGTCGAGGAGAGTCACCCAGTGCTGCCCGTCCTGCACGGCGTCGACGCGGCGGGCGCCGAGGGAGAGCAGCCGGGCAACCTCGGCCTGCTGGTCGTCAGGGCGGAAGTCGGGGTGGAGCCGGTTCTTCGACGTCTTGCCCTCGGGAACAGGCACGAAGAGCAGGCCCGGCGTCCGGTCCGGCTCGGGCCGGATCTCGATGATCTCCTCGGATTCGTCGACCACAACCCAGCCGAGAGCCTCGGCCCACCAGTGCCCGAGAGCGACGGGGTCGGCGGAGTCGACGATGATCTGTTCCCATTCCAGTGCCATGAGCCAGAGCCTAGACAGAGCGGCGGCCCACCCCGCCAAGCCGCCACTTCCCCATCCCTGCCCGGGAGGGCGGCCGATCAGACGGCGTTCTGCGATCCGGAACGCAGCCGATGGACGCCCTGAGCTCGTGCCGAGGAACGTGCTCGAGCCGAAACGCTCCGTGGTCCGCATACCTGTTGACGATCTATGGGCCCGCTGTTACGGTCCGAGCCGTTACCAACCGTGCCCGCGCCGACCCGCGGCCGGGCTGGAACGCATGGGGGGACCATGGACGGCACGACCGACCACGAGACCACGACCACCACCCCGAACCGGCGGCGGTTCCTCGCCGCGAGCGCCGCCGGGGCCACGGGCGCCGCCGTCATCGGCGTCGCGGGCGCCGCACAGGCGGACGCCGCTGCGGGCCAGGCGCTCATCCTGGGCCGCTCGAACACGTCCGGCTCCGCCTCGACCGGCGTCAGCTCCAGCTCGTCGACGCCCACCGTCGCCATGCACAACGCCGGTTCCGGCGCCGCCGCGCTGATGACGTCCGCGCGGTCCAACGGCTTCGCCGGCGGCAGCTACTCCGCCAACGCGTACGGCGTCTCCGCGGCCAACTACGCCAACACCTCCGGCACCGGCGCCGCCATCGCCGCCAGCGGCAAGCAGAACGACGGCGTCGCGGCGTCGACGATCCACCCCGATCGCGCCGGCGTGCTCGGCCTCAACCAGACCGACGTCGTGGGCGCCGGGGCGGGCGTCGTGGGCGCGGGCATCAACATCGCCGGCATGGTGGCGTACTCGTCCACCCCCGACGATGCGGGGATCGTGGCCATCAACGAGTTCGGCCTGGCCGTCCTCGCGCACGGGTCCGCGCAGTTCAACGGCGACGTCGTGATCCTCGGCGACCTCTACGTCACCGGCACCATCTACTGCGACAACCCCATCCAGCCGCTGCCGGACCAGCTGCCCGGCCCGCTGGCGCCGGCGCGCGGCGAGAGCATCTGGTCGCGGGCGAAGGCGCTGGTCTCCCGGGTGCTGTCCAGCAACTGACGCCGTCAGGGCGAGGTGGCCGTCACTCCGCGGCGGCCACCTCCTCCGGCACGGGCTCCGGGGCCGGAGGAGGCACCGCCTCGGCGCCGTCCTGCGAGGACAGCGATGTCGAGACCAGGGCCGCCGGCACCTCGGGCCGCCGGTCCGCGGCCTCGGGCTCGGGACGCAGCCGCGGCGGCGCCGCCGACCACGCCTTCAGGTGCTGGATGACCTCGCCGTAGAAGGCGTCGACCGCGGCGAGCACGGAGTCGATGAAGCTGCCACGTCCTCGGCCGCGCTTGCCGCCCATGGGCAGGCTCTGGGCGACCCGGAACGTCCGGAGGTCCTTGGCCGGGTCGGCGACCAGCACACCGGGGTCGTCGCGGACCGTCGCCAGCAGCTCGGCCGCGCCGGCACCCCGTCCGTGCAGGACGAACGCCTCGATGCGCAGGTCGGCCGGGGCGTTCTTGAGCTGCCGCACCAGCCAGTTGACCCGCGTCGTCTGCCGCCCCTCCCGAGGCGCGTCGACGTCGACGTGGCAGGTGATGCGGCCGGCCCGCAGGTCGGCGGTCACCACCAGTTCGCCGACGGTGTCGGGGATGCGGATCGCGCCGGTGAGGGTGGCGTGCTCGGCCAGGTGGTCGATCAGCCACTGGGTGCGCAGCGCGGGCTCGGCCAGCTCTTTGCGCGACAGCACCGGCGTCACCTCGGTGCCGAGCTGACGGCCGAGCCGGAGGCTGGCGAAGCGCAGCAGCGCGTCGAAGCGGTTGGCGACCTCACTGACGCCCTTGTCGGTGGACCGGAGCGTCCCGGCCGCGATGGCGTTGCGGGTCGTGACCCAGTTCTCACCCATGTCGTCGAACTCGAGGGCGCCGGAGCGCGGGTGCTCCAGGTACCGGATGAGCTCGCCGAGGACCCAGGCCTGGTCGGGGTCGGCGATGCCGCGGAACTCCTTCTGCATGACTGCCTCGGTCAGCACGTTCGTCCACGACAGGTGATGCATCGCGACCTTGCGCAACTTGCGCTTGTCGACCTTCGTCGGATGCTGCCCCGCGATGGCCGGGATCTCGTTCGAGATGGTCAGGACCGCGTCGAAGCCCTGCTCGCGGGCGATGTCGAGGTAGTTCTCCAGCTGCTCCGGCACCAGCTCGTTGCTGCCCGTCTTGACCTCGACCAGCGCCGTCCACGACTTCTGGCCGCGGCTGACCCGGACCAGCCCGTCCGGGAACAGCTTCTTCTCGCCCAGGACGAACGGCACCTCGATGTAGGTCTCGACGTTGCCGGCCGGCGCGCCGAACGGTTTCGTCAGCGCGCGGCCGAACTCGCGGACCGCCGTCATCACGGCCAGCAACGCCGAGGTCGCCCGGCGCTCCTGCTCCTCGGCGCCGTTGATGCCCGACGTCGGGATCAGCCGTGCCTCGTGCCAGCTCTCTTCGGTCATTCCACCCGCTCCCTCATCGCTCTCCCCCTTGCTGCGCGGGAGGTTAGTCGCGGGGTCGGACAGTTCCTGCCGTCAGGAACTCCCGAGCGCCTCGCAGGCGGGTCTGTAGCACGGTCTGCGTCGCGCGGCTGTCGAGGCGGACGTCGAGGGGTCCGGGTGGTCCGGACGCGGCACGGGTGCCGGCCGGCAGCGCGGCGCCGTCGAGACCGTCGCGGCGGGCGATGAGCCGCCCGAGGTCGTACCGGCTGACGGCGTCGGGGCCTGCGACGTGGTGGGTGCCGGTGCGGGCGGACGCGGCCAGCTCGAGCAGGGCGGCCGCGAGGTCGGCGACGTGGACGGGGCAGCGGATGTCGTCGGTGAAGAGGACGCCGTCGCGGCGGCCGGCGGCGAGGTCGTGGACGAACGCCTCCTGGGGCGAGCCGCCGTCGCCGATGATCAGAGAGGTCCGCACGACGACCCCGTGCGGCGCGATCGCCCTGACCGCCGTCTCGGCCGCCGCCTTCGCCGCGCCGTAGGGGTTGACGGGGTCCGGGACGGCCGTCTCGTCGTAGTGGACGGCGGCGCCGGAGAAGACCGCGTCGCTGGAGACGTGGACGAGGCGGACGGCGGACGCGGCGGCGGCCAGCGCCACGTGGGCGGCGCCGTCGGCGGTGATCGCCCAGTCGGACTGGCGGTACGCGGCGTTGACGACGACGTCCGGGCGGACGGCGGCGACCAGCGCCCCGACGTCATCCCGGCGGCGGACGTCCAGCGCCCGCCACACCACACCGTCGTCGCCGCCCGGCCGCGTCAGGTACGTCGCGGCGACGTCGTGGCCGGCCGCACGGGCTTGGCGGACCAACTCACCGCCCAGGAACCCGCTGCCGCCGACGACGAGGACCTTCACGACCGGCCACGATAACCGCCGGCTCCTACTCGACCTTGACCCACTCACCGCACCGGACGGTCTCGAAGTCCTGACCGTCTTCGACAGTGACCTGCGGATTGCCGCCACTCGGCAGATCGTTCGCGATGATGTCGTCGCCGTTGCTCCCGGTCCGCAGGACAGCCCAGTAGCAGGAGCTGGACACGCCGGTGGCCCGGTAGGTGCCGGCCGCGATATCGAGGCCGACCGTCCAGACTCCGTCCGTGACGGTGTTCGCCTCGATGCCGGCCTCGACCTCGTCGATCGCCGTCTGCCGCTGGTCGAGCTCCGCCTCACGCTGGTCGAGCGCGGCCGACCTCTCCACGAGGTCGGCGTTGGCCTGCTCGGCGGCATCGAGGCGCTGTTTCAGCTCGTCTCGCTGGACCTGCGTCTCGTCGAGGCTGCTCTCGAGCTCGTCGGCTCGTGCTTCCGCCCGGCGTCCGTCGGCCGCGAGACCGGCGGCCTCGGCCCGCAGCTCGCTCTCCCTCTCGCCGGCGCGGCCGTCACGGATTCCCCATCCAGCGGAGAAGGCGGCGGCCAGCAGCATCACGACGACTCCGACCAGGACCCATGGCACGCGTCTCCGCCGCGGTTCTGCGGCTCCCGCCGGAGGCGGAGGAGGCGGCGGAACGTCGATGCTCGGCTCGGACCCGGGACCTGCAGGTGTGGTGTCAGACATGGTGTGCCCCCAGAAGAACCGGCGAGGTGTCCTCGCGGCGGGGGTGACGCTACGCCGGGGGTCGGACAGTTCTCCCGCGGACAGGTGTGACCTCACGGGCGAGGCGGCGGCTGATGACGGTCGCGGTGACGAGGCTGGCGGCGGCGCCCAGGACGGCGCCGTACATCGCGAGCTTGGCGCCGTGCGGCACGTACCGGTAGGCCGTGCCGTCGGCGTATTCGCAGGTGAAGTCCACCGGCACGTAGTCGCGATTCGAGGCGACGACGTCCAGCGAGGTGTCGTCGGCGGTGCGCCGGTCGGGGCAGGTCTCCTCGCCGAGGCCGAACGCGAAGCCGCCGTACATCCACACGAAGACGACGAGCAGGATGGGGACCGCCGCCCAGAGGTAGTCGTGCACCGAAATCAGCCGCCGCGGCCTCACCTCAGCAGCGTCCACAGCAGCACCCCCAGGGCGATCCAGAAGACCGCCACCATACCGAGCGCCAACGCAAGGCCGCCCATCGTCGTCAGCCGGCGGTCGGCGGAACGGGCGCGGGCCCGGCCGGCATCCGGGCGGACGGCGGGCGCGGCGGCCGCAACGGGGGCGGCGGCAACAGGCGGAACGGACAGCGACACCAGCGACTCGACGTCGTCCGGGGCGAAGGCGGCGACCCAGCGCAGCACCCCGTCGGGCGACGGCAGGACGAGGTCGACGACGGGGTGGCCGGTGGGGTCGGTGGACGCGACGAGGTACCCGTCACCGAACGGCGACCACGCGAACGGGCCGGAACGTGGTGCGGACACGATCCCTCCCGGGGGCGCGCGGCAACCTGCCGGGAGGTCCCCGTCCCCCGACGGTCCCGCTGTGCCGGGGTCAGTGACGACGAAGGCAACCGGGAACTACTCGGGCGCACCGTATCGCGAATCGCGGCTCTTGACGCACCTTGTCAGGGATCGGCTGCGACACTCTCCGCCATGAGCGAACGGCCACCCGCGCACATCGCCAGGCTGATCCCGCGGCTCGGGCTGACCGGGACCGAGCGGATCCTCGAGCTGGGCGCCGCCCCGGGGGTCGCCGTCGCCGAGATCGGGCCGCTGCTGACCGGCGACGGGCACGTCACGGCGCTGGACCGGTCGGCCGTCGGCGTGCGGCGGATCCGCGAGCGCAACCGGGCCCTCGTCGACGCCGGCCGGGTCACTGTCGTGGAGCAGGACCTGACGACGCTGAGTGCGGACCCGCCGCAACGGTTCGACCTGATCTTCGCGTCGAACGTCAACGTGTTCTGGACGCACCCGCGCAAGGCCAACGTCGACGCGCTCGCGGAGCTGCTGGCGCCGGGCGGCCGGCTGCGGCTGTTCTACGGCTACGGGCCGGACGACGGCGCCGGCAGCGGGCGCGACACGGGCTCGCTGGTCGCCGCGACGCTGCGCGCCTGCGCGGCGCTGACCGCCGTCACCGTCGACGGCGGCAGCGCGACGTTGCAGGTCAGCGCCGAGAAGGCGGGCTAGCGGGCGGACAGGAAGTCGTCCAGGCCGGCGAGGTCGTCGGTGTTGAGGTGGTCGACGCCGGCGGCGAGCAGCTCGGCCCAGATCGCGTCGCGGGCCGGCCCGGGGGTGTCCGGCGTCGCCCAGAAGCGGACGCGGTAGCCGGCGGCGTGCGCCGTCGTGACGATCTGCCGCAGCTTCTCGCGCTCGGCCGGAGGGATCGCGCCGACGCCGCGCCACGTGAAGTGGTTGCCCCAGTTGTCGCTGACCAGCGGCATGAACCCGGCCGGCAGCCCGCTGGTGAGGTCGCCGAGGCGGCCGTCGTACCCGGCGAAGCGCAGCCGCTGCGCCTGCATCGTCGCCTTCGGCCGGTCGCCGCTGATGACGGCGGTGACGGCGCCCGGCTGCACCCGGCCGCCGACGTAGCGGGTCAGGACGTCCTGGTACTGCCGCAGCACGGCGTCGACCTCGGCGTACGTCGCCTCGCCGGTGTTCTTGATGTCGATGAGCAACTGCAGCGAGCCGTCCCAGCCCGGGTACACCGAGCCGCCGTTGGCGTGGACGAGGTCGCGCAGCGGGTCGAGGTACAGCGACTGCAGGGTCCGGCCGGGCTCCACCTCCCAGACGTCGTGCGCGACCAGCAGCTCGCCGTCGACGAGCCAGACGTCGGCCTCGACGCTGGTGAACCCGTGGTCGAGCGCGTCGAGGAGCGGGCGCTCGTGCTCGTAGTCGTTGTGGGCGTGTGCGGCGTCGTGCGGGCCGTCGACGGCGTGCGCGGCGGCCGTGACGGCGACCCCGAGGGCGGCTGCCAGCGGGACCGCCACGACGGCGCGGACGATGCGGCGGAAACGGGACCGTTCGCTCATGACCGCCACCGTCACGGCGATTGACAACGGGTCAATGTCCGGTTCGCGACGGCCGGACGACGGCTACGAGAACGCTAGGGTGTGTCTCCCGGGTCTCGGCCGTAGCGAGCGGCGTCCAGGTGGATGCCTCGCAAGGCCGAGGAAGGAATCATAGCGGTGCCTATGGCGACTGACGAGAACGCAGCGAGGCGCCGCCTGGGCGTCGCGCAGTAGGCCATGGACCCGGGAGACACACCCTAGGTGCGGTTGGTGTCGGAGTCGACGGCGAACTCGACGGCGTCCCAGTCGCCGTAGTCGTCGAAGCCGATGAACTGGGCGTCGACGGAGTCGCCGGCAGCCAGCCCGGTGGCCGAGGTCGTCAGAGTGGAGACGGTCTCGCCGCCGTTGAGGACGGTCGCCGTCCAGTCGACGTAGTCGACGGTCTCGTCGCCGGTGTTCGTCACCGTGGCCCGGACCTCGAAGTCGCCGGCGAAGTCGCGCAGCACCTGCACGTCGGTGAAGGTGAAGACGCCGTCGGTGAACTCGCCCTCGAACGGCGTCGGCTCGGACTCGAGCGACTCGTCGGCCGGCGGCTCGGTCGCGCCGGAGTCGAGCTCGGCGCGGGCTTCGTCGAGACGCCGCTTGAGGTCGTCGCGCTGCTGCTCGACCTCTTCGAGGCGGTCGCGCAGCCGCTCGAGCTCGTCGCTGTCGCCGCCCTCGCCGGTCTCTTGCGGGGCCGGGGACTCCTGCGCGGCGGGCGCGGACTCGTCGTCGTCGAGGCTCATGCCGACGGCGACGCCGGCGCCGCCGCCCGCCAGCAGGGCGACCACGGCCACGACCGGCCACACCCACCGGCGGCGGCGGGCGGCCGGTGGGGGCGGTGGCGGCGGCGGGGCCGGCGGCAGGGGCTGGAAGCTCATCGGCTGGAAATGTTACTCCTTCGCGCCGGTCAACTCGTTGGGGACCTGCGGCAACGTGGCCGACGCGACGACCGACCCGGCGGCCAGATCGACGGCGTGCAGCTCGCTCGACGCGGGGTCGGTGACGTACGCGGTGTCGCCCTCGACGTGCAGGGCCGGCCGCGGCTGCTGCCAGTCCTCCGGCTCCGTCCAGGCGCCGATCACCGGGATCGCGCCGGTGACCTCGGCCGTCACCGGGTCGATGACGTGGATCGCGCCGTCGGTGCCGAGCACCAGTGCCTCACCCTGCGGGCCGCGGGCGAGGGAGCGGAACGTGTAGCTGACGCCGAGGTCGACCAGGCGCAGCGTGTTCGTGGCGGTGTCGATCAGCGAGACCCGCTCGGGCCGCTCCAGCTCGGCGTCGGGGTCGCCCTTGTAGTCGCCGAGGACGACGGCGGACTCGTCCGAGCCGGCCTGGTTGCCGATGCGGCCGTACGGGTCGGGGCTGGGGATCTTCGTGAACGCGCCGTCGCGGTAGACGAGGACGCCGTTCTCGCACCCGACGACGATAGTCTCGTCGTCGGCGACCGCCTCGCCGTGCACGCCGGGGCACTCCTCGTTGCGGGCGATCTCGGCGCCGTCGGCGTCGAGGACCTTGGCGCCGGTGCGCGTCGTCTCGTCACCCAGGGTGACCAGCAGCTCGTCGTTCGCCAGCTGCACAGCGACGCCGTGGTGCGGCTGGTCGGCCTGGACGACCTCGGTCCGCGGCGCGCCCTCGGCCAGCTCGTCGGCCCGGAACAACTCGATGCGGCCGGAGCCGTCGCTGAACAGCACCGTCGTGCCCGCGTGCCGGACGACGTGGCCGGGGTGGTCGGCCTGGAACTCGACGCCGGTGAACGCGGGATCGCCGACGTAGTGGTGCTCGTGATCGCCGTGCGCGCTGCTCCAGGCCCCGGCGTCGAGCACCCGGAACGCGTCGCCGGCGGAGACCATGACGTGGCGGTCGTCGCCCGCCGGGTTGACCCGCGTGAAGCCGTCCAGTTCGACCGTCCCGGCCACCTCCAGCGTCTCGCCGTCGATGACCATCAGGCCGCCGTCGTACGTCGCGACCAGCCGGGACGCGGCCTCCTGGACCTCCTGCGCGCCGTCCTCCCGCGGGGACGACGTGCTCTCGCCGCGGGCGGACGAGGCGTCGCCGCCGTCGTCGCCGCAGGCGGTGAGCAGCAGGGCGGCGACGGCGAGCGTGGCCGTGGTGGCGGTGGCGATACGTGGTGTGGTCATGCCGGAACCCTAATTGAGAATGGTTTTCGGACTCAAGTTTGCTTCGGGTGGGTTCGGCGATCATTCGGGACTAGGCTCTGCCGCACACCCGATCGTCCGTTCCACGCTGCGAGGAGTACCGGTGGCGAAGCGCCGTCAGGCAGGCCGGCGGGCGGCGAGCCGGTCCGGTGACGCGCCGGAGCCCGAGGCGCCACCCGACGAGGCCGCGGAGGACGCGCGGCGGCCCGCCGGCCGGGCGGGTGAGCCGCCCACCGCCGGACGGCCGGGACCACCCGTCGCTGGCCCGCCGGGACCCGCCGCCGGCCCCCAAGGGCCCGCCGCCGGACAGCCGGGACCGCTCGACGAACGGGCGGCGGCGCGGGCGGCCGCGGCGGGACGGGCGGCCGAGCGGTTCGCCGCCGGGCGGCGCGCGGCCGGCCACACCGCCCCCGCGGCGCCCGTGACCCCCGCACCCGACGGCACGGCGTCCTTCCAGCGGCCGGTCACGCCCGGCGACGCCCCGCTGCGGCCCGGCGCCGAACCGTGGACCGCCTTCCCCGACGCCGTCCCCCGTCCGCGACGGGCGGGCCGCCAGCCGTCCACCACGGCGACGCCCTCCGCTCCCATCACGCCGTCCGCTCCCACCACGCCGCACGACCCGCCTACCGCCGCCATGCCGCGCACCCCGCGCGACGCGCCCGCCGCCACGCCCGGGCCGCGGCCCGATCCCGCGCCGCGCCGATCGCTGCCCATCGTCATCCCGTCGATCACCGAACTGGCCGTCTACGGGTCGCTCGCGGCCGCCGTCGCCGCCGTCGTGATGATCGTGAACGGACGGCCGTATTGGCAGGCCGCCGTGGTGGTCGTGGCGGCCGCCGCGGTCATCGTCCTGCTCGCGTTCGTCGCCGCCCGGTCGCGACCGGACCAGCCCGCACCCGACGCCGCCGACGACGCCGACGACGCCGACCCACCGTCCGCGGGGCGCCGGCGCCGACGCCACTAGGCGAGATGCCAATAGGGTGGTCCGCGTGACCAACGATCGAATGGTGTGGATCGACTGCGAGATGACCGGTCTCGACCTCGAGCGAGACGCGCTCATCGAGGTGGCCGTGCTCGTGACCGATGCCGAGCTGAACGTCCTCGGCGACGGCGTCGATGTGGTCATCCGCCCGCCCGACGCCGCGCTGGAACAGATGAACGACGTCGTGCGCCAGATGCACACCACCAGCGGCCTGCTCACCGAGCTCCCCGGCGGCGTCACCATGGACGAGGCCAACTCCCTGGTCATGCAGTACATCAAGGCGCACGTGCCGGAGCCGTCGAAGGCCCAGCTGGCCGGCAACACCGTCCACATGGACCGCCTGTTCCTCGCGCGCGACCTCCCCGAGGTCGAGGGCTGGCTGCACTACCGCAACATCGACGTGTCGTCGATCAAGGAGCTGGTGCGCCGCTGGTATCCGCGCGTGTACTTCGCCAGCCCGGCCAAGACCGGCAACCACCGCGCGCTCGGCGACATCAAGGATTCCATCGACGAACTGCGCTACTACCGGCGCACGGTGTTCGTCCCGATGCCCGGCCCCGACAGCGTCAGTTCGCGTGCCGCGGCGGTCTCCGTCATGAAGGAAGCGCGAGACGAACCGGCCCGCGACTAGACCACCCCTCCGCGCACCGTATACTTGTTCAGCCGTGCCCCGTTGGGGACGCATGGTGGGTGTAGCTCAGCTGGTAGAGCACCTGGTTGTGGTCCAGGAAGTCGCGGGTTCAAGTCCCGTCACTCACCCCACTCGATGGCGCTGGTCGGATCCCTCTGACCAGCGCCATCGCCGTTGTCAGGTGCCCGTCGCGGCCGTGTCGGCGGTGAGGAACAGCGGCTCGCCGAACGTCGTCGACACCGTCCACAGGCCGTCTGCGCCCGCGGGTACGGCGACGCAGATGCTGCCCTCGGCGACACCGCCCTCGTAGAGCTCGCCGACGTCGGCCAGGTCGTTCGGGATGACACCGCAGTAGTCGGAGTACGTGACGCTGTCGCTGCCGACGAACTGGAAGGTCAGGTCGACCACGCCATACCGCTCTGGCTTCCGGTGTAGGTGGCGGTCACCGGCACGATGTAGAACTCCATGCCTTCGGCCGGCGGTTCGTTGAACTCGTTCTCGTCGGCGCGGCGGCCACCGGCTCGTCAGCGGGCGTTTCGTGAGCAGGCGGCACATCAGCCCATGATCATCAATGATCCAACCACCCAGAGGGGGTCGGATCATTGATGATCATGAGGACGGGGGTCAGCCGCCGACGGGGGCACGCACCCCGAGCTCGGCGAGCACGGCCCAGCCGTTCGACGACGTGATGGTGACGCGCACGGCGTCGGCCAGGCCGGGGGCGCCGAACCAGGTGAGGTCGTCGCCCCAGCGGATGACGGAGTCGAGCGTGCCGACGTCGCGCCACGCGCCGTCCGACCGCACCGACAGCACCGCACCCGACGCGTAGCCGGGCTTCAGCGCCACCCCGACCGACGACACCCGCTGCGGCTGGGCGAACTCGACGGTGTACGACGCCGGCGCGGCCCGCGGCGCCCACGCGGCGTCCCAGTACCCGACCACGCCGTCCAGGGCGCCCAGCACGCCGACTCCCGGCCGGCCCGCCTGCACGTGCGTCATGTCGGTCGTCACCGTCGCCTCGCCGGACGCCACGAGCGCGGCGAGGTCGACACGGCGCGGGTCCGGGCGGTCCGGCCGGATCTCGGGCACGGAGACGAACGTGCCGACGAGCCGGCTGGCGGCCGAGTCGAAGCCGATGACGAGGACCCGGCCGGGCCGCACCTCGACAACGGCGGGGTTGGCCTGGTCGCCGGTGCCGGAGTCCCAGACGAGCTCACGGGCGGCCCCGTTCCACGGCGCCTGCGGCGAGCGGATCACCGCGCCCACCGTCCCCCGCCGGTCGGTGAAGTGCCCGGACAGGTCGCCGTAGGCGAGGAACACCGAACCGTCGCGCAGCACCTCGGTGTGCGCCGACGACGTCACCAGGTCGATCTCCGCGGGCGCCGACCACGTCAGCCCGCCGTCGCGCGACCACGACTCCTGCGAGTGCACCGCGCCCATCGTCGACGCGGCGGTGCCGATGCGCAGCAGCGCGTGCACGACGCCTCCGGGCAGCACCGTCAGCACCGGCTCCTGGTAGTGCGTGCCGGTCGCCGACGCGACCAGCGACTCCGTCGCCGCCGACCACGTCTCGCCGCCGTCGGCGCTGCGGACGACGGTCGCCTTCTGCCACTTGTCGTCGGGGACGGTGCCGTACAGCGGGATGATGAGGTCGCCGCCGGGCAGCTCCTTGACCTGGCCGTGGCTGCCGTTCCAGCCCAGCTCGTAGGTGTCGACGATGTCCGACTCGCCGCTGAGCATCGAGTCCACGACGACCGGCTCCGACCACGTCGCGCCGCCGTCGTCGCTGTGCGCCACGCGGGTGCCCATCGGCTCCGCCGGCCGCACGGAGTAGTCGATCTGGAACCAGCTGAGCAGCAGCCGGCCGGAGGACAGCTGGGTGATCATCGGGTCGCGGTCGTCGTACTGGCTGTCGTACACGACCTCGGGCTCCGACCACGTCTCGCCGCCGTCGTCGCTGCTCAGCATCAGCAGCCGGCCGTCCTGGCCGGTGTGGCCGGCGCCTTCGCGGGCGACCGCGACGACCGAGCCGTCGGCCAGCCGCTCGGCGTTCGGGAAGTGCAGCTTCTTACCCTGCGTGGCCTGCGCGATGACGACGTCGGGGGTGCCGGGCGACCAGGTCGGGCCGGCGGCGGCGACGTCCGCGCCGCTCGCGGGGGTGCTCAGCAGGCCCAGCGCGACGACGCCGGCCAGCACGAGGGGAACGGTTCTCATGGGCTCCTCCAGGGCGGGGGTGCCGTCATGGAATACGGCACACCGTTCCATGTCAATGCCGCACAGCAAGACGCCGCGCCCGGCCTCAGCCGGACGCGGCGTCGGAGGAACCGCGAAGAGCGGTCTCAGGCCTGCTTGATGGCCGAGATCTCGAACTCCAGCGTGACCTTCTCGCTGACCAGGACGCCGCCGGCCTCGAGCGGGGCGTTCCAGGTGACGTTCCAGTCCTTGCGGTTGATCTGGAGCGAGCCGTCGAAGCCGACGCGCTGGTTGCCGAACGGGTCGGTCGCGGCGCCGGTGAACTCGAGCTCGAAGCTGACGGGCTTGGTGACGTCCTTGATGGTGAGGTCGCCGGTGACCTTGAACGTCGTCTCGTCCGACTGGTCGATCGCGGTCGAGGCGAAAGTGATCTCCGGGTACGTCTCGATCTCGAAGAAGTCGTTCGTGCGCAGGTGGCCGTCGCGCTGCTCGTTGCGGGTGTCGACGCTGGCCGTCTTGATGACGATGTTGACGGACGAGTTGCGCGGGTCGGCGCCGTCGATGCGGGCCGTGCCCTCGAACTCGTTGAAGGCGCCGCGCACCTTGGTCACCATGGCGTGCCGGGCGACGAAGCCGAGCCGCGTGTGCGCCACGTCCAGCGCGTAGTCGCCGGTCAGCTGGGTCAGGTCGGTGGTGGTGGTCATCGTTCGTTACTCCTTGCCGGGGGGTCTGTGGTCAACTAACTTTGTTGACGCGTCACAGATTATCGAACTTGGATGACGTGTCAACTATTCCGTACACTGGCATCCATGACAGAGACCCGGTGGCTCGACGACGCCGAGCAGCACGCCTGGCGCGGCTATCTGCGCATGAACACCGTCCTCGGCGCCGCGCTCAGCCGTCAGATGCAGACCGAGTCGATGCTGTCCATGCAGGACTTCGAGGTCCTCGTCCACCTCACCGACGTCGACGACGCCCGGCTGCGGGTGTCCGAGCTGGCCAAGGCGATGCGCTGGGAGAAGAGCCGGCTGTCGCACCACCTCAGCCGCATGGAGAAGCGGGGCCTGATCGGCCGCGAGGAGTGCACGTCCGACGGACGCGGCGCGTTCATCGTCCTGACCCCCGAGGGCCGGGCCGCCATCGAGGCAGCCGCCCCCGCGCACGTCGACGCCGTCCGCCGGCACTTCTTCGCCGTGCTCACCGACGACGACCTCAAGGCGCTGAGCTCCATCGCCGACCGCGTCATCGCCCGCGTCGAGGCCACCGACACCTGCCCCTCCGAATAGTCCGCGCGGCCCGGGGGTACGGGCCGAAGGACACACAAGGGAGGGAGCACTCATGGGTGCCGGCGACAAGATGAAGAACGCCGCGGAGAAGGCCAAGGGCGAGGCCAAGGAGGCGCTCGGCAAGGTCACGGACAACGAGAAGGCCGAGACCGAGGGCAAGGCCGATCAGTCCAAGTCCGACCTGAAGCAGGCCGGCGAGAAGGTGAAGGACGCCTTCAAGGGCTGACGTCCCACACCGTCCGCCCCGCCACCCCCACACGCCCGGCGGGGCGGACGCACGTCTCAGATCAGCAGCGTGAGCGCGACGCCGACGGCCGTCGCGGCGAGGATCGCGAATTCCCGCGCGAACGGCGTCCGGCCGGGCTCCTCGTCGCCGGCCGCCCGCTCCTCGCGGCGCCGCCGCAGCGTCCGCAGCGCCGACCAGCCGGCGGCGAACAGCCCGCCCAGGCCGATGACGATGCGCAGGACGTTGCCCACGCGCTAGGAGTCTTCCGGCGACCGGCGCTTGACGCCGTGGCTGCGCTCCCACATGGACAGCTGCTTCTCCAGGCCCTTCATGATCTCGAAGACCTGGCTCGGCGGCACCCGCACCCGCGTCACCACCCGCGTCGGCACCTTCAGCACCCGGCTCCCGTCCTCGCCGACCGACGGTTTCGGCGGGCGCTTCAGGACGGCGAAGTCGAGGACGAACGAATCTGCGGTGTGCCAGATGGAGGCGAAGTCGGCGTACGTGCCGGGCTCGACCTCCGCCGGGATGTCGATGTCGTACTCACGGCGTTCGGGCGGGTTGGCCATGCGTTCTACCCTGCCACAGCGGCCCCGCCATCCGGCACGGCTTCGCCGGCGGCGCAGACCTGGCTGGTCAGGACTCGATTTCAGCTTCCCGACCCGCTGATGGTAATCTTCAGCGTCGTTGCGCCATTAGCTCAATTGGCAGAGCAGCTGACTCTTAATCAGCGGGTTCGGGGTTCGAGTCCCTGATGGCGCACTCCCCAGCAGGCCAAGTTCTTGGCCGAGCTGTATCCACACCGGAGGTCGTGGTTGTGGTCGGGCTCCCGCGATCGGTCGAGCGCGAGCCGCAGCTCTTGGTCGATGACCTCGGCAGCTCCCGGGTTGCTCACGCGGCGGCCCATGCCGTGATCCTGAGTCCCCGATACCCGAGCCTGGCCGAGCTGGTCCGCAACCTGGCGAGCCGTGTGCCCCGCGGCATCGAGCACGGTCGCAGTGCTCTTCCGGAACGCGTGCGACGTGAGCCACACCAAGGCCGCATCACCCCGCGCACGCCGGACATCGATCCGAGCGGATACCTGCCAGGTCAGATCGCAGCCACAGAACTCAACATCCAAACAGTCGTCCAGCGGTGGGAGACCAGGTCCCCGAAGGAGTACGTGATCAGGTCCAGATCGCGACTTACGACGAGACCGCTCCTTTCAGCGTCATCCCGGTCGACCGGGCGATGTGCATCGTGCAGCCCTCTGTACCGCGGGTGCGTGGAGTCGACTCTCCCACTTTGTCGTTGAACGCGAGTCCGCCACGACGGTCCTCTCCCCAGCTTTCGAGCAGGTCTTCCGAGACCATCACGCCGATGTCGATGACGAGGCCCGACCGCACAACCTGCCCGGACATCACCCCTGGAGAGCACTGCCCATGATCCCTCCGAAGCTCGATGACAGCCGTCCATGGCGACGTCCCCCTTCTCGGCGCTTCAAGTTCACAGCTTGATCTCTTTCACCCGAACCGGGTGATTCTCGACGATCGTGGCCGGTGGTTCGATGTCAAGACATTCGGGTGCGATTTCAGCCCATTCGTGGGCTGGGCAGGCATTCCCGATCATCGAGTAACGCGTTCCGAGGAGCATGCCGTGATCAGGGTGATAGACGACTTCTCATATTCGGCCGGAGCGATGTGGGCCGATACCCGGCTTTGGGCGCGGCACCTCAAGGGCTGGAGGAAGGTCGCGGTCGTCTCCGACGCCGATTGGTTGGAGAACAGCATCAAGGCGTTCGGTTGGATGATGCCCGGCGACATCGAGGTCTTCGAACCCGACGAGATCCTCGAGGCGAAGCAGTGGTTGGTCGATCTCGACGACGAAGACGACGATTGACCGCCCACATCGGATGACCTGGCCCAATCGACACGGCCGACGTGACAGCGAGCTGGCTGGTTTGAGGAGGAGGAACCATGACCACGTTCACGGTCTGGAAGTTCGAGGATCCGGAAGGTGCGGCGCGGGCGGCGGCGTCGCTGAAGGCTGCCGAGGCGGACGGGGTCGTGAAGATCGTCGACCACGCCGTGCTGAGCTGGCCGCAAGGTGCGGAGAAGCCCGCGCTCGAGCACGAGCACGACAGCACGAAGCGGGGTGCCGGCTGGGGTGCGCTCTGGGGAATCCTCGGCGGTGCTCTGTTCATGGTCCCTGTCGCCGGAGCCATCATCGGAGCCGGCATCGGCGCGCTCGCGAAGGCCACCGATGGCACCGGGATCACCAAGAGCGACCTCGAACGCATCCGCACCGAGGTCGTTCCCGGCACCTCGGCGCTGTTCATGGTGACCGACGCCGCGGACGTCGACCGGCTGGGCGAGCGGTTCCACGGACGGGACGCCACTCTGATCAGCACGAACCTCACGGAGGCCGAGCGGGCGATTCTGCTGGAGACGTTCGGCGGTCGCTGAAGCCACCCGTGGTGACCCCCTCGAGCCGGCGTCGACGCTCCGATCGCTGTGGCTCGTGGCGGAGAAGCCGGCCACCGGCTCGCCGTCGACGCGCGGGTCCGTCAGGGCGACATCGGGGCGGGCGCCTCCGGCCCCGTGACGACGAGCTTGCGGACGCCGGCGTTCGGCGTCTGGCCGTCCGGGTTCGGCGAGGTCGGCAGCGGCACGGCGTCCATGACCGAGAACCGGGCGCCGTCGGATGCGTCGAGCAGGACGGCTCGCAGCTGCCGGCCGTCGGTCAGCGCCATGCCGCGGTATCGACGTAACGTCACGTCCAGGTGCGTACCCTCGGAGGGCGCCCTGGGCCCGTTGGCCACAGCGTGGGCCGACGCGCACAGGGCTGCCCTGAACCCGTCACCCGGGCGGGCCGCCGGCCAGTGGGCTGGTGTCCACGTAGAGCACCTCGTCGACGCGCTCGGAGAAGCGCCAGCCGTCGGTCGTGCGGCGGTAGCGGTCGTGGTAGACGGAGTAGTTGAGGTGCGAGCCGGCGTCGCCCATCCGGCCGAAGCTCAGCACGTAGGCGCGGCCCGTCGCCGTGTCGCCGTCGAGGCGGACGACGCCCGGATGCGTGCCCTGCACCAGGTAGTCCCACAGCTGCCCGAGCAGCTTCTCGATCCCGGCCCGGATCGCGTCGCGGCCGGCGTACTCGGCGCCGACCGCGGGGACCCGCCAGACGGCGTCGTCGGTGAACAGTGCCGCGAACCGGTCGTAGTCGCGCATCATCCCGGCGTCGGCGAACTCGCCGCGCAGGGCCTCGATCTCGACCCGGTCGGCGACGGCTCGGAGGTCGGTCATCGTGTCCCCTCCAGCCAGTCGGCGAAGGTCGGACCGGCGATGACGGCGTCCGTACCGGGCAGGATCCGGCCGGCCTCGTACAGCACGCCGTCCGGGTCGCCGGGGTCGCTGACGCCCTCGACGTGGGCGGGGTCGCCGCGGTGGGCGAGGACGAGCGCGGCCAGGTCGACCACGTTCTCCACGCGCGGCCCGGCGACCTCCAGCAGGGGCGGCCCGTCCGGAGCGGTCGCGAGCTCCGCGGCGGTCTCGGCCACCGTCCGGGCGGCGACCGGCTGCCGCACCGACCGGGGCAGGTGGACGACGTCGCCCTGGCGGCCCCAGCCCATCATGGGCTCGACGAACTCGTGGAACAGGTCCGAGCGCAGGATGTGCACCGGGAGCGGCCCGTCCAGCCACGCCCGCTCCTGGTCCACCTTGGACGCGGCGTAGCCCGACGTGAGCCGGTCGACCCCGATGATCGACACCACCACGACCCGCTCCACCCCGGCCTCCGCGCCGGCCGCCCGCAGGTTCGCCACGGCGGCACGGAAGAACGCGGCCGCCTCGTCCCTGTCCGGCGACGGCCCGGTGGCGGCGTCGACGAGGACGTCCGCACCTTTGAGCGCCTCCGCGAGCCCCTCACCAGTGACGACGTCCACTCCGGTGGCGCGCGAGAGCGCCGTCGTGTCGTGCCCGGCCTCGGTCAGGACGTCGACCAGGTGACGCCCGAGTCGACCCGTTCCGCCGGCAACTGCGATCCTCATGTCATCTCCTCTTGAATCGGCTTCAACACCACGACGAAGCGCGACGGCGGAAGGTAACGGTGGACGGGCTGGCCGAACGGTTCGAGGCGCATCGCGGGCAGTTGCGCGCGGTCGCCTACCGCATGCTGGGCTCGCTGAGCGAGGCCGACGACGCGGTGCAGGAGGCCTGGCTGCGGCTCAGCCGCACCGACATCAGCGGCGTGCGCAACCTGGGCGCGTGGCTGACGACGGTCGTCGGGCGGATCTGCCTCGACCTGCTGCGTGCGCGCACCGCGCGGCGGGAGGAGGCTCTGGACGTCCGCCTCCCGGACCCGGTCATCAGCCCGGCGGACGGGGTCGACCCGGAGCAGGAGGCGCTGCTCGCCGACTCCGTCGGGCTGGCGATGCTGGTGGTCCTCGACACCCTGCAGCCGGCGGAGCGGCTCGCGTTCGTCCTGCACGACACCTTCGCCGTGCCGTTCGACGACATCGGCCCGATCGTCGGGCGTTCCGCGGACGCGGCGAAGATGCTGGCCAGCCGGGCCCGCCGCCGCGTCCAGGCCGCCACGACGGTCCCCGACGCCGACCTGCCGCGCCAGCGCGAGGTCGCCGACGCGTTCCTCGCCGCCGCCCGCGCGGGCGACTTCGACGCGCTCGTCGCCGTGCTCGACCCGGACGTCCTGCTCCGCGGCGACCACGGCGCGCGGCAGGCGTCGGAGCTGATCAGGGGCGCACGCCGTGTCGCCGAGGGCGCGCTCCGCTTCGCCGAGGCCGCGCGCTACTCGCGCCCGGTGCTGGTCAACGGCGTGCCGGGCCTCGTCACCGCGCCGAACGGCCGGCCGCTGTCGGTCATGGCGTTCACCATCAGGGGCAACCGGATCGTCGAGATCGACATCCTCGCCGATCCCGACCGGCTGGCCCGGCTCGCCCTGACCCCCGGTTGACGGACGTCAGCCGGAGGGGCCGCCGAACGCGAGGCCGCGGTCGGCTGCGCCCGATCGTAGCGGCGGTCTCCGACAGTCCCCCGGCAGAATGGACCCGTGCCCACGATCGTCGTCCTGACGGGACTGCCCGGCACCGGCAAGTCGACGCTGGCCGACCGGGCCGCCGTCGCGCTCGGCGCGCCGTCCTTCGCCGGCGACTGGCTGCTCGGCGCACTCGCACCGCACGGCGTCCTGCACGGCCTGGACCGCGCGACGTACCGGCGGGTGTACCACGATCTGCTGGGCACGCTCGTCACGCGGCAGCTGCTGCTCGGCCAGTCCGCCGTCGTCGACTGCCTGGTGGACGACGACGTGCTGACGCGGTGGCACGGCCTGGCGAGCGACCACGGCGCCCGGCTGGCCGTCGTCGAGTGCCGGTGCGGCGACGTGCACGTGCACCGGCGGCGGATCGAGGGGCGGCGGCGCGGCATCCCGGGCTGGCACGAGGTCGACTGGGCGCACGTCGAGCGGATGCGCGCCGAGTTCCCGCCGCTCACCGTCGAGCACCTGGCCCTCGACACCGCGCACCTCGACGCCGGCGCGGCGCTGGACCGCGTGCTCGCCCACGCCCAGGCATAGGAGCGGCCCGCGCGTGGTTGTCACGATCATGACCGACAGCACCGCAGCCATCGCCCACCTCGACCGCACCGGCACCGTCCGGCTGGCCACCCGGACCGAGGACGGACGCGAGATCGTCACCAAGATCTGGGCCGTCGTCGTCGACGGGCAGGCGTACATCCGCAACGGCTACGGCGACTCCTCCAAGTGGTACGCCCGCCTCCGCCGCACCGGCGAGGCCACCTTCGTCGACGGCGGCACCAGGTACGACGTCACCGCCCAGCTCGCCGCCGACGAGGCGACGAACGCCAAGGTCGACGACGCCTACAGCGCCAAGTACGCCGGGTCGGGCTCGTCGCTGCGCATGATGATCACCGGCGACGTCCGCACGACCACCCTCCGCGTCACGCCCGTCCCTGCTTGACGAAATTCCGCAACGCGATCAGGCCGGTGACCAGAGGCACCGCCACGACAGCGCGAAGCAGGTACTGCCAAGCGTGCGGTTCGGCCGTTGCCCCGGTCCGCATCAGTACGCCGGCCGGCGCGAACGCGTAGGACAGGAACTCGTCGATCGCGGACGCCTGGGGATCGACGGCCCACACGGAGACGGCGGCGCTCAGAACGGCCAGCAGCAGCCAGCACAACAGCGCTGGTGCTGGCCGTTCGCCGTAGCCGAGCAGGCGGTAGCCGGCAAGGGTGAGCCGCTCCCAGACGGAGCGCGCCGCGAGGTGCCGCAGCCGATACGCGCACCACGCGATCTTCGTCCGCGTCGCGCCGGGCGCTCCCTTCTCGCGCGCCAGCCGTGCCAGTGCGTCGACGAACTCGGCATCCTCGGCCAGGCGGGCCGACATCTCCGGCGCGCGGCGGAGGAACAGTGGACGAGGCCACCGGTAGCGCCGCCCGGCGCCAGGGAGCGCGCTCGTCCGAGGATCGACGTGGTGCGCCGCCTCCAGCGCCGCGACGGCGGAGCGCCGCTCCGTTGGCGACGGCAGCGAGAACCCGGTCACGACGGCGTCCCGAACGGTGTCCGCGCGCGACTCGGAGAACGCCGCGATCCCCACCAGCTCGAACCCACGCGGGCCGCCGCTCACGTGCGTCCCGGCGACCTCGTTCAGCCGCCACGGCCCGGCAAGCCCCGACACGACCGTGGCAGGCGCCGCGGACAACTCGTTGGCTCCGAGGTACGGGTGGCTGCCCAACCCAGCCACCCGCGAATCCGCCTGGACCAGGACCTGTGCCGGCCCCTGGAGAAAGACGTTCGACAGACCTGCGGTCCCGGTCACGTCGAGCCCGAACGGCTCGTTCCCTTCAGTCGCGTGGCCGATGGAAACGTTCGTCGCCGCCTCGAGGACGACCGTCGACCCGCCGACGATCTCGAGCATCGGCGGGTCGGGAAACCTGTCGGGACGAACCGCCGCGACGAGGGCAGCGACGTCCATCGTGCGGGCGGCCGCGGCGCCGGCCGTGATCCTGATGGCCAGCTCCCTGGAGGCGCTCAGCCCCCGGACCGCCGGACAGGGGATCGAGCCGTCCACACGCCCACTCGAGTCCAGTAATCGGAAGATCGGCCGGACCGTGTCATAGACCGTGAGGTCGGGCAGCCAACCGATGAACGGGACGTTCGCATCCGTCCAGACGTCGATCGACAGTTCACGCGCGGTCGCCGGATCGACGGCGAACGCGAACGAACCCTGGTCCAGGATCAGGCGCCCGGAGACGTCGGGACCGACGAACACGGCCGTCTCGGCCTTCCGGCCGAACTCCTGCCACAACAGCAGCGTTCCAGCGTGCTGCGTCAGCAGGATCGCCCCTGGGCTGCCACCGAGGAGCACCTTCACAGTGCTGTCGCCGTTCAGCCCGGAGAAGCGGATCGGCGTCCTCTCGTACGGGGCGGCACCGATGACCTCGACGGTCAGGTCGCGATTCGGCAGGACGCCGGAGAGATCGACGACACCGCCCGGCCGGTCGGCCGCCGTCACGGTGAGGAAGACGCCGCCGTCGTCAGTTCGCCGGACGGTGGGCGCGAGCCAGTCCGAAACGGCACCGGCCATCGTGTCTGCGAGGGCCTCGACGTAGGGGTCGGACATGCGTGCGCTCCCGAGGGCTCAGCCTCGCGGCGGCCCGCCGCGGTGGCGTCAGCCTACGCCAGGACTTGGTCGACACCGCCGAGACGCAGCAGGCGGGACGAGCCCGCGCCGACGGGCGAGCCGCAGGCGGCGCAGACGGCGGCCAGGTGCAGCTCGGCGCCGCACGAGTGCTCCCACACCGTCGGCGGCGGGCCGTCGGTGACGTAGCGGTCACCCCAGTCCATCAGCGCCAGCAGCACCGGCTGCAGCGCCCGCCCCGACTCCGTCGCCACGTACTCGTAGCGCCGCGGCTGCGACGAGTACGGCCGCTTCTCCAGCACCCCGGCGTCGACGAGGGTGCGCAGCCGCGCGGCCAGGATGTCGCGGCTGCCGCCGGTCGCGGTGGCGATGGCGTCGAAGCGGACGTTGCCCAGCAGCACCTCGCGCAGCACCAGCAGGCTCCACCGCTCCCCCACGACGGCCAGCGCGTTCGCGATCGAGCACTCCCGAGCGGAGCCGCGGACGCTCACGACCTGTCCAGCCGCTCGACGATGGTCGCGTTGGCCAGGCCGCCGGCCTCGCACATGGTCTGCAGGCCGTACCGGCCGCCGGTCTGCTCGAGCACCGACAGCAGCGTCGTCAGCAGCCGGGCCCCGCTCGCGCCGAGCGGATGCCCGATGGCGGTGGCGCCGCCGTTGACGTTGACGCGGGCGGGGTCGGCGCCGGTCTCGTCCAGCCAGGCGAGGACGACACTGGCGAACGCCTCGTTCACCTCGAACGCGTCGATGTCGGCGAGCGTCAGCCCGGCGCGGGCCAGCACCTTGTGCGTCGCCGGGATGATGCCCAGCAGCATGAGCAGCGGGTCGGCGCCCGCGACGGCGAACGAGTGCAGCCGGGCGCGCGGCCGCAGCCCCAGCCGCCGGGCGACGGCGGCCTCGACGATGAGGACGGCCGCTGCGCCGTCGTTGACCGGCGACGAGTTGCCGGCGGTGACCTGCCAGGCGATCTCCGGGAACCGCCGCTCCCACGCCTCGGCCCGGAACGACGGCGCCAGCCCGGCCAGCGCCTCGGCCGAGGTGTCCGGCCGGACCGACTGGTCGACGGCGATGTCGGCGCCGGGCACCTTCACCACCTCGCCCGCGAACCGGCCGTCGTCCCACGCGGCGGCCGCCCGTTGGTGACTGGCCAGCGCGAACGCGTCGAGCCGCTCGCGTGGCAGCCCGTGGCGGGCGGCGATGAGCTCGGCGCTGACGCCCTGCGGCACCAGTCCGTCGGGGTACCGCTCCGCGACCCCGGCGCCGAACGGGTCGCGCCCCGCGGCCTGCGAACCGATGGGGACGCGGCTCATCGACTCGACGCCCGACGCGATGGCGACGTCGTAAGCGCCGCTGATGACGCCCTGTGCGGCGAAGTGCACCGCCTGCTGGCTGCTGCCGCACTGGCGGTCGACGGTGACGGCGGGCACCGACTCGGGGAACCCGGCGGCCAGGACGGCCCAGCGGGTGGTGTTCATGCTCTGCTCGCCGATCTGCCCGACGGCGCCGCCGATGACGTCGTCGACGGCGGCGGGGTCGAGGCCGGTGCGGTCGGCGAGCGCACGGAGGACGGTGGCGTGGAGGTCGACCGGGTGGACGGCGGACAACGCGCCGCCCGGTTTGCCCCGTCCGAGGGGCGTGCGGACCGCGTCGACGATGACAGCTTCTCGCATGGCCCCACTCTAACTGCTCAGTTGGGAATTCCAACCCACTAATGGCCGACGTAGACTCGCGGCGTGGACGCCGACTCCATCGACCTCGACGCGTTCGAGGACATGGTCACGCAGGCCCTGACCGAGCTGCCCGAATGGGTGCAGCGGGCCGTCGCCGGCATCGCGATCATGGTCGACGACGAGCCGCCGGCCGACTACCACGGCCGCGGCCTGCTGCTCGGCCAGTTCCACGGGGTCGCCCGGACGCGCATCGGCGGCCGGGTGCCGGGCAGCCTGCCCGACCGCATCGAGCTGTACCGCGTCCCGATCCTGCGGGTCAGCCAGACGCCTGACGACGTCGCGGCGCGGGTCCGGAAGGTGCTCGGGCACGAGATCGGGCACGCGTTCGGCATCGCCGAGACCCGGCTGCGCGAGCTCGGATGGTACTGACCGGCGCCTGTGGCGCACCATCAAGAAGACTATGTTTACCCAGGCCAGAGGCCGTTGCCGCAACCTCCGGAAGCTGTCTACCGTCCGAACGGACCACCTTGGCGGACTGAACTGACGAAATCTGCGGAACGGCTTTTGCCGCCTCCACGCGCCTGAGTAGGGTTACGCAACTGGGGGGCGATCTGTAGCGGCTTCGTGCGAAATTCGCCAGATCTCCCTCCGGGAACCAGAAGGGATCTCGGTCGATCAGCAGGGCTCGGCAAGAGAAGTCGACGGGACGCCGGCGTGGCCACGGGGCCAGGTCCAGCGGTCCCCGGTTCGGCGCGCCCCGGCCCACGCCCGCCGGCTGGGTGTTCGAGAAGGTCCGCCGCTACCCGGTCGTCATCGTCTGCGCGTTCGCGGCCACGCTCGGCATCACGCTCGGCAACATGCTGGTGCCCAGCATCGACAGCGCGCTCGGCATCGACCGCCTCCCGTCCGCCGACCAGATCATCGCCTCGCCCGGCGACGAGCCCGAGCGGCCGTCCGACGACGAGCCCGGCGAGGCGCCCACCGACGACGAGAGCGGCGACTCCGCCTCCCCCGACCCTGACGACGACGGTGACGGCGGCAGCGGCGGCGCGGGCTCGGGCCACTCCGGCGACGACGGCGGCGAGGACTCGTCGGACGAGCCCCAGGCCGAGCCGGGCGGCGGCGACGGCACCGGGTCGGGCGACGACGACGGCGACCGCGACCCGTCCGAGGAACCCGACGACACCGACGGCTCCGGCGAGACCCCGTCCGGCGACGACCCGCCCGAGGAGCCCGGCGACGACGCCACCGAGGTCCCCGGCTTCGAGACCCCCACCGGCCGGCCGACCACCTCGCCGACCGACGACGACCCGACGCCCACCACCAAGCCGACGGCGGGCAAGCCGACCGAGGAGCCGGCCGAGGACGAGCCGTCCGAGGAGGAGGAGAACGAGGGCATCTGCCTCGAGATCGACCTCTCCCCGCTCGAACTGGCGCTCTGCCTGCTCGGCGGCGGCCAGGCCAGCCCGTCGCCGGTCCCGTACCTGCCGGCGCCGACCACCACGCCGACGCCCGAGGCCACGCCGGCCCCCTGACGCTCAGCCGAACGTGCGGTCCAGGTGGGCCAGCCCGAGCCTGGCGTACTCGGCGGCGTCCGTCTCGACGCCGTACGCGATGTCCTCGAGCAGCGCGCACCGCGCGTAGAAGGCGACCCGCTCGGGCCCGACGGCGTCCCGGTCGCCGCCGTACGAGGCGACGATCCGCTCGATGACGTCCGGGCCGAGGTCGCGGTACAGCCGGCCGAGGTCGACGGCCGGATCGGCGATCGCCGCGTCGGTCCAGTCGATGACGCCGCTCAGCGCGCCGCCGTCGACCAGCAGGTGCTCGGCGCCGAGGTCGGCGTGGCAGAACGTCAGCCGCCGCGGCGGACCGGGCGGCGGCGCGGCGAGGAACGCCTCGACCCGGCGCCGGCCGGCCGCCCCGATGACCGCGGCCGCCGTCTCGTACGACTCCGCCGCGTCGGCCAGCCACTCGGCGCCCGGCGTGTCGTCGACGTCGACCAGCGCGGACAGCGAGCCGTGCGCGTCGGCGTGCAGGCCGGTGAGGAACCGCGCGAGCGGCTCGGCCAGCACCACCGGCGCCGCGACGGGGTGGAACAGCAGCGGCGCGCCGGGCAGCTTCCGGTACGCGAGGATGCCGGTGGGTTCGTCGACGAACACCGGTTCCGGCACCGGCAGGCTGGACACCGCCGCGACCGCCGTCAGCAGCGCCGCCTCGCGCTCGGCCGCCGCGAGCCGCGTCGCCGGGTCGTCGTCGCGGGACCGGCGCAGCACGAGGTCGCCGGCGGCGAAGGCGACGTTGTCGGTCCCGGCGCCGAGCGGCACGACCGCGCCGGCGTGGGAGGGCAGCTGGCGGCGCAGCGCCGCGCGGATGTCGTCGAGCATCTGGCGAACGTACCCGGCGTCGGCGAGACTGCAAGACATGCCGAGCAAGGTCAACGTCGACGTCGAGGGCCGCACCCTGGGTCTGAGCAACCTCGAGAAGGTGCTCTACCCGGAGACCGGGACGACCAAGGGCGAGATCATCCAGTACTACACGCACGCGGCGTCGGTGCTGCTGCCGCACCTGCGCGACCGCCCGGTCACCCGCAAGCGCTGGCCCAACGGCGTCGACGAGGCGAACTTCTTCGAGAAGAACGCGCCGCGCGGCACGCCCGACTGGGTGCGGACGGCCGAGCTGCCTTCGCCGGGCTCGACGAAGGACCGCGAAACCGTCGTCTACGTCATGGCCGACGACCTCCCGACGCTGGTGTGGCTGGCCAACCTCGCCGTGCTCGAGCTGCACGTGCCGCAGTGGACCGTCTCCGCCGAGGGCACCGGGACGAACCCCGACCGCCTGGTCGTCGACCTCGACCCCGGCGAGCCGGCCAACGTCATCCAGTGCTGCCAGGTCGCGCTGCTGCTCGGCGAGCTGTTCGACGACGCCGGCCTGCCGTCGTACCCGAAGACCAGCGGGTCCAAGGGCATGCAGATGTACGTCCCGCTCGACGGCTCGGCGACGGACGACGACGTCAGCTCGTACGCCCGCGGGCTGGCGCAGCGGCTGGAGAAGGAGCACCCGAAGCTGGTCATCTCGCGCATGGAGCGGGCGGCGCGCGGCGGCAAGGTGTTCATCGACTGGTCGCAGAACAACTCCGCCAAGACGACCATCGCGCCGTACTCCGTCCGCGGCCGCGCCCGCCCCACGGTGTCGACGCCGGTCACCTGGGACGAGGTCGAGGCGGGCGCCCGATCGACGGCGACCAAGCGGCTGCCACTCCAGTTCGACATCGACGACGTCCTCGCCCGCCTCGCCGACGGCGACCTGCTCGCCCCGATGTTCGACGAGGCCCACGCACTCCCCGCCGACTGAGCCGCTCTGCCCGCCGTCAGCCGTAGCTGACCGGGCCCTCCGGCAGGCCGGGCAGCAGTTCCTGGACCTCGTCGCGGCCCAGGCCGGTCGCCAGCAGGACGTCGACGGCGAGGGAGCGGACCTGGGCGATCACGATCTGCCCGGCGAAGCCGCCGGTGTGGTCCAGCGCCTCGGTCGCCATGCGGGCGGACTCGACGGCCGACACGCGGGCCTCGCGCGGCTCGTCACCGCGTTCGAGGTCGATGCGCAGCAGCCGGACGGCGCCGGCCAGCGCGCGCAGCGACTGCGGCAGCACCCGCGGCACCGGCTCGTCGCGCTGCAGCAGGCTGATGACGTGGCGCACCAGCACGCGGGTGTTGCGGGTCATGTGGTCCAGCGGCGTGGCGACGTCGAGGTAGGCGGCGAGGTGACCGCGCTTCTGCCAGCGCACGGGCGCGATGCGGGCCACCTCGTTGGCGCCCTCCAGCGCCGAGTGCATGGCGTCGACGTCGGCCTGAGTGTCGCGGGCCCGCTCCAGCGCCTCGGCGGCGGCGGTGCGGTCGTGCCCGGCCAGCGCCTGGGCCGCGGACTCCATGATCTCGGCGACGGTGGTGAGCAGCGGGTCGATCTGCCGCCGCGCCGCCGAGACGGGGTTCAGCGGCAGCAGCAGGACGCTGATCGCCAGCCCGACGCCGCAGCCGACGAGGGCGTCGACGAAGCGGTCGAGGTTGAGGCCCGTGGGGTCGGCCGGCGCCAGCGCGACGACGAGGACGGCGGACGCGCCGGCCTGGGTGACGATCAGCGGTCCGCCGTTGACCAGCAGCGCCAGCACCATCGCCAGCGCGACGACGACCGCCAGCTGCACCACGCCGCCGCCGATCCACGACACCAGCAGGTCGCCGACCAGCACGCCGACCGCGACGCCGCCGACCAGCTCCAGCACCCGCGGCAGCCGCTGCCCGAGCCCTCCGCCGAGGACGATCAGCGCGGAGATCGGCGCGAAGAACGGCTGCGCGTGGTCGATCGGCGGGATCGTCGCCAGCCACCACGCCAGTGCCGCGCCGAGCGCCGACTGTACGATCGGCAGCGCCGTCAGCCGGACCCGTCGCAACCGGGTGCCCGCGCTCTCCTTGGACCGCTGCGCCAGCGCGTCGAGCGCTTCGTCGCGCCGCGGCGACGACGGGTTCTCGGGCGGTCCGGACACGGCCGGGCGCTACAGGTACAGGCCGGTCTGGCCGTCGCCGATCCGCTCGGACGCGACGGCGTGCAGGTCGCGCTCGCGCAGCAGCACGTAGGTCTCGCTACGCACCTCGACCTCGGCCTTGTCCTCGGGGTCGAACAGCACGCGGTCGCCGGCCTCGACGGTGCGCACGTTCGCGCCCACCGCGACGACCCGGGCCCACGCCAGCCGGCGGCCCATGGCGGCCGTGGCGGGGATGACGATGCCGGCGGACGACCGGCGCTCGCCGTCCTCGCCGTCCAGCGAGACCAGCACGCGGTCGTGCAGCATGCGGATGGGCAGCTTGTCGGGGTCCTGGGTGGTCACAACAGTAGAGAGTACGTCCGGACGGCGGCGGTCAGCGCCGCCGTGCCCGCCACAGCAGCAGGCCGGCCACGAGCGCCGCACCGGCCACCGCGCCGAGCACCTCCAGCCGCGGGCTGCCCTCGGGCGTCGTGAGCCGCGCCCGCAGTCCCGCCGTCGACTCCTTGACCAGCCGGGACGGCGCCAGCCGCGCGGTCAGCTCGTCGACGTTGGCCGACAGCCGGTCGGTGCGAGCCTGGATGTCGGACTCGATCTGGCGGATGCTGCGGCCGCGTTTGGCCAGCTCGGCCTGCACCTCGGGCGCCATGGGCATCGGCTGGCGCGAGGCCGGCAGAACGGGCTCGGTCGGTCTCTGATCCGCGGCGGACACGGATCTACCGTACCGATGCGGCCGCCCACCCGTATGGATACGGTGTGAACGTGACTGACTCGCGACTCTCCCCGGGCGACGCCGCGCCCGAGTTCACGCTCCCCGACGCCGACGGCAAGCCCGTCTCCCTCGCCGACTACCGGGGGCAGCGGGTCGTCGTCTACTTCTACCCCGCCGCCATGACTCCGGGCTGCACCACGCAGGCCTGCGACTTCCGCGACAACCTCGCGTCGCTGCAGGGCGCCGGGTACGCCGTCCTTGGCGTCTCGCCCGACGCGCCGGCCAAGCTGGCGACGTTCCGCGAGCGCGACCACCTCACCTTCCCGCTGCTCTCCGACGTCGACCGCACGACGCTCGAGGCGTACGGCGCGTTCGGCGAGAAGAAGCTGTACGGCAAGGTCGTGCAGGGCGTCATCCGGTCGACGTTCGTCATCGACGCCGACGGCAAGGTCGAGAAGGCCATGTACAACGTCAAGGCGACGGGGCACGTCGCGAAGCTCCGGCGCGACCTGGGGCTCGACGCGGCGTGACACGTGCCCGCCTGCGCACCGTCCTCGCCGTCGCGCTGATCGTCCTCGGCACGCCGCTGCTGCTGGCCGGCGCCGCGACCGCCGTCTACGTCGGCCCCGACGACACCGTCGAGTACGCGCGCGCCGACGTCGGCGGCGAGGGCTCCGTCACGGCCACCGCGGTGGGCCTCGCGACGGTCACCGGCCCGGTGCTGCACGTCAGCGCGCGGATGGCCGACGACAGCGACGTGTTCGTGGGCGTGGCGCACCGCATCCACGTCGACTCCTACCTCGACGGCGTGGGGCAGCAGACGGTGACGGCGGCGGACCTGCGCGGCGAGGTGACGTCGTCGTCGGAGGACGGTTCGCCGGCTCCGGCGGCGCCGCCCGGCGACCTCGACTGGTGGGAGTCCAGCGCGTCCGGGTCCGGCTGGCGCGGCGTGTCGTACGAGCTGACGGACGAGCCGGTGCGGGTCGTCGTCATGTCGCCGTCGGCGTCGGGCGAGCCGCTGGACGCCGAGCTGAGCCTGGGCGTCGAGGTCGACGGCATCTTCGTCACCGGCGTGCTGGTGGGCGTGGGCGGGCTGCTGCTGATCGGGGCCGGCGTGTTGCTGATCTGGCTGCGGCGGCGACGGCGCAAGCGGGAGCGTGCGCTGCGCGCCGTCCCCGACGACGACAAGGACGAGACCCCGAAGCCGCCGCCGGACGAACCGGGCGAGAAGCCCCAGCCGGAGAAGGAGAAGGTCGCGACCGTCACGCCGCTGCCGAAGCGGCCGCTGCCCGAGCGCACCCCGCCGCCCCCGGCGCCCGCGCCGCCGCCGAAGCCGTCCGCCCGCGTCGCCGTCGTGCTCGGACTGACCGGGCTGGTGACGGCGTGCGCGCAGGTTCCCGGCGAGGTCGACGAGGGCGCGCGCGACGAGCTGATCCCGGCCATCACGTCCGACCGCGCCGAGGGGTTCTTCGAGCAGTACAACGAGGTCGTCGGCGCGGCGGCGTCCGGCGCCGGCGACGCTGCCTTGGCCGACGTCGAGGGCGGCACCCTGCTGGCGACGTCGCAGTTCGCGGCCGAGGAGCGGGCGGTCACCGGCTCCGTGCCGGAGGGCCCGCCGTCCGCCGTCACCCCGTCCGTCGTGCTGTCGCCGCAGGTCGGCGAGTACCCGATGTGGGCCGTCGTCACCGGCCAGTCGTCCGCCGGCGGCGCGCCGTCGTGGTTCCTGCTCACCCGCGAGGACGCCGCGTCGCCGTGGCTGGCCAGCCTCGCCGTCCACCCCGCCGAGGGCACCTCCGTCACCGCGCCGCTCACGGCCGACGGCGCCGCCGTCGTCGCCGACGACGACGCCTCCCGCCGCGGCGACGAGGTGCTGGAGGCGCTGCGGGCCTACGGCGAGACCGGCGAGGAACCCGAGGGCATCGACCTCACCTTCGCCGACGGCCTCACCAGCCTGCCGGCGCACGGCCTGCAGCTCGGCACGGCGCCGCCGGAGTTCGGCACCGCCACCCGCAGCTGCGCCGTCGAGAACGCCGGCCAGACCCACTGGCTGCAGACCGAGTACGGCGCCGTCGCCCTGGCCTCGATCAGCTGCACCCAGTCGGTGACGGTGAACCCCGGCTACTCGGTGGTCATCGAGGAGGCCGGCCTGGGCACCATCCCCGGCGGGTCGCAGATCTCGCAGGCCGAGATCTCCCAGAACGCCACCTTCATCCTCTCCGTCGACACCGACGGCTCGGCGACGGTGATCGGGCAGCGCATGCAGCCCATCGGCATGACCTGGTCGCTCCCCTAGGATTGGCCGTGCGCGGGAGTGGCGGAATCAGGCAGACGCGCCAGATTTAGGTTCTGGTGTCCTCGGACGTGGGGGTTCAAGTCCCCCCTCCCGCACGAACCACCCCATGCGTGTTCCGGACGGGCCGAGGCGTCGGATGCTCCTACGCGGACGTCTTGACGTGCATCCAGAGCACGACGTCGAGGATGCGCAGGGGCGGGTCGAGCAGGTCGGCCTCGCGGACCGCGGACTCGGCGGTGACCTTCTCGAGCAGCCGCCGCACCTCGGTGTCGGTGACGAGGTGCTGGTAGACCAGCCAGTCGACGCGGCGGTCCTCGCCGACGCCGAGGAGGCCGCGGGTGACGAGGGAGTCGCGGACGGGGAACAGGCGGGGTCGCTTGCGGGCGCACAGCTTCGACGCCGCGACCCACTTGTTGCCGCCGAGGGCGTTCTTGAGCTGCAGGTGCAGGTGCTCGGCGGCGTCGAGGACGGTGTCGTCGGCGTCGGCGAGGTCGGACTCGACCGGCACCATGCGTAACGCCTTGAGGATGTCGTTGCGATGCGGGCCGCCCTGCAGCAGCTGCCGCCCGGCCCGCGGCCCGACGCTGATGCCCAGCAGCGACGTGGCGTAGAGGTCGGCGGCGGTGATGGAGTCGTACTCCACTGGGCCGACCGCGAGGAAGCTGCGGCCGGCGTAGTTGGAGTCGCGGTCGTAGAAGAGCCGGAGGTTCTGCACGGCGGCAGGGTCCTCGAGGGCGCCCAGCGCGGCCGAGCGGGCGCGGTCGAGCTGAGCGGAGGACGGCCGACGGGCGCGTGTCGGGGTCACAACGATCATCGTCGCAGGCTCCTCGGACACATCCAACCCCCCGGACCGTCAAGTGGACGTCAGAATCGCGGCCGCGGGCGTGTGGAACGCATGAAGATCCGGCCACGGTCGGCCTGCGCGACCCTAGCGTCGCCGGCATGGAGCACTCACAGGCATTGTTCGTCCCCGTCCGCTCGACGTCGTCCTGGCCGGCCGTCGTCACCGCCCGCCTCCCCGGCGGCGACCGCGTCGGCCTGGCCTTCACCAGCGCCGAGGCGCTGGCCGCCGCCATGGGCCGTACGCAGCAGTGGACCCGGCTCAGCCTCGCCGCCGAGCGCGCGCTGCTCGCCCCGCTCGGCGTCACGCGCATCCAGGTCGACCCGGCGCTCGTCGCGGCCCCGGCGCCTCTGGTCAGGCATCATGCCGCGTGAGCTGGACGCCGTCGACCGGGTGATCCTCGGCCAGCTGCTGCGGATCGGCCGCTCGCCGCTGCACGTCCTCGCGCGGCGGGCCGGGCTGAGCGTCTCGGCGATGTCGGTGCGGGTCCGGCGGCTGGAGGAGGCCGGCATCATCGCCGGCTTCCGCGCCCAGCTCGACCTCGACGCCGTCGGGCGGCCGGTGCAGGCGGTGGTGCGGATCGAGCTGGCGCCGGCGACCGAACGGCCGATCTTCGAGAAGTGGCTCGGCGGCCGGCCTGCGGTGACGGCGGCCTGGCAGCTGGCCGGCGACGCCGACTACCTCGTGCACCTGGCCTGCCGCGACGTGGCCGGCCTCGACGACGAGCTGCGCGAGCTGACGGCGCACGGCGGCGCCCAGCGCACGTCGACGAACATCGTGCTGCACGCCGTCGCCGATCTCGGCGGCCATCTGACCGACTGACGCGAAGCTGACGTACGCTCGCAGGCGCACCGCCGCCGTGATCGAGCAGACGTGAGGGCTGATGGCCGAGCTGACCGCCAAGCAGTGGGGCACCAGGTACGGCGCCCAGCGCGCGTTGTACGAGCAGCACGCGACCCGCCTCCGGGCTCTGCTCGCCGACGTGCTGAGATCGGCGGGCATCGACGTGGTGCAGATCGAGTCGCGCGCGAAGACGGTCGACAGCTTCGTCGAGAAGATCACGCGCAAGGGCCACGACGACGACCCGATCACCACCATGACCGACCTCGTCGGCCTGCGCGTGATCACCTACTACCTCGAGGACATCGGGCGGGTCGGCGAGTTGATCGCCCGCGAGTTCGAGATCGACGAGGACAACTCCGCTGACAAGGCCACCGACCTCGCCTCCGACCAGTTCGGCTACCTCTCAGCCCACTACGTGGTGCGGCTCGGCCCGTCGCGGCGGGAGCTGGCGGAGTGGGCGCCGTTCGCGTCGATCACGGCGGAGATCCAGGTGCGCACGGCCCTGCAGCACGCCTGGGCGGCGGTGAGCCACAAGGTCGCGTACAAGACGGCGGCGCTGCCCGAGCCGATCCGGCGCCGGCTGAACCGGCTCAGCGCACTGTTCGAACTGGCCGACGAGCAGTTCTCATCGTTGCGCGACGCGAGCGCGGCGACCGACAGCGAGTACCGCCAGCTGGTGGACCGCGGCGCCCTGGACGTCCCGGTCGACACCTCGTCCATCGGCGCCTACCTCGACGGCCGCCGGGGCGAGGAGCTGACGACGCTGTTCCAGCGGCACGGCTTCGACGTCTCCACCCAGCAGCCCGAGAACCGGCAGCGGCGGGCCCGGTCCGGACTCGTGTCGGAGCTGAAGACGGTGGGCATCGGCACGCTCGCCGACCTCGAGGCGTTCGTGTCCGACGCCGCGCGCATGGACGCCGCGGTCGAGCTGGTGCGGACGGTCTACGACACCGACGGGCACCGTCCGCGAGGGCCCCTGGAGGACCTGCTGACGATGACCGTGACGGCGGCGCGCGACTTCGGCGAACGGCCGGGCCGGCCCTACCTCACCGAGCAGTGGGCCGACACGCTGCTGCGGGTGCGAGGGGACGAGCCCGCCCCATAGCCCACGATGTGCGTACAATGTACGCGTACGGTGTACGCTGTGAGCATGGCCATCCTCGTCACCGGTGCGACCGGAAGCGTCGGCCGCCTCGTCGTCGACCATCTGCTCACCCTCGGCGCCACGGACGTGCGCGCCCTCGTCCGCAACCCGGCCAAGGCCACGCTGCCCGGCGGCGTCGAGGTCGCGACCGGCTACGTCGCCGAGCCCGGCACGCTGGACGGCGTCTTCGACGGCGTCGAGCGCCTGTACCTGACGTCGTACGCCGAGACCGCCGCCGAGGTGCTCACCCTGGCGCGGAAGGCCGGCGTCCAGCACGTCGTCAGCCTGTCCGGCGAGCGGGAGAGCTGGTGGGGCTCGATCGTCGACGACGTCGAGGCGTCCGGCATCGCGTGGACACACCTGTGGCCGGGCGAGTTCATGGAGAACGCGACCATCTGGTCCGAACAGATCCGCACGACCGGCCAGGTCCGCGACGGCTACGCGGCGTCGGCCAACGCGCCCATCGCGATGGACGACGTCGCCGCGGTGGCCGCCGTCGCGCTGGTGCAGGACGGCCACGTCGGGCAGGCGTACTCCCTCACCGGCCCCGAGACGCTGACCCGCGCCGAGAAGGTCGCGCTCATCGGCCGCGCGCTCGGCCGCGACGTCCCGTACGTCGAGCTGAGCCGCGACGACGCCATCGCCGAACTCAGCCGTTCCATGGGCGAGTACGCCGAGTGGTACGTCGACGGCGAGAAGGACCTCGTCGACCACCCGCAACAGGCCACCGACGCCGTCGCCCGGCTGCTCGGCCGGCCCGCCACGACGTTCGCCGAGTGGGCCGTGCGGAACGCGACCCTGTTCCGCTGAGCCGCGGCCGCACTACAGTCGAAATGTGACGATCGCCGTTCTGCTCATCATCGCCGTGGTCGTGGTGCTCGTGCTGGCTGCGACGGTCGTCTACGCGCGCCAGCCGGCGTCGGGTACCGGACGCATCGCCCGCTACCGGCGCCGCGCCCGCTCGGCGCCACGGTTCCGTCTCGAACGACTCAGCCAGCACCGCTACGTCCTGCGCAACGACGGCGGCTCGCCCGCCTACGACGTCCGTCTCGACACCGCCGACCTCACCGTCACGGAGGGCGAGACCCACCTGCGTGAGTTCGGCCCGCGACACGCCGAGCACTACCTGCTGATCCAGCCGATGCACGGACGGGTCGCGGACATCGTGGTCCGCTGGCACATCCGTCCGGGCGACGACGACGTGCAGGTCACGCCGCTGCCGCTGGACATCGAGGCGGCCTCCGAAGGGCAGGACGCCTGACCATCCAACCGCCGCGGCACGCGGGTTCGCAGAGCCGCCGCCCGCCGCCCCGGATGATGACTTAAGGTCGTCCAATGCTTGGCCTGCCGGACCACATCAAGGCGTGTCTTTTCGACCTTGACGGAGTCCTCACACCCACCGCGGAAGTGCACAAAGCCGCCTGGAAGGCGACGTTCGACGCGTTTCTCCGCGACCGCGCGCAAGGCGCGGACGACCCCTTCGTTCCCTTCGACATCGAGGGCGACTACAACGTCTACGTCGACGGCAAACAGCGCGCCGACGGCGTGCGCTCGTTCCTCGCCTCGCGCGGCATCACGCTGCCCGAGGGCACGCCCGACGACCCCGGCACCGCCGACACCGTGAACGGCGTCGGCAACCGCAAGAACGTCGTCCTGCTGGAGCGGCTGCGCGAGGTCGGCGTGCGCCCGTACCCGGGCTCGGTCAGCTATCTGCACGCCGCCGTCGAGGCGGGCCTGCGCCGCGCCGTCGTGTCGGCCAGCGCGAACTGCCGCGAGGTGGTCGCGGCCGCCGGCATCGCCGACCTCCTCGAGGTCCGCGTCGACGGCCTGACGGCGCGCGCGGAGGGCCTGCGCGGCAAGCCGGAACCCGACTCCTTCCTCGCCGCGGCCGAGCGGCTGGGCGTCGCACCCGGCGAGGCCGCCGTGTTCGAGGACGCGCTCGCCGGGGTCCAGGCGGGCCGCGCGGGCGACTTCGGCTTCGTCGTCGGCGTCGACCGCGTGGGTCAGGCCGACGCGCTGCGCGAGCACGGCGCCGACGTCGTCGTCACCGATCTCGCCGAGCTCCTGGAGGCGGGCCGATGATCCGCGAGAGCGCCTACCCCTGCGAGCCGTGGCGCATCCGCGAGGCCACCCTGGACCTCGACCTGCTGGCGCAGTCCGAGTCGGTGCTCGCGCTGTCCAACGGCCACATCGGCCTGCGCGCCAACCTCGACGAGGGCGAGCCGCACGGGCTGCCCGGCAGCTACCTCAACTCGTTCTACGAGCTGCGCCCGCTCCCCTACGCCGAGGCCGGCTACGGCTACCCCGAGCAGGGCCAGACGGTCGTCAACGTCACCAACGGCAAGCTGATCCGGCTGCTCGTCGACGACGAGCCGTTCGACGTCCGCTACGGCGACCTGCAGGCGCACGAGCGGGTGCTCGACATGCGCGCCGGGACGCTCGACCGCACCGTCGAGTGGGTGTCGCCGGCCGGCCAGGCGGTGCGCGTCCGCTCGACCCGGCTGGTGTCGTTCATCCAGCGCGCCGTCGCCGCCATCTGCTACGAGGTCGAGCCGGTCGAGAACGAGGCCCGCGTCGTCATCCAGTCCGGGCTGGTCGCCAACGAGGAACTGCCGGTCACCAAGAAGGACCCGCGCGTCGCGGCCCTGCTGGAGGAGCCGCTGGAGTCCGAGGAGCACATCGCCAACGGCGCCGGCGGCCTGCTGATCCACCGGACGAAGGCCAGCGGCCTGCGCATGGCGGCCGCCATGACGCACGTCGTCGAGGGCCCCGACCGCACCGTCGTCAGCACCGAGGCGTTCCCCGACTGGGCCCGCACCACCATCGCGTGCGTGCTCAAGCCGGGCGAGAAGCTGCGCGTCGTCAAGCTGCTCGCGTACGGCTTCTCCAGCCGCCGGTCGCTGCCGGCGCTGCGCGACCAGGTCGGCGCGGCGCTGGCGTCGGCGCGGCTGACCGGCTGGGAGGGGCTCTGCCAGGGGCAGCGCGAGTACCTCGACGCGTTCTGGGACGCCGCCGACGTCCGCGTCGACGGCGATCCCGAGGTGCAGCAGGCGGTCCGGTTCGGGCTGTTCCACGTCCTGCAGGCCGGTGCGCGCAACGAGATGCGGCCGATCCCGGCGAAGGGCCTGACCGGTCCCGGCTACGACGGCCACGTCTTCTGGGACACCGAGATGTTCGTGCTCCCGGTGCTCATCTACACCCAGCCCGACGCGGCCGCGCAGGTGCTGCGCTGGCGGCACGCGACGCTCGACCTCGCCCGCGAGCGGGCCCACACCCTGGGCCTGAAGGGCGCGGCGTTCCCGTGGCGGACCATCCGCGGCCACGAGACGTCAGGCTACTGGCCGGCCGGGACCGCCGGCTTCCACATCGGCGCCGGCATCGCCGACGCGACGATGCGCTACATCCAGGCCACCGGCGACGAGGTGTTCGAGCGCGAGGTCGGCGTCGAGCTGCTGGTCGAGACCGCGCGGCTGTGGCGCTCGCTCGGCCACCACGACCGTCACGGCGCCTTCCACATCGACGGTGTCACCGGGCCGGACGAGTACTCGGCGGTGTCGAACGACAACGTCTACACGAACCTCATGGCGCAACGGAACCTCGTCGGCGCCGCCGACGCCGTGCTCCGTCACCCCGACGTCGCCGCCGCCCTGGAGGTCGACGACGAGGAGACCGCGTCCTGGCGCGACGCCGCCGGCGCCATGACCGTCCCGTACGACGCCGAACTGGGCGTGCACCAGCAGTCCGAGGGGTTCACGAGGTTCCAGGAGTGGGACTTCGAGGGCACCGAGCCCGACGACTACCCGCTGCTGCTGACGCACCCCTACTTCGACCTCTACCGGCGTCAGGTCATCAAGCAGGCCGACCTCGTGCTGGCCATGCACTGGCGCGGCGACGCGTTCACGCCGGCCGAGAAGGTGCGCAACTTCAGCTACTACGAGGCCCGCACCGTCCGCGACTCCTCGCTGTCGTCGTGCACCCAGGCCGTCATGGCGGCCGAGACCGGGCACCTGGAGCTGGCGCACGACTACCTCGGCGAGGCCGCGCTGACCGACCTGCACGACAGCCACTCCAACACCAGCGACGGCGTCCACCTGGCGTCGCTCGCCGGGGCGTGGCTCGGTCTCGTCGCCGGCTACGGCGGCATGCGCGACCACGACGGCGTGCTCTCGTTCGCCCCGCGGCTGCCGAGCCGCATCGGCCGGCTGGACTTCTCGCTGCTGTGGCGGGGGCTGCGGCTGCGGGTCAGCGTCCGGCCCGACGAGGTCACGTACTACCTGCGCGAAGGCGACCACGAGGACGGCTCGCAGCTGGAGCTGCTGCACCACGGTGAGCCGGTCACGGTCCGCATCAGCGCGCCGGTCACGGTGAAGATCCCGGCGGCTCCGGCACGCGAGCCGGAGCCGCATCAGCCGGCCGGACGCGCTCCGGTCCGGCGCGGGATGCACAGCACAGCAGGCTGACGTCACGGGGTGCGGGGCTGCCTCCCCGCACCCCGCCGCGCCGGAGCTGGCCGCCCGCGCATCGGGGTTGGCTGGCCGCCGCGTCGGGGCTGGCCGATCGCGCGACGGGGTAGGCATGACCCGCCCCTCTAGGGAGGGTGCCCACCCTACGGGCGGGCACCGACAACGTCGCCGCGCGCGGAGTTCGGGGTACCGCCCGCGCGCCGGGGTTGGCCGACCGCGCGCCGGGGTTGGCCGACCGCGCGACGAGGTAGGCCGCCCGCGCGCCGGAGCGGGCCGACCGCGCGCCGGGGTTGGCCGCCCGCGCGACGAGGTAGGTATGACCCGCCCCTCTAGGGAGGGTGCCCACCCTACGGGCGGGCACCGACTACGTCGCCGCGCGCGGAGTTCGGGGATACCGCCCGTAGGCCCGGGCACGCCCCGCGCGGGCCCCGGGGGGCCCCGACACCGCGCCGCCGGGGACGCCGACACCGCCCGGGGGTTCGCCGACACCACCCCCGGGGTGAGCGCGGGCGTCCGAGCGACAAACGAGTGAGGCAGGGGGCCGGCACCCCGGACCCGCGGATATCCAGATGATCCGGCGTCCCCCGCGCCGTAGGCTTGACGACGTATGCCCACCTCTCCCGCCACAGAAACCCTGGCCGACCTGCGCGCCCGGCTCCCCGAGCTGATGCTGCGCGACGAGCGGCGGCTGGCGCGCAGGCTCGACGGCGTGCGCAAGGTCCGCGACGGGGAGGCGCGAACGGCCGCGCTGGCCGACATCGCGCACGAGGTCGACGCGGCGGAGCGGCGGGTCGAGCGGCGCAGGGCGACCGTCCCCGCCGTTCGGTATCCGCAGGAGCTGCCGGTCAGCCAGCGGCGCGATGAGATCGCCGCCGCCATCCGCGACCACCAGGTCGTCATCGTCGCCGGTGAGACGGGGTCCGGGAAGACGACGCAGCTGCCGAAGATCTGCCTCGAGCTGGGACGGGGCATCCGCGGCGCCATCGGGCACACCCAGCCGCGCCGGCTGGCCGCGCGCACCGTCGCCGAGCGGGTCGCCGAGGAACTGCACACCGAGCTGGGCCGCGCGGTCGGCTACCAGGTCCGGTTCACGGCGAAGGCCGGCGACGACACGCTGGTCAAGCTGATGACCGACGGCATCCTGCTGGCCGAGATCGGGCAGGACCGCCTGCTGCGCCGCTACGACACGCTGATCATCGACGAGGCGCACGAGCGCAGCCTGAACATCGACTTCATCCTGGGCTACCTCAAGCAGCTGCTGCCGAAGCGGCCCGACCTCAAAGTCGTCATCACGTCGGCGACGATCGACCCGGAGCGGTTCGCGCAGCACTTCGACGACGCCCCGATCATCGAGGTGTCCGGCCGGACGTACCCGGTCGAGGTCCGCTACCGTCCCCTCGAACCGGAGACCGACGAGGGCGGCGGCGAGCCGCGCGACCAGATCCAGGCCATCGTCGACGCGTGTGACGAGCTGGCGCTGGAGGCGCCGGGCGACGTCCTGGTGTTCCTGTCCGGCGAGCGGGAGATCCGCGACACCGCCGACGCGCTGCGCAAGCGGTACGCCGCCGCGCCGCAGGGGACGCTCGAGGTGCTCCCGCTCTACGCCCGGCTGTCGGCGGCCGAGCAGCACCGCGTGTTCCAGCCGCACACCGGACGGCGCATCGTGCTGGCCACGAACGTCGCCGAGACGTCGCTGACGGTGCCCGGCATCCGCTACGTCGTCGACCCCGGCACGGCGCGCATCTCCCGCTACAGCAACCGGACGAAGGTGCAGCGGCTGCCGATCGAGCCGGTGTCGCAGGCGTCGGCGCGGCAGCGGGCCGGTCGGTGCGGCCGGCTCTCCGACGGCATCTGCGTCCGGCTGTACTCCGAGGACGACTTCGAGGCGCGCCCGGCGTTCACCGAGCCGGAGATCCTGCGCACGAACCTCGCGTCGGTCATCCTGCAGATGACGGCGCTCGGCCTGGGCGACGTCGCGGCGTTCCCGTTCCTCGACCCGCCCGACCGCCGCAGCGTCGCCGACGGCGTCAACCTGCTGGTCGAGCTGGGCGCGCTCGATCCCGCCGCCCGCGACCCGAAGGAACGCCTCACCGCCGTCGGGCGGTCGCTCTCGCAGCTGCCGATCGACCCCCGGCTGGCCCGGATGATCCTGGAGGCCAACCGCAACGGCTGCGTCCGTGAGGTGCTGGTCATCGCGGCCGCGCTGTCCATCCAGGACCCCCGCGAGCGCCCGACCGACCAGCGCGACGTCGCCGACGCGTTCCACGCCCGCTTCGCCGACCCCACGTCGGACTTCCTGGCCTTCCTCAACCTGTGGCGGTACGTGAAGGAGCAGCAGCAGGAGCTCTCGTCCAGCGCGTTCCGGCGCCTCTGCCGCACCGAGCACCTCAACTACCTGCGCGTCCGCGAGTGGCAGGACCTCGAGTCGCAGCTGCGCCAGCTGGTCAAGCCGCTCGGCGTCACGCTCAACACCCCCGACGGCGCGCCGGAGCACATCCACCAGTCGCTGCTGTCGGGGCTGCTCTCGCACATCGGCGTCAAGGACGAGTCGATCAACGAGTACCAGGGCGCGCGCGGCGCGAAGTTCGCCGTCTTCCCCGGGTCGGGGCTGTTCAAGAAGCCGCCGCGCTGGGTGATGTCGGCCGAGCTGGTCGAGACGTCGCGGCTGTGGGCCCGCGTCAACGCCCGCATCGACCCCGCGTGGGCCGAGCCGCTGGCCGAGCACCTGGTGAAGCGGACGTACAGCGAGCCGCACTGGGAGCGCAAGGCCGGCGCCGTCATGGGCTTCGAGAAGGTCATGCTGTACGGCGTCGTCATCGTGCCACGGCGCAAGGTCACGTACGCACGCGTCGATCCCGAGCTCAGCCGCGAGCTGTTCATCCGGCACGCGCTGGTCGAGGGCGACTGGTCGACGCATCACCGGTTCTTCCACGAGAACCGCGAGCTGCTGGAGGACGTCGAGGAGCTCGAGCACCGCGCCCGCCGCCGCGACATCGTCGTCGACGACGAGACGCTGTTCGAGTTCTACGACCAGCGCATCCCCGCTGACGTCGTGTCCGGCCGGCACTTCGACAGCTGGTGGAAGAAGGCCCGGCACGAGCGTCCCGACCTCCTCACGTTCAGCACCGACCTGCTGACCACCGACGCCGCCGGCGCCGTCACCCAGGCCGACTACCCCGACAGCTGGCCCGGCGACGACCTCGGCCTGCGGCTGACGTACCAGTTCGAGCCGGGGTCCAGCGCCGACGGCGTCACGGTGCACGTCCCGATCGAGGTGCTCAACCAGGTCGAGCCGGACGGTTTCGACTGGCAGGTCCCGGGGCTGCGGCCGGAGCTGGTGACGGCGCTGATCAAGGCGCTGCCGAAGCAGTTGCGCCGCTCGTTCGTCCCGGCGCCCGACACCGCCCGCGAGGCGCTCGCCCAGCTGCCGCCGTCGCCGTCCGGGCAGCCGTTCACCGCGGCGCTGGCCCGGGTGCTGCACCGGCTGCGGGCCGTGCCGGTGACGGCCGACGACTTCGACCTCAGCAAGGTGCCCGACCACCTGCGCATGACGTTCCGGGTGCTGGACGACAAGGGCCAGCCGGCCGGCGAGGGCAAGAACCTCGACGCGCTGAAGGTGCGGCTGAAGCAGCAGCTGCGCCAGATCATGGCGGCCGCGGCCAGCAGCATCGAGCGGACGGGGTTGACGGCGTGGCCGGGCGGTGAGCTGCCCCGCACGTTCGAGCAGCGCCGCTCCGGCCATGTCGTCACCGGCTACCCGGCGCTGGTCGACGAGGGCGCGACGGTCGCGCTGAAGGTGCTGCCGACCCCGGCCGACCAGGCCCGCGCGATGCGCACCGGCAACCGGCGGCTGCTGCTGCTCGCGGTCCCGTCGCCGACGTCGTTCGTGCAGCGTCACCTCACCAACCGGTCGAAGCTGGTGCTCAGCCAGAACCCCGACGGCTCCGTCGCCGCCCTGCTCGACGACGTCGCCGCCGCCTCGGTCGACTGGCTGGTCGGCGAGGCCGGCGGCCCGGCGTGGGACGAGGCCGCGTTCGAGGCGTTGCGCTCGCGGGTGCGGCAGGATCTCATCGAGACCGTCTTCGAGATGGTCGCCGACGTCGAGAAGGTGCTCGACGTCGCCCACCGGGTCACGGCGGCGTTGAAGAGCACCACGAGCCTCGCGCTGACGGCGTCGCTGGTCGACGCCCGCGACCACCTCGCCCGCCTGATGCCGCCCGGCTTCGTCACGTCCACCGGGCGCGCGCGGCTGCCCGACCTGCTGCGCTACCTGAAGGCCATCGAGCGCCGGCTGGAGAAGCTGCCGACCAGCCCGCAGCGCGACCACCAGCACATGGAGACCGTCCGCCGGGTCACCGACGAGTACGAGGCCGCGCTCGCCGCCCTCCCGCCCGGCCACGGACCCACCCCCGAGCACGACGCCGTCCGCCGGATGATCGAGGAACTGCGGGTCAGCCTGTTCGCCCAGGAGCTCGGCACCGCCCAGCCGGTGTCGGAGAAGCGCCTGCTCAAGGCCATCGACGCGCTATACGTCTAGCACGATGGTGTCCCGGGCCCGGTAGCTGCGGCCGTTGACGACGACGGTGCGGACGTCCGGCAGCGGCGGGAGGTGCAGGATCGTCCGGCGCGGCGCGTGGTGCCAGTGGCCCGTCACCGCCACGTCGAGCGTCTTCCCATCGTCCTTCAGGCCGAACTCGAGGTCGACCGGGCCGTACTGCGTCGCGACCTGCTCGAACCGGGCCCGGGTGTCGCCCGAGATCCAGGACAGCGGGCACAGCCGGAGCAGGTGCAGCATCTCGTCCTCGATGCTGTCGTCGATGACCGCGTGCAGGATCGTCCAGACCACGATCGGGTAGGAGAACAGGTTCCCGTAGATGGCGTTGCGGTGCTCGCTGGAGATGTAGGTGTCCTGCGACAGACCGCCGGCGATCAGCCCGAACATCCCCTCCAGGTAGCGCCGGCGGTCGCCGAGCTGCCAGGTGTGGAAGAGGTTCCAGCTGTAGCACGGCTCGCTCGACGACTGCTCGTGGTCGAGCACCGCCGGGTACAGGGCGTTGTGGTGCACCGGGTCGAACAGCGCGGTGTTCGGGCCGACCCGGAAGAACTCCACGAACGACGACATCAGCGGGTCCGACGCCGGCATCAGGCCGGCCCACACCGACATCAGCGCACCGGTGTCGAGCATCGTGAAGTCGTCCCAGACGCCCTCGCCGGTGAACTGCGGCCGGAACACCGGCCAGCTGTTGCCGTCGGCGTCGGTCCAGGTCGCCGAGCGGTCACCGAGGTCGCGCATGGCTTGGGCGTACGTCGTCCGGAAGGTGTCCGCGAGGGCGGCGAACTCGGCCGCTCGTGGGTGCCTCTCGCGCTTCAGGAGCCGGACCGCGGAGGCCAGCCCCTTGTACGTGAAGCACTGGCTGATCATGCCCTGCGTCTCGACGCCCTCGTCGGTCGAGTGGCCGGGCGGCATGAGGCCGGGCACCCCGTCGTGGCCGGTGAGCGCGACGGCCTGGGCGATGTACTCGCATGCCTTGACCACCGGCTCCAGCCACCGGTCGACGAACTCCTGGCGGCCGGAGAGCAGGGCGTGCGTCGAGATGATCTCCAGGATCGCGCCGTGGTCGCTCATCCAGTCGATCGCCTGCAGCTCCTGCGGCGTCGACAGGTAGCCGGGGTAGCTCCCGCCGGCGAAGACGGCGCCGGGCGGCGTCCGCGTGCCCTGGTACTCCTTGTAGATCTCGATGTGCTTCTCGACGACGTCGTGCCGGCCCAGCCGGTCCAGGAACATGTGGCTGATCATCGACGTCGGCGTGCTCCACAGCACGTCGTAGGCGTAGGAGCCGGAGAGGAACGAGAACAGGCCGAGGTCCGGGCTCTTCTCGGCGACGATCTCGGCCAGCTGCGGTCCGCGCCGCAGCACCTGGTTCACGTGGTGGTCCGGTGTGGTGATGCGGGCGCCCTGGCCGTCCGGCGCCCAGAAGCCGTCGGACTCCGCCAGCGCGCCCTCCCAGCCGAGCGCGTACTCCCCCTCGACGTCGGCCTTCGCACCGGGGAGCAGCGGCACCAGCAGGTCGATGTGGCTGCCGACCTGCGCCGGCAAGCTGAGGTCCAGGTCGTAGACGCCGGCCGCGTCGTTCGGCGCCAGCGTGATCCGGCCGCCCTCGGCCGTGCGGACCATCAGCCGCACGTTGCCGTCGTCGTCCGTGATCGGCACGTCGACCGGACGGAGGTCGGGGTTCCACACCCGCTGCATCGTCAGGCCGCCGTCCAGCGGGGCGAGCGCCGGCACCGTCCGCAGCGGCACGCCGTTCTCCTGCTCGTACGGGCCCTGCGGGCGCATGTAGGCCTTGCTCAGCCACAACCTGAATGCGAACTCGTCCGGCGGCTCGACCGGGTCGACGTGGGTGACCTCGAAGCGCACCCACGAGTACAGCGGCTCGACGGCGGTCTGCACCTCGCCGGCGCCGGGCAGGTGCGCGAAGACGGACTGCCGGATGACGACGCGCTCCGGGCGCCGGAACTCCGTCCACAGCACGGGCGCGTCGTGGTCCTCGTGCCACCCCTGCTTCCGGTACCCGAGGTCGTCGTCCCAGACCTCGCGCTCGGAGTCGGGGAACGGGCGGAACCCGCCGACCCGCTGCGGCATCACGACGGTGAGCTGGAAGTTCCGGCCCTGGTACGGCATCACGTTCGGCTTGGCCGAGATGACCCAGCTCGGCTCGCAGATCAGCGCGCCGTTGTAGACGGAGGTGAACCGGAACAGGTGGCCCTTCCACCCGATCGGCGTCCACACGTTCCGCTGCGGCGGCCACCACCGCAGCGCCGCCTCCAGATCCGGTTCCGGGCCGTCCGCCGGCAGCGGCCGCCGTTCGAACGTGTCGGCCCGGGCGACCGACGACAGCCCTGGCGCGGTGGCGGCCAGCGCTCCTCCAGCGGCTGTTCCCCCGGCGAGACGCAGCAATCCCCGTCGAGACATGGCAGGCATGAGTGGCTCCGTTCTGGACAAGTAATTTCGATATTTCGAAAACATTTCCAGCTATCCGGATGCGGGGAATCATGCCAGTGATCGTTCGCGGCGGCAAGAGGCGGGACCGCCAACGCAGTCGGCCGGCCCGCCCGGCAGCGCCGGCCAACAGCGAGCCGAGTGACGTCGTCTCTGTGCCCGCGGGGACCGGCTGACGGGCCGAGGCGGGCCCTCGAGCCGGGATCGCCGGCGGATCTGTCGCCGAATACGCCCAGCCGGCCCGCCCCGAGAACGGCGAGCTGAGCCGAACAAACCGCAGCAAGCCGAGCCGATCCGAGCGGCGACGTTGTCAGTGCCCGCCCATAGGGTGGGCACCCTCCCTAGAGGGGCGGGTCATACCTACCTCCACGACGTGGCGCAGTCAAAGGGGAGCTGCGACGGCAGCGGCCAGCGGACCCCGCCGGCACAGCGCAGCCGGTAGCCAGACCCGAAGCGGACCAGACACCGGACAGCCAACCAGAGGCAGCGGCGGCGTCGGTAGCCCCACCCGAAGCGGACCCGGCAGCGGCCAGCGGACCCGCCCAGCACAGCGCAGCCGGTAGCCAGACCCAGGGCGAACCAGACGCCGGCCAGCGAACTGGGACCAGCAGCGCAGCCGGTAGCCCCACCCCAAGCGAACCGGACACCGGCCAGCGCATCGCGACCAACTGCGGAGTCGGTAGCCAGACCCAGGGCGAACAGACACCGGCCAGCCAACCGCGACCAGCAGCGGAGTCGGTAGCCCACCCGAAGCGAACCAGAGGAGGCCAGCGAGCAAGGCGCCGAGCGAGCAGAGAAGCCCGGGCCCATTTCCGGCCGGCCCCCTGACGCTGCTTTCACGGGGGCGCGGGCGGCCGGGTCAAGCGGTCCTCCGTCGCGCGAAGCGCTACACCAAGAGGTCCGCTTGAGGCGGCCACCCGCGCCCCCGACAATCGAGAGCAGCAGGGGGCAGGCCAACGCGACAAACCCAGGCGACGGGCGCCCAACGAACGCGTGCCCAACGAACAGGTGCCCAGCCAACCCGGCACACCCACCGAGCCGCACACCTCACACGGCAGGCGGAGCGACCGAACGCGGATCGAAGCCATACGGCAGCTCCAACCGGTGCGCCGCCAGCAACGCCTCGTCGGCCAGTAGGTCGGCCGTCGGGCCGTCGGCCACCAGCGTCCCGTCCGACAGCACGACCGAGCGCGGGCACAGCTGCAGCGCGAACGGCAGGTCGTGCGTGACCACCAGTTGGGTGACGTCGAGGGCGTCGAGCATGTCGTGCAGCTCGCGCCGGCTGGCGGGGTCGAGGTTGCTGGTCGGCTCGTCCAGCACCAGGATCTCCGGCCGCATCGCCAGCACAGTCGCGACGGCGACCCGGCGGCGCTGCCCGAACGAGAGGTGGTGCGGCGGACGGCCGGCGACGTCGCCCATGCCGACCAGGTCCAGCGCCTCGGACACCCGCGCGTCCAGCTCGGCGCCGCGCAGGCCGAGGTTGGCCGGGCCGAACGCGACGTCGTCGCGGACGGTCGGCATGAACAGCTGGTCGTCGGGGTCCTGGAAGACGATGCCGACCCGGCGACGAACCTCGCGCAGCGTGTCGCGGTCGCCCGGCCGCACCTCCAGCCCGCCGACGCGGACCGTGCCGGCGCCGCCGGACAGGATGCCGTTGAGGTGCAGCACCAGCGTCGTCTTGCCGGCGCCGTTGGGCCCGAGCAGCGCGACCCGCTCGCCCCGTCCGATCGTGAGGTCGACGCCGAACAGCGCCTGGTGGCCGTCGGGGTAGGCGAACGCCAGCCCGGCCACCTCCAGCGACGCGTCGCCCGTCATGAGAGCACCGCCGTCAGCGCGACCACAGCGGCCGCCAGCGGGAGCCCAGCGCCGCGCAGCCAATCGGCGCGGCTCGCGCCCACCGTGGCCGTCAGCGGCATCGAGCCGCCGTAGCCGCGCGACAGCATCGCCAGGTGCACCCGCTCACCCCGCTCGTAGGACCGGACGAACAGCGCACCGGCGCCCTGCGCGACCACCCGGACGTGCCCGAGGTGGCGGGCCTCGAAACCGCGCGACTCGCGGGCGATGCGCATGCGCCGCAGATCTCCGGAGACGACGTCGGCGTACCGGATCATGAACGATGCGATCTCTACCAGCCGGTCTGGTACGCGCAGCCGCTGCAGCCCGGCCAGCAGCGACCGCACCTCCGTCGTCGCCGCCAGCAGGATCGACGCGACGACGCCCAGGGTGCCCTTGGCGAGGATGTTCCAGCCGGTCAGCAGACCGTGCTCGCTCAGCGACAGCCCGAGCACGTCGACCCGCGGACCCTGCGACACGAACGGCATGAGCAGCGCGAACACGACGAACGGGATCTCTACCACCATGCGTGCGACGACCACGCGGGCCGGGACCCGGGCGAGCGCCGCGACGCCGGCCAGCAGCACCGCGTAGGCGCCGAACGCACCGAACTCGTCCCGCGGCGTCGCGACCACCACCAGCACGAACGCCAGCAGCGCCACCACCTTCACGTGCGCCGGCAGGCGGTGGACGAGCGAGTCGCCCGGCCGGTACAGCCCGGGCCCATGACCGCCGCTCACCGGACGGCGTCCTCCCGCTCCGCCCCGGCCGGCGACCGGCGGCCGACCAGCCGGAACAGCACCACACCGATGACCACGACCACCGCGACGCCGAGGACGCCCGCCACGCCGACCGGGATGCCGCCGACCGCGCCGTAGTCGGCCAGCGCGGAGCCGCCGAACGCGTGGTCGCGGGCGGTCGCGAGGAAGCCCTCGTCCTCGGCGACGTACTCCAGGCCGTCCGGGTGGGCGCTGGCGAAGAAGCTGACGACGCCGGCCAGCGCCAGCGCGACCAGCCCGCCGCCGATGAGCAGCGGCCTGACGCTGCCCCGCGCCGCCGCTACGGGCGCCGCCGCCTCGGGCGCCGGCACCAGGCTGCCGTCCGGCCGCCGCAGCCGCAGCGGCGCCCGCAGCCCGCGGGCCGCGTACACGAGGTCCGGCCGGACGGCGACGACGGCGCTCACCGTCAGGCCGGTGATGACCGCCTCGCCGATGCCGATCAGCGTGTGCCAGCCGAGCATGCTCACCGTCAGCGCGCCCAGTGACAGCGACGCCTCTCCACCGACGGCGAACAACAGCACGAAGACCAGCGCCGCCACCGGCACCGACAGCAGCGCACCGACGGCCGACGCCGGCACCACCGACGCCGGCCGCTTGGGCAGTACCGCCAGCACCGCGCGCGTCACCACCCAGCCGACGACCACCGTCGTGATGCCGATGAGCGAGATGTTCGTGCCGAGCGCCGTCAGCCCGCCGTCGGCGAACAGCAGGGCCTGCACGAGCAGCACCACCGACAGGCACAGCACCGCCGTCCACGGCCCGACCAGCACGGCCGCGAGTGCCCCGCCCATGAGGTGGCCGCTGGTGCCGACGCCGACCGGGAAGTTCAGCATCTGCACGGCGAACACGAACGCCGCGGTGAGCCCGGCCAGCGGCGCCGCCCGCTCGTCCAGCTCGCCCTGCGCCTTCCGCAACGCCACCGCGACCCCCGCCGCCGCGACGGCGCCCGTCGCGACCGAGGTGGGAGCGTTCAGGAACCCGTCGGGGACGTGCATGAGTGTCCTCCTCGCGACCAGGACGGCGCGTGACCTGCTGTGACAGGCGCGCACACTGCATGATGCGACAGTGTCGCACCTGACGCAAGAGTGCGGGACGACTGTTAACGTCCTGAATTCTGAGACGTCGTGGTCCGTATGACGGGATGTCACCTTGCGATCGCCGGGCGCGCTCCTAAGATCGACGGCACTGGTGGTTCGGCCGGCGGGCACCTGATGGGTGCGATCCGGCCGACGCAAGAGGCGCCCGGCGCGGTTGACGTCGACCAGGTGGCCGGCCCCCGGCGAACGCCTGTCCGCGCTCCCGAGGAGACACCGCTCTCATGACCCGTCCCACCCCTGCCCTGACGGCGACCGTGCCCGGCTACCCGCGCATCGGCCCGGACCGCGAGCTCAAGCGCGCCCTCGAGGCGTACTGGTCCGGCGATTCCGACCGCGACGACCTCGAGGCGACGGCGCGCGCCGAGCGTGAGCGGACCTGGCTCCGGCTCGCCGCGCTGGGCCTGGACGCCGTCCCGTCGAACACGTTCTCGCTGTACGACCAGGTCCTCGACGCGGTCGCGCTGACCGGCGCGGTGCCGCCGCGGTTCACGTCGCTCGGGCTGGACGGCCTGGGCACGTACTTCGCGATGGCCCGCGGCGCCGACGGCGTCGCGCCGCTGGAGCTCACGAAGTGGTTCGACACCAACTACCACTACCTCGTGCCGGAGATCGGCCCGGCGACGCGCCTGCACCTCGACCCGGCCAAGCCGGTGCGCGAGTACCGGGAGGCGCTGGCGCTGGGCCTCGAGACCCGGCCGGTGCTGCTCGGACCGGCCAGCTTCCTGCTGCTGTCCAAGCCGGCCGACGGCGCGCCCGGCGGGTTCGCGCCGCTCGACCGGCTCGACGACCTCGTGGCCGTCTACGCGCTGCTGCTGGCGACGCTGGCCGACGAGGGGGTCGCGTGGGTGCAGCTGGACGAGCCGGCCTACGTCGCGGACCGGACCGACGCCGAGCTGGACGCGCTGCGACGGGTGTACGCGCGGCTGGGCGAGCTGCCGGACCGGCCGGCGATCCTGGTGTCGTCGTACTTCGGCGACCTCGGCGACGCGCTGCCGGTGCTGGCGTCGTCGCCGGTGGAGGCGATCGGGCTGGACCTCGTCGCCGGCGAGCTACCGGCCGGGGACGTCGACGGGCTGGACGGCAAGATCGTCGTCGCCGGGGTGGTCGACGGCCGGAACGTGTGGCGCACCGACCTCGACGCGGCGCTGGCCACGCTGCGTGCCGTCGAGGCCCGGGCCGGCGCCGTCGCCGTCGGGACGTCCTGCTCGCTGCTGCACGTCCCGTACGACCTCGACGCCGAGACGGCGCTGGACTCGCAGCTGCGGTCGTGGCTGGCCTTCGCCGACCAGAAGGTCGCCGAGGTCGTGACGCTCGCGACCGCGCTGCGCGACGGCACCCGGCCGCCGGCGTTCGACGAGGCCGCGGCCGCACTGGCCGACCGCGCCGCCGCCCCGCGCGTCGTCGACGACGGCGTGCGGACGCGGCTGGCCGGGCTCACCGCGGACGACGCCCGGCGCGGGCCGTACGAACGGCGGGCCGACGCGCAGCGCGACCGGCTCGGCCTGCCGCCGCTGCCGACCACGACGATCGGCTCGTTCCCGCAGACCGGCGACATCCGGCGGGCACGTGCCGACCACCGGGCCGGGCGGCTGGACCGCGACGAGTACGCCGCCCGGATGCGCGCCGAGATCGAGCGGGTCGTCCGGCTGCAGGAGCGGCTCGGCCTCGACGTCCTCGTGCACGGCGAGCCCGAGCGCAACGACATGGTGCAGTACTTCGCCGAGAACCTCGCCGGGTTCGTCACGACCGAGCACGGCTGGGTGCAGTCGTACGGCTCGCGCTGCGTCCGCCCGCCGATCCTCTACGGCGACGTGTCGCGGCCGGCGCCGATCACCGTCGAGTGGGCCACGTACGCGCAGTCGCTCACCGAGCGGCCGGTGAAGGGCATGCTGACCGGGCCGGTCACGATCCTCGCGTGGTCGTTCGTCCGCGACGACCAGCCGCTCGGCGACACCGCCCGGCAGGTCGCGCTGGCGCTGCGCGACGAGGTCGGCGACCTGGAGGCGGCCGGCGTCGGCATCGTGCAGGTCGACGAGCCGGCGCTGCGCGAGCTGCTGCCACTCCGCGCCGCCGCGCGGCCGGACTACCTCGACTGGTCGGTGACGGCATTCCGCCTGGCGACGTCCGGCGTGGCCGACGCGACGCAGGTGCACACGCACCTGTGCTACTCCGAGTTCGGCGACGTCGTGGCCGCGATCGACGGGCTGGACGCGGACGTCACCAGCATCGAGGCGGCGCGGTCGCGGATGGAGATCGTGCCGGACGTCGCGGCCTCCGGGTTCGGGCGCGGCATCGGCCCCGGCGTGTACGACATCCACTCGCCACGGGTGCCCGGCGCCGACGAGGTCGAGGCACTGCTGCGGCGGGCGCTGGCCGACATCCCCGGCGAACGGCTCTGGGTGAACCCGGACTGCGGCCTGAAGACGCGCACCTACGAGCAGGTCGAGCCGGCGTTGACGGCGCTGGTCGAGGCGGCCTGGCGGGTGCGCTGAGCTCCCCGCCCCGGCCGCGCCCGTCCTGGGCGGCGACGCCTCAGGTGGCGGTGGCGCGGAGCGACGTGCGACGCGTCACGAAGCGGCGAGGCGGGTGAAGCCGTCCTCGCCGTGGCCGGCCTCGATGAGCCGTCGCGCGGCGGCATCGGCACGCTCGAGCGCCGACGTGTCGAGGCCGTGGGCCGCGCGCAGCTCCACCAGCTGCGCCAGCACCCGGGCGTGCTCGACCAGCGTGGCCGGCCCGCGCGGGTAGGCGCCGACGCGCAGCTCGCGGGCCACGCCCGGCAGGCCGTCGACGACGAAACCGAGCTGGCGGCGGGCGAACGGGACGAAGGTCTCCGGATCGCCGCCGGCCAGCTCGAACGCGGCGAACACCGCCAGCTGGACGTCGTACCAGAGGCCCATGAGGGTGAGGTCGTAGCGCCCCGCCCGTTCGGGATCGTCGCCGACGCGGACGACGGCGCCGAGCAGGTCCAGCGTCGGCCGGTGCCGCTCGAGCGCCTCGGCGTCGCCGGCCACCAGGAGCATCGCGGCGGCGGTCCCGAGCTGCTCCGGCTGCGCCTGCACGACGCCGCCGACGTAGGTGGCGCCACGCCCGGCGAGGTCGGCGGCCAGCGCGGCGGTCTCGGCGGGCGTCCCGGTGGTGAGGTTGACGACGACGCGGCCGCGGACGGCGTTGCCGGCGGCGGCCAGCACCTCGGTGGCGGCCGCCTGGTCGGTGACGCTGACCAGCACCAACGGCGCGTCGGCCACCGCCTCGACCACGGACGGCGCGACCCGCACGCCGTCGGGCACACCCGGCCGGACCGTGCGGTTCCACGCCGTCACGGGCACGCCGCCACCGGCCAGCACAGCCGCGGCGGCCCGGCCCATCGCGCCGAGCCCGAGCACCGTCACGTTCGTCGCAGACATCTGAGCTCCTTACGTTTCGATCCGAAACGTAATTATACCGAGCCGGCTGTGCTCTCCCGGACCTCGAGGGTGAACGGGACGTCGATGCGCTCGGCCTTGGCCTCGGGGTCCGCCAGCCGCCGGACGATCAGGCGGATGGCCTCGGCAGCGAGGAACGGCACGTCCGGCGAGACCGTCGTCAGCGACGGCGTCGAGTAGCGGCCGTCCTCGACGTCGTCGAAGCCCGCCACCGCGACGTCGCCGGGCACACGCAGTCCGCGCTCGTGCAGCACCCGCAGCGCGCCGAGCGCCATGAGGTCGTTGAAGCAGAACACGGCGTCGACGGGGCGGCCGCTGTCGAGCAGGGCGGCCATCGCCCGGGCGCCGCTGGCGCGGCTGAAGTCGAGGTCGGAGACGACCAGCCGGGGGTCGACCGGCAGGCCGGCGTCGCGCAGGGCGGCGCGGTAGCCGCGGGCGCGCAGTCCGCCGGTGCCGCCCCGCTGCGCGCCGACGGCCGCGATGTGCCGCCGCCCCAGCCCGACGAGGTGCGTGGTGACCTCGTGCGCCGCCCGGACGTTGTCGATGGCGATGTGGTCGAAGCCGGCCGGATGCCCGCGCTCGCCGAGCAGCACCATCGGCGTCGACCCCGGATGCGCCGCGACGTCGGCCGACGTCATCGCCATGGGGCTGAACACGACGCCGTCGATCAGCTGGGTGTCGAGGGAGTCCAGCGCGATGCGCTCGCGCTCGGCCTCGCCGAACGTCTCCTCGATCAGCACCGTCAGGCTCTGCCGCTTCGCGACCGCGCCCATTTCGGACGCCAGCGCCGCGAAGTACGGCGACGTCAACTCCGGCAGCGCGATGGCGAGGAATCCGGACCGCCCGTGCCGCAGGCTGCGCGCCGACACGTTCGGCCGGTACCGCAGCTCGGCGATGGCGTCGAGCACCTTCTGCCTGGTCTTCTCGGTGACGTTCGGGTGGTTGTTGATGACGTTGGAGACGGTCTTGAACGAGACTCCGGCGAGGTCCGCCACGTCCTTCAGCCGCGCACCCACCTGCCTGCCCCTCTCACCAGCCCAGGACGACCTGACCGAGTCTAGGCATCGCCCGGTCTCCCGGCCGACTGCTTTTCCGGCGCCGGTGCCCCGGACCGGACCAACTCGCCACGAACTCTTCACATTCCAGGTTATCCGTTGTAAAACTGTCCGCAAGGTTATCCGTTGTAAACGCAGCGGGACCCGCGTGCTGTGCGGAACCGGTCATCGTGGGCGGGCCGTACAGCGGGCGGGCCGACCGGCCGCGCAGCGGGCTGCAGGCCGGTCACCGAGGGCAGGCCGTACAGCAAGCTCGCAGGCCGGTCACCCGAAGCGGACCGCACAGCGGCCGGCAGGCCGGCCGCGCAGCGGGCTGCAGGCCGGTACCAAGGGCAGGCCGTACAGCAAGCCGGCAGGCCGGTCACCGACGGCAGGCCGTGCAAACTGGCAGGCCGGTCGTGAAGGCGGACCGCACAACGGGCCGGCGGTCCGAACAGCGGGTCGGCGGTCGAAGGGCAGGGAGGCACTCTTGTACGACGTCGAGGTCGGACTCGATCCGGCATTCACCGTGGGCACCGTCGATCCGAGGCTGTACGGGTCGTTCGTCGAGCACATGGGCCGGTGCGTCTACGGCGGCATCTTCGAGCCCGACCACCCGACCGCCGACGAGCACGGGTTCCGGCAGGACGTCGCCGACCTGGTGCGGGAGTTGGGCGTCACGACCATCCGCTACCCGGGCGGCAACTTCGTCTCCGGCTACACCTGGGAGGACGGGGTGGGCCCGGTCGCCGACCGGCCGCGTCGACTCGACCTGGCCTGGCGCTCGCTCGAGCCGAACACCGTCGGGACGGACGAGTTCTGCCGGTGGGCGCGCGGCGTCGGCATCGACCCGATCATGGCGGTGAACCTCGGCACCCGGGGCGTGGCCGCCGCCGTCGACCTGCTGGAGTACACGAACTTCGCGCCCGGCAGCACGAGCACCGCCGACCGCCGGGTCGCGAACGGGCACAAGGACCCCCATGCCATCAAGGTCTGGTGCCTGGGCAACGAGCTCGACGGCCCGTGGCAGATCGGGCACAAGACGGCCGACGAGTACGGGCGGCTGGCCGCCGAGACGGCACGGGCGATGCGCCGGGCCGACCCGGACCTGGAACTCGTCGCCTGCGGCAGCTCCAACAGCGCCATGCCGACGTTCGGCAGCTGGGAGCGGACCGTCCTGGAGCACACCTACGACCTGGTCGACCACATCTCGCTGCACGCCTACTACGAACCCGTCGACGGCGACGTCGACAGCTTCCTCGTGTCGTCGGAGGACATGCGCCGGATGATCGCCGCGATCACCGCCACCGCGGACCACGTCGGCGCGGTCCGGCGCAGCAGCAGACGGCTGACGGTCTCGTTCGACGAGTGGAACGTCTGGTACCAGCACCGGTTCTCCGGGCAGGCGACGCTGGAGCAGAACGAGAACGCACCGCTGATCGAGGACGTGTACGACGTCACCGACGCGGTCGTGGTCGGCGACCTGCTGATGGCGCTGCTGGACCACAGCGACCGGGTCGCGATCGCCTGCCAGGCACAGCTGGTCAACGTGATCGCGCCGATCCTGACCAGGACCGGCGGCCCGGCCTGGCGGCAGACCATCTTCCACCCGTTCGCGCTGACCGCCCGGCACGCCCGCGGGACGGTGCTGCGCACGGCGGTGCGGACGGCGCAGCTCGCGACGCAGCGCTACGGCGACGTCCCCGCCACCCGGGTGAGCGCCGTCCAGGACCCGGAGACCGGCGCGCTCACCCTGCTGGCCACGAACCGGAACCGCACGGAGCCGGCCCGGCTCACCGTCCCGCTGCGCGCGTTCGACGGGCGGCCGCGGCTGCTGGAGCACCTGACGCTCGCCGACGACGACCCGTCCGCCACGAACTCCGCCGAGCACCCGGACCGGGTCGTCCCGCGTCCGGTGGCCGGCACCGTCATCGACGGCGACCAGACGCTCACCGCGATCCTGCCGCCGTCGTCCTGGCACCTCATCCGCCTGGGCCACTGACCCGGCACGTCTGCGAAGGAGCAGCTGTGACCACACGAATGAACGCGCTCACCCGACGACGCTTCCTCACCGCCACCGGCATGGTCGGCGCCGGCGTCGTGCTCAGCGCCTGCGGCGGTGGCTCGCAGTCACCCGGCGCCGAACCGGCGACGGGCGACGGCGGCGCCAGCGGCTACGACGGTCCCGACGTGGACCTGGCCTTCTGGAATGGCTTCACCGGCGGCGACGGGCCGGTCATGCAGCAGCTGGTCGACCAGTTCAACGGCGAGCACCCGAACATCGCGGTGAAGATGACCGTGATGGAGTGGGCCGACTACTACCAGAAGGTCCCCACGGCGGTGCAGTCGGGCAACGGCCCGGACGTCGGCATCATGCACATCGACTCGCTGCCGACGAACGCCGCCCGCAACGTCATCGTCCCCCTCGACGACGTCGCCGAGGCGCTGGACCTCAAGGCGGGCGACTTCGCCGAGGTGGTCTGGAGCGCCGGCGAGTACGACGGGCAGCGCTTCGGCATCCCGCTGGACGTGCACCCGCTCGGCTTCTTCTACAACAAGACCGTCCTGGAGTCGGCCGGGCTGGACCCGGAGAGCCCGCCGACGGACCGGACGTCGTACGAGGCGGCGCTCGAGACCCTCAAGAGCGCCGGCGTGCAGGGGCACTGGATGTCGCCGCACGTGTTCACCGGCGCCCTGACGGCGCAGGCGCTGGTCTGGCAGTTCGGCGGCGACCTGTTCAACGCTGACGGCACCGAGGTCACGTGGGCGGAGGACCCCGCAGTCGAGGCGCTGACCTGGGCGGTCGACCTGGTCCGCAACGGCTACAGCGCCTCCGACGTCGGTCAGGACGCCGACGCGATCGCGCTGCAGAACGGCCAGACGGCGTTCAACTGGAACGGCATCTGGAACATCAACACGCTCCGGGAGGTGCCGGGACTGCAGTGGGGCGTGGCGGCGCTGCCGAACATCGGCGGCACCCAGGCGGCGTGGGCCGGCTCGCACAACTTCGTCCTCCCCCGGCAGCGCAGCGCCGACGAGAACAAGCTGCGGGCCGCGCGCGTGTTCATCAACTGGGTCAGCCAGCAGTCGCTCGCGTGGGCCGAAGGCGGCCAGGTGCCGGCCCGCAACTCGGTGCGCGAGTCGGCCGAGTTCCAGGCGCTGCCGGAGCAGGCCGCGCTCGCCGAGCAGGTCGACCACCTGCGCTTCCCGCCGGCCGTGCCGGGCATCGGCGACGTCCTCGCGGACTTCAATCAGGCCGTCAACGAGGCGGTGCTGCTGACGAAGGAGCCCGCGGCGGCGCTCTCCGAGGCGGCCGACCGGGCGTCGAAGAAGCTGGAAGAGAACCGCGACCGGTACGACGGATAGTCCCGTGACCTCCCCCACGACGACCGCACCCGCGCGCGGATCGGCCGCGCGCGGGCCCGGCGCGCGGTCCTCCCCCAGCGGCATCCGCCGGCACGCGCCGTGGACGCCGTACGCGTTCATGGCGCCGTTCCTGGTCATCTTCGCGACGTTCGTCCTGGCCCCGGCGGTGCTGGGGATCTGGATGAGCCTGCACGACTGGGACTTCATGCTGCCGAACCGGCCCTTCGTCGGGCTGGACAACTACGCCGCGCTGTTCGACTCGTCGTCCGCCGTGTTCGAGATGTTCTGGCACGGCATGCGGGCGACGGCGATCTTCACCGTGGCGAGCGTGCCGTTCCTGGTCGCGATCCCGCTCGGGCTGGCGGTGCTGCTGAACCGGCGGTTCCCCGGCCGGACGTTCTTCCGCGCGGTCTTCTTCATGCCGTACGTGCTGGGCGTCGCCGTGGTGGGCCTGCTGTTCAGGTTCATCCTCGACCCGAACATCGGCATCGTGAACGGGCTGCTCGGCACGTCGACGCCGTGGATCACCGCCCAGCCGTGGGCGTGGATCAGCCTGGTCGCGATGACGGTGTGGTGGACGCTCGGCTTCAACACGATCATCTACCTGGCCGGTCTGCAGGACATCCCGGGCGAGCTCTACGACGCGGCCAAGGTCGACGGCGCGTCGGCCTGGCAGGTGTTCCGGCACGTGACGCTGCCCGGACTGCGGACCGTGCTCCTGTTCGTCGTCACGATCACGATCCTGGCCTCGGCGAACATGTTCGGCCAGGCGCTGCTGGTGACGAACGGCGGGCCGGGCGACACCACCCGGACGGCGCTCATGGTGATGCTGGCCGAGGGCCTGGAGTCGTTCCGGATGGGCAGCGCCGCCGCGATGTCGTACCTGCTGGCGATCTTCCTGGGGATCGTCTCGATCGTGCAGGTGCTCGCCATGCGGGAGAGGAGGCCGCGATGGCGGTCCTGACGCGCCCTGAGGCCGGCCCGCGGCCGGCCGGCCCCGCGCCCGGCGCCTACCTCCGTCAGGGCATGTTCTGGCTGTTCCTGCTGGTCCTGACGGTCATCTTCGTCGGGCCGATCGTCTGGATGTTCCTGACGTCGATCAAGACGAACCCGGAGGCGACCGCCGTCCCGCCGACGCTGCTGCCGTCGTCGCCGACGTTCGCCGCGTACGAGGGGCTGTTGCGGCTGGACGGCGCCTACCCGGTGTTGCGCTGGTTCCTCAACAGCCTGCTGGCGGCGACGCTGCACATGGTGCTGGTGCTGACGGTCGCGTCGACGGCGGCCTACGCGCTGGCCCGGCTGCACTTCCGCGGCCGTGGCGTGCTGTTCGTCGTGATCGTGTCGACGCTGTTCGTGCCGGGCTTCGTGTTCCTCATCCCGAACTACCTGATCATCGACCAGCTGGGCTGGCTGGACACCGTCTGGGCGCTGGCCGTGCCCGGCGCGGCCGGCGCGTTCGGGGTGTTCTTCCTCCGGCAGTTCTTCGCGATGCTGCCCGGCGAGCTGGAGGAGGCGGCGCTGATCGACGGCGCCAACCAGTGGCAGATCTTCACCCGCATCGTCCTGCCCAATTCCAAGCCGGCGCTGGCCACGCTGGCGGTGCTGTCGTTCTTGGCGAACTGGAACGACTTCATCTGGCCGATCTACGTCCTGTTCAGCCCGGAGCGACTCACGCTGCCGGCCGGGCTGAAGCTGCTGCAGGGCGCGTACACCACGGACTACCCGGTCATCATGGCCGGCGCGTTCGTCGCCAGCGTTCCCGTCCTGATCCTGTTCCTGTTCACGCAGCGATACGTCATCGAGGGCGTGTCGCGCAGCGGACTGAAGGGATGATCCCCGTGCGTCGTAGGTTCCTCGCCGGCATCGCCGCCGTCGTGCTGGCGTTGCCGGCCACGGCTCCGGCCGCCACCGCCGAACCGTCCGCAGGCCCCGTCACCCAGAACCCGATCTCGAGCGAATTCTCCGACACCTACGCCGACCCGGCCGTGATCCGCGGCAAGGACGGCTGGTGGTACCTGTACGCGACCAGCGACCCGCTGCACGAGGCGCCGAGCGAGTTCGGGCTCATGCACATCGCCCGCTCGCGCGACTTCGTCGACTGGGAGTACCTCGGCACGGTGTTCGAGGAGGCGGACCGGCCGGCCTGGAGCACCAGCACCTCGTTCTACTGGGCACCGGACATCCGCTACGTCGACGGCCAGTACGTCATGTACTACACCGTCACCGACACGGTCGCCGAGCCCGGCCAGTGGAACTACGCGATCGGGGCCGCGACGGCGCCGACGCCGGCCGGGCCGTGGACCGACTCGGGCGGGCCCGTCGTGGCGCCGCGGCCGACCGGCGACGGCAACTACTTCAACACCATCGACCCGGCGCTGCTGTCCGCGTCGGACGGCAAGCGGTACCTGTACTTCGGCGGCTTCCACGGCGGCCTGTGGGTCACCGAGCTGGACGAGTCCGGGCTGCGGGCGGTCGGTTCGCCCACGCAGGTCACGGTCGGCGACCGGTACGAGGGGTCGTTCGTGGTCGAGCGCGACGGCTGGTACTACCTGACGGCGTCGTCGGCGAACTGCTGCGCGGGACCGGTGACCGGGTACAGCGTGTACGCCGGACGCTCGAAGAGCCCGCTCGGCCCGTTCGTCGACCACGAGGGCGTCTCGATGCTCGACTCGCGGGTCGGCGGCACCCAGGTGCTGGCGCAGAACGGCAACCGCTGGATCGGCGTCGGCCACCACACGATCGTCACCGACGTGTCCGGGCAGGACCACATCGTCTACCACGCGATCGACCGGAACGACGCCTGGCTGGACGCGCCCGGCGGCATCAACGAGCGCCCGACCCTGGTCGACCGGCTGGACTGGATCGACGGCTGGCCGGTCGCGCGGGCCGGCGCGGGCCCGTCCGACACCCCACAGCCCGCGCCGGTGACGGCGTCGTCGCTGGGGATCGACGCGTCGGCGCCCGCGTCGAACGGCGCGCTGACGGCGGTGCGCGGTTCCTGGACGGCCGGCACGGACGCGACCGGCGACGGCGGCGACGTCGCGGTGCTGTCCGGCGAGGTGCGGACGGCGCAGCCGGCGCCGCGGGAGGTGCGGGTCGAGGCGGACGTGCGGGTGTCCGGCGACCTCACGGTCGGGGTCGCGCGGTCCGGGCGCAACGGCGTCAGCGTCACCGTCGACGCCGCCGCGCGGACGCTGACCGTGACGTCGACGCTGGGCCGCGGCGTGGAGTCCGACTCCGCGCCGCTGCCGTCCCGGTACGACGGCGACGAGTGGACGGCGCTGTCGGTCGAGGTCCGCGACGGGCGCGCGATCGCCCGGCTGGCGGAGAGCCGGCTCGGTGACGCCGACGCCGAGGTCGCCGTCGACCTGCCCCGTGGCGTGGCCAAGCCGCGCCCCGTCACGCTGGCCGCGTCAGACGAGGCGCAGGTCGACAACCTCACCGTCGTCGCGGCGCACGAGCCCGTGACGTCGCGGGTGGACGAGCCCGCGGCCGGCGACGCCGTGTTCACCGAGGAGTTCGACGACCCGGCGCTGGGCGAGGGCTGGTCGTGGGTGCGGCCGTCGTCGTCGGTGACCGCGGGCGACGGCGCGCTGACCTGGCCGCTGGCCTCCGTCGACGTCGTCGGCGCCGGGAACACCGGGCCGCTGCTGCTGCGCACGCCGCCGGAGGGCGACTGGATCGCCGAGACGAAGCTGCACCTCGACCTCGGCTCCGGCACCATCCGCAACTACCAGCAGGCCGGGCTGATCGTCCGCGTCGACGACGACAACCTGCTGCGGCTGGGCGACGTCGCGATCTGGGGCACCCGGCAGGTCGAGTTCGGCAAGGAGCTGACCGAGAACGGCGCGCTGCGCTGGGGCGCCCACCTCGGCGGGCCGGTGGCGGAGACGATGTGGCTGCGGATCCACCACACGACCGACCCGGAGACCGGCGAGCACCGCTACCGCTCGGCGTCGTCGCGCGACGGGGTCGCGTGGCGGTGGGGCGCCACGTGGACGCTGCCGGCGGACACGTCGCCGCAGATCGGCCTGTACGCCGGCGGCGGCGCCGCGCCCGCGACCGTCGCCACGTTCGACTGGTTCCGCCTGTCCGAGGTGCGATGAGGCTGCTGCTGGCGGCCGGGACGGCGCTCGTCGTCCTGGCCGCCTGCGGCGGCGCCGAGCCCGACCCCGTCGAAGAGGAGCAGCCCGTGGGCTTCACCAACCCCGTCGTCGACCGCGACTTCCCCGACCCCGCCGTCATCGAGGCCGACGGCCAATGGTGGGCGTACGCGACGAACTCGCGGGCCGGGAACGTGCCGGTCATGACGTCGCCGGACCTGGTGACGTGGGAGTCGGCCGGCGACGCGATGCCGGTGCTGGCGCCGTGGGTGACCGGCGGGCGGACGTGGGCGCCGGAGATCGCGGTGCACGGGCCGGCCCGGTACGTCCTCTACTACACGGCGCTGGGGACGGCGTCGGGGCGGCAATGCGTGGGCCGGGCCGTCGCGACGTCGCCCGCCGGCCCGTTCGTCGACGAGTCGGCCGAGCCGATGATCTGCCAGACCGACGCGGGCGGCTCCATCGACGCCAGCCCGTTCACCGACGCCGACGGCGCCCGCTACCTGCTGTGGAAGAACGACGGCAACGCGATCGGCGTCGACACCTGGATCTACGCCCAGCCGCTCTCTCCGGACGGGCTGACGCTCGAGGGTGCGCCTGTGCAGCTGATCAAGCAGGACCAGCCGTGGGAGGGCACGGTCGTCGAGGCGCCGTTCCTCTGGCTGCGCGACGGCACGTACTACCTGTTCTACTCGGCCAACGCGTACGACCGCGCCGAGTACGCCGTCGGGTACGCCGTCTGCGAGGGCCCGCTCGGGCCGTGTCGCAAGCCGGCCGAGGCGCCTCTCCTGGCGTCGACGGAGGACGCGGCCGGGCCGGGGCACTGCGTGCTGATCGAGAAGGACGGCCGCACCTGGATGGTCCACCACGCCTGGCCGCCCGACTCCGTCGGCTCGGCGCTGCCCGGCCGCACGATGTGGCTGACGGAGGTGCGGTGGGACGACGGCGTCCCGGTGCTGGACGGGCCGCGCGCCTCGGTGGCCGCCCTGCCGTAGGTCATGCCGTTCGTCGTACGCGCGCTCGGCCGGCAGCGCACGGGGGGGTGCTGCCGGTGTCGCAGGCCCGGCTGCGCGCGGACGTTGTCGGTGCCCGCCCGTAGGGTGGGCACCACCCGGGCCGGGCGGGGTCTGACTACCGCGAAACCGCGGCTCGGCGCACTCAGTCGACGGTGACGTCGATGGTGTGCCAGCCGGAGGCGCCGTCGGGGGCGGGCGGGGCCTGGTCGGACGTCTGCACCTCGCCGTCCATGGTGGTGGCGCGGACCTGCAGCCGGTGGTCGCCGGGCTCGGCGTCCCACTCCCACACCCACTGCCGCCAGGTGTCGGTGCTCGGGACGGCGGCCAGCCGGGCGTCGTTCCAGTCGCCGTCGTCGACGCGGACCTGGACGGCCGCGATGCCGCGATGCTGCGCCCACGCGACCCCCGCGACGGCGACGGAACCGGCGGCGACGTGGGCGCGGCTGCTGGGGACGTCGATGCGGGACGCGACCTTGACCGGGCCCTTCTCGGCCCAGCCGCGCGTCGTCCAGTAGGCCTCGAAGTCGGCGAACCGGGTGACCTCCAGCTCGACCACCCACTTCGTGGCGCTGACGTAGCCGTACAGGCCGGGCACGATCATCCGCACCGGGAACCCGTGCGCCAGCGGCAGCGGGTCGCCGTTCATACCGACCGCCAGCAGCGCGTCGCGGCCGTCGGTGAGGACGTCGAGCGGGGTGCCGGCGGTCCAGCCGTCCTGCGAGCGGGACCGGACGGCGTCGGCGCCGTCCCGCGGGCGGGCCAGCGCGAGCACGTCCGCGATCGGCACGCCCGACCACAACGCGTTGCCGATGAGGTGGCCGCCGACCTCGTTGGAGACGCAGTTCAGCGTCAGCCAGCGGTCCTCCAGGCCCATGGCGACCAGCTGGTCGTAGCTCAGCTCCACCTCGGTCTCGACCATGCCGTGCACCCGCAGCGACCAGTCCTCGGCCCGGACCAGCGGCTCGGACAGCGCGGTGTCGATGCGGTAGAAGTGCTGGTTCGGGGTGCGCCACGGGTCGGCGTCGGGGACGACGAGGTCGACGCCCGGAGGGACGTCGGCGCGCGGGAGGTCGAGGCTGGCGGCGATGTCGTCGCGGGAGGTCTCGACGCCGGCCCGGCGGGCGCCGAGCAACTGGCCGAGCCCGGCGCCGGCGACGGCCAGACCGGCGGTGACGCCGGCGGCCGTGAGGAACGCGCGGCGACTGGGTGCCGGCACGACCGCAGCACCGGCCGGCGCCTCGACCGGCGCCGCCTTCCCCACCAGCCACGCCAGCGCCGGCAGCGCGACCAGCCCGGCGGCGAGCGTCGGGAGGAGGTCGGCCATGGTGGTGTCGGGCCGGGCGTTGACGGCCAGCCCGGCGACGACCAGGAGGACGGTGGCGGCCAGCAACCCGAGGCCCCTGCTTCGGGCGGTGAGCAGCCCGATCAGCGCGCCGAGCAGCGCCAGCACCACGCCCATGCCGGCCAGCAGCACGGACTTGTCGTGGACGCCGAAGGTCTCGACGGCGAAGTCCTTCAGCCAGCCGGGCGTGTGGTCGATGAACTCCTCACCGACCGCCACGACCGGCGTCTCGGCCCGGCCCAGCGCACCGGCCACGATCTCGGCCACGGCCAGCCCGAGGCCCAGCGCGACGACCCCGGCCAATGCCGGCGGCCACCACGAGCGCACGGACCCCGCGCCGGACCCGGCGCCGGACTCGGTAGACGTCACCCTCCGATCATCCTCCCGGACGGCGCCCGCGCCCACCGCGGAGCATGATCGTCAGCGTTTGTTCAGGATCACAGCGTGGCGAGGTGCGCGGCGATGGCCCGGAACGCGCGGCCGCGGTGCGAGATGGCGTCCTTCTCGTCGGGCGTCAGCTCGGCTGTGGTCCGCGACGAGCCGGACGGCACGAAGATCGGGTCGTAGCCGAACCCGTTGCTCCCTCGAGGCGCCCGCACGACGACGCCGTCGACGCGGCCCTCCTCGGTCCACGCCGTGCCGTCGGGCAGCGCCAGCGCGGCGACGCAGACGAACGCCGCCTGCCGCGCGGAGTCGGGCACGGTGGTCAGCTGCGCCAGCACCAGCCGCAGGTTGGCGGCGTCGTCGCCGTGGACGCCGGCCCAGCGGGCCGAGAACACGCCCGGCATGCCGCCGAGCGCCGCGACGGACAGCCCGGAGTCGTCGGCCAGCGCCGGCAGCCCCGTCGCCGCAGCCACCGCGTGCGCCTTGAGCAGCGCGTTCTCCTCGAACGTCAGCCCGGTCTCCTCGACGTCGTCGACGCCGGGGAAGTCGGCGACGGAGACCAGCGACACCGGCGTGCCGGCGGCGGACAGGATGCGGGCGATCTCCGGGACCTTGTGCGCGTTGCGCGTGGCCAGGACGACCTTCGGCGCGGAACTCACCCGACCAGCGCCGCGTTCTGCAGGTCGGTCAGCTCCTTGCAGCCGGCGCCGGCCAGCGCGAGCAGGGAGTCGAGCTCCTGACGGTCGAACGGCGCGCCCTCGGCGGTGCCTTGCACCTCGATGAACCGGCCGTCGCCGGTCATGACGACGTTCATGTCGGTCTCGGCGCGCACGTCTTCTTCGTAGCAGAGGTCGAGCAGCGCCTCGCCGTCGACGACGCCGACGGAGATGGCCGAGACGGAGTCGGTCAGCACCTGCTCCGCCGACAACAGCTTCTGCGACCGCATCCACTCGACGGCGTCGCGCAGCGCGACGTACGCGCCGGTGATCGCCGCGGTCCGCGTGCCGCCGTCGGCCTGGAGCACGTCGCAGTCGATGACCAGCGTGTTCTCGCCCAGCGCCTTGGTGTCGATGACGCCGCGGAGCGACCGGCCGATGAGCCGGGAGATCTCGTGCGTGCGCCCGCCGATGCGGCCCTTCACCGACTCGCGGTCGGAGCGGGTGTTCGTGGACCGCGGCAGCATGGCGTACTCGGCCGTGACCCAGCCCAGGCCGGAGCCCTTGCGCCAGCGCGGCACGCCCTCGGTGACCGACGCCGCGCACAGCACGCGGGTCTTGCCGAACTCGACGAGTACCGAGCCCTCGGCGTGGTCGAGCCAGCCCCGGGTGAGCCGGACGGTGCGGAGCTGATCGGCACTGCGGCCGTCGATACGGGTGGTCATGCCGCCCAAGCTATCGCCTCGACGGCCGCCGCGGCGCCGGCCCCCTCGGAACGTCCGGAACGCCTGCGCACCGAGGGCCGCCCGCGTTACCTTCGGGACCGTGCAGCGCAGGGTGGCGCCGAAGCATCGCCGCGCCTCGTCGACGGCGGGGGCCGGCCGGGGGCGCGTGGTCGCGGCCGCCGGGATCGCCGGCGAGCTGCTGCTGACCGCCGGCGCGCTGGTGCTGCTGTTCGTCGTCTACACGTTCTGGGGCACGGGGCTGCAGACGGCGGCCGCGCAGGACGACCTGCGCGACCAGTTCCAGCAGCACCTGCTCAGCCGCTCCGCCACCCCGGCGCCCTCCGAGACGGACGCACCGGAGCCGGAGCCGCTGGAACTGGGCGACGCGTACGCGATCCTGCGCATCCCCCGCTTCGGCGACGACTGGGAGCGCATCGTCGTCGAGGGCACCGACCCCGAGGACCTCGAGGACGGGCCCGGCCACTACGCCGACAGCGCCGACCCCGGCGGTCTGGGCAACGTCGCCGTCGCCGCGCACCGGTCCGGGCACGGCGAGCCGTTCGCCCGGTTCGCCGAGTTGCGCGAGGGCGACGTCGTCGAGATCGAGACCGTCGACGGGGTGTTCCGGTACGAGCTGGACGACGCGCCCGACGGCGACAACGACGGCAACGTCATCGAGGCGACCGAGCTGTGGGTGGTCGACCCGGTGCCCGGTGAGCCCGCCGGTACCGAGCCCGCCGAGGCCAGGCTGACGCTGACGACGTGCTGGCCGCGGTGGGGCTCGGAGAAGCGGATGTACGCGACCGGCGTGCTCGTCGACGAGCGGCCGCGCGACGACGACGCCGGCTGACCGGGCTGGACGCTTGCAATGAGCACCATTACGCATCACCGGCGGGGTGATGCGTATCGGTGCTCATTGCAAAGCGTCGAGCGGGTTCAGTAGAGCATCAGCGGGTAGACCTCGAAGACCGTTGCGTACTCGACGCCCAGGCGAGGGCCGGTCTGACGGGCGAACATGCCGAGGAAGTCGGCCGGCTCCGGGTGGCCGGGCAGCGCGGCGAGGTACCCGGCGTGCGCCTCGAGCGAACGGACGCCCAGCTCGAACGTGGCGGTGATGTCGACGCCGTGCGCGGCCTCGGGCGACCCCGCCGCCCAGATGGCGCGCACCTTGTTCCACGGCTCCAGGCCTTCGTCCAGCAACTCGGTGAAGACCCACCGGTTGCCGGCGTCGCGGGCGCCGTCGAGCACGGCCCTGCCGACGGCGATGTGGTCGGCCTGGTTGAGCATGACACCGCCGAACGTCTCGTGGAAGTTGCCGGTGATGACGACGTCGGGACGGTACCGGCGGATGGCCCGGGCGACGTCGCGGCGCAGCGGCAGGCCGTACTCGACGACGCCGTCGGCGTAGCCGAGGAACTCGACCTCGTCGACGCCCACCACGGCGGCGGCGTCGCGTTCCTCCTTCTCGCGCAGCGGGCCGGTCTGCTCCGGCGGCATGGTGTCGATGCCCGCCTCGCCGCTGGTGACCATGCAGTACACGACCTGCTTGCCCTGCGCCGTCCACCGCGCGATGGCCGCGGCGGCGCCGTACTCGACGTCGTCGGGGTGCGCGGCGATGACCAGCGCCCGCTCCCAGTCCTCGGGCAGCGGCTGCAGCGGCGTCGTCGGCAGCGGGAACGGCGGCCCTGCCTGCTCGGCCGTGTCGTCGTGCTCCGTCGTCATCAGACCTCCCAGTGGCCCCCAGGCACGGCGAGCTCCACCGGGCCGTCGTACACCGCGCTCGCGTGCTCGGCCGCACGCTGCGGATCGCCCCATGGTGGCACGTGCGTGACGACCAGTCGACGGGCTCCGGCGGCGGCCGCGTGCTCCCCGGCCTCGCGCCCGGTCAGGTGGATGCCCGGCGGGTTGTCGTCGCCGTCGGCGTAGGCGGCCTCGCAGAGGAACAGGTCGGTGTCGCGGGCCAGCTCGACCAGCGCCGGCGTCGCCGCGGTGTCGCCGGAGTACACCAGCGACCGGCCGTCGTGCTCGACGCGGACGGCGTACGCGGCGACGGGGTGCACGACCGGCGCGACCCGCACCGTCAGCGGGCCGACGCGGAACCCGTCCACCGGGTGCTCGTGGAAGTCGAACTCGCCGGACAGCCCAGGGTCGGGCTCCTTGCCGTACGCCGCGGCCATGCGGTCGGCCGTCCCGCCCGGTCCGTACACCGGGATCCGCCGCCGCGACGGCACCCCGTAGCGCAGCGCCACGTACAGCCCGCACAGGTCCATGCAGTGGTCCGGGTGCAGGTGGCTGAGGACGATCGCGTCCAGCTCGGCCAGCCCGGCCACGCCGACGACGTCCTGCAGTGGGCTGAGCGCGCCGTTGCCGAGGTCCAGCACCAGCCGGACGCCGTCCGCCTCGATCAGGTAGCCGGACGCGGGCGAGCCGGGCCCGGGCATCGACCCGGAGCAGCCCAGCACCGTGAGCCTCAAGAGCCGACCGCCACGTCGCGGCCGACGACCGGCAGCTCGGACGTCTCCTCGACCGACGCGATCTCCGGGCCGAGGAAGCGCCGCCCCAGTTCGCGGAACGGCCGCGCGTCGCCGGTGGAGCGGAACTGGTGCCGCGGCGGCGGCAGCGCGTCGTCGCGCATCAGCCGGTGGTCGACCAGCGTGCGGTAGACGTCCTTCGCGGTCTCCTCGGCGCTGCTGACCAGCGTGACCGCCTCGCCCATGACGTACGAGACGACGCCCGTGAGCAGCGGGTAGTGGGTGCAGCCCAGCACCAGCGTGTCGACGCCGGCGTCCTTGACCGGCTGCAGGTACTCGCGGGCGACGGACTCCAGCTCCGGCCCGTGGGTGATGCCGGCCTCGACGAACTCGACGAACCGCGGGCAGGCCTGCGTGGTGATGGTGAGGTGCGGCGCGGCGGCGAAGGAGTCCTCGTAGGCGCGCGACGTGACGGTGGCGCGGGTGGCGATGACGCCGACGGCGTTGCTGCGCGTGGCGGCGACCGCGCGGCGCACAGCCGGCTGGATGACCTCGACGACGGGGATGTCGTAGCGTTCGCGGGCGTCGCGCAGCACCGCGCTGCTGGCCGAGTTGCACGCGATGACCAGCATCTTCACGCCCTCGGCGACGAGGGTGTCCATGACGTCGAGGGCGAACTCACGCACCTGCGCGATGGGCCGTGGCCCGTACGGGCCGCGCGCGGTGTCGCCGACGTACAGGACGGGCTCGTGCGGGAGCTGGTCGAGCACGGAGCGGGCGACCGTCAGACCGCCCACTCCGCTGTCGAAGATCCCGATCGGTGCGTCGTTCATCGGTGCAAGAGCGTACGCCGCCGCGGCGGTCCCGAGGCCTGGACGTGGCGAACGCCACGCCAAGGGTGTGTCTCCCGGGTCTCGGCCGTAGCGCAGTAGGCCACGGACCCGGGAGACACACCCGAGGTCACGCCCGCTTGTAGTCGAGCACCACGTGGCCGCTGCCGAACGTCTGCACGTCGGTCAGCTCGAACGCCGTCGGCGCGAACTCCGCGGAGAACAGCGGCACCCCGGCCCCGGCGACCACCGGGTACTGCTTGACCACCATGCGGTCGATCTCGGGCAGCAGCGCGCCGGCCAGCGCCGCGCCGCCGGCGAGGTAGACGTCCAGCGGGGAGTCCTCGGCCTTGAGCGCCTGGACGGCGGCCACGGGGTCGCCGCCGATGATCGTCACGGCGGGGTCCGGCGACTCCGTCATCGTCGACGACACGACGTACTGCCGCAGGTGGGCGTACGGGCTGGTGACGCCGACGTCGAGCGCGGGCTGGTAGGTGCGGCGGCCCATGACGATGGTGTCGAACCGCGACAGCGGGACGTCGTCGATGCGGCCGAACTTCCGGGCGTGGCTCGGCAGCGCGTCGCCGAACTGGGAGAACATCCAGGTCGAGTACTCGTCGGGCACCGGGAAGAAGTCGACCTCGTCGTCCGGGCCGGCGATGAAGCCGTCGATGGTTTGAGCGATGTAGTAGACCAGCTGGCGCATCAGTGCACCGTACGTCAGGCCCAGAGCTGGCCGTCGAGGTGGTCCTCGGCCTCGTCGAGCGTGCCCTCGTATGCGCCGGTCGACAGGTACTTCCAGCCGCCGTCGGCGACGATGAACGCGATGTCGGCGCGTTCGCCGGCCCGTACGGCCTTCGCGGCGAGTCCGAGTGCGGCGTGCAGGACGGCGCCGGTCGAGATGCCGGCGAAGATGCCCTCCTGCTCGAGCAGCTCACGGGTGCGCCGCACGGCGTCGCGCGGGCCGACCGAGAACCGCGACGTCAGCACCGACTCGTCGTACAGCTCCGGCACGAACCCCTCGTCGAGGTTGCGCAGCCCGTACACCAGCTCGCCGTACCGCGGCTCGGCGGCGACGACGCGCACGTCGGGCAGCTTCTCGCGCAGGTAGCGGCCGACGCCCATCAGCGTCCCCGTCGTGCCCAGGCCGGCGACGAAGTGGGTGATCTCGGGGAGATCCTCGAGCAGTTCGGGGCCGGTGGTCTCGTAGTGCGCGAGAGCGTTGCCCGGGTTTCCGTACTGGTAGAGCATGACCCAGTCGGGGTTCTGTGTTGCCAGTTCCTTGGCGACCCGGACCGCCTCGTTGGAGCCGCCCGCCGCCGGCGACGGGATGATCTCGGCGCCCCACATGCGCAGCAGCTGGCGCCGCTCCTCGGACGTGTTCTCGGGCATGACGCAGATCATGCGGTAGCCCTTGAGCTTCGCCGCCATGGCCAGCGAGATGCCGGTGTTGCCCGACGTCGGCTCCAGCAGCGTCGCCGCCGGCGTGAGCCGTCCGTCGGCCTCGGCGGCCTCGATCATGCGCAGCGCCGGGCGGTCCTTCACCGAGCCGGTGGGGTTGCGGTCCTCCAGCTTCGCCCACAGCCGCACCTCGGGCGACGGCGACAGCCTCGGCAGCCCGACCAGCGGCGTCCGGCCGAGCGAGTCGAGCAGGGACTCGTAGCGCATGGGTGGTTCTAGCGGCCGCCGCCGGCGACCGCCGGCAGCACCGTCACGCTGTCGCCGTCGTTGAGCGCCGTCTTCTCGGCGCCGAGGAACCGGACGTCCTCGTCGTTGACGTACACGTTGACGAACCGGCGCAGCGAGCCGTTCTCGACCAGCCGGTCGCGCAGCCCCGGGTGCTTGCTCTCGAGGTCGTCGATCAGCGCGGCCAGCGTGTCGCCGCTGCCCTCGACGGTCTTCGCGCCACCGGTGTACTGGCGCAGGATCGTGGGGATGCGGACCTCGACGGCCATCGGACTGCTCCTGGACTCTCGGACTGTGTCATTGAGGGCAACGGCGGTTCGGGACCCATCATTCCCCATCGATGACCTGGACTTCCTCCTCGGTCACCTCGCCGTCCACGATCCGGAACGAACGGAAGTCGTGCGTGTCGTCGTCGCGGGTCGACACGAGGACGTAGTGGGCGCCCGGCTCGTTCGCCAGCGAGACGTCGGTGCGCGATGGGTACGCCTCGGTAGCGGTGTGCGAGTGGTAGATGACGACCGGCTCCTCGTCGTTGTCGTCCATCTCGCGGTAGAGGCGCAGCAGGTCCATCGAGTCGAACTCGTAGAACGTGGGCGACCTTGCCGCGTTGAGCATCGGGACGAACCGCTCCGGGCGGTCGCTGCCCACCGGCCCCGCGACCACGCCGCAGGCTTCGTCCGGGTGGTCCTTGCGGGCATGCTCCACGATGGCGTCGACGATGTCACGGCGGATGCTCAGCACGGTTGAAGGATACTGAGCCTGGTCAGCGCCCTGCCGGACCCGTCCACCTTGCGGATGCCGTTCTGGTTGGCCGGGGTTCTCGTGCGCCGGGGTTCTCGTGCGCCGGGGTTCTCGTGGGCCGGCCTCTCGTGCGCCGGTCTGCCACGTGGGCCGTCCCCCTGGCGCCCATTCTCTTAGCCGGCCACGCGCGCCTCAAGCGGACTGTTCGGCGCTTCGCGCGGCGATGACCGCTTGACCCGCACGCGCCCGGCCTAAGAACGGGCACCTATCAGGGGGACGGGGGAAGTGCGGGCACAGCCCGCCGGTGCACAGTTCGCCGTGGTGGTCGGTGCCGCCCGCCACCAGTCGCCCCGGCGCCCGCCGCCAGTCGCCCCGCCACCAATCGCCCCGTCACCAGTCGCCCCGCCGCCGGTCGCCCCGACGCCGCCCCTTCGCTCCTTGCCTTGGCACGCTGACGCGTTCCACAAATGCCACATTTCCGGCGCGAAAGGTGACCTCCGGCGTGCCAAGACGACGCTGGAGCGCGCCGAGAGGGTCCGCGTGGGCGCGCGTTGCCGGCGGGTCAGTCGAAGGCGGACGAGAGCGTGCGGACCAGCGTCTCCTGGACCCAGCCGAGCCAGTCGTACACGTCGTGCACATGCCGCCGGGGGTCGTTCTCGTCCAGCGCGAGCCAGTCGTCCTCGTCGGCGTCCGTCACGCCGAGGCGGGTCCCGAGGGCCAGGCGGAGGTCGGTCAGGGTGCGCAGCCAGGCCTCGGACTCGTCGGCGTCCAGTTCGATGCGCAGCTTCTCGCGGCTCTTCGCCGGCATCCCGGCGGCGTCGGCCGTGGCCAGGGAGGCGAGCACCGTCGCCGCGGTGGCGGCCTTGCGGTCGCGCAGGCCGCGCTCGGTGAAGCGGCGGAAGTCGGACGCGGCCTCGGCGTCCTCGCGGTAGCCGTCGGGGAACAGGCGCAGCAGCACCGGGTCGGTCGGCCGTGAGGTCGCGTCGTCGGCGAGGCCGAGCTCGGCGGCCCAGCCGTCGCCGCCGGAGAGGTCGGCCGGCTCCTCGCGCACGAGCTCGAGCAGCTGGCCCACCAGAGAGCGCAGCAGCTCGACCTCGACGACGTGGAACGACGCGGCGACGACGCCCCCGCGGGCCCGACGGAACGCGGTGCTCAGACTCGGTCCCCCGCCTTCTGCAGCGTGGCCCACAGGCCGTAGGAGTGCATGGCCTCGACGTCGCGCTCCATCTCTTCACGCGTGCCGGAGGACACGACGGCCTTCCCCTTCTCGTGGACGTCGAGCATCAGCTTCTCGGCCTTCGTCTTCGGATAGGCGAAGTATGCCTGAAAGACGTAGGTGACGTACGACATGAGGTTGACCGGGTCGTTCCAGACGATCGTGACCCACGGGACGTCCGCCACCGGGACCTCAGCGGCCTCGGGGCGCTCGATCTCGACGGGTGCGGTCATCACGGCCCCCAATGGTGTCATCTTCCGGCCATCACCCCGCGCAACCGTGCTCAGGACCCGCGTTGTTCCCGCCGGTCCACGACATCTCATCATCCACCCCGCGCCACGGCTTCGCCAGTCTGCGCGGGATCCGGGCCATTCGTGGCGCAGCCGCATACTCTGGTGCATGTGTCGGCTACGACGGCCCTGCTCACCGACCAGTATGAGCTCACCATGCTCCAGGCGGCGCTGGCCCGGGGCACGGCCACGCGGCGCTCGGTGTTCGAGGTGTTCGCCAGACGCTTACCCGGTGGACGCCGATACGGGGTCGTGGGCGGCACCGGACGGTTCCTCGACGCACTCGAGACGTTCCGGTTCGACGACGACGCGCTCGACTTCCTGCGGCGCGGCGGCATCGTCGACGATCCGACGCTGGAGTGGCTGGCCGGGTACCGGTTCACCGGCGACGTCTGGGGCTACGGCGAGGGCGAGGCGTACTTCCCGAACTCGCCGCTGCTGATCGTCGAGGCGTCGTTCGCCGAGGCGGTCGTGCTCGAGACGCTGGCGTTGTCGGTGCTGAACTTCGACTCCGCCATCGCGACGGCCGCCTCCCGCATGACGACCGCCGCCGGCGATCGTCCGTGCATCGAGATGGGCTCGCGGCGCACCCAGGAGCGGGCCGCCGTCGCCGCCGCGCGGGCCGCGTACATCGCCGGGTTCAGCACCACCAGCAACCTCGAGGCCGGCCGCAGCTACGGCGTCCCGACGGCGGGCACCAGCGCGCACTCGTTCACGCTGCTGCACGACTCCGAGCGCGACGCGTTCACCGCCCAGGTCGACTCCCTGGGCAAGGGCACGACCTTGCTGGTCGACACCTACGACGTCGAGGAGGCCGTGCGGCTGGGCGTCGAGATCGCCGGGCCCGAGCTGGGCGCCGTCCGCCTCGACTCCGGCGACCTGCTGCCGCAGGCGAAGGAGGTCCGCGCACTGCTCGACTCCCTGGGCGCGCGCGCCACCCGCATCGTCGTCACCAGCGACCTCGACGAGCACGCCATCGCCGCGCTGGCGGCCGCGCCGGTCGACGCGTACGGCGTCGGCACCCAGCTGGTCACCGGCGCCGGCTCCCCCACCGCCGGCATGGTCTACAAGCTCGTGGCCAGGACCGACGACGACGGCGCCATGGTCTCCGTCGAGAAGAAGAGCGCCGGCAAGGTCAGCCACGGTGGCCGCAAGTACGCGCTGCGCCGCCGCAACGCCAGCGGTGTCGCCGAGGCCGAGGTCATCGGCGTCGGCCACGAGCCCGCCGACGACGGCGACGACCGACGCCTGCTGGTCCCGCTGGTGCGCGACGGCGAGACCGTCGGCCGCGAACCGCTGGCCGCCGCCCGCGAACGGCACGAGCGGGCCCGCGCCGAACTGCCCCGCACCGCGTTGCAGCTGTCGCGCGGTGAGCCCGCCATCCCGACCCGCTGGGAGGATCGCTGATGAAGCGCGCACTCATCGTCGTCGACGTCCAGAACGACTTCTGCGAGGGCGGCAGCCTCGCGGTCGCCGGCGGCGCGGACGTCGCGTTCGGCATCGCCGAGGTACTCAAGCGCTGGACCGACGCCGACCCGTGGGACCGCCGCTACGACTACGTCGTCGCCACCCGCGACCACCACATCGACCCCGGCGGCCACTTCTCCGAGAACCCCGACTTCGTCGACAGCTGGCCGCCGCACTGCGTCGCCGGCACCGACGGCGTCGCGTTCCACCCCAACCTCGACCCACAGCCGTTCGACGCCGTCTTCGACAAGGGCGAGTACGCGGCCGCCTACTCCGGCTTCGAGGGGAAGACGCACGACGGCGCCGGGCTGGCCGACTGGCTGCGCGCGCACGAGGTCGGCACCGTCGAGGTCGTCGGCATCGCCACCGACCACTGCGTCCGAGCGACCGCCCTCGACGCCGCCCACGCCGGCCTGGACACCACGGTGCTGCTCGGGCTCACCGCCGGGGTCGCGGCGGGCACCACGGCGGCGGCGCTGGACGCGCTGCGGTCGGCCGGCGTCCGGCTGGAGGGCGCGCCGATCGTGCGCTGATCACGCCGTTCGCGCGGTCGCCGCCTCGCGGGCGTCCAGCAGCTCGTCCCAGTGCGCCTCGCCCCACGCGCACAGCGCCGCGATGACGGGCAGCATGCTTCGGCCGAGCGGCGTCAGCGCGTACTCGACGTGGCGTTCCGCGCCGGGTCGCTCGGTGCGCTCGACCAGGCCGTCGCGGCGCAGGTTCCGCAGCGACGTCGTCAGCGATTGCGCGCTGACGGAGCGCAGCGGCACCCGCAGTTCGGAGAACCGGCGCGGGCCGTGCTCGAGGCAGCGGATGACCAGGCCGGCCCACTTGTCCGAGAACCGCAACGGCATCAGCGTCGACGGGCAGACCGGGTCGAACATGTCGGGATCGAGCGGCGTCGGCATGCCTCCACCGTACTGACCTGCGTGGTCACCTCGGGCTGACCGGAGCGTCGCCTAGCGTCCGCGGCATGACGAGAATCGTGGTGTTCGGAGCCGGCGGACGGGCCGGGCGGGCGGTGCTGGCCGAGGCGGCTCGGCGGGACTGGGAGGTGACGGCGGTCGTGCGCGACCCCGGGCGACATTCTGGGTTGGGCCGCGCCGCGGTGGTGGCGGGAGACGTGACCTCCGCGGACGAGGTCGCGTCGCTGTCGGAGGGGCACGACGCCGCCGTCCACGCGGCCGCCACGCTCACCGTCCCGGCCGCCGAGTTCTTCCCCGCCGCGGCGTCGGCGCTGCTCACGGGGCTGGCGGCGGCGCGGGTGCCGCGGCTGGTCGCCGTCGGGCTGGCGTCGCAGCTGCCGGACGTGACGGGGGTGCCGCTGATCGACACTCCCGGGTACCCGTCGGAGCACCGCGACTTCATGCTCGGCCACGGCGCCGGACTGTCCGTGTTCCGTCGTGCGTCGACGCCGGTGGACTGGCTGGTCATCGCCCCGGCCGGCGACTTCGACCACGGCGGCGCCCAGTCCGGCGGGTACCGCTTCGTGCCGGGTGCCGCGTCGGCGCTCATCACGTACGCGGACCTCGCCGTCGCCGTCGCGGACGAGATCGCGCGGCCGCGGCACCACCGGCTGCTGATGGGGGTGGCGGCTGGATAGGGTCGGCAGACGTGACCCCCGCCGTCTGGATGATCGCCGGTGCGCCCGGCGCCGGCAAGACCACCGTCGCCCGGAAGCTCGCCGCCCTGCTCGACCCCGTCCCCGCGCTGCTGGACAAGGACACCGTCTACGCGCCGTTCGTGGTGGCGACGCTGGCGGCGAACGGGCGGCCGTTCGGCGAGCGGGAGGGGCCCTGGTACGACGAGCACATCAAGGTGCACGAGTACGCGGGGCTGGCCGACACCGCGCGTGAGGTCCGCTCGGCCGGCTGCCCCGCCATCCTCGTCGCGCCGTTCACCGGGCAGATCCGGTCTTTGTCCGGCTGGTCCGCCTACGTCGACCAGCTCGGCGGCGACCCGGTGCGGCTGCTGTGGGTCCGGTCGGACGGTTCCACCCTGCGGGAGCGGATCATCGGCCGCGGCCACGACCGCGACGGCCAGAAACTCGCCGACTTCGCCGCCTTCACCGCCGCCACCCTCCCCGACGTGCCCCCACCTGCGCCGCATCTCGAGATCGACAACCGCCGCGGCGCGCCGCCCCTGGACGAGCAACTCGCCGCGGTGGTCGCCACGTCCTGACCGCCGGGCCGCTGCGTTCCACTCCGTTCGCCCGCGCCGCGCGTGATCTTCGCGATCACCGCGCCGCCCGACGGCTGCGCCACCGCCGACCCAGGCCATCCCGTTCGCCGCGCCGCGACGTTGTCGGCGCCCGCCCATAGGGTGGGCCCCACCCGGGCCGGGCGGGCCATACCTACCACCCGGCGAACGCGCGCAAACGCAGCGACGACGGCCGGCCGATGTCGGCGCCCCTGCTGGACGTCGGCCGCGAGCGCCCGTCCGACCACGCCGGGGTGGACCCTCGACCAGCACGATCGGTCTGTCCGCCGCACCACCCCGTCCGCCGCGCCATCCGCGCGCCCCCGTTCGCCGCGCCACCCGCGTGCCCCCGTTCGCCGCGCCGCGACGTTGTCGGTGCCCGCCCGTAGGGTGGGCCCCACCCGGGCCGGGCGGGCCATACCTACCACCCGGCGAACGCGCGCAAACGCAGCGACAGCGACCGGCAGGACACCGCACCCACGCGCCGCGCCACCCGACAACCGCGCACCCTCGCTCGCCGCACCGTCCCTGAACGACCAACTCGCCGCGGTGGTCGCCACGCCCTGACCGCCCGGGCCGCTCCGTTCGCCGCGCCGCGCGTGATCTCCGCGCCGCGACGTTGTCGGTGCCCGCCCGTAGGGTGGGCCCCACCCGGGCCGGGCGGGCTATACCTACCACCCGGCGAACCGCGGCCAAACGCAGCGACGGCAGCCGGCCGGCCACGCCGGGCCGTCCGCCGCCAGCGGCAGGCCCACGCGAAACCCGGAGCGCCCGGCCGACGTCCGCGGGTCAGGACATCGCGTGCTCGACCACCACGCCGAACCGGCCGGCCAACCGCTCGGCGATCAGCGAGCGGTGACATGCCTCGGGGTCGCGCTCGACGCAGAGGAGGGCGGCGGCTCCGGTGGTCGGCAGGGCCGTCACCACCGGCGCGAGATCCGCCCGGTCGAGCACCTCGGCCGTGTACCGGCGGACGTACGCGGGGGCGAGTTCGCGGCGGGAGCGCCGGCCGACACCGCGGAGGTGGTCCTCGGCGTACTGCACGTGGCGCAGTTCGGTGGTGGGCGCGAGCTCAGGGTGGTGCCGGTAGCCGATCCCGGCCTCGGCGAGCGCCCCCTGCAATCGGCGCGAGTTCGCCCAGGCGTACTCGGGTCCGCGCACGCCGCGGCGCTGGCGGACGTCGAGCAGGAGGCGGACGTCCGAGTGCCGCAGCCGGCGCAGGAAGGACGCGCCGTCGAAGCCGTAGACGCCGATCGTCACCACCCTGAGCACGCGGCTCACCCGACGGCGGTTCCCTCGAGCTCCACCATGAGGACGGGGATCGCCAGCCGCGTCACCCCGAGCATGGTGGTGGGCGGCGCGACCCCGGCGGCGCCCAGCCGCGACGCCAGCACGCCGTAGTGCTGAAACAGCAGGTCGACGTCGGTGGTGTAGACGTTGAGGCGGACGAGGTTCGCCAGCGACATGCCGGCCTCGCCGAGCACGGCCTCCAGGTTGTCGAGGCTCAGCGCCAGCTGCGCCGCCATGTCGCCGGGGTGCAGCGGCTCGCCGTCGCGGCTCATCGCGGTCTGCCCCGAGCAGTACAGGGTCCGGGTGTGCCCGGACACGACCTCACCCTGGTGAAATCCCATCGGCGCCGACCACGTCACCGGGTTGACGGCCGTTCGTTCCATCGTCACATCGACTCCATTCGAGTCATCGAGAATCGGTACGCCCATCAGCCTCCCGGCGAATCACGACATCTCTTGTCACGTATTGGAAGCGGTCAGGCGAAGATCTCCTCCAGCACCTGCGCGACCCCGTCCTCGTCGTTGGACGGGCAGCGGGCGGACGCGGCGGCGACGGCGTCGGGGTGGGCGTTGCGGACGGCGTAGGACGTGCCGGCCCAGGCGAGCATGGGGACGTCGTTGGGCATGTCGCCGAACGCGACCACGTCGTGTGCGTCGACGCCCAGGGAGCCGCAGAGCGCGGCCAGCGCGGACGCCTTCGAGACGCCCGCGCGGCTGACCTCCAGGACGGCCGCGTGGCCGGAGTAGGTCGCGGCGGCCAGCGACCCCACCACGGCCGCGGCGCGAGAGACGAACTCGGCGGCGGACAGCGACGGGTGCGTGACGACCAGCTTCGACACCGGCTCGGCCAGCAGCTCCTCCAGCGACGCGATGACCGTCCCGTCGGGCACCGGCCACGTCCCGCGGAAGGACGGCTCCTGGCCGAACGTCAGCCGCCGCTCGATGGCGAACGTCGCGCCCGGCACGTTGGCCCGGATCGCCCGCGCCACCTCCAGCGCGACGTCGCCGGGCAGGCCGTGCTCCTCGACGATCTCGCGGCGGCGCACGTCGTAGACGAGGGCGCCGTTCGCGCAGATCGCCAGCCCGTGCTCGCCGACCTCCTCGGCGAGCACGTCGATCCAGCGCGGCGGCCGCCCCGACACGAACACGACGGTCGCGCCGGCGGCCTCGGCGCGGTCCAGCGCCGCCCGGGTGCGCGGCGACACCGTCCCGTCACCGCGGAGCAGGGTGCCGTCGAGGTCGGTGGCGACGACCTTCACGGCTGCGTGAGCCCGGACTGGACGGCGAAGACCACCAGCTGGGCGCGGTCGCGGGCGTGCAGCTTCACCATGGCGCGGCTGACGTGCGTGCGGACGGTCGCGGGGCTGACGACGAGCTCGGCGGCGATCTCGTCGTTGGAACGGCCGGTCGCCACCCAGGCGACGATCTCGCGCTCGCGCTCGGTGAGGCGGTCGAGTTCGGGGTGCGGTGTGCTGGCCGGCACGTCACGGCCGCTGAACTGCTCGATGACGCGGCGGGTGACGGACGGGGAGAGCAGGCTGCCGCCGTCGGCGACGACGCGGATGGCGTGCAGCAGCTCGTCGGGCGGCGAGTCCTTGAGGACGAACCCGCTGGCGCCGCCGCGCAGCGCCTCGAACACGTACTCGTCCAGCTCGAACGTGGTCAGCACGATGACCTTGACGTCGGCCAGCGCGGCGTCGGCGGTGATCTCGCGCAGCGCCGCGAGACCGTCGAGCACCGGCATGCGGATGTCCATCAGCACGACGTCGGGCTTGGTGCGCCGGACGAGGTCGACGCCGGCCCGGCCGTCGGAGGCCTCGCCGGCCAGCTCGGTGTCGTCCTCGGTCTCGAGCAGTGTGGACAGGCCCATGCGCACCAGAGCCTGGTCGTCGATCACCGCAACGCGAATCATGACGTCGATCCTGACATGTCCGGCTCCCGGTCGGCGCCGGCGAGGGGCAGCCGGGCGTGGACGGCGAACCCGCCACCGGTGCGCGGACCGGCCTGCAACCGGCCGCCGACCGCCTCGGCCCGGGCCCGCATGCCGGCGATCCCGGTGCCCGACCCGTCGTCCTCGCCCAGCTCGGACGGCGACCCGGCGGGGCCGGCCGGGCCCGGCGGCGGGGGTGGCGCGCCCCCGCCCACCCCGTTGTCGCTGACGTCCACCAGCAGCTCGCCGCCGGCGCGGCGGATGCGGACCTCGGCCCGGGTAGCGGCCGCGTGCCGCAGCACGTTGGTGAGCGACTCCTGCACGATGCGGTATGCCGCGACGTCGACGTCGGGCGGGAGGTCGCCGCCGGACGCGCCGTCGAGGTCGGCCACCACCTCGACGCCGCCGGCGCGGATGCGGTCGAGCAGGACGCCGACCCCGGCCAGCCCGGCGCCGGGGCTGCGCGGCGCGGCGTCGGTGACCGGGCTGCGCAGCACCTGCAGCTCGGCCCGCAGGCCGTCGAGGGAGGACCGGCTGGTGTCGCGGATCGCCTCCAGCGCGGCCCGCACCTTCTCGGGGTTGCGGTCGAGGACGTGCAGCGCGACGCCGGCCTGCATGGCGATGACGGCGAGGCCGTGCCCGACGGAGTCGTGCAGCTCCTGCGCCATGCGCAGCCGCTCCTCCGACACCGCGCGCCGGGCCAGCGCCGCGCGCACGTCGGCCTGCGACTCGCGCCGGGTCTTCAGCGCGGCCCCGATGGCCAGCGGCGCGCCGAAGAGCGCCAGCGACGCGATGGCCCACGCGGCGCCCTGCCGCCACACGTCGTTGCCGGAGTCGTCGAGCAGCCGCACCGTCGACACCGCGAAGAACACCGCGTAGTAGCCGCCGCCCCAGCGCACCGCCGAACGCAGCGGCAGCTGGTGGCCGAGCGTGTACATGACGACCGGGACGGTGATCATGATCGGGCCGTAGGCGTAGTCGGCGGCCAGGTACGTCACCAGGGCCGCGGCGTTGATCAGCAGCGTCGTGCGCGGATACGCCCTACGCAGCAGCAACGACAGCGCGGCGACGACCACCAGCGTGTAGGCGAACACGCCGGGGTCGCGCGCCCACGCCTGTCCCTGGGACGCGCCGTGCGTGCCGCCGACGCCCAGCACCACCAGCGCCAGCGTGATGCCCGCGTCGATCAGCCAGGTCCGCACCCGTTCCATGCTCTCGACCCTAGGACGGGCGGCGGCCGCGCGGCGTCGGCGACGCGGCGTAACCGCACTACGCGAATCTGCGTACGCCCGATGCCGCTCTGTGGACGACGCGGGCGACGGCGGCTGCGCGGGAGCGTGGAGCCATGACGAACACCATCGTGGTCACCGAACGGCTGACCAAGCGTTACGGCGACCGGCTCGCCGTCAACGACGTGAGCCTCACCGTCCGCCGCGGTGAGGTCTACGGCTTCCTCGGACCGAACGGAGCCGGCAAGACGACCACGCTGCGCATGCTGCTCGGCCTGGTCCGTCCCACCAGCGGGAGCGCGACGATCCTGGGCCACGCGCCCGGCGAGCCCGGCGCGACGGCACGAGTCGGCGCGCTGGTCGAGGGTCCCGGCTTCTACCCCTACCTCTCCGGCCGCGACAACCTGCGCGTGATGGCCCGCTACCAGGGCGTCTCCGACCAGGCGGTCGAGGACGCGCTGCACCGCGTGGACCTCGCCGAGCGCGGCGGCGACGCGTTCAAGTCGTACTCGCTGGGCATGAAGCAGCGTCTCGGCGTCGCGTCCGCACTGCTCGGCGAGCCGGACCTGCTGGTCCTGGACGAGCCCACCAACGGGCTGGACCCCGCCGGCATGGCCGACATGCGCAAGCTCGTCGTCGACCTCGCCGAGCAGGGCCAGACGGTGCTGCTGTCCAGCCACCTGCTGGCCGAGGTGCAGGAGATCTGCGACCGCGTCGGCGTCATCGCGCACGGCCGGCTGCTGGCGGAGAGCACCGTCGCCGAGCTGCGCGGCGCCAGCACCCTGCTGGTCCGCGCGGAGCCGGTGGAGGTGGCGCTCTCGGTCTCGATGCAGGTGGCCGGCGACGACGCCGTCCAGCTCACCGACGCGGGCGTCCGGCTGGAGCTGTCCGACGAGCGGGCGCCCGAGCTGGCCCGCGCGCTGGTCGCGGCCGGCGCCGACATCCACGAGATCCGGACGGCCGAGCGGTCGCTGGAGGACGTGTTCTTCGAGATGACGACCGACGAGGAGGAGAACCGATGAGCACCGCGACGATGACCGGCCGGGCCACCGCGCGCGGCGAGGCCCGCGCCGTCCCCACCATGGTCGGCGGACTGGTCGCCAGCACGAAGGCCGAGCTGCTGCGGCTGCGGAAGTGGCCGGCGGTCTGGATCCTCGCGACGGTGTGGCTGCTGCTCAACCTCACCTTCGCGTACCTGTTCAACTACATCGCGTACTCGACCGGCTCGTCCGGCTTCTCCAACGAGGGCGTCCCGCCGTCGGCGCTGCTGCCGGACCTGCTGCCGGCCGCGATCCCGTCGGTGCTCACCGGCGGCATGCCGATGTTCGGCGGCGCGATCATGTTCATCCTCGGCGCGCTGGCGGCCGGCAGCGGCTACGGCTGGGGCACCTGGAAGACGGCGCTCACACAGGGCCCGGGCCGGCTGTCGACGTTCGGCGGGACCGTCGCCGCCGTCGCCATCGCCGTCGTCGGCGTGATCGCGGCGACGCTCGTGCTGGACTTCGCGGCGTCGACGCTGATCGCCGTCACCGAGGGGCAGAGCTTGGTGTGGCCGGAGCTCGGCGCGCTGGCCGAGGCGGTCGGCGGCGGGCTGCTGATCTTCGGGATGTGGGCCATGGCCGGCGTGCTGGTCGGTGTGCTGACCCGCAGCCCGGCGCTGGCGGTCGGCCTCGGGCTGGTGTGGTCGCTGGTGATCGAGAACCTGCTGCGCGGCGTCGGCAACCTGCTCAGCGGCATCGAGTACGTGACCGACGTGCTGCCGGGGACGGCGGCGGGGTCGCTGGCCGGCGCGCTGGGCGCCGGCGGCTCGGACGACCCCGACGGCGCGCCCGGCGTCCTGACGGTTCTCGACGGCCGGCCGGCGGCGCTGCTGGTGGCCGCGTACCTGGTGGTCTTCGCGGTGGTGGGGGCGCTGCTGATGCGACACCGCGACGTCACCTGACCGACGCGCCGGCCCACCGGCCGTCGCGCTCCCCTCGCCCGCTGCCGCCGACATGGCGCAGCGGGCGAGCCGGCGTGGCGGAGCGAGTCGGCGCCGCGGACCAGTCGGTGCAGCGGGCGTGGCGGAGCGAGTCGGCGTGGCGGAGCGAGTCGGCGCCGCGGACCAGTCGGTGCAGCGGGCGTGGCGGAGCGAGTCGGCGTGGCGGAGCGAGTCGGTGCGGGCGGAGCGAGTCGGTGCGGGCGTTCGCGCGCGAGTGTGTCGGTGCCCGCCCGTAGGGTGGGACTCCCTCCCAGCCGGGCGGGCTTTGCACCCGGCGGTCGTTCGCTGGTGAAGTACGCTACCGAGGCGCGGCGGCCGCAGACCAGGAGGTGCCATGAGGTTCGGCGTCCTGGGCCCCTTGACGGTCCACGACGACCTCGGGGCGGCCGTGCCGGTCACGTCGGCGAAGCAGCGGCTGCTGCTGGCGGTCCTGCTGGCGCGCCGCAACACGCGGGTCTCGGCCGACGCACTGACGGAGGCGTTGTGGGACGGGCGTCCGCCGCCGTCGGCGCGGGCGAACCTGCAGAGTTACGTGCACCGGCTGCGGCGCCTGCTGGGCGACGACCGCATCGTGCACGACCGGTCCGGTTACCAGCTCGAGGTGCGGCCCGGCGAGGCCGACGACGAGGAGTTCGAGCGGCTGGCGGGCGCCGGAAGGGACGCGCTGGCGGACGGCGACCTCGACCGCGCGGCCGACCTGCTCCGCCGGGCCCCCGCCCTCTGGCGCGGGCGCCCGGCCTACGCGGAGCTGCCCGGGTCGAGCGCCGAGGCGGCCCGGCTGGACGAGCTGCGGCTCGCCGTCGTGGAGTGGCGCGTCGACGCCGACCTGGGGCGTGGCGAACACGACCTGTTGGTCGCGGAGCTGACGGCGCTGACGGCCGCGCACCCGCTGCGGCAGCGGCTGTACCGCCAGCTCATGCTCGCGCTGCACAGGTCCGGCCGCACGGCCGACGCGCTCGAGGTGTACCACCGGGCCCGGGCCGTGCTGGTCGAGGAGCTGGGCCTGGAGCCGGGCCCGGAACTGCGCGAGCTCGAGCAGGCGATCCTGACCGACGACCCCGCGCTGGCAGCACCGCGGCCGGCAGGGCCAGCAGGGCCGGCGCGGCCCGCGCACCCACGCCGACCCGCCGAGCTGCCACCCGCCGACCCCGCGTTCACCGGGCGGCGCGACGAGGTCCGGCGGGTGGCCGGCTGGCTGACCGCCGGCGCCGTCGTGACGATCAGCGGGCCGGGCGGCGTCGGCAAGTCCGCCCTGGCGCTGCGTGCGGCGCACGCGGCCGCCGCCGGCTTCCCGGACGGCCGGCTGTACGTGAACCTGCACGGCGCGACGCCCGGGGTGCGGCCGCTGAGCCCGCACGACGTGCTGGTCAGGCTGCTCGGGTCGCTCGGGGTCGAGGAGCGCGACGTCCCGGCCGACGTGTCCGCCGCGGCGGCGCTGTTCCGCTCGACGACGGCCGGGCGGCGGCTGCTGATGGTGCTCGACGACGCCGACTCCGCCGCGCAGGTCCGGCCGCTGCTGCCCGAGCCCGGCAGCGGACCGGCGCTGCTGGTCACCGGCCGCCGGGTGCTCTCGACCATCGCCGGTGCGCGGCGGCTGGCGCTGGACACGCTGACCCCCGACGAGGCCGCCGAACTGCTCGCCGCGGTCGCCGGGCCAGGCCGCGTGGCCGCCGAGCCCGCGGTCGCCGCCGAGGTCGTGGCGTTGTGCGGGCTGCTCCCGCTGGCCGTCCGGGTGGCCGGGGCGCGGCTGCTGGCCCGGCCCGACTGGACGCTGTCGTCGCTGCGAGACCGCCTCGACGACGCCCAGCACCGCCTCGACGAGCTGGAGCACGACGATCTCGCGGTGCGGGCCAGCTGCGACGTCGCGTTCACGGTGCTCGACGAGACGCCCGCGGCGGTCTTCACCAGCCTGGGCCTGGCCGGGTTCGCCGACTTCACCGTCCACACGGCGGCCGCGCTGTCCGGACGGACGCTGGCCGCCACGCGCCGGGCGCTGGACCAGCTGGCCGAGACACAGCTGCTGATCGCGGCGCCGGGCGACCGCTTCACCCTGCACGACCTCGTCCGCCTCTACGCGCGCGAACGGGCCGAGCGGACGCTGACCCCGGCGGCCCGCGACGACGCACTGCGCCGGGCGCTGCACCACTACCTCGCCACCGCGCGGCAGGCCTCGCGCATGAGCGTCGCGTGGTCCGACCAGCACGCGGCCATCGGGCCCGAGACGACGCAGACCGGCCGCACGCAGCCCGGCGCCGATCTCCCCGACGGCCCGGCCATCTCGGCCTGGGTGCGGGCCGAGTCCGACAACATCACCGCCGCCGCCATCCACGCCGCCGCGCTCGACGGCGACGGCCCGGCGATCCTGGCCGGGCTGGCCGCGGCCATGGCGCACCCGCTGCGCAGCCAGGACCGGTGGGCCGACCTCGTCGCCATCGGCCGGCTGGCGCTGGCGGCGCTCGGCGACACCGGGCAGGCACGGTGGCGCTCGAAGCTGCACCAGAGCCTCAGCGACGGCTACTTCATGCTGAACCGGCTGCCGGAGGCGCACGAACACGGCCTCGAGGCGGTCCGCGCGGCGCACGAGGGCGGCGACCACCACGGCGAGGCCGACGCCCGCAGCGCGCTCGGCTTCGTCCTGCACCACCGCGGCCGCACCGACGAGGCGTTCGAGCACTACCGCCGGGCGCTGGAGCTGCAGCGCGAGATCGCCGACGCCCGGGGCGAGGCGCTCACGCTCACCCGGCTCGGCGTCGGACACCACTTGGCCGGCCGGCTCGACGACGCCGTCGCCTGCCAGGAGCGGGCGCTGCGGCTGGACGACAGCCCGCACCTCACCGGCATCGCGCTGTTCCGCCTCGGCGACGCCCACCTCGACGCCGGACGGCCCGAGCGCGCCCTCGGCTGCCTCGAGCAGGCCATCGAGGCGTTCCAGGCCTGCGGCTCCAGCGTCGACGAGGCGCTGGCGCGGTGGCTGCGCGGCGACATCCTGCGGCTGCTCGGCCGCGACGGCGACGCCCGGCACAGCTGGCTCCGCTCGGCCGACCTCCTGCGCGAGATGCGCAGCCTCACCAGCGACGAAGCCGGCGACCTGCTGGGCGCTCCGGTGCCGCGCATGCCCGACGTGCTGCGCCGCGGCCGCGACACCCGCCACCCCGCCTGACTCCCGCGGAGCGTCCAGCGGCTTGCGGGGGCGGGCCGCGTGAACCAGGCGCGAACCACCCGCCACCCCGCCCGACTTCCGTTGAGCGTCCAGCGGCTTGCGAGGGGGTCGGGCCCCTCCCCGCCGGGAGGGCACCCACCCTACGGGCGGGCCGCGTGAACCAGGCGTGAACCGCCCGCCACCCCACCTGTGACTCTCCCGGAGCGTCCAGCGCCTTGCGGCGGGTCGGGCCCCTCCCGGCCGGGAGGGCACCCACCCTACGGGCGGGCCGCGTGAACCAGGCGTGAACCGCCCGCCACCCCGCCCGACATCGCGGAGCGTCCGGCGGCTTGCGAGGGGAGTCGGGCCCCTCCCGGCCGGGAGGGCACCCACCCTACGGGCGGGCCGCGTGAACCAGGCGTGAACCGCCCGCCACCCCGCCCGACATCGCGGAGCGTCCGGCGGCTTGCGAGGGGAGTCGGGCCCCTCCCCGCCGGGAGGGCACCCACCCTACGGGCGGGCCGCGTGAACCAAGCGTGAACCGCCCGCCATCCCGCCTGACCGCTGGTCAGCGCGCGTGTAGTGCCCGTGTAGCGGCACCTGGGATGGTCGGCTCGGTTCATCCGAGCCAGATCACACTGACGTACCGGAGATAGTGCGTGAAATCGACGATCCGTTCCCGAGCCATCGTTCCGCTGGCCGGCATAGCCCTGATCTTCGCCACCGCCGCCTGTGGGTCCGACGACCCGCCGGCGCCCGAGCCGCCGAGCGCCGACGAGCTCGAGCTGACCATGACCGAGCCGCCGCCCTCCGAGGGCGCCGACGCCGAGGCCGACGACGCGGGCGACGACGCCGCGGCCGCCGGTGACGGCGACTACTGCGGGCTGCTCGAGTCGATGGGCACCGACCTGCTCAGCGGCAGCGCGGCCACCGACCCCGACGCCGCGTCCGGCTTGGTCGACGTGTACCGCGACCTCGCGGCCGCCGCGCCGGAGGACGTCGCCGCGGACTGGACGGCGATGGCCGACGCCATGGAGTCGCTGGCGAACATCGACCCGGCCGACCCCGAGGCGCTCGAGGAGCTCGAGCAGCTCGGCGACCTCACCGAGATCAGCCAGCGGCTGGGCGAGAGCGTCCAGTCGGAGTGCGGCTGACGCAGTACCGCGGCCCGGGTCACGCCCCACGCGTGACCCGGACCGCACACCTCACGGGAGCGGACGTTCGGGGGGCGTCCGCTCCCGTCGCCTGCGCACCAAAAGCACCGCCACGCCGGCCAGCAGTACCGCGGCCGCGGCGCCGAGGCCGGCCCGGAACCACGGGAACCCGTCGGTGACGTCACCGGGCCGGACCAGCGCGAACACCTGCCGGTGGGTGCTCTCCACGACGTAGACGTCGCCGCCGGGACCGAGCGCCAGCCCGGAGGGGACGAACCGCTCGCCCTCCTCCTCCGGTGGGGTCAGCGCGGTGTTGACGGTGCCGTCCGGCGCGATCCGCCGCACCCCCTCGCTGGACTCGACGAACACGTTGTCACCGGCGTCGACGACGATGTCGCCCGGGTAGACGATCGCCGTGTCGGTGGCCGGGCCGCCGTCGCCGTTCTCGTCCCCGTCGACCGAGTCGTCGCCGTTGCCGCCGATCGTGCGCGCGTCCTCGCCCGGCGCCGCGGCGTACACCAGGTGGTACGAGGCGTCGGTGACGTAGACGGTGCCGTCGGCGCCCACGGCCAGCCCGGCCGGCTCGCCGAACAGCACGTCGGCGTACCCAGGCACCACTACGATCGTGCCGTCGGCGCCGATCTCGTACACAGCCATGCGGACGTTGTCGAGCACGAACACCGTGCCCTCGGGGCCGACGGCGATGTCGCGCGGCGTCAGCGACTGCGCGGTCGCGAGGGTGCCGTCGACGATCGGCGCGTCGCTCGACGGGCCGCCGCCGGCGATGACGACGCTGCGCCCGTCCGGGTAGACCCGGACGACCGTCTGCCCGAGGACCGCGTACAGCTCACCGCCCGGGCCGGCGGCAAGCTCCCCGGCCCGGGCCAGCTCCGCCGTGCCGCTGGCCACCAGGTCGGTGAGGGTGTCGCCGTCGGTGGTGCGCAGCCGCAGGGCGGACGGCTCGGCGATCGCCAGCGTCCCGTCCGGGCCGACGGCGATACTCATGCTCGACGACAGCTCCGCCTCGCCGACCGGCTCGTCCGAAGCCGCTGCCTCGCTGAGGTCGGCCAGCGTCTCGATGCCGCCGTCGGCGCCGATCCGCCGGACGAGGTCGGTGCTCGGGCTGGCGACGACGACTTCGCCGCCGGGACCGACGTCGATGCCGGTGGGCTCGCCCAGGCCGGCCTGCGCCGCCGGGCCGCCGTCGCCACTCGCCTCCGCCGACCCGGTACCGGCCACCGTCGTGATGACGCCGTCGGCGTCGACGTGCCGGACCCGGCCGTTGTAGGTGTCGGCGACGTACACGCCGCCGGGCGCGACGGCGAGGTCGAGCGGCGTGTTCAGCTCCGCCTCGGCGGCCGGGCCGCCGTCGCCGGAGAAGCCGCCCTCGTCCTGGCCGTAGTAGCTGTCGCCGATCAGCGGGACGAGCACGCCGTCGGGCCGGATCATCCGCACGTACGGACGGCCGCGCTCGATGACGTAGAGGTTGCCCGCCGCGTCGACGTCGATCGCGCTCGGCGCCCACAGGCTCGCCTCGACGGCGGGCTCGTCGTCGGCGTCGTCCGACCACAGCTCGCCGCCGCCACCCACCCGCGTGAGCAGGCCGTCCGTGCCGATGCGGCAGATCATGCCGAGGTCGCGGTCGGCCAGGTAGACGGTGCCGTCCGGTGCGGCGGCGACGTCGACCGGGTAGGAGAGCACGGCGTCGGTGGCCGGCTCGCCGTCGCACGTCGCGACGGTCTCGCCGTCGTCATCGGGCCGGCCCGCGCCCGCGATGGTCTCGATGCGCCCGTCGGCGCCGATGCGGCGGATCCTGGCGTTGCCGGCGTCGGCGACGTACACGTTGCCCGCGGCGTCGACGTCCAGGCCGGCCGGGCCGGACAGCTGGGCGGCGGTGGCGGGTCCGCCGTCGCCGGCGAAGCCGCTCTCACCGGTCCCGGCCAGGGCCGACACGGCGCCGTCGGCGTCGACCCGGTGGACGACGTTGCGCCTGGCGTCCGCGACGTAGCTGACGCCGTCGGGGCCGGTCGCGACGGTCGTCGGGCCCGCCGCCGGGTCGACCGGGCGCGCATTCTCGGGCAACACGTCGGCATCGCCGCGGGCACCGGCGACGGGCACGAGGTCGCCGGGTTCCGCGTCCGGCCAGGGCGACCCGGACGGTTCCACCGGCTCGGCGGCCGGCACCGGCGCACCCGGGTCGCTCACCCTGACGACCTGGCTCCCCAGGCCGTAGTAGAGCGTGCCGTCGCGGCCGATCACGATGTCCCCGGCGTCGGACGGCAGCGGCGCCACGGTCGTGAGCAGGCCGTCCTCGGCGCCGAGCATCCGCAGCCGGCCGTTGCCGAGGTCGGTGATGTAGAGGTTGTCGTCGGCGTCGACGGCCAGCTGCCGGCCGCCGGTGAGCGCGGCGTCGCCCGCGGACTCGCCCTCCACTCGCCGGGCGATGTCCTCGCCCGCGATGACGTGCAGGTTCCCGGCCGGGTCGATCTCGTAGACCGAGCCGTCCATCTCGATGGTGAAGAAGACGCTGCCCGTGGAGTCGACCGCGACGCTGGTCGGGGCGTAGGTGTTGAGGCTCGAGCCCGGCTGTCCCTCGGCCGAGGCCGGGTGGTCCTCGCCGCCGCCGGCGATGGTCGTGATGATGTCGTCGGGGCCGATGCGGCGGATGCGGTTGTTGTCGGTGTCGGCGACGTAGACCATGCCGTGGGCGTCCACGGCGATGTCGGCGGGCTCGTGGAGGTAGGCGTCGAGCGCGTCGCCGCCGGGGTCGACGCCGTCCGGCGGCCGCTCGTCGCCGCCGCCGGCGATCACCGTGGCGGTACCGTCGGGGGCGAACCGGCGGATGTCCTGCCGCCCGGCCACGTAGACGCTGCCGTCCGGCCCGACGGCGGTGGCGATGGGCCGGTTGCTGGGGCTGTAGGTGCCCAGGCCGGGGACCTCGATGCCGTCGGTCTCCGGCGAGCGCCGGGCCAGCGAGCCGGGCAGGGTGTCGATGCCGCCGTCGGGCGTGACCACCCGCACCCGCCCGTTGAAGCGGTCGGCGACGTAGAGGGTGCCGTCGGGCCCGGCGGCGAAGCGGAGCCGGTCGTTCAGCCGGGCGTCCACGGCCGGGCCGCCGTCGCCGGAGTAGCCCAGTTCACCGGTGCCCGCGACGACGACCGGCAGGCCGGGGATCTCCTCCGGCGGCGGTGTCTCGCCGGCGGCCGGAACGGCGGCGGCCAGCAGGCCGCCGGTGAGCAGAAGGGCAGGTAGCAACGCCCGGTTGAGCACATGTCCCCCATGGGTCGATCGAGTGGCCGGCGACGCCGGCGGATTCGGTCAGCGCAATCCGGTTCGCGTCCGTCCCCGGCTCCAGCGGGCGAGGTGCACGGCGTGCACCACCCCCAGGACCAGGGCGAACACCGCGACGGCCATCGACGAGAGGCCGTCCGGGCTGAGGTCTGGCGCGGGATCACCGGTGCCGGGCTTGGTGATCAGCATGATGATGATCAACAGGCACACGACGGAGATGCCGACCGGCAGCCCGCCGGACCGCGGCCGGAACGTCGCCACCAGCGTCATCGACATCAGGATCAGCGCCAGCATGATGCCGAGCACCGCCGGGTCGCCGTTGTTGTTGGCGGCGGTCTCCCAGAGGTTGCCGAACCGGCTGTCGACGCCGCCGGTCTCGACGTCGACCCGGAGGTCGTCGAACATCGGCTTGAAGATGAGGCCGAGCCCGGCCACCGTCAGCGGGCCGTAGAGACGGGCGTACCCGTCGAACACCTTGCCGTCGTCGTCGCTGTTCATGGGGTCGCGTTTCCTTCCGTCGTGTCGTCGGGGTGGGTGGTGCTCGCGCGGCGACGCCGGATCAGCACGACGGCGCCGCCGGCGGCCAGCAGCGCGCCCGCGCCGGCGCCGGCGGTCCACCAGGGGAAGCCGCCGGAGATCTCGCCGGCCCGGACCAGTGCGATGACCTGCCGGGTCTCGCTGTCGACCGCGTAGAGGTCGCCGCCGGGGCCGGCCGCCAGGGTGGTGATCCAGCGGTCGGTCTCCTCGTCCGGCGCGGCGTCGAGGATGGTGCTGATGGTGCCCTCGGCGTCGACCCGGCGGATGCCGACGAAGTCGGCCACGTAGACGTTGCCGTCGGCGTCGGTCTCGACGTCGACCGGCGACTGCAGGATCGCGTCCTCGGCCGGCCCGCCGTCACCGGCGTCGCCGTTGGTGATGGTGCTCTCGCCGGTGCCCGCGAACACCTCGGCCGGTTCACCGGATCTCGCGGCGTACACCACGTTGCCGCCCTCGTCGTTGACGTAGACGGTGCCGTCGGGGCCGACGGCGAGCCCGGACGGCAGCTCGAAGGTGACGTCGTCGAACTCGGACATCGCCCTGAGCGCGCCCTCGTGGTCGACCCAGTAGACCCGCTGGGTCGCGAGGTCGAACAGGTGGACCCGGCCGTCCGGGCCCACGGCGACGTCACCCGGGCGCAGCGGCTGACCGACCGCCTGGGCGTCCGCCACCGCCGCCTGCTCCGTACGCCCGCCGCCGGCGACGGTGACCCGCCGGCCGTCGGGGTACACCCGCGCCACGGAGTCGCCCAGCGTGGCGTAGATCTCGCCGCCGGGGCCGGTGGCGATCCGCCCGACGTCTCCCAGCCGCCGGTCGGCCGGGCCCACGCCCACGAGGTCGGCGCCGTCGAGGCGGCGCAGCCGCTGCCGCTGCGGCTCGGCGACCAGCAGAGTCCCGTCGGGCCCGACGGCGATGGCCATGGGCGTGGTCAGCGTGGCGGCGTCGGCCGGCTCCGGCGACGTGCCGTCGTCGACGGTGAGGTCGGCGACGGTCTCGATGACGCCGTCGGGGCCGATGCGCCGGACGTCGTCCTCGCGGGTGCCGGCGACGACGAGGGCGCCGTCGGGTGCGACGTCGACGGTGACCGGCTCGCTCAGGCCCGCCTCGGTGGCCGGCCCGCCGTCGCCGGAGTCCTCCCGCGCGCCGGTGCCCGCGACCGTCTCGATGACGCCGTCGGGGCCGACCCGGCGGATGCGGTTGTTGAACGCGTCGGCGATGTAGACGCCGTCGGGACCGGCGACGACGTCGCCCGGCGTGTTCAGCTCCGCCGCCACGGCCGGCCCGCCGTCGCCCGCGAAGCCGCCCTCGTCCAGGCCGAAGAGGCTGTCGCCGGCGAACGCGACGAGCGTGCCGTCGGGCCGGATCATGCGCACGTGCGGGCGTCCGTCCTCGACGACGTAGACGTTGCCGTCGTCGTCGACGTCGATCGCGCCGGGCCCCCAGAGACCGGCTTCGAGCGCCGGCCGGCCGTCGGCGTCCTTCGCCCACAGCTCGCCGCCGCCGGCCACCCGGGTGAGCACGCCGTCGGGGCCGACGCGGCAGATCACGGCGAGGGCGGAGTCGGCCAGGTACAGGGCGCCGTCCGGGCCGATCGCGACGTCGGACGGTGCACCGAGGACCGCCTCGGCCGCGGGCTCGCCCACGCAGACGGGCGGCGGCTCGTCACCGGGGTCGGCCCCGCTGCCGGCGACGGTGCTGATGACGCCGTCGCGGCCGACCCGGCGGACGGTGCGCGCGGACGAGTCGGCGATGTAGAGGGTGCCGTCGGCATCGACGGCGACACCGACCGGGTGATCCAGCAGGGCCTCGTCGGCCGGCCCGTCGTCGCCGCCGCTGCCCTGTTCGCCGGTGCCGGCCGCGACGCTCACCGCGCCGCCGGCGCCGACGCGGTGGACGACGTGCTGCGACGGGTCGGCGACGTAGCTGACGCCGTCCGGGCCGGCGGCGACGGAGAGCGGGCCGAGGTACGGGTCGGGCAGGAGCAGCGGCGGCAGCGCGTCCTCGCGGCTCGTGACGGCGCCCGCCACCGTGACGACGTCGCCGGGGCCGCGGTCGGGCCAGGACGACCCGGCCGGCGCCACGGCATCGGCCGGCTCGTCGATGCCCTGCGGGAGCCGCCACACCTGGGTGCCGTCGACGTAGTGGACCGTGCCGTCGGCGGCGACCGTGATGTCGCCCGCGGTGGCCGGCAGCGCGCCCGCGACCTCGATCATGCCGTCGCGCAGCACTCGCAGCCGGCCGTTGGCGGCGTCGGTGACGTACAGCTCGTCGTCCGGTCCCACCGCCAGCCGGCGGCCGCCGGGGTCGGCCGTGCCGGCCAGCTCCTCGCGCTGGTCGAGCATGGAGAGCTTCTCGCCCTCGATGACGCCGAGCACGCCGTCGGGGCCGACCTCGTACAGGTCGGGGCTCATCAGGAGGGTGAAGTACACCGTGCCGGTGCTGTCGGCGGCGACGCTGACCGGCGTGTACAGCGCGGCCTGCGTGGCCGGGCCGTCCACGGCGTCCTCGACCTGCTCCTCGCCACCGCCGGCGATGGTGGTGATGACGCCGTCGGCGCCGATGCGGCGGATCCGGCCGTTGCCGCTGTCGGCCAGGATGACGTCGCCGGCCGCGTCGACGACGATGTCCTCGGGCAGCCGGATGCGCGCGTCGAGGGCCGCGCCGCCGTCGGCGTCGCCGTGCTCGATGTCGTCGTCGCCGGCGCCGGCCAGCACGGTGACGGTGCCGTCGGGTGCGATGCGGCGCACGTCCGTCTCGCCGGCCACGTAGATGCCGCCGTCGGGGCCGACGGCGGCGGCGATCGGCGGGTTGGCCGCGTCGGGGTCGGCCCCGCCCACGGAGCGCGTGCCCGGAACGGTGTCGATGACGCCGTCGCCGTCGACGAACCGCAGCCGGCCGTTCGTCCGGTCGGCGATGTAGAGCGTGCCGCCGGGGGCGGTGGCCAGCCGCAGGTGGTGGTTGAGCCGCGCCTCGACCGCCGGTCCGCCGTCGCCGGAGTAGCCCTCGTCGCCGCTGCCGGCGACGAGGACGACCTCACCGGGCAGCGGCTCCGGCGGCTGGGGCGACGGCTCCCCCGCGGCCGCCGCCCCCGTCGCGACCAGCAGTCCGGGCAGCAGTGCTCGGAACACCAAGGACGTCCCCCTCCGGCGGATCAGATACCGCCGGAGATCGTGTCAGGGGCCGCTTTCCTCTGACTTTCACGCGCCTTTCGGCACGTCAGTCGCGCGGAGTGAGCTCCATCTGGACCTTGGACTCCTGCTCCATCGTCTGCCCGTCGGCCGAGATGACGGTCGACGTGGTGATGTCGCTGCTGCCCGAGACGGCGACCGGGAAGCTCAGCCGGCCACCGGTAGTGCCGCTGCCCGAGCCGGTCAGCTCTTCCAGCTCCGCCGTGGCCCCGCCCATCTCGAGCGGCCCCGGCTGCGCCTGCTGCGCGATCTCGGCCGTCATCTCGTAGGAGTCGCCGTCGAACGACGTCAGCGTGTAGGTGTAGACGTTGCAGAGCGTGCCGCCCAGGAGCTCGGCGCTGGTGGCGACGTCCCAGGTGGCACCGACGCCCACCGGCTCGGTGGGCAGCGGGACGGTGAGGCTGGACAGCTGCGACTCGAACTGCTCGAGCAGCGGGACGAGGGTCGGGTCGAGGCCCTCGGTGTCGTAGCCGCCGTCGATGAACGCGCCGCTGCGGGTGGACGTGACGGTGGCCGTGAGGCCGACCATGGTGTCGAGCAGCCCCTGCGCGGTGGGGTCGCCGCCCTCGATCTCGGCGCTGTCGTAGACGACGGACATGGTGATCTCGTCGTCGGCGACGTCGTCGACGGTGATGACCATGCCCATGGTCATCGGCGGCACCGGCGCGGCCGGCAGCGCCTCGCCGTCGATGGTGGTGCTGGTGGTCGTCGTCATGGTCATGGTGGTGGCGGCGGAGTCGCCGGCCGTGGGCGTGAGCTCCATCAGCGCGCGCGGCTCGTCGCCGGCGTCGGCGACCACGGCCTGCGGCGGGCCGTCGGCGCAGGCGACGTCGGCGACCGGCTCCTCCTCGCCTTCGCCTTCGCCTTCGCCCTCGCCCTCGTTCTCGGGCTCGGTCTCGTCGGACGCGGCCGCGGACGGCGCCGCGGTCTCCTCCGAGCCGCCGCCGGAGTCGTCGCCGCAACCGGCGAGGACGAGCAGGGCAGCGGCCAAGGGCAGGCAGCCGGTGATGCGGCGCACGTGGGACTCCTCAAAGGGTTCGGGATGGATCGCCCGCACTCTAGCCGCTTGCGCCGACGACCAGCGTCAGGACGACGGATCTCAGCCGGTCGGACCGCGTCCGCTCCAGCTCCACGCGTATGCGCCGTCGTCGCTCTGCTGGCCCGCCTCGCCGATCTCCAGCGGCCGGAAGGTGTCGACCATGACCGCCAGCTCGTCGAAGTAGTCCTTGCCCAGCGCCCGCTCGATGGCGGCCGGCTGCGGCCCGTGCGAGTGGCCGCCCGGGTGCAGCGTGATCGAGCCTTGGCCGATGCCGGAGCCCTTGCGCGCCTCGTAGTCGCCGCCGCAGTAGAACATGACCTCGTCGGAGTCGACGTTGGAGTGGAAGTACGGCACCGGCACGGCCAGCGGGTGGTAGTCGACCTTGCGCGGCACGAAGTTGCAGATGACGAAGTTGTAGCCCTCGAACACCTGGTGCACCGGCGGCGGCTGGTGGATGCGCCCGGTGATCGGCTCGAAGTCGTCGACGTTGAACGTGTACGGGTAAAGGCAGCCGTCCCAGCCGACCACGTCGAACGGGTGCGTCGGGTAGGTGACGATGCTGCCGACCAGCCCGGACGGCCCGTGGCCGCGGTGCTTGGTGTACACCTCGACGTCCTCGCCCACCGTCACGTACGGCTCGGCCGGGGCCGTCAGGTCGCGCTCGCAGTATGGGGCGTGCTCGAGGAACTGGCCGAATCGCGACAGGTACCGCTTCGGCGGGGTGATGTGCGAGTTGGCCTCGACGACGTACGCGCGCAGCGGGCCGTCGCCCGTCGGGACCCAGCGGTGCACCGTGGCCCGGGGGATGATCGCGTAGTCGCCCTTGCGCACGCGCAGCAGGCCGAACATCGTCTCGAGCGTGGCCTCGCCGTCCTCGACGTAGACGCACTCGTCGCCGATGGCGTTGCGGTAGAGCGGCGACGACTCGCCGGCGGCGACGTAGGCGATGCGGACGTCGCCGTTGCCGAGCAGCAGCCGCCGCCCCGTCACGACGTCGAACGCCTTCCAGTCCTTGCCGGGGAAGAGGTCGTGCGGCTTGAGGTGCAGCGGCTTGAGCGGGTGGTTGGCGACGGTGCGGGCGTCGGGCAGCTCCCAGATGCGGGAGTCGACGATGGCCGACGGGACGCCCTCGTGGTAGAGCAGCGACGAGTCGGAGGAGAACCCCTCTTCGCCCATCAGCTCCTCGTAGTAGAGACCGCCGTCGGGCTTGCGGAACTGGGTGTGCCGCTTGGGCGGGACCTGGCCGACGCTGCGGTAGAACATCTCCGTCACCTTCTCGGCAATTGTTCGGATATCGGACGCACTTGCCCGTATATCGACCAGGGTCGAGGATGGGTCCGACAGGTGTCAAGGAGGACGAGACCGGCCATGCCCATTCCCCCGATGTTCGAGCGGCTGATCGACGACGCCGCCGTGTTCCCGCCCGGCTCGCTGCCGCTGCCCGAGGCCGTCCCGGCACACGTCGCGCACCGTTCGGCCTGGTACTCCGCGCTGGTCGGGCCGCTGCTGTGCCCCGCCTCGTCGCTGGAGGCGCTGGCCGGGCTGGTGCGCGAGGCGCCGGCGCCGCTGGACGTGGCCGTCGTCGTCGACACCGGGACGGCCGGCGTGCTGGCCGCCGCCGACACCGTCGCGCAGCACGCCGGCCTGGTGCTGCGCGGCGTCGAGGTGCCGCTGCGCGGGTCGCCGCTGGGCGAGAACGCGCGCCGCACGGTGGCCGCGCTCGACGCCGCGCTCGGCGGGCCCGACGACGACGAGCCGGCCTACGTCGAGGTGCCGCGCGCGTTCGGGTGGGAGGCCGCCCTCGACGTCATCGCCGACTCCGGCTACCGCGCCAAGCTGCGCACCGGCGGGCCCGCCGACGACGCCGTCCCGTCCGACGACGAGGTGGCGGCGTTCGTCGTCGCGTGCCTCGACCGCGGGGTGGCGTTCAAGTTCACCGCCGGGCTGCACCACGCCGTGCGCCGTCCGTCCGAGCACGGGTTCCTCAACCTGCTGCTGGCGGTGGGGCGGGCGGCGGGCGGCGGTTCCGCGGCCGAGGTAGCGGCGGCGCTGTCGGTCGACGACGGCGCCGCGCTGGCGGCCGAGGTCGGCGAGCTGGACGCCGGGCCGGTGCGCCGCTGGTTCGCGTCGTACGGCTCGTGCAGCATCGCCGAGCCGCTGGCCGAGCTGGGCGAGCTCGGGCTGGTGGCGCCGTGACCTGGCTGGCGTTGCGCGACGACGATCCGTTCGACGCGTGGACGCTGCCGTACGGCGTCTTCTCGGTGGCCGGCGGCCCGCCCCGGGTGGGCGTCGCCGTCGGCTCGTGGGTGCTCGACCTCGCACCGCTGGCCGGCGCCGACCTGTTCGCCCACCCCACGCTGAACCCGTTCCTCGCCGCCGGACGGCCGGTGTGGGACGCGGTGCGCGCACGGCTGCTGTCGCTGGTCACCGATCCGCGGCACCGCGATCTCGTCACGCCGCGCCTCGTCCCGGCGAGTGACGTCACGCTGCGGCTGCCGTTCGAGGTGGCCGACTACGTCGACTTCTACGCCTCGCAGACGCACGCCGAGAACGTCGGCCGGCTGTTCCGTCCCGACAACCCGGCGCTGCCGGCGGCGTGGCGGCAGCTGCCGATCGGCTACCACGGCCGGGCCGGCACCGTCGTCGTCTCGGGGACACCGGTGGCACGGCCGTCCGGGCTGCGCCGGGCCGGCGGGCCCGGCTCGCCGGTCGAGTTCGGTCCGTCGCTGCGGCTGGACATCGAGGCCGAGGCGGGCTTCGTCGTCGGGACGCCGTCGGTGCTCGGGTCGCGGGTGCCGGTCGGGGCGTTCGAGGACCACGTGTTCGGCATGGTGCTGGTCAACGACTGGTCGGCGCGCGACGTCCAGGCCTTCGAGTACGTCCCGCTCGGCCCGTTCCTCGGCAAGTCCTTCGCCACGTCGGTGTCGGCGTGGGTGGTGCCGCTGGCGGCGCTCGAGCACGCCCGGGTGCCGCCGCCGTCGCGGTCGCCCGCCGTCGCGTCCTACCTGCGCGACGCCGAGCCGTGGGGGCTGGATCTGTCGTTCGAGGTGGAGTGGAACGGCACGGTGGTGTCGCGGCCGCCGCTGAGCTCGCTGTACTGGACGCCGGCGCAGATGCTGGCCCACCTCACCGTCAACGGCGCGTCCCTGCGCACGGGCGACCTCTACGCCTCCGGCACCATCAGCGGCCCCCGTCCCGGCGGCAGCGGCTGCTTCCTGGAACTGACCTGGAACGGCGCCGAGCCCGTGACCCTGGCCGACGGTTCGTCCCGCACCTTCCTGGAGGACGGCGACACCGTCACCATCCGCGCCACCGCCCCCGGCCCGGCGGGCGGTCGCATCGCGCTGGGCGAGGTCACCGGCACCGTCCACCCCTCCCCATGATCATCAATGATCCAACCCCTCATAGGTGGTTGGATCATTGATGATCATGGGTGGGGATGCGGCAGGAGATGCCGCACGACCGCGGGCGCCCGGTCCAGCCGCGTGCGGTCAACACGCGAGCCTGTTCGGCGGCCACGGCGCACGGGTCACCGAACACGTCGGCATGGCCGTAGCGCAGCGTGGCATGCCCGTCGACGGTGGCGCGGTTGTCCCGACGCCGGTCGCGGAAGCGTCCCTCGCCGACGTGGCCGACTCGCCCGTCCAACTCGACCCGCAGGCGATACCGCTCGTAGTCGACGTCGACCCAGATCACCCGGCGCCCTGCGACACGGCGCTGACGGCACCCCGCCGGCAGGCCGTGGGCGCGTTCGACCCGGCGCAGATGCCGCAGCTCCAGCGGCGACTCCGCGCCCTCGACGACCTCACCGAGCATCGCCTCCACCATCGGACGCCAGCGGATCTTCTTTCGCCGCCTCAACGCATCGGCCAGCCGCTCCGGGGTGGACAGACGACGCTGGCAGGCCGCCGTGACCCAGCCCTCGGCGTCACGTGGATGCGGCGCGATGTCGACCAGATCCAGGACGGTCTCGTCCAGCCGGGTACGCGGCGGGCTCTTCGACGGGTGCCGGGTGCGCGGCAGCCGGTGCGCGTAGTGCACTCGCACACCCTCGATCTTGCACTGCACGTAGCGATCGGCCGGGACGGTGACGTGGACGACCGGGCCGGGCTCGTCGCACAAGCCGTCCAGGAACGCCGCCGTCCGATGACTGGCCACCGCGCCCCGGCCCGCTCGCAGGACCGCCGCCCACACCCGCGCCTCGAACGGCAGCGGCCCGGTGAACGTGGCGAACACGCCGGTGTGGACACGCCGCCAGCGTCCCGACGTCACCAGCCACTCGATGCGCCGCGTGCTCAGCCCGCACGCGATGGCCTGGGCACGGCTGATCATCCCGTGCTGCGTCGCCATGAGCCCGTCCAGATCCACCCCGCCAGCCTGCGCGACCCGGCGCCGTCCCACCACCCCCGATTCGCGATCTGTGGACAGCCATGATCATCAACGATCCAACCCCTCATAGGTGGTTGGATCATTGATGATCATGGGGAGGGTCAGGCGTGGCCGGCGTGCTCGTGCTCGACGTGGCCCTGGGGCTCGATCTGGAACGTGCTGTGCTCGATGTCGAAGTGGCCGGCCAGGCATTCGTGCAGGCCGTCGAGGACGGAGTCGGCGCCGCAGCCGGGCTCGGCGGAGTCGGTGATGACGACGTGAGCGGACAGCACCGGGACGCCGCTGGTGATCGTCCAGGCGTGGAGATCGTGCACGTCGACGACGCCGGGGAGGTCCATGATGTGGTGGCGGACCTCCCCGAGGTCGACGCCCTTGGGGGTGGCCTCGAGGAGGACGTCGAGCACCTCGCGCAGCAGCATCCAGGCGCGCGGCAGGATGAGCACGCCGATCAGCATCGACGCCAGCGCGTCGGCGCGGACCCAGCCGGTCGCCATGATGACGATGGCCGCGCTGACGACCGCCAGCGAGCCCAGGGTGTCGCCCATGACCTCGAGGTAGGCGCCGCGCACGTTCAGGCTCTCGCGCTGGCCCGAGCGCAGCAGGAACAGCGCGACGACGTTCGCCAGCAGGCCGACGATGGAGACGACCAGCATGATGCCGGTCTCGATCTCGCCCGGGTCGCCGAGCCGCCGGACGCCGCCGACGATGGCCAGCACCCCGATGACGCCGACGACGACGCCGTTGGTGAGCGCCGCCAGGATCTCCGCCCGCTGCCAGCCGAACGTCCGCGTGGTGTTCGCCGGCTTGGCCGCGATGGCCGTGGCCACCAGCGCCAGCGTGACGCCGAGACCGTCGGCCAGCATGTGACCGGCGTCGGCCAGTAGCGCCAGCGAGCCGGAGAGGTAGGCGCCGACGATCTGCACCAGCATGACGACGCCGATGAGCACCAGCACCTGCTGCATGCGGCGCCGGTGCGCGTACGACGCGGTGGCGCCCTGCGGCAGGCCGTGCCCGTGACCGTGCCCGGCGCCCATCAGTGCACCTGCCCCGGCCGGGTGGCGGGCGCGGACGTGTCGGGACGGGCCCGGTGCCCGGCCTCGGAGGCGTGCGCGACGGCGTCGGCGTGCGGCGCGTGCCCGGCGCCGACGCCGTCGGGGCACAACCGGGCGGGCGAGCCGGTCGCCGCGAGGACGTCCTCGGCGGCGGCCAGCAGCGCCCACAGCTCGGGCCGGACCAGCGCGTAGAAGGTGGACCGGCCGTGCGGGTGCGGCTCGACCAGTCCGGCGTTGCGCAGGCAGGACAGGTGGCCGGAGACCGTCGACTGGGCCAGGCCCAGCTCACCGGTGAGATCGACCACCCGCCGCTCGCCGTGGCCCAGCAGCCGCACGATCTCCAGCCGCGCGGGGTCGGCGAGGCTGTGGAACAGCTGCACCGCCGCCGCGTCGACGGACACCCGATTCATCGCCATGCGACGATGATAGCGGGTAGCGCCGATGAACGGTCAAGAGACCGTGGCCGGCTTGCCCGCCGTCCACACCCAGACGTCGAAGAACTCCTCCAGGTCCTGGCCGGACAGCTCCTCGGCCAGCGCCTGGAAGTCGTCGGTCGTCGCGGCCGAGTCCTTGTACCGGGCCGGCCACTCCCGCGACAGCGCGCCGAACGCGTCGGCGCCGATCTCCTGCCGCAGCGCGTACAGCGTCGCCGCGCCCCGGTCGTAGACGGCGCCCGCGAACAGCCCGAGCGGGCCCGGGTCGGCGACGACGGTCTGCCAGAACGCGTTGTCGGCGGGGATCGCCATGACGTCGGCGAAGTTCTCCGCCGCGGTGGTGCGGCCGTCGTGCTCGGACCACAGCCACTCCGCGTAGCTGGCCCAGCCCTCGTTCAGCCAGATGTCCTGCCAGCGCGCCGGGCTGACGGAGTTGCCCATCCACTGGTGCGCCAGCTCGTGCGCGACGGTCCCCTCGGACGCGCGCGTGGAGTAGATCGGCCGGGTCTGCGTCTCCAGCGCGTAGCCGACGCTGTCGTCGTCGACGATCGCGCCGTAGGACGAGAACGGGTACGGGCCGAACTCCGACTCGAAGAGGGCGATCATCTCGGCGGTCTGCGCGAGGCCGGCGGACGCCGCGGGCGCGAGGTCACGGTCGATCGCGTCGATCAGCGGCAGCCCGCCCGGCGTCGTCGTCTGCCGCAGCTCGTAGTTGCCGACCGACGCCGTCACCAGGTAGCTGGCCATCGGCTCGCGCGACGACCACTCCCAGGTCGTCCACCCACCGGCGGTGGCGGAGCCGACGAGGTCGCCGTTGCCGACCGCGACCAGCCCTTCCGGCACCGTCACGGCGACGTCGTAGGTGGCCTTGTCCGTCGGGTGGTCGCTGACCGGGTACCACGTCATCGACCCGTCCGGCTCGCTGGCCACCATCGCGCCGTCGCGGGTCGTGACCCAGCCGTACAGCGCGCCCTCGATGTCGGTCGGCCGCCCGGTCGCGCCGCCGTACGTCACGACGACGTCGACGGCCTTGCCGCGGGGCAGGATCGTCTTCGGCGTGACGATCAGCTCGTCGCCCTCGCGGGTGAACGGCGCCGGCCGGTCGCGCACCACGACGGACTCCACGTCCATCCCGCGCAGGTCCAGGTCGAAGCTGGTGAGGTGCCGCGTCGGCACGATCGTCACCGTCGCGACGGCGTCCAGCCGGCCGGTCAGTGGCGCGGGCGCGGCCGCCGGCGGCTGGTAGCGCAGGTCGAGGTCGTAGTGCACGGCGTCGTAGCCGCCGTTCCCGGCGAACGGGAAGTAGGCGTCGCCCGCGCCGGACTCGCCCGGGGACGGACGGGAGGACTGCGCGCTCGCGGGGAGGACGGCGCCCGCCAGCAGCGCCACGGCGGCCATCGCGACGGCGCCGGACCTGACACGAGATCTCATCGAGGACGCTCCCTGGGGAGTAGGCGACGGTGTGATCACCGCAGCCTGCCGGAGATCCGGACAAAAGGGAACGCCCCGATCGGACGACATAGGCTGACGTCTCGTGGGTGTGCGCGCGCGTCTCGCGGGTTTTCTCGGTGTCCGGCCGCTGGCCCCGGACGCCGCCGGCCAACGCACGGTGCGCCGTGCCGGGGAGGCCGAGGCCGCGCTGGCGGACGTCCCCACCGGCGAGCTGAGCCGTCGGTTGCGCGCCGCCGGCGACGACGACGACGCGCTCGCCGTCGTCCGTGAACTGGGACGGCGCGCGCTCGGCGAGCGGGCCCACGACAACCAGCTGGCCGCCGTGCTCGGGCTGCTCGCCGGGCGCATCGTGCAGCTCGACACCGGCGAGGGCAAGACCCTGGTGGGAGCGCTCGCGGCCACGGTGTCCAGCGCCCGCGGCCGGCACATCACGATCCTGGCCGCCAACGACTACCTGGCCCGCCGCGACGCCGAGTGGATGCGCCCGCTGTACGACGCCGCCGGCGTCGGGGTGGCCTGGGTCGGCGCCACGTCGGCGCCCGAGGAACGGCGCGCGGCCTACGCCGCCGACGTCGTGTACGTGGCGGCGAACGAGCTGGGCTTCGACACCCTGCGCGACCGCCTGGTGCACGACGAGTCCGAGCGGGTGCGCGGCCGCCGCGAGGTCGTCATCGTCGACGAAGCCGACTCCGTGCTCGTCGACCAGGCCCGGCTGCCGCTCGTCCTCGCCGGCGCCGTCGACGACGCCGATGCCGACACCGCGATGGCCGAGCTGGTCGCGTCGATGGAGGCGGACACGCACTACACGGTGAGCGCCGACGGCTACGGCGCCGGCTTCACCCCGGCGGGCGAGGAGCTGATCGAGCGGACGTTCGGCGTCGACCTCTACTCCGAGGCCGACGGCGGGCGCACGCTCACGCTGGCCAACCTCGCCGTCCACGCCGAGGCGCTGCTGACCCGCGACGTCGACTACATCGTCCGCGACGGCGCCGTCCAGCTCGTCGACGCCTCCAAGGGCCGCGTCGCGCACCTGCAGCGCTGGCCCGACGGCCTGCAGGCGGCCGTCGAGGCGAAGGAGGGGCTGGCGCCGAGCCAGGCCGGCGAGGTCCTCGACACCGTCACGGCGGCCGAGCTGGTCGAGGAGTTCGGCCTGCTGTGCGGCATGACCGGCACGGCGGCGTCGGCGGCCGAGCAGTTCGACCGCATGTACCGCCGCCGCGTCGAGGTCGTCGCGCCGAACGTGCCGTGCGTCCGCGACGACGAGCCGCTCGCGCTCTACGCCACGCGGGCCGACAAGCTGCGCGCCATCGTCGAGCGCATCGCCGCCGCGCACGCGTCCGGGCGGCCGGTCCTCGCCGGCACCCCCAGCGTCGCCGACAGCGAGGAGCTGGCCGCGCTGCTCGCCGAGGCGGACGTCCCGTGCGTCGTGCTGAACGCGAAGAACGACGAGGCCGAGGCCGCGGTCATCGCCGAGGCCGGTCGGCGCGGCGCCGTCACCGTCTCGACCCAGCTGGCCGGCCGCGGCGTCGACATCAGGCTGGGCGGCAGCACCGGGAGCCGCGACGAGATCGCCGCACTGGGCGGGCTGCTGGTCGTCGGGACGGAGCTCAACGTGGCGGCGCGGCTGGACGACCAGCTGCGCGGGCGCGCCGGCCGCCAGGGCGACCCCGGCGGCTCGGCGTTCTTCGCCAGCCTCGAGGACGATCTCGTCGCACGGCACGCCCGGCTGCGCGCCTCGTCCGACGCCGACGGCCGCGTCGCCGCGGCCGGTGCCCGCGCACAGGCCGAGCACGCGCAACGCGTCGCCGAGGGCCTCGCGCTGCGGATCTACGCCAACACCCACTCCTACGCCGAAGTGCCGCGCCGCCAGCGCGAGCACGTCCTGGCCCGCCGCGAGGAGCTGCTGGCCCGGCCCGAGCCCGAGCGCGGCGTGCGGCTGCATTTCCTGGACCGCGCGTGGGCCGACCACCTCGCCCACCTGGCGCAGGTGCGCGAGGCCACGCCGCTGCGGTCGCTGTCCGGGAAGGCGCCGGTGGTGGAGTTCAACGCCGAGGCCGTCCGCGCCTTCGAGCCGCTGCTCCAGGACGCTGAGCGTGACGCCGACGCGTTCCTGGCCGCCCACCCGGACCTCACCGACGCCGCCGAGCTGGGCCTCGGCCGCCCGTCGGCCACCTGGACCTACGTCGTCCGCGACGACCCGTTCGGCTCGCCCCTGGACCGCTTCCTGCGCGGCATCCTCCGCCGCGGCCGCCCTGGCGCCGACGACCGCCCGGCCGCCGGCTGACCACCCCTCAGCCGTCGTCGAGCGCGCGCAACCGCTCCCGCACGTCGTCGGCGTCCGCCGGAGCGAGCGGGTTGCCGGTGACCGGGTCGACGTAGGACGGCCCGAGCTCCTCGTAGCGGTCCAGCGACCGGGTCAGGTGCTCGCGTGCGTCATTCACCGCGCCTCGGCCGGCCTCCAGCCGCGCGAGCGCCGCCAAGCCGCGGGCCTCCGCCCACGGGTCGCCGGCCATCCGCGCGCTGCGCAGCCCGGCCCGCAGGGACGACTCCGCCTGCTCGGTGTCGCCGCGGTCGGCCTGCATGGCGGCGAGGGCGAGCAGCATCCGGCCCGCGTTCCGCTCGTCGCCGGCCTCCCGCAGCTCGGCGATCTGCTGGCGCAACAGCGCGGTGAACTGCGGGTAGACGACGTCGCGCTCCAGGAGCCGGCCGAACCGGTCGGAGCCGTCCGGCACCGCGTAGTTGAGCAGCGCGGCGCAGTTCAGGGCGGCGCTCGTGTGACCGATCAGGCCCAGCAGGCGGCTGCCTTCCTCGGCCAGCCGGACGCCGCCCGCGTGCAGCCGGACGGCGTCATCGGCGAGCGCACCCGCGTCGTCGAGCCCCAGCCGGCGGGCGAGCCGGGCGTTCTGCTCGGCCCGGGCCGTCTCGTCCGGCGGGTCGCCGAGTACCACCAGTGCCGCGATGACGGCGCCGCGGGCGGCGATCGCGACGTTCTCGCCCTCGTCGGCCAGCCGATCCCAGGCCTGATCCTCGTCCTCGATCTTGGCGAGGTACCCGTCGAGCAGCCGGTGCGACGTGCGGTAGTGCTCCTCCCACGGGTCGTCGCCGTTGAGCCCGCCGGCGAACGACCGGACGAGGTCGTGCGGCCGCCAGCGCGAGGGCCCGGCGCTCAGCAACAGCTCGGCCCGCGCCAGCCGCCGCAGCGCGACCACCGCGTCCCACTCGGGATCGCCGAGCAGCAGGCCGGCGACGAACGGCGTCAGGGCCGGGCCGTCCCATGACGCCAGCCAGCGGAACGCGTGCCGGAGCTCGTCGTCGAGACGTTCGTACGACACCCGCAGCCGGGCCGTCATCGGATCCAGTTCGACGGCCCTCGCGTCGGCCAGCGCCTGCGCGACCTCGGCGGCCGTGGCGTCAGGCTCGTTGCGGAAGATCCCGGCGGCCAGCCGGAGCGCCAGCGGCCAGCCACCGCACAGCGCCAGGATGCGTGCCGTCGCCTCCTCGTCGTCCAGCCGCTCGGGACCGGCCAGCGTGCGCAGTAGCTCGGCCGCGTCGGTCTCGGCCAGGGCGCCCAGCCGGACCACGGTGGCCCCGGCCAGGTGGCCCAGCCGTTCCCGGCTGGTCACCACCAGAGCGCAGCCCGGCTGGTCGGGCACCAGGTGCCGCACCTGGGGCTCGTCGCGGGCGTTGTCGAGGACGACGAGGACGCGGCGGCCGGTCAGCCAGCCGCGCCACGCCTGCACCAGATCCTCGACGCCGCCGTCATCCGGCGCCGGGACGCCGGCCCGGCCGAGCAGGTGCGCGAGCACCGGGCCGATGCCCAGCGGCTCCATGCCGTCGGTCCAGCCGAGCAGGTCGACCAGCAGCACCCCGTCCGGAAAGTGCGCCACGACGTCGGGCTGCCGGCCCAACGTGCCGGCCAGTGCGCTCTTCCCGACACCGGGCGGGCCGTGGACGGCCAGCACCGGCACCACGCCGGGCGGCGGCCCGGTGAGCCGCGCGGCCAACTCGGCCAGCTCCGCGTCGCGTCCCGTGAACGCGTCGGCCACCGCGACGCCGGCCGTCACCACGGCGCCCGGCGGGATCGCTTCCCGCGGCGTGATCGCGGCCAGCCGGCCGCTCGTGTGCTCGTGCCGCAGCACGTCGTCCAGCGGCTTGAGCGGCCCGCCGGCCACCGCGTCGGCCCGGATGCCGAAGCGGATCAGCTCGTAGAGCAGCTCGCGCAGGTGCTCCGGCTCGATACCGAGGGTGGCGAGGAAGCTGTCGCCGGACGGCGGCGCCGGGCGCGTCAGCGGCGCCACCCAGTCGCCCACCAGCCGGCGCAGCGTCGCCTCGCTGACCTCCGGCCGTCCGTACCGCGGCCGGTCCGGCGGGTCGTCGCCGAGACGGTCGCGCAGTGCTGCCAGGAACCCGTCGCGCTGGTCCGGCACGACCAGGGCGGCGAGGTCGGGCGCGTCCAGGGCCGCCTTGACGACCTTGCGCAGCGCCCGCACCTCGGGTGGGTCGCGGATCGCGCGGACCGCGCGGCGCCCGGCGGTGAGACCGAGCTCCTGTGCGAGGACGAGGACCAGACCATCCACGCTGCGGCACCCTTCGCCGTCGGGCAGAGTGGCGATCATCCTTCCCGATCCCGGCGCCGGACGTCCAGCGTCACGCTGCCAGACTGGACCGATGGCACTGAGCGGCTTCGGCGTCACCGAGTTCCAGCTGGTCCTGCTGCGGCGCATGCAGGACTACCAGCCGGAGCTGGTCGAGGCCGCGTGGGAGCGGCTCGGCGTCACCCGCTCCGACGCGCGCAAGGCCAACGCGTTCTGGCAGACGGTCGAGCGGTCCCGCACGGCGCCGCGCGGGCTGGACCGCTACCGCGTCGTGCTCGGCGCGCCGGTCGGCGAGAGCGAGGTGAGCATCGGCGACGTGAAGTGCCGGCTGTTCCACTGGTACCTGCCGCTCTGGCCGGACCTGCGCTGGGAGCTGCTGACCAGCGCCACCGGCAGCGTCGTCAACGGCTGGCTGGCCCGCGAGCAGGGCGGCGCGGTCCCCGAGCTGCCCGCCGACGGCGACCTCGAGCCGTGGTCGTGCGTCATCGGCGACGTCGAGCGCACCTACGCCGACGTCAAGCATCTGGAGGGCGACGCGCCGAGCCGGTGGCACGTCGTGTTCACGACGCCCACCGGCTCGGGACGGCTGGCCCGGTTCGTGTACGGGCTGGTGCAGACGACCGAGGTCAGAGATTTCCGCGCTTCTCCTGCTCGCGCTCGATCGACTCGAACAGCGCCTTGAAGTTGCCCTTGCCGAAGCCCAGCGAGCCGTGCCGCTCGATCAGCTCGTAGAACACCGTCGGGCGGTCGCCGATGGGCTTGGTGAAGATCTGCAGCAGGTAGCCGTCCTCGTCGCGGTCGACCAGGATGCCGCGCTTCTTCAGCTCCTCGACCGGGACCCGGACGGTGCCGATGCGGGCCCGCAGCTCGGGGTCGTCGTAGTAGGCGTCGGGGGTGTCCAGGAACTCGACGCCCTCGGCGCGCATGAGGTCGACGGTGCGCAGGATGTCGCCGGTGGCCAGAGCGATGTGCTGGCAGCCGGCCTCGCCGTAGAACTCCAGGTACTCGTCGATCTGCGACTTCTTCTTCGCGATGGCCGGCTCGTTGAGCGGGAACTTCACCCGGTGGTTGCCGTTGGCGACGACCTTCGACATCAGCGCGGAGTACTCGGTGGCGATGTCGTCGCCGACGAACTCGGCCATGTTCATGAAGCCCATGACCTTGCGGTACCAGTCGACCCAGTAGTCCATCCTGCCCAGCTCGACGTTGCCGACGCAGTGGTCGACGGCCTGGAACATACGCTTCGGCGCGCCCTCGCGCTTGACGTGGGTGGACGTCCGCGCGACGTAGCCGGGAAGGTACGGCCCGGAGTAGCGGGACCGGTCGACCAGCGAGTGCCGGGTCTCGCCGTACGTCGCGATGGCGGCCATGCGGACGGTGCCGTGCTCGTCGCTGACGTCGTGCGGCTCGTCCAGGACGGTGGCGCCCTGGGCCCGCGCGTGCGCGACGCACTTGTCGACGTCGGGGACCTCCAGGGCGAGATCGGCGACGCCGTCGCCGTGGCGCCGGTGGTGGTCCAGCAGCGGGCTGTCCGGCGCCACGCCGCCGTTGATGACGAAGCGGGCCGAGCCGCTCTTGAGCACGAACGACTTGTGGTCGCGCTGACCGGTCTCGGGGCCGGCGTAGGCGACCAGCTCCATGCCGAAGGCCGACTGGTAGAAGTGCGCGGCCTGCGTGGCGTTGCCGGCGACGAACACCACCGCGTCCATCGCCGTGACCGGGAACGGGTCCTTGCTCTCGTCGTACTCGACGAGTCCGACGAGCTGCTTGAGCTGCTCGAGATCGAGGTCGGCGTCGCGTTCTTCGGGCGTCAGAGTGTGGTCGGTGGCCGTCATGACAGGACTCTGCCGGGGCCGCTCTCGGGTGTGCAAGAGGCCACTGAGGCGCTGATCAGGGTGTACGGTGTGGACACTGTTTCTGCTGAATCACTGTGCAGACTGTCCAGTCAGGAGCTCGCATGATCGACGCCCTCGACGCCCGGATCCTGGAGTTGTTCACGCGCGAGCCGCGCATCGGCGTGCTGGAGGCGTCGCGACGGCTGCAGGTGGCCCGCGGCACGGTGCAGGCCCGGCTCGACCGGCTGCGCGACACCGGGGTCATCGCCGGCTTCGCGCCGACGGTCGACCCCGCCGCGCTCGGGTTCCGGGTCACGGCGTTCGCCTCGCTCGACATCCGCCAGGGCGCCCGCGAGTCCGTCGCCGCGCACCTGAGCCGCATCCCCGAGGTGCTGGAAGTGCACACCATCACCGGCCAGGGCGACCTGCTCTGCCGCATCGTCGCCCGCGACAACGACGACCTGCAGCGCGTCATCGACGACCTCGTGGGCGACGACGACATCGTCCGCACCACCACGCTGATCGCGCTGTCGACCGTCGTCGCGCCGCGGATCCTCCCCCTCGTCGCGTCGGCGGTCGCCTAAGCCGCGCCGGGCTCGCCGCACCAGGCGATCAGCGCGGCCCGCAGCTCGGCGTCGCGGCGGAGCATCGGGCGGGTGTCGGTGGCCCAGGCCACGTAGCCGTCGGGGCGGACCAGCGTCAGGCCGTGCGAGCGGTCGACCGTCGTGACGAGGTCGACCCGCCCGGCCCACGGGTTCACCAGCCCGTGGTGGTCCTGGCCGGTCAGCAGCACGAATCGGCCGCCGCGCAGCGCCTCGTAGAGCCGGGTCTTCGTGCCGGACTCGGTGACGACGGAGACGTCCGGCACCCGCTTGCCGACCAGCGGGTGGTCGCCGCGGGACCGGCTGTAGCCGATGGCCAGCCCGGACACGAACTCGCCGGCCTTGCGCTGCACCGGGCCGATGCTCGCGGCGACGGCGCCGGCGACGTTGCGGACGGCGCGCAGCGGCGCCGACCCCGTCAGCGCCAGGCGCAGCAGCGTCCCGCTCCCCTGCACGACGCTGGCCCCGACGGCGCGGCGCTCGGTGTCGTAGCTGTCCAACAGCCCGGGCGGGGCCCAGCCGTGCAGGGCGGCGGCGAGCTTCCAGCCCAGGTTCGCGGAGTCCTGCAGACCGGTGTTCATGCCCTGGCCGCCGGCCGGCGAGTGGACGTGCGCGGCGTCGCCGGCGAGGAACGTCCGGCCCTTCCGGTAGCTCGGGACCAGCCGCTCGTCGCTGTGGAACCGCGACACCCAGCGGGCGTCGTGCATGCCGTAGTCGGTGCCGAGGACCCGGGTGGCGACGTCGCGGATCTCGTCCAGCTCGACGGGGTCGTCGTCGGGCCGCAGCGCCTTGCGGTCCCACGCGATGACGCGGAACCAGCCGTCGCCGAACGGGGCCACGAACGCGAACCCGTCGTCGCCCGCGTTGGCCACCAGCACCTCGTCGGGCGGATCGGCCAGCCGGACGTCGGCCAGCATCACCGACTCCACGACCGCCTCGCCGGGGAACGGCAGCCCGAGCGCCTCGCGGAGCGTGCTGCCCACGCCGTCGGCGCCGACCGCGTACGCCGCGCGGACCGACGGCCCGCCGTCGACCCGCACGGTGACGCCGTCGCCGTCCTGGTCCAGACCGGTCACCTCGGCGCCCTCGACGAGCGTGGCGCCGGCCTCGCGGGCCCGCGCCGCCAACACGTCCTCGACGTTGTACTGCGGCGTGACGAGCACGAACGGGAACCGGGTCGGCAGGTCGGAGAGGTCGACCTCGATGCTGCCGAACAGGCTGAGCCCGGCCACTCGCGTCCCCGTCCCGATGAGCTCGTCGGCGATGCCGCGGGCGTCGAACACCTCCAGGGTGCGGGCGTGGACGGCGAACGCGCGGGTCAGCGGCGAGCGGCCGGTGCGCCGTTCGAGCAGTGTGCAGCCGATGCCGGCGCCCGCGAGGTCGCCGGCCAGCAGCAGCCCGGCCGGGCCGCCCCCGACCACGACGACGTCCGTCTCACTCATCGATCCCTCCCGGCTCGTCGGCCTGTCGGCACGGTACCCGCCCGGACACGTTTCGTATCCGCCAGCTTCATCACACTCTGCGTCACCCCTGGTCATGTCCGACGTCGCGGTCCTGCCGACTTGCCTCGCCCCCCGGGTGTCAGGGTTGAATGTCTCCGATGTCCAGTCGAGCCTCGGGCGGCGCGCTCGCCGCCTGCCTCATCACCGCGGCCATCGTCGGGTTCGCCGGCGGCGGCTACTTCGGCTCGCAGTCCGGCGGCGACTCGCCGTCCGCGTCCGAGACGAACGCGCCCGACGACACCACCCCTGTCGGCGAGACCCCCGGCGACGAGACCCCGGCCGAGACCGAGGCCCCGTCCGGCGACGGCGCGCTCACCCTGAGCGCCGGCCAGACCTCCATCGCCCCCGGCGGCCAGATCGACTTCACCGGCGCCATCGACCCGCCCGAAGAGGGCATCCAGCTGCGCCTCGAACGCAGCGTCGACGGCGGCGACTGGGAGACGTTCCCGCTGAACAACCAGCCCGTCACCAACGCCGACGGCGCCTTCAGCACCTACGCCTCGACCAGCCAGACCGGCACCAACGCCTTCCGCCTGGTCCGTGCGGACGACGATTCCGTCGTGTCGAACGAAGTCCAGGTCACGGTCGGCTGAGGCGGAACGTCGGTGGCGGATGCTTCAATAGGCGACGATGTCCCGACCAGCCACAGGCGACGCGCGAGCCGCCAAGCACGCCGCCGGCGGCCGCCGAGCCGCGGGCCGCGGCTCCGGCGACGCTGCGTCTGACGCTGGTTCCGAGGCCGGCACCGAGGCCGCGTCCGACGCCGGCGCCGAGGCCGCTTCCGCGGATGACCTCGGCATCGCGTCCTGGCTCGAGTCCGGCACGGTGGCGCCGCACGAGACCGGGCCGCTGCTGGCGCCCCTGAGCGCCGAGCTCGGCGCACCGCTGTGGCCGGAGGGGAACGGCGCGTCCGGCACCGCGAAGGCCACGCCGCAGCGCGGCCGCCGGTCGGGTCGCATCGAGACGGTGCCGCCGGCAGGCCCGTCTCAACCCGGCCGCCGCTCCCGGTCCGGCCGCATCGACACCACCCCGCCCGCGTCGACACCGCCCGCCGACGACGCTCCGGCCACCGGCGACGCTCCGGCCACCGGCGACGCCCCGGCCACCGACACCTCCGAGGCCACGCCGCGGCCCGGCCGCCGGGCGCGATCGGGGCGCATCGACACCGCCGCGCCCGCGGCCACACCGCCCGCCGATCCGCCGGCCGCCGAGGCCACGCCGCAGGCCGGCCGCCGATCCCGGTCCGGCCACATCGACGCGCCCGAGTCCGCGCCGCAGGAGGGACGCCGGTCGGCGTCGGGGCGCATCCGGATCGAGCCGGACGACCCGCTCGGTCTCAGCGCCGCACCCGAACCGGACCCCCTCGCCGACACCGCCCGACCCGCCGCCCGGGAGACCAGGTCCACCCGCAGCGCCGGCCGCGGCGCCGGCTCCGGCCACCAGGATCCCGACCCGGCGCCGCCCGGCGACCAGCCCGCCGGCGCATCCCCAGAGCCCGCCGCCACCCAGGACGCCCACGCCGCGTTCTGGGCCGACTTCGGCGCCGAGAACGACGACGCCGGCACCGTCGCCTCGCCCGAGGCGACCGCCGTGCCCGCGGCGCCTGCCGCGCTCGCAGCGCCTGCCGCGCCGGAGCGGACCACGTCCCGGTCCACCGGCGGCCGCCGAGCCGCCGCGCGCCGCGCCAAGCCGGAACCCGAGGCCGCGCCCACCGCCGTCGCCGCGCTGGCGGAGACCAAGGCGTACGAGCCCGGTCCCGGCTTCGCCGCCGCCTTCGGCCCGGGTACGCCCGAGGCCCGGCACGCTCCCGAGACCCGGCGCGCCCCCGCACTTCCCGACGCCGAACCGGACGACCCGGGCGACCACGACGACCTGAACGACCTGGACCACGCGCCGGGCCACGCACGCAGCCCCCGCACCGCCCGTGACCGCACCACCACCCGCACCGCATCCCGCCGCACCAGCTCCCGCACCGCCACCCGTACTGCCGCCCCCACCGGCCCGCCCGGCCAGGCCACGACCGGCGCGCTGGCCGCCTGCCTCGCCGTCGCGGCGGTCATCGGGTTCGCCGGCGGCGCCTGGGTCGGCTCCCGCGACGACGGCCAGCCCGACGACGCCGCCAGCCAGGACCCGGGCACGTCGGTCCCGGGTGAGCCCGCCGCCGAGGAGGGCCTGCGCCTCACCGCCGACCCCGCCGAGGTCGCGCCGAACGACCTCATCGCGCTGACCGGCACACTGGCGCCGGTCGAGGGCGGTATCCGGGTGTCGCTGCAGCACAAGGTCGGCGACGGCGAGTGGCAGGACTACCCCGCCAGCCGCCCGATCACACTGACCACCCGCGCCGACGGCACGTTCAGCGGCTCCGTCGCCACCGACGCACCCGGCCCGAACCTGTTCCGCCTGGTCAACGTCGACGACCCGGAGATGGTCTCGAACGAGATCGAGGTCAGGGTCAGCGGCTGAGCGCCCTCAGCCGAGCCGCTCGCCCAGTTGCGCCGCCGCCGCGACCACCCGCGGCCCGACGGTGTCGTCGTCCAGCGCGGACAGGGCGATGACGCCGACGCTGGCCTCGACCCCCGGCACCCCGATGACCGGCGCGGCCACCCCGCTGGCCCCGGTCTGCAGCTCGCCCACCGTGCTCACGAACGCCGCCGACCCCTCCCGGCCGCCGAGGACGGCCCGCCCGGCGGCGCCGCGCTCCAGCGGGTGCCGCGAGCCGACCCGGTAGGCGACGTGGTAGTCGGTGCGGGTCGGCTCGACGACGGCGACGGCCAGCGCCTCGGCGCCGTCGGCGATGGTGAGGTGCGCCGTGGCCCCGACGTCGTCGGCGAGCGCCCGCAGCACCGGCTGCGCCACCTGCCGCAGCGACGGCTGCACGCTGCCGGCCAGCGTCAGCACCCCGAACCCGACGCTGAACCGGCCGCCCGCGACCCGGCGCACCAGGCCGTGCTGCTCGAGCGTCGCCAGCAGGCGGTAGACGATGGTGCGGTTGACGCCGAGGACGGTGGACGCCTCGGCGACGGTGAGGCCGTCGCTGGACCCGGACAGCACCTCGAGCAGGCGAAGGCCGCGATCGAGCGTCTGCGAGATCTCCACCACGGCGACAACGATAGAGGTTCGCCGCTCCCCGGTCCGGCGGGCGGTTTCACGCGTACTGTGGCACGCAGATGACATCCGCATCACGGAAAGGTCGGTCCGTCGATGAAGAAGCTGATCAACTCCCCCGACTCGGTCATCGCCGACGCACTGCGCGGCATGGCCGCCGCCCATCCGTCGCTCGCCGTCGACCTGGAGAACCGGGTCATCTCGCGAGCGGGCGGCGCGACGCAGGGCAGGGTGGGACTGGTCTCGGGCGGGGGCTCCGGGCACGAACCACTGCACGGCGGGTACGTCGGCCACGGCATGCTCAGCGCCGCCGCTCCGGGCGAGGTGTACACCTCACCCGTGCCCGACCAGATCCTGGCCGCCACGAAGGCCGCCGACGGCGGTGCCGGCGTGCTGCACATCGTCAAGAACTACACCGGCGACGTGCTCAACTTCCGCATGGCGGCCGAGCTGGCCGACGACGAGGACATCCGCGTCGCCAGTGTCGTCACCAACGACGACGCCGCCGTCGAGGACTCCACCTTCACGGCCGGGCGCCGCGGCGTCGGCGGCACGGTGTTCGTCGAGAAGATCGCCGGCGCCGCCGCCGAGGAGGGCGCCGACCTCGACACCGTCGCCGGCATCGCCTCCCACGTCAACGAGGTCACCCGGTCGTTCGCCATAGCGCTGCACGCCGGCACCGTCCCGGCCGCCGGCAAGCCGGGCTTCGACCTCGCCGACGACGAGGTCGAGCTGGGCGTCGGCATCCACGGCGAACCGGGCCGCGAGCGCGGCACGATGGCGCCGATCCACGACCTCGTCGGCTACTCGCTCGACGTCATCCACGCCGACCGGCCGGTCTCCGGCGACGTCCTGGTCATGGTCAACGGCCAGGGCGGCAGCCCGCTGATCGAGTTGTACGGCGCGTTCGCCGAAGCCGTCGCCTGGATCGAGGGACACGGCGCACGGGTCGCGCGCAGCCTGGTCGGCAACTACATCACCAGCCTCGACCAGCAGGGCTTCTCGATCTCGGTCATGTCGCTCGACGACGACCTGCTGCGGTTGTGGGACGCGCCGGTCGAGACGCCCGCGCTGCGGTGGGGACGGTGAGCATGGCGTTCGACGCACAGACGGCGACGGCCTGGATCACCGCGGCCGAGGCCGCCGTCAAGGCCGACGAGGCACGGCTGACCGGCCTCGACGCCGCCATCGGCGACGGCGACCACGGCGCCAACATGGCCCGCGGGCTCGCCGCCGCGCTGACCAACATCGCCGAACGCGCACCCTCCACCCCGGGCGACGTCCTCGTCGCTGCGGGCCGTGGCATCGTCGCGAAGACCGGCGGGGCGTCCGGTCCGTTGTACGGCAGCGCGTTCCGCCGGGCCGGCAAGGCCCTCGGCGACACCGCCTCGGCCTCCGCCGACGAGCTCGGCGCGGCGCTCGAGGCCGCCCTGACCGCCATCAAGGAGCTGGGCGGCGCCAACGAGGGCGACAAGACCATGATCGACGCGCTCGCGCCCGCGGTCGCCGCGTTCCAGGCGGTGGCGGCCGACGGCGGACCGCTCGCCGCGGCGGCCGCTGCGGCCGCCGACGGCGCCGAGCAGGGGCTGGCCGCGACCGTCCCGATGCAGGCGCGCAAGGGCCGGGCCAGCTATCTCGGTCCGCGCAGCGTCGGCCACGAGGACCCCGGCGCCGCGTCGACGGCGTTGATCCTGCGGGCACTGGCGGAGGTCGTGGCGTGACGGTCGGCATCGTGCTCGTCTCCCACAGTCCTGCGGTCGCCGGCTCCGTCGCCGAGATGGCGGCGGAGCTCGCCGGCCCGTCGGTCGCCATCCGCCCCGCCGGCGGCACCGACGACGGGCGGTTCGGCACCAGCATCGACCTCATCGCGGCGGCCGTGAAGGCGGCCGACACCGGTGACGGCGTCTGCGTCCTCATGGACATGGGTAGTTCGGTGCTGACGGCGAAGACCCTGCTCGAAGACCTCGAGGACGACGGCGACGGTCCCCTCGTCCGCCTCGCCGACGCCCCGTTCACCGAGGGCGCGGTGGCGGCGGCGGTGCTCGCCTCGACCGGCCAGGACCTCGACACGGTGGTCGGTTCAGCCGAACAGGCCTGGTCGATGCGCAAACTCTGACGGGCGACCCGCCTCGCTCGAGTCGAGCATGGAGTCATCGGGGCTCCGGGCGACTGGAACCCCGATTCCTCCGTGATCAACGGGCGTGTCGTGGCTGGCAGACTCGTGGGATTCGTGTGGCTGGCGTGATCCGCACACGTCTGCAATTCGGCGAGGATGGAGGCCGCTCGACGCGCCCGGGGACGGCAGGCCGTCGCGGGGGCCGAGGCGGCGGGGACAAGAGTGCCAGGCCGCCCGGCGGACCCAGAGTGCCAGGCCGCCCGGCGGACCCAGAGCGGCGGACCGCCCGGGGGAGGCTCGGGGCAGTCGGCCCGGGGCAGTCGGCCCGGGGCAGTCGGCCCGGGGCAGTCGGCCCGGGGCAGTCGGCCCGGGGCAGTCGGCCCGGGACGGCGGCCCACCCGGCGGCCCACCCGGCGGCCCACCCGGCGAGCCCGGGGCGGCCGACGTCCGGCGAGCCCGGGTCGGCACGCCCCGCGGAGGCCGACCGCTCGACGAACCCCAGGACGGCCGCTGGGCGGACCCCAGGGCAGCGGACCGATCGGCGGACCCTGGGCGCTGACTGACGATCACCCTTGACCCGGCCTGCGACAGCGGGCACTATTTCACACATCACAGGTCACATCCGTCCATAGCGGACTCTCCACCACGTTGTTAACGCTCACATCGCACGGCCGACGAGGGCCGGAACGAGGAGGGCCAGACATGAGCAAGAGATTCTCCCGGCGGGACGCGCTGCGGTTCGGCGCGATGGCGGCGGCCGCACCGGCGGCGGCATCGGCGGCGGCCACGGCGGCCGCACCGGCCACGGCCGCCGCACCGCCAGCCGCGTCGGCCATTCCCGGCGGCGCGCCGCGCCCGGGCTGGACGTCCCCCGTATGGGAGGTGGCGCCGTTCGCGTTGAACCAGGTCAGCCTGGGCGACGGCATCTACAAGGCGAAGCGCGACCGGATGATCGACTACGCCCGCCACTACCCCGGCACGAGCGACCCGCTGGACGGGCCGGACCGCATGCTGCACCTGTTCCGCGCGAACGCCGGGCTCCCCGCGCCGGGCACCTGGCCGGGCGGCTGGGACACCCCGAACCACCTGCTCCGCGGCCACTTCTCCGGCCACTGGATGACGATGCTGGCGCAGTGCTGGGCGGCCACCGGCGAGGAGATCTTCCTGACGAAGCTGGACTACATCGTCGAGGAGCTGGCGAAGGTCCAGGACGCGCTCGACGGGCGCGATTTCGGCCGGGTCGCGGGCCGGTTCGGCAAGGCGGTCAGGCTCAGCGACCCGCACCCGAACCAGTTCGTCACGCTCCCGTCCGGCCTCACCCCGGGCCTCACCGACGCGACGTTCAGCGCGTGGGTGAACCCGGGCAGCAGCCAGACGAACGCGCGCATCCTCACGCTCGCGACCAGCACCCGCGCCTACCTGGCGCTCACCGCGCGGGTCTCGAACGACGTCGGCCCGCGGTTCGCGATCACCACCGACGGCGCCAACGCCGAGCAGCGCATCGACGCCACCACGCAGCTCACGACGAACGCCTGGAACCACGTCGCCGTCACGATCCAGGGCGGCACCGGACGTCTGTACGTCAACGGCGTCGAGGCGGGCGTCAACCCGGCCATGACGATCACGCCGGCGGCCCTGGGTGACACCGTCAGCAACTGGATCGGCCGCTCCACCAGCAACGACCACGCCCTGCTCAACGCCGCCGTCGACGAGGTCCAGCTGCACGGCCGCGCGCTCAGCGCCACGGAGATCCAGCAACTGGCCGCCGGCGCCACCGGACCGGACGCCGGCGCCCTTCGGGCCCGCTGGACCTTCGACGACGAGGGTGAGACCGCGCCGGACGCGTCCGGGAACGGCCGGCACGCCACCATCGTCGGCACGGGCTACCCGGGCTACCTGGCCGCGTTCCCGGAAGGCCAGTTCATCCGCATCGAGCCGCCGATGGTGCAGCCGAACAGCGGCCCGAACGCCGTCTGGGCGGTCTGGTACACCCACCACAAGATCATGCGCGGCCTGCTCAACGCGTACGACCTCACCGGCAACGAGGACGCGCTGCCGATCCTGCTGCGCATGGGTGAGTGGGTGCACAGCCGCCTGAGCCGCATCTCGCCCGAGGGCCGGGACCGCATGTGGAACACCTACAGCGCCGGCGAGGCCGGGTCGATGAACGAGGTCATGGCCGAGCTCGCCAGCCACACGACCGACGCCGGGCAGCGGGCCAGGTTCCTCGAGACCGCCAAGATGTTCACGTTCAGCACGCTGTTCACCGCCAGCATCGAGAACAGCGACCAGCTGAACGGGCGGCACGCGAACCAGTACATGGCGCCGAACATCGGCTACCTGCGCATCTTCGAGCACACCGGCGAGGAGGACTTCCACACGGCGGCGCGCAACTTCTGGGGCATGGTGGTGCCGCACCGCACGTTCAGCAACGGCGGCGCCGGCCGCAGCGAGCACTTCCGCGCCCGCGGCGACATCACGTCCGGCTTCACGTCGGGCAGCGACCCGCGGCACGCCGAGACGTGCTGCGCGTACAACATGCTCCGGCTCACCCGGAACCTGTTCTTCCACGAGCCCGAGCCGGCGCTGATGGACTTCTACGAAAAGGCGCTGCACAACCAGATCCTCAGCTCGCGCCGCGACGTCGACAGCGTCACCGCCACCGAGGTGACGTACCACCAGAACATGTGGCCGGGCCGGTCGCGCCGCATCGGCAACACCGTCGAGTACAGCCGGTACGGCGGCAACGGCAGCTGCTGCAACGGCACCGGCGTCGAGAGCCACACGAAGTACCAGGAGACGGTGTTCTTCCGCTCCGCCGACGGGTCGGCGCTCTACCTGAACCTGTTCATCCCGGCGACGCTGACCTGGCCGGAGCGCGGCTTCGTCATCGCGCAGGAGACGGCGTTCCCGGCGGCCGGGTCGACCCGCCTGCGCTTCGTCAGCGGCAGTGGCCCACTGGACCTGAAGCTCCGGGTGCCGGGCTGGGCCCGGCACGGCTACACGGTCGCCGTGAACGGCAGGGACCAGAAGGTCGCCGCGACGCCGTCGTCGTACGTCACCGTCAGCCGCAGCTGGCAGGCCGGCGACGTCGTCGACATCACCATGCCGTTGAGCTTCTGGGTGGACAAGGCGATCAATGATCGATCAATACAGTCCATCATGTACGGCCCGACGTTGATGGTCGTGCGCGACGCCACCCCGAGCTACCGCGAGTTCAGCTTCTTCGCGCAGCTCGGGCTGGACGGCGACCTCGCGGCGTCGATCCAGCCCAGCGACGCGTCGATGCACTTCACGACGCACGGGTACCTGCTGGCGCCGTACTACGTCGCCGACCCGGTGCCCGGGCAGTTCAACGCGTTCCACCCGTACGTCAAACGGGTGGAGCCCGAGGTGGTCTTCCGGTCGCAGACCACGGGCGTGCCGAACGACGCGATCCGCGACCAGGACGGCGAGACGTTCCTCGACCGCGTCTGGGACGCCGCGCCGTTCGCCGCCCACGGCGACCTCGTCCGCCGAGTCGAGGCCGTCTCGGCGGAGTGGTTCGAGGCCGGCCGGCACAACCGCCAGCAGCGTCAGGCCATTCTCGTCGCGGCCGCCCGGTCGCAGAGCGAGTTCTGACGCCCGTCGGACGGCGGGCGGATCACCGGCGGGTCCCAGGAACCCGGTGATCCGCCCGCAGCCAGGGCCGTCAGAACTGCTCCTCCTCCGTGGACCCCTTGAGGGCGAGCGTGTCGCTGTCCGGGTTCAGCGCCGTCGACACCAGGTCGAAGTAGCCGGTCCCGACCTCGCGCTGGTGCTTCGTCGCGGTGTAGCCCAGCCGCTCGGCGGCGAACTCGCGCTGCTGCAGGTCGACGTACGCCGTCATGGCGCTCTCGGCGTAGCGGCGGGCGAGGTCGAACATGCCGTAGTTGAGCTGGTGGAACCCGGCCAGCGTGATGAACTGGAAGCGGTAGCCGAGGTCGGCGAGGTCGCGCTGGAAGGTCTCGATCTCGGCGTCGTCGAGGTGCGCCTTCCAGTTGAACGACGGCGAGCAGTTGTACGCCAGCATCTTGTCCGGGTACTGCTCGCGCACCGTCTCGGCGACCTTGCGGGCCAGCGCGAGGTCCGGCGTGCCGGTCTCGACCCACAGCAGGTCGGCGTACGGCGCGTAGGCCAGCGCGCGGGCCAGGACGGGCTCGACGCCGGAGCGGGTCCGGTAGAACCCCTCGGCGGTCCGCTCGCCGGTGAGGAACGGCTGGTCGGTCGGGTCGACGTCGCTGGTGATCAGCTCGGCGGCCAGGGCGTCGGTGCGGGCCACGACGATCGCCGGGACGCCCGCGACGTCGGCCGCCAGCCGCGCCGCGTTGAGCGTGCGGATGTGCTGCGCCGTCGGCACCAGCACCTTCCCGCCGAGGTGACCGCACTTCTTCTCCGACGCCAACTGGTCCTCGTAGTGCACGCCCGCCGCGCCGGCCGCGATCAGCGCCTTGGCCAGCTCGTACGCGTTCAGCGGCCCGCCGAACCCGGCCTCGGCGTCGGCGACGATCGGGGCCAGCCAGTCGAACCCGGGGTCGGCGCCCTCGGCGTAGGTGATCTCGTCGGCGCGCAGCAGCGCGTTGTTGATGCGGCGGACCACCGTCGGCACCGAGTTGACCGGGTAGAGGCTCTGGTCCGGGTAGGTGTTGCCGGACGTGTTGCCATCGGCCGCGACCTGCCAGCCGGACAGGTAGATCGCCTTGAGCCCGGCCCGCACCATCTGCACCGCCTGGTTGCCGGTGATCGCGCCCAGCGCGGCCACGTGCTCCGGCTGGTGCAGCAGCTCCCACAGCCGCTCGGCGCCGCGGCGGGCCAGCGTGTGCTCCTCGCGGACGGTGCCGCGCAGTCGCACGACGTCCTCGGCGGTGTAGGTGCGGCGCACGCCGGACCAGCGCGGGTCGGTCGCCCACTGCTCGGCGAGGGCGGCGGCCTCGGCGGCCTGACGGTCCGCCGGCGCGGCGCCGGTCATGAGGTCGGGGTCGGCTGTCGTCGTCATGCTCACTCCCGGTTCGGTGAATTGCTGACGTCTTCCACTGTGTCGGTCGCTCAGCGAGCTGATCCACGACTAGCATGGGTGAAGATTCGCCGAATTTCACTCTGAGGACAATTCACTGGAAGAGCAGTAATGGCCGATCTCGACCTCGTTACTCTGGGCCGCCGCATCCGGCACGCCCGCAAGGCCGCCGGGCTCACGCTCGGCGCGCTCGCGGCCGCCGTCGACCGCGCGCCGTCACTGCTCTCGCAGATCGAGAACGGACGGCGCGAGCCGCGGCTGACGCTGCTGCAGGCCATCGCGACGGCGCTGGGCGTCGACGTCGCCGACCTGATGAAGCCGGAGCCGCCGTCGCACCGGGCGGCGCTGGAGATCGCGCTCGAGCACGCGCAGGCCGACCCGCTGTACTCGTCGCTCGGCCTGCCGCACGTCACGGCGGGCAGCACCGTGTCGACGGACGTGCTCGAGTCGCTGGTCGGGCTGCACGGCGAGCTGCGCCGCCGGGCCACCGAGCAGGCCGCCACTCCCGAGGAGGCGCGCCGGGCGAACGCCGGGCTGCGCCGGCAGATGCGCGACCGCGGCAACTACTTCGCCGAGATCGAGCAGGTCGCGGCCGGCATCTCGCGCGCCGTCGGGCACGACGGCGGGCCGCTCACCGAGCGCGGCGTCGGCGAGCTGACCACCCACCTCGGCTTCACGCTGCACCGCGTCGCCGACCTCCCGCGGGCCACGCGCTCCGTCACCGACCTCGAGGACCGCCGCATCTACCTGCCGTCGGCCGGCCGCGGCGGGCACGACCCCCGGACCATCGTGCTGCAGACGCTCGGGCACTTCGCGCTGGGCCACCGCGAGCCGGCCGACTACGCCGACTTCCTGCGCCAGCGGGTCGAGACCAACTACTTCGCCGCGGCGCTGCTGATGCCCGAGACCGCGGCGGTCGGCTTCCTGCAGCGCGCCAAGGCCCGGCGCGAGCTGGCCATCGACGACCTCCGCGACGTGTTCGCCGTCTCCTACGAGACCGCGGCGCACCGGTTCACCAACCTCGCCACCCACCACCTCGGGCTGCCGGTGCACTTCATGCGCGTCGGCGAGGACGGCATCATCTACAAGGCGTACGAGAACGACGACGTCACGTTCCCCGCCGACGTCACCGGCGCCATCGAGGGCCAGCTGGTGTGCCGGTTCTGGGCGTCGCGGGCGGTGTTCTCGGCGCCCGACCGCTACGCCACCCACCACCAGTACACCGACATGGGCCGCGGCACCTACTGGTGCACCACGCACGTCGAGAGCACACCCGAGGGCGACTTCGCCATCGACGTCGGCGTCCCGTACGCCCATTCGAAGTGGTTCCAGGGCCGCGAGACCACCGTCAGGGCCACGTCGACCTGCCCCGATCCGTCCTGCTGCCGCCGTCCACCGGCCGCGCTGGCCGGCCGCTGGGCGAGCCGGGCCTGGCCCAGTGCACGGGTCCACTCCCACCTCCTGGCAGCATTGCCGCCAGGCACGTTTCCAGGGGTCGACGACACCGACGTCTACACCTTCCTGGAACGACACTCCGGAGCCGCAACCGATTAACCGGACATTCGTCCGGAACCTGGTGACAGACCCACAAACTGTCGGTAGGTTCTGCTGTTACTCGGCCGGTGCGATCCACCGGCTCCGGGCGACAGAGGGGATCCGCAGTGACGAGTCAACCCAGCCGACGCGCCGTCCTCGCGCTCGGCGCCGCCATCGTCGTGACGCCCGTGGTCACGACCGCCGCCAACGCCGCCGGCGACCCCGTCCGGCCGGTCACCCGGCTCAGCGCCGCGTTCGCCGCGGCCGCCCGCCGGCACAGCGTCCCGCGCGACCTGCTGGTCGCGCTCTCCTACACCGTCACCCGCATCGACGACCACGCCGGCCGGCCCAGCCAGGCCGGCGGCTACGGCGTCATGCACCTCATCAGCAACCCGTCCACCGACACGCTGGGCACGGCCGCCGCGCTCACCGGCCACGGCCTGGACGCACTCAGGACCGATGTCGCGGCCAACGTCGACGGCGCCGCCGCACTGCTGCGCTCGCTGGCCGACGACGCCGGCCTGGGCGCGGCCGACCGCCGCCGCGTCGACGCCTGGTACGAGCCGGTCGCCCGCTACTCCGGCTACGCCGACCCCTCCGTCGCCCGGCTCGAGGCCGACACCGTCTACGAGACGCTGGAGCGCGGCCTGGCGCTGCGGGCGCACGGCGAGACGTACACCGTCGCCGCCCGGGCCGTCGCCCCCGACTACGGCTCGTTCGCCACCGTCCCCACGCTCGACCAGCGGTTCTCCGTCAAGACCGACGACTACGGCCCGGCCCGCTGGGTGGCCGCCAACTCCGGCAACTACCGCGTCGCCAACCGGCCGAATGACTACGCCATCGATCGCGTTGTCATCCACACCGTCCAGGGGTCGTACGCCGGGTGCATCTCGTGGTTCCAGAACCCGAGCGCGAACGTGTCGGCCCATTACGTCGTCCGCTCGTCCGACGGCGAGATCACGCAGATGGTGCGCAACAAGGATGTCGCCTGGCACGTCGGCAACACCAACAACCGGTCCATCGGCATCGAGCACGAGGGCTGGGTCAACGACCCCGCCTGGTACACCGAGGCCATGTACCGCTCATCGGCCGCTCTGACCCGGCACGTCTGCGACCGCTACGGCATCCCGCGCGACCGCACGCACGTCATCGCGCACAGCGAGGCGCCCGGCGCCACGCACACCGACCCCGGCCCGAACTGGGACTGGAACCGGTACATGGGCTACGTCAACGGCGGCGGCGAGCCGTCGTGGAGCGTCATCGTCGACAACGGCGGCGCGTTCACCGCCAGCGCCAACTGGGTCGCGGCGTCGGCGCCCGGCCAGTACGGCAGCAACCATCGGCACGCCCAGCCGGTGCTCTCCAGCGACGCCGCCTGGTTCAGCGCGAACATCCCGGCGGCCGCGAACTACCGGGTCGAGGTCTGGTACCCGCAGGACCCCGCCAACAACTCCCGCACGCCGTACCTCGTCGCCACCACGAGCGGCAACCAGACGGTCTACGTCGACCAGCGCAGCAACGGCGGCCGGTGGGTCTCCATCGGCACGTTCGCGCTGGCCGCCGGCAACCGCCCGGTCGTCGGCGTCAGCCGCTGGACGTCGACCGCCGGCTCCATCGAGGCCGACGCCGTCCGCATCTCCCGCTGACCCACCCGAGACGGGGTTCCCCGGCGCCCCCGGGCGGCCGGTTCCCGCGACCCGATCCCCCCTGACGGTCGCGGGGCCGGCCGCCCCTTTTCGTTCCGTGCCGAGGTCAGGGCCGCGGGAGCCCCGGCCGGTACCGCTCGACGGCGAACGAGCGCTGATCGCTGACCGTGCGGTTGCCGGCCGCGTCGGTCAGGACCGCGTACCACCGCACCGTCGTCCGCGGCCTGAGGTCGAGCACCGACTCCAGGTCCAGCGTCGCGGTCCCCGCGCCGGTCAGCTCGACCGGCTCGCCCAGCGCCACGTCCTCCGCCGTCGCCAGCAGCAGCGACGACGTCGTCAGCGTCCGCTGCGACGTGCCGCCGAGGTCCACCGGGATGGCGAAGTTGTCCGCGTCGGTCTGGTAGTACGTCCCGGGCACGGTCATCTGCCGGTTCCCGTACGGCGACGTCGTCTCGCCCGTGTACGGCGAGTAGGTGTTGAAGTAGATCAGGTCGTTCTCGACGTCCACCTTCATGTGCCGCAGGAACCCGAACCCGCCGAACGGCATGCCCTGGTAGTCCTGCAGCACGCCGTACACCGGCCGCCCGTCGATCGACTCGTAGTGCAGGCCGACGCCGGACACGTGGCCGCTCAGGATCAGCTTGACGTTCTCGTACGGCGCGACCAGAGCGTCGCGGATCCGCCCGCCCTCGCCGGAGAGCCCGCCGGGCGAGCCGGTGTAGGAGTGCGTCAGCAGGATCACGGAGTGGTCCGGGTGCGCCTCGATCGCGTCCGCCGCCCAGGCCAGGTCGGCGTCGCTCGCCCAGAAGCCCACGGAGAGCACCATGATCTCGGCGCCGTCCTGCTCCATCAGGTAGTACGCGTCGTCGATACCGCGCGAGTCGCCCCACAGCTCACCGGCGCTCTCGCGCAGCCGCTCGGCGGAGAACCAGCGATCGTAGAGGACGCGGCTGTTGGTGCCGTTGTCGTAGTCGTGGTTGCCCCACGTGATCGCGTACGGCACGTCCGCCTCGTCGAGCACGTCCATCGCGGCGTCGGCGGCCTCCCACTGGTACTCCTCGGACAGCCACGGCCGGTTCACCACGTCACCCAGGTGCAGCGCCATCACCGTCTTGTTCTCCTCGGCCTGCTCGGCGATGTGCTCGGTCTGCCGCCGGAAGATCTCCGGCGTGCTCTGCGTGTAGAGCTGGGTGTCCGGGATCAGCGCGTAGGAGAAGTCGAACTGCCCGGCGCTCGGGACGTAGCTGGACCGGCCCGCGACCGGCGTGCCGAGCCCGCGCCAGAGCAGCACGGTCACCGTCCGCCCGTTCGCCGCGGACCGCGGCACGACGAGGTCCATCGACGCCTCCGCGCCGTCCGGCCCGTACGCCGTGCCCGCCTTCACCCAGGCGCCGGCGGCGTGATCCCAGTAGTACCCGGTGACCTCGCGCTCGGCCGACCCGGTCCAGGTGAACCGGTACGACTCCGCCCGGGCCTGCTGCGGGGTCAGCGCGACGTCGAAGATCTGGTACGGGGTGACGCCCTCGCCCGACGTGGCGGCGAACGGCTCGGCCGACTCCGTGCCGTCGGCCGGCAGCAGGTCGTCGGGCAGCGAGGCCTCGGTGGTGCCCGAGCGCATCGTCACCTGCTTCGCGTCCAGCTCGATCGACTGGCTGCGCATGAACCGCACCGACGTCGCCTCGGCCGTGCCCGCCTCGACCTCGGCGCTGAGCTCGGCCGGGTCGTGTCCGATGGCGACGATCCCGTCGACGGCGGTGTCGTCCAGCTCCGGCCGGGCCGGCGCCGCGGTGTCGGTGACCTCCAGCGGGAGCGTCGCGGTCGCGTCGCCGTCCTCGGCCGACGCGGTCAGCTCGACCTCCTGCTCGCCCGGCACGTACACCGGCACGTCGACCCGGAACTCGCCGGCCGGGACGTCGCCGAGCTCGTGCCGCTGCCCGCCGACGGTCGCGGTGAGCGTCACGTCCTGCGTGACGACGCCGCTGACGGTGACCGGCCCGGCCTCGACGGCGGCACCGTCCTGCGGGTACGACACCGTCAGACCGACGCTGCCGTCGCGCGGCTCGACGTCGCCGTAGCCGACCGCGTCGCCGAACCAGGCGGCGTACCGGAACTCCTCCAGCGCCGGGCTGGTGCTGGCGCCGGTGAGCTGGACCTCGTCGAGCGTGCCGGTGAAGGCGCCGCGGACGATGCCCGGGTCGGAGAACGCGCCGATGCTGGTCGGCGTGTCCGGGTCGGACAGCGTGGTGCGGTACTCGGCGAAGTTCTGGTGGATCAGCTCGCCGTCGAGGTAGGCGGCGAAGGTCATGCCGTCGTAGGTCAGCGTCACCAGGTGCGGCTCGCCGTCGGCCGGGAGCTCGGTCCCGCCCTCCGAGGCGCGCCGGGTCGTGGCGCTGGACTGGTACCAGGTGCCGACGTGCGCGGCCAGCAGCCGCCGGTCCGACGCGTCCAGGCTCAGCCGGAACGTGTCGCCCGCGCCGTCGCCGAGCAGGTCCTTGGCGATGATCGCGGCGAGGTCCTGGGACTGCTCGCCCGCGACGGTGACGACGGCGCTGACGGTGATCCGGTCCAGCCCGGCGCCGACGTCGTCGTAGGAGATCTTGGTGCCGGCGAAGTCGGCCGTCCGGGTGCCGCGCGGGCCGGTCGAGGCGACCAGGCCGGCGCCCTCGACGGTGCCGGTGCTGCGCCCGGTCGAGTCGGTCAGGACGGCGCCCGGCTCGGCCGAGCGGGCGAAGTGCTCGACCAGCAGGTGGTCGCCGCGCCAGACGTCGGCCGGGTCGTTCGCCTCGGGCGCGACGCCGTAGTAGGCCCACAGGTGTGCGGCCGCGCCCGCGCCGATCCGCGCGACGCGCGCCCAGACCGTCGTCCTGCCGGCCGGGTCCCAGTGCTCGACCTCGAACGGGACGGGGTGCCCGGCGGCATCGAGCAGTCGCAGCGCGCCCGGCGCGGTGCCGGCCGGCACCGCGTCGAGGCGCAGCAGCACCGGCTGGTCCGTGACGTCGGCGTCGGTGGTGTTGCGGACGGCGACGCTCTGCCGGCCGTCTGCGCCGTCCACGTGCCACGGCACGGCGCCGCCGGAGGTGGCCAGCTCGCGCTCCAGCTCGGCCAGCCGGCCGGCGTCGGCGACGGCCGATCGCTGGCCGCGGGTGAGCGCGTCGTACGCGGTCCGGGCCGCGGCGACGGCGGGCCGGTCGGCGTCGGTGGCCCGGCCCGGCTCCGGCAGCGCCGCGATCTGGTCGATCACCGGCTGGACCTCACGGTCGATGCCGAAGCCCTCCAGCGCGAACGGCTGCGCGCGGTCCTTGATCTGGTACATGACGACGTCGAGCATGCCGCCGTCGATGCTCACCTCGGCGAAGTACTGCGCGTCGCGCTCGTCGGCGGCCGACGTGCGACCCTGGTCGGAGCGGTCGAACAGGCCGAGGTAGGCGCCCATGTCCAGGCCGTCCGGGTTGGTGTTCTGGTCGTAGTGCTTCGCACCGGCCGTGTTGGGCAGCAGGTAGCGGATGCCCTCGGTGTCGAGCGTGTACTCGATCCGCTTGCCTCCGACCAGCTCGGTGTAGCGGGTGGTCTCGACGACGGTCGCGTTCGCGACGCCCTCGGGGTCGTGGTCCAGCTGCCGCGTGCGTGCGTAGATGTGGTCGTGGCCCTGGAAGACGAGGTCGACGTCGAGCTCGTCCATCAGCGGCACCAGCGTCTCGCGCAGCCGCACGACCTCGGGATCGTCGACGTGCACGGCGGTGGTGTACGGGCCCTTGTGCAGGTTGACGATCACCCACTCCGCGCCGGCCGCGCGGGCCGCCGTGACATCGGCGCGCAGCCAGTCCAGCTGCTCCGGCGAGACCGCCTGCGCGGCGTCCTCGTTGGTGTTGAGGACGGCGAAGTGCGCGCTGCCGTAGTCGTAGGAGTAGTAGCTGCCGTCGGTCGTGTCGCCGTTGCGCTCGACGTTGAAGTGGTCGACGAACGCCTCGCCGCCGGTGTCGTGGTTGCCCGCGGCCGGCGCGATCGTCGTCGCCATCAGACTGCCGCCGGCCTGGTTCAGCAGGTCCTGCCACATCGACTCGTCGGTGCCCCGCTCGACGACGTCGCCGCTGTGCAGCATGAACGCGGCGTCCGGGACGGCGGCCAGCGACTTCGCCATCGTCTCGGCGGACAGCTGCGCCTCGGCCTCGCTCTGCGACTGGGTGTCGGTCAGCGCGACGAACGAGAACGCGTCGTCGCCGTCGCCCGCGGTCCGGAACGTGCCGGTGGGGCTGAAGTTGCCCGAGGCGGCGTCGCCGACCCGGTAGTAGTAGGTCGTGCCCGGCGTCAGGCCGTCAGCGACCGCCTGGTGCCGGACGGCGCCGGCGCGGGCCAATGGCTCGGCGGCGATCTCGACGGCGTCGGTGAGGTCGGGTGACGTGCTCAGCCGCACGACCGGCTCGGCCGCCTCGGCGCTGGTGTACCAGGTGAACCCGCGGCGGGTCCGCGCGTCGCCGTGGAACGTCACGGTGACGCGGTCCGGCCGCATCGAGGTGTCGGCGTAGCTGAGCACCGGCCGCGACCGGTCCGCGTCCCAGCCCCACGTGTAGCCGAAGTCCCAGCCCAGCGCCTCGTATGTCGCACGGTCGGCCAGCTGCTCGGCGCTGCGGTCGGCGCCGTTCTGGTCGCCGGCCTGGCCCGACACCGTCGCGCCGTTGATCGTGACGGCGGTGTTGGCGAGATTGTCGCGCAGCAGCCGGCTGTACCCGTCGTAGCCGGAGATGCGGCCGTAGAAGCCCGGCGTGACGCCCGGGTAGGCGTAGCTGATCGAGCCGCCGTAGGCGACGCTGGCCTGCACCGAGCCGGTGTTCGGGTAGGCCAGCAGCAGGCCCGCGTCGTTGCCGCGCTGCTCGTCGCGGCCCTGGACGGGCTGCGTCGACACCGTCGTGACGTCGGCGTCGACGAGGCAGCGCTGCACCGAGCCGTTGCCGTTGTTGTAGCCCGCGACGCCCGCGGCCATGAGGTTGGCGGTGACGTCGCCCTCGAACGAGCAGTCGCGGATCACGCCGCCGAGGTTCTCGCCGACCAGCCCGGCCGCCTTCTCCGCGCCCCGTGCCTCGACGCTGCCGGTGACGGCGACCGACTGGACCAGGCCGCCGCTGAGGTTGCGGCCGACGAGGCCGGCGGCGGTCGGGCCGGTGATCGGCCCGCGGTCGCCGGTCATGGTGACATCGACGCCGTCGAGCACCAGGTTCTCGACGACGCCGGAGTTCTCCGCGATCATCGCGACGACGTTGCGGGTGGACAGGTCCCCGGTGACGACCAGCCCGCTGACCGTGTGCCCGGTCCCGTCGAGGTTGCCGCGGAACTGGTTGACCATGGTGAACGGCCGGGTCAGGGCGATGTCCGCGGTGATGCGGTAGTAGCGGGCGCCGGAGTGCTCGAGGTTCGCCCGGTCGTTGACCAGCGCGGACCAGTGGTGGAACTCGTCCTCGGTGCCGATGAGATACGGGTCGGCGGCGGTGCCCGCGCCGGACAGCGGCGGGACCGGCTCGGTCTCGACCGGGTCTCGCAGCACGGGCACTCCGGTGGTCTCGTCCAGCTGCCAGACCGTCTCCAGGTCGAAGCCGAGCGAGGCGTAGAAGCCGGGGTCGCGCAGCGTCGCGGCGTCGGTGTCCTGGCCCTGCTGGTCCGTCGCCGTGCCGGTCACCGCGACGCCGTTGATCAGCACGTCGGCGTACGCGTGGTTGCCGCTCAGGGTGCGGCTGAACCCGTCGTAGCCGGAGATGCGGCCGTAGAAGCCCGGCGTGCCGCCCGGATAGGCGTAGCTGATCGAGCCGCCGGTGACGACGCTGCTGCGGATCGTCACGTTGTTCGGGTAGGCGATGACGAGGCCGGCGTCGTTGCCCTGCTGAGTCGTCCGGCCGGCCGCCGGCTTCGTCGAGGTGGCGACCAGGTCGGCGTCGACGACGGCGCGCTCGATCGTCGCGGCGTTGTTGCCGTACGAGACGACGCCGGCGGGCATGAAGCTGCCCGTCACCGCGCCGGTGAACGCGACGTCGCGGATGGTGCCGCCGAAGCTGGCGCCCGCGATGCCGGCCACCTTCTCCATGCCCGGCGCCGTCACGGTGCCCTCGACCGCGCTGGCCACGATGGCGCCGTAGTTCTCCGCGACCAGGCCGGCACAGGTCGGGCCGGTCGCCGTCCCGTTGTCGCCGGTGCAGGTGACCTCGAGGTCGTCGAGCGTGAGGTTCCGGATGGTGCCGTCGTTGCGCACGATGAACCCGGCCCGGAAGCCGTTCGGGTTCGTCTCCGGCAGCGCGACCTCCAGCGTGTAGCCGCTGATGGTGTGGCCGGCGCCGTCCAGCGTGCCGTCGAAGTCGCGGACCATCGGGACGGTGTTCGCGCCGGTCAGCGCGATGTCGTCGGTGAGCCGGAAGGTCTTCGTCCCCGTGTAGGCGGCGTCGGCGGCGTTGAGCAGCTCGGCCCAGCGGACCAGCTCCTCCTCGGTGCCGATGAGGTACGGGTCGGCCGCGGTGCCGCTGCCTTCCAGGCCGTCCGGTGCCTCCGGCGCCGCTGCCGCGGCGCTGCCGAGCGGGACCAGCACGGACGCCATCAGGGCCAGCGCTGCGGAGCACCGCAGGGTGAGCGTTCTCAACGTGAGGCCTTCCTCGCCGGGGATGCGGCCTCACACGCTAGGGAGACGGGATGACCCGATGCGTAGATCGGGATGAATGACCGGAGAACGACGCGCATCGGAAACCTGGCAGGATCGCCGCCATGACCGCGCCGCGATCGCCGAGGCCGCTGACCAAGCCAGGCTGTCTGGTGACGGCGGCGCTGCTGGTGCGGATGCTCGGGCGGTACCGCCACGAGCCCGGCCACCCACCGTGATCGTCGACGACCCGGGGTTCCCGGTTCAGGGCGTTCAGCGATGAGGAGTGGGCACGGATCGAGCCGTTGCTTCCGTCGAATGTGGGCCGCAAGGGCCATCCCTTCGGGGACAACCGCAGGGTGGTCGAGGGCATCGTCCACCGCTACCGAACTGGGATCCCGTGGCGCGATCTGCCCGGGGGTCGGTACGGGCCCTGGCAGACCGTGTGGAAGCGGCACCGCCGCTATGCCGCCGACGGCACCTGGGACCGGGTGCTCGCCCAGATGCTGGCCGAGGCCGATGCGGTCGGAAAGGTCGAGTGGACGGTGTCGGTCGATGCGACGATCGCGCGGGCGCACCAGCACGCGACGAACACCCGGCGTCCCGATCAGGACACAGGGGGCTTCATCGAACTGCAGAGAATCTGCCGTTCGAGCACTGTGAACCCGCAGGTCACGGCGTTGGTCGCTCATGTGGTGGGCTGACCACGAAGATCCATCGTGCTGTCGATGGCAAGGGCCGGCCGTTGGCGATCTGATCGTGCCTACTCCACCGGCGTGATCCGCAGCGAGCTGGGCCGGCGGCCGGATCACTGCTGTCATCCCCCGCCGCAGCGATCAGTTCCGCCGCCGACGCCGGTCTCACAGGTATGGATGCCAACCCAGTGGTTCTCCGGCACAGTCTGTCCCTCGACGGCTACGGCGCGGTGGCGCCCGGCGTACCAGAGGACGTCCTCGTCGAGTACGACGAGGACGAGGAATTCATCGCCTACATGGGCGACCTGCTCGGCCGGGCCGGGGTGCACGCGATGGGCTCGAAGACGTACGGGGACATGGCGGGCTACTGGCCGTACCGGACCGGGCCCGAGGCGGACGCGATGAACCGGATCCCGAAGGTCGTCTTCTCCCGCCGGCCGATCGAGACCCCGTGGGACACCACGACCGTCTGCTCCGGTGACCTGGCCACCGAGATCGGCGATCTGAAGGAGCGGGGTGTCGGGCCGATCATGGTGCATGGCGGGGTCCGGTTCGCCCAGTCGGTGGTCGCGGCCGACCTCGTCGACGAGTATCACCTGATGGTCGGGCCGGTCGCGTACGGCGCCGGTGGTCCGCTGTTCACCACGTTCACCAGGCTGAAGCTGGTCGACGTGAAGTCCTTCCCGCGCGGCAATCTCGCGCTGACATACGTCCGTCCCGACGCCGGGTGACCGCGCCGTTCTGAGGGCCGACGCTGGACTGTCCCGACCCGCTGCAGCTGGTCGAGGTCTACCGCGGATCGCCGGTGGTTCGCTGACCGTGATCACCGACGCGGTCGTCGAGCTGAGCCCGTTGGCGGTCAGCCTCGGCTTCCAGCGCGACCCGGTTCTGGTGCACCCGCGCCACCGCACGCCTCGACGGCGGCAGAGTCCTGCTCGGCCAGCTCCAGCCGCCCCCGTCGACGACCGGGCGGCGGGCCGCAGCAGCAGTCCGTCAAAGGCCGTGATGCCGCCCTAGCCGCGGGCGATGGCCCAGGCGCGGATGGTGTCGATGCGCTCCTGGATCTCCGCGGCCGTGGCCAGGGCGGCCGGCGGGCCGCCGCAGCTCTTGCGCAGTTCGGTGTGGATGACGCCGTGCGGCTTGCCGGTGCGGTGGTGCCAGGCGCCGACCAGGCCGTTGAGCTCGCGCCGCAGCATGGAGATCTGCTCGAACACCGCGGGGTCGCGGCCGCCGTCGCTCTGGGGGTCGTCGGAGCCGGCGGGCGCCGCCTCGCGGGCGGCCTGTTGCTCGGCCTGGCGCCGGCGCAGCAGCACGGCCACCTGGTCGGGCTCGAGCAGGCCCGGGATGCCGAGGTAGTCGGCCTCCTCGGCCGAGCCGGCGCGGGCCTGGGTGCCGAACTCGCCGCCGTCGTACAGGACGCGGTCGAACGAGGCGTCGGAGCCGAGCGCCTCGAACGGCATGAGCTCCTCGCCGTCGGCAGGGTCTTCGCGCTGGGCGGCCTCCATGAGCGCCTCTTCGGCCGCCATCGGGTCGTCGTCGGCGCCCGGCGGCTTGCCGAGGACGTGGTCGCGCGAGACCTCCATCTCGCCCGCGTACGACAGCAGCGTGGGCACCGTCGGCAGGAAGATCGACGCGGTCTCGCCGCGCTTGCGCACCCGGACGAAACGGCCGATCGCCTGGGCGAAGAACAGCGGCGTCTGGGTGGCCGTGGCGTAGACGCCGACCGCCAGCCGGGGGACGTCGACGCCCTCGGAGACCATGCGGACGGCGACCATCCAGCGGCTGTCGCCGTCGCTGAAGTCGGCGATCTTCTTCGACGCCTTCGGCTCGTCGGACAGCACGACCGTGGGCGACTCGCCGCAGACCCGCTTGAGCAGCGCCGCGTAGGCCCGGGCCGACTCCTGGTCGGTGGCGATGACCAGCCCGCCGGCGTCGGGCACGTGGCGGCGCACCTCGGTCAGCCGGGTGTCGGCCGCCTGCAGGACGGACGGGATCCAGTCGCCGTGCGGGTCGAGCGCCGTGCGCCAGGCCTGCGCGGTGATGTCCTTGGTGAGGGGGTCGCCCAGCCGCGCCGCCACTTCGTCGCCGGCCCGCGTGCGCCAGCGCATCTCGCCGGAGTAGGCGAGGAACAGCACCGGCCGCACGACGCCGTCCTTGAGCGCCTCGGCGTAGCCGTAGGAGTGGTCGGCGACGCTGCGCGGGATGCCCTGGACGTCGGGCGCGTAGGTGACGAACGGGATGGGGTTGATGTCGGAGCGGAACGGCGTGCCCGTGAGCGCCAGCCGGCGGGCGGCGGGGTCGAACGCCTCGCGGGTGGCCTCGCCCCACGACATGGAGTCGCCGGCGTGGTGCACTTCGTCGAGGATGACCAGCGTGCGGCGGTTCTCGCAGCGCGCGCGGTGCAGCATGGGGTGCGCGGCCACGCCGGCGTAGGTGACGGCGACGCCGGTGAAGTCGCGGCTGGTGCGGGCCGTGCGGCCGCTGAAGGCGGGGTCGACGGTGATGCCGACCTTGTCGGCGGCCTCGGCCCATTGCCGCTTCAGGTGCTCCGTCGGCGCGACGATGGTGAGCTGGTGGATGACCTTGCGGGCCAGCAGCTCCGCGGCGATACGCAGCGCGAACGTCGTCTTGCCGGCGCCGGGTGTGGCGACGGCGAGGTAGTCGCGCGGCTCGCGGGTGAGGTAGTCCTCGAGCGCCGCCGCCTGCCAAGCGCGCAGGCGCCCCGCGGTTCCCCACGGGGCACGATCGGGATAGGCAGGAGGCAGGTGCTCAGCGGCCGAAGTGCTCACACATCTCCCGTGACGTCGACGTCGTGTCATGGCGCGGCGCATCGGCGGCGTTGCCGACACCGGGCGTCGGCCCGGGCACCTCGTCGAGCCTAACGGCCGGGACCGACAGCCCGTGACCGGACGCGCGCAGACTCACCCGGCCGGCTCCGCGGCGGGCCCGGCCGGCTGGGGCGGGTCGGCCGTCAGGCCGGTCGGCGCCGCCTCGGACGCCGTGCGCACGCGGCCGGCGGCCCACGCGCCGAACAGCGCCAGCGCGGCCATGACCCCGATGATCACCAGGTACACCCAGTTGTCGACGGTGGTCTGGGCGATCGACTCGGCGTGCGCCGAGCCGAAGATCGTGCCCGCCAGCCCGACGAACGTCGCTGTGAACAGGGCGTCGCTGACCTGCAGCGCCGCCGAGTTCGCCCCGTGGTCCGCGACCGGCGACAGCTGGAACAGCAGCACGCTCATGCTGGCCGTCGCGATGCCCATGCCGAACGCGCCGACCGCCCAGCCGATCATGACGACGAACGGCGGGACCGCCTCGATCAGCGCCAGTGACACACTGCTGATGGCCAGCGCGACGAACATCCCGCCGGCCCGCACCAGCAGGTAGCGCGGCGCGACGGTGCGCGTGCGGCCCTGGTACCACGAGCCGGTCGCCCAGCCCAGCGCGCCGCCCGTCAGCGACAGCCCGGCCAGCGTCGACGACATGCCCCGCTCGGAGACCAGCAGCAGCGGCAGGAACGTCTCGGTGCCGAAGAACGCGCCCGCGTAGATGCCGCGCAGGGCGACCACCGTGGGCAGACCCCTGCGCAGCCAGATGGTGCCCGGCGGCAGCAGCTTCGGCACGCTCGGCACCAGCAGCACCAGTCCGGCGGCGGCGAACGCCAGCGCGACGAGGTCCGCGCGCGAGCCCGCGTACTGCAGCAGGCCGACCCCGACCGCCGCCGCCAGCGCGAACCGCTTCTTCCCCGCCCGCCGCGCCGCACCGCCCGGCGGCGGCCCGTCGACCGCCTTCGCCGACGGCAGCGCCAGGAACACCGGGATCAGCACCAGCGGCGCGATGCCCAGGAACACCCACCGCCACGACACCTCGTCCGTCAGCAGCCCCGCCACCAGCGGCCCGACGATGGACGGGACGACCCACGCGGCGGCCATGCCGGCGAAGATCTTCGGCCGCAGCCGCTCCGGGTACGCCCGCCCGACCACCACGTACAACGCGACGATGACCAGCCCGCCGCCCAGCCCCTGCGTCGCCCGTCCGGCCAGGAACGGCCACATCGACTGCGCCGACCCGGACAGCAGCAGCCCCACCGTGAACGCGGACGTCCCCAGGATCAGCGGCAGCCGCGGCCCCGTGCGGTCGCTCAGCTCGCCGGACACGACCATGCCGAACAGGCTGGTCGTGAAGAACGCCGAGAACGCGAACGCGTAGAGCGCCATGCCGTCGAGCTCGGGCACCGCCGTGGGCATGGCCGTGGCGACCGCCATCGACTCGAACGCGATGAACACGACCGTCGACACGATGCCGACCGACAGCCGCCGATACGCCGGGCCGAGGATGCCCTGCGCCACCTCGTCACCCGACCGCTCTGTCACGAGCGAATCATAGCGACGCTGCCGACATGTGCGGTTGTGCGCCCAATCCGTAGACTGGGCGGGGTGAGCACCCAGTTGACCCCCGGCAGCGACACCATCGAGGACCGCCGTACCCAGCCCACCAGCGGCGACGGCGACCACGAGCGGTTCTCGCACTACGTGCCCAAGGACAAGCTCACCGAGGCCATGATCAACGGCACTCCCGTCATCGCCCTCTGCGGCAAGGTGTGGGTGCCCAGCCGCGACCCCCAGAAGTACCCGGTCTGCCCGCAGTGCAAGGAGATCTGGGAGTCCATGAAGCCCGGCGGCGGCGACAAATCCTGACCGTCGTGTCACATTCGGGTCGCCCGAAGCACCCATAGGAGGTGTGAGAGCGACAACGACGACGGCGTCCGGGTCCGGCCGTGGCTGAGCGGCCCCTCCGTGCGGCCGTCCAGGCCCTGACGACGCTCCGCGCCGAGGTGGGCGCGGAGTTCGACGCCGTGCGCGCGGCTGTGGTCGGGCGGGCGGAGGGTGTGGCGCGGGCCGCGGGCATCGCCGGCGTCCGCCCGGCCGGGGAGCCGGCGACGGAGCTGGCCCGCCCGCTGGCCGCCGTCGTCGACGACGCCGCCGGAGCCGTCCGCCACACCCTCGACGCCGAGGTGGCGGCGCTGCTCGCGCTGCTGCACCACGCCCCGTCCGCCGCGGCGGCGGGCGAGCCGTCCGCCACGCCCGGCCGGTCGCCGGAACCCCCGCTCACCGGCGGCGTCCGGTACGCCGCCCACCCGCTCACCCTCCCCGCCGCCGTCGGCGCCGGGTTCGCCCGCCAGGGCGCCATCAGCGACTGCCACCTCGTCGCCGCCCTGTGCACGGTGGCCGGGCGGGCGCCGTGGCTGCTGCCGGCCGTCACCGCGGCCGGCGACGCCGTGCTGGTCGACGTGCCGGGGCGGCGTTACCGGCTGCGTCCCACGCTGCCGGTCGACGACACCGGCGGCGGGCTCGCCTACGCCCGCTCCCCCGACGGCTCCACGCTGGTGCCGTACGTCGAGAAGGCGTTCGCCGTCTACGGCGGCGGCTACCCCGCGCTGGCCCGCGGCGGCCTGCCCGCCGAGGCGCTGCACTGGCTCACCGGCCGGCCCAGCTACCTGCTGCGGGTGCCGAAGGCCGGCGACGACATCGTGGCGGCGCTGGTCGAGTCCGCTCAGCCGGCGGTCGCCTGCAGCCGCCCGTTCGGCCACGGCGACGACGCCGGCGCGGCGGCCGCCCTGCGCTACCGCCTCGCGCCGGTCGCACACGCCTACGCCGTCCTGGGCCTCGACGCCGACCGCCGCGTCCTGCTGCACAACCCGTGGGGGCTGCGGCATCCGCGGCCGGTGCCGCTCGACGTCTTCTGCCGGCTGTTCACCCGCATCGACTGGTGTGAGGCCGATGACGACGGCTGACTCCGGCGAGCCGCCCACCCGGGTCCGCGTGCGGCTCGGCTACCCCGCCGCGGCCGGCGCGGCCGCCGTCACCGTCGTCGGGGTCGACGCCCCGCGGGTCTGCCTCGGCGTCGACGAGCCCGGTGGCCGCCGCACCACCGCCTGGTACGCGCCCGGCCACGTGCTCACGGCCGGCGGGGTGCGCTGGCGGGTCGTCCGCACCAGCCCGCCGCCCCGGCTCGCGCCCGACGCACCGCCCGGCAGCGCCGGCGACCACGTCGTCGCCGTCCTGGTCAGCATCGACGGCTAGGGTGTGTCTCCCGGGTCTCGGCCCAGGCCCTCGTCGCGCGCCCTGATGATCGCGGCGGCGCGGTCCGGGAGGGCGAGCTTGGTCAGCACGTTCGACACGTGGTTGCGCACCGTCTTGGGGCTCAGCACCAGCCGCCGGGAGATCTGCGTGTTGTCGAACCCCCGGGCCACCAGATCGAGCACCTCGCGTTCCCGGTCCGACAGCTCCGGGAACGGCAGCCGCACCGCGGTCCGCCCGGCGGTCAGCGTCGCCATGGCCCGCGCGGCCACCTTCGGGCCGAGGATCATCTCCCCGTTCGCGACCGCCCGCACGCCGCGCTCCACCTCGTCGGGCGACGCGCCCTTGAGCAGGTAGCCGCTGGCTCCGGCCCGCACCGACGCGACCACCGACTCGTCGTCCTCGCGCATCGTGATGACGAGCACCCGCAGCCGCGGCAGCCGCCGCACCAGGTCGCGGGTCACCTCCACGCCGGAGTCGTCGCCGAGGTGCAGGTCCATCAGCACCACGTCCACCGACTCGCCGACGGCCTCGTGCGCCTCCTGCGCCGACGCCGCCTGCGCCACCACCTCGATGCCGTCGAGGCTGTCGAGCAGGGCGACCATGCCGAGCCGGAACACCGGATGGTCGTCGACGACCGCGACCCTGATCATGAGGCCACCTCCTTGCTCGGGAACCACGCCAGCACCACCGTGCCGCCGCCGTCGCGGGCGCCGACCTCGACGTAGCCGCTTTGCTCGGCGGCCCGCTCGCGCATCGACCGGCTGCCCACGCCGGGCACCGCGTCCGGCGCCACCCCGGCGCCGTCGTCGGCGATGGTCAGCCTGATGCCGCCGTCGTGCGGGCACGCCTCCACCCAGGCGCGACGCGCGTTGGCGTGCCGGCTGACGTTGGCCAGCGCCTCGCTGACGATGCCGTACGCGGCGGCCGCCTGCGTGGCCGACAGCGTCTCCACCTGCTGCGTGCACACCGACAGGTCGATCCCATCCTCGGCGTACCTCGTCACGAGCTCCTCCAGCGCCGGGGCGAGGCCGAGCTCGTCGAGCACCGGAGGCAGCAGGTGGTGCGAGAGCGTCCGCACCGCGTCGACCCGCTGGTCCAGCTCGGCCTGCAGCGCGCCGAGCAGCCGTTTCCCGGCCGCGACGTCGGTGTCGAGCAGGTTGCGCGCACCCTGGAGCCCGAGCCGCAGGCCGGCCAGCGACGGGCCCAGGCCGTCGTGGATCTCGCGCCGGATGACGCGGCGCTCCTCCAGCCGCGCCGTGGCCACGCGGTCGCGCAGCTGGTCGACCGAGGCGGCGGCCCGGGCGACGGCGACGGCGGTCGCCACGACCGCCGCGAGGTCGCGCAACGTCGACTGCGCGCGGCCGTCCAGCGCCTCGCCCGGCGGGACGGTCAGCTCCAGCCGGCCGACCTCCTCGCCGCGATGGACCAGCGTGACGGTCTCGACGGCGGTCGTCGGCCGGCCCCAGCCGATCGCGGTGTCGCCGTCGACCTCGATCCGGACCGACTCCAGCCGCATCGACCGGCCGATGTCCTCGGCCAGCCCCCGGAGCAGGTCCTCGACCGAGCCCGCGTCGCCGAGGTGGGAGCCGAGCCGGACCACCTGAGCCGGGTCGGCGGCCGGACCGTGCACCAGCCGGTGCACGCGGGTGGCCAGCCACATCCGCAACGGCTGCACCGCGACGGCCACCGACCCGGCCGCGACCAGCTGGGCCACCCCTTGCCCCGGCACGACGCGGCCGACCAGCAGCGCGACGACGAGGTACAGGGCGAGCAGCCCGCTGGTGAGCAGGCCCGCCAGCACGGTGCGGCGCACGGCCAGGCCCAGCCCCCACAGCTGGTTGCGCAGCACGGCCACCAGCACCGCGGCCGGGAACACCGCCTGCGAGAGCAGGTGCAGCACCGGCGTCGACCAGTACGGGATGTCCCAGTCGAAGAGCAGCGGCACGAACGACACCGCCAGGATCGCCGTGCCCAGCGCCAGCCAGCCCAGGCCGTTGCGCTCGTCCTCCGGCCCGCGCCGGTGCCGCCACTCCGTCTCCGCGGCCGTGACCAGCCCGAGCACGACGGAGGCCGCGAACAGCTCGGTGGCCGGCCAGTCCGGCGCGACGACGTTCACGACGCTCAGCGCGGCCGCGACCACGGCGCCCGCGACGACGCCGGCCCAGGCGAGGCCGAGCGGGTGGTCGCGGACCAGCCAGGGCACGACGAGGAAGAGCGCCATGGTGCCCGGGACCCAGGCGATGCCCTGCAGATCGGCGATGGCGGCGATCGGATCCGGGCCGCCTGGCCGTTCCGACCACCAGGCGAAGGCGTAGCCGAACCCCGCCAGGCCGCCACCGACCGCCGCGACCGCCAGCAGGATCGGCACCGGATGCAGCCGCCGCCGCAACGTGATCGCGGCGACGGTCCCGTAGACGCCGGCCACCGTGACGTCGACGACGAAGAACCAGAGGTTCGCGTCCAGCGGCGGCCGGGCGAGGACCAGCAGGACGGTGGACAGAACGGCCAGCGCCCAGGCGGCCACGGCGATCGCCGTGGCCACCCAGGCTCGGGTCCTGCGCAACGTGTCGGGCATGTGCTCGGCACTCCCCCTCTCGGGCCGGCCCCCCGGCGTACGGCCCGCTGACGGAAGGGTCCCACAGCATGCGCCGCGACCGCGGTGCGCAGGCGTCGTCACGTCCGGCTCCGGTCCCCCCAGACGAAGCCGGCCGCGACGACGAGCACCAGGACCGGCCCCGTCATGCCGGCCATGTACTGCAGCGGCGAGATGCCGAGCAGCAGCGTGAGTCCGCCCAGGACCGCCGCGACCCAGCCGATCCAGCGGGGCGCCGCGGCGTGCCGCAGGGCGGCGACGGCCAGCGCGGTCCCGGTGATCCCGGCGCCGACCCAGAGCCACGGCAGCGTGCCGATCCAGTGGCCGAACACCACCGCCGCCTCGGGCACGAGCGCCGCTTCGTCGTCAGCCAGCGCGAACGCGAACTCGGTGTTGAGCCCGGTGCCGATGAGCCCGGCGACGGACGTCAGCAGCAACCCGAAGGCGGCGACGTCCGGCAGGACGCTGTCGGCCGGCGCCTGCGCCCTGAGGCGGCGGCGCAGCCCGGCCGCGAAGACCACCAGCAGGACGGTGGCCAGCATCATCGTGACGTGGAACACCACGATGTTCGGGACGAAGTCGCGCAGACCCGCCAGGATCGCGGCCGCGTCGCCCTGGGTCTCCTCGTCGTAGACCGCGGAGACGCTCATCGACGCCTGGATGCCGGCGACGCCGGCCAGCCCGGCCAGCACGCCGGTGTAGGCCCAGACGCGCGACACCGCCGTCGTGGTCTCCTGGGTGGTGCCCGTTGCCAGGCTGGTACTCATCGTTCTCCCCCTCGTCGGTGCGTTGACGAGGAGAGCGTGCCGGGGGCGCCGTCCCGGCCACTACGGCATTCTGTCCCGATCCGCCGGGCGATCGCGCCGGGACGTCAGTTCATCGACGGGTCGGCGGGGAAGGTCGCGATGAGGGCCAGCTGGCCGCCCTGACGGCGCAGCACCACCGGCCACAGGTCCTGCGCGTCGGTGCGGAACGCGTCGCCCGGCTCGGAGTCGACGACGTACCACGACCCCTCGTCGATCTCTCCCTCCAGCTGGTCAGGCGCCCAGCCGGCGTACCCGGCGAACACCCGCATCGCCGTCACCGCGGGCTCGATGATCTCGGCCGGGGTGTCGAGGTCCACGACGCCGAGCCGGCCGCGCACCCGGCGGATGCCCAGCGGCTCGTCGTTGCCGCCGACGGCCACCAGCCCGAGCGCGCTGTCGAGGCTGACGGGGCCGCCCTGGAACACCACGCCGGGCTCGGAGACCACCGAGATCCACCGCGGCAGCACGTCACCGACCAGCACCTCGGTCGGCTTGTTGACCATGACGCCGAGGGCGCCGTCGCCGTCGTGCGAGAGCATGAGGATGACCGCCCGGTCGAACGTCGAGCCGCGCAGCGACGGCGCCGCCACGAGCAGCTTCCCGGTCAGCTTCCCGGCGCCCACGGGATCGGCGTCCATCACACGGGGATGGCCGGGAAGTCGCCGGTCTCCTCGGCCACGCGCCTGATGGTCTCGACGCTGCCCCGCACCGCCTCGGCCACCGCGTCGGCGACGCCGGAGTGGAACACGCTGGGGACGATGTACGACGGGTTGAGCTCTTCGTCCTTGACGGTGGCGGCCAGCGCCGCGGCGGCGGCCAGCATCATCTCCGTCGTCACCGACCGGCTGCGCGCGTCGAGCAGGCCGCGGAAGACGCCGGGGAACGCGAGCACGTTGTTGATCTGGTTCGGGTAGTCCGACCGCCCGGTGGCGACGACCGCGGCGTACTCGCCGGCGGCCCGCGGGTCGATCTCGGGCTCGGGGTTGGCCAGCGCGAACACGATGGCGTTGGGCGCCATGGTGGCGACGTCGGCGGCGGTGAGCACGTTCGGCGCCGACACCCCGACGAACAGGTCGGCGTCGCGCACGGCGTCGCGGAGGTCGCCGGTGACGCCGCGCGGGTTGCACTGCTCGAGGTACCAGCTGGGTACGCCGGTGAGGTCGGCCCGGCCGGGGTGGATGACGCCGTTGATGTCAGCGGCGACGATGTCGGTGACGCCGGCCGCCACCAGCAGCTGCGCGATGGCGTGGCCGGCCGCGCCGGCGCCCGACATCGCGACGCGGATGGAGCCGATCTCCTTGCCGACCACCTTGAGCGCGTTGTGCAGCGCCGCGAGCACCACGATGGCGGTGCCGTGCTGGTCGTCGTGGAAGACGGGGATGTCGAGCAGCTCGCGCAGCCGCGCCTCGACCTCGAAGCAGCGCGGCGCGGAGATGTCCTCGAGGTTGATGCCGGCGAAGACCGGCGCGATGTTCTGGACGGTGCGGATGATCTCGTCGACGTCCTGGGTGTCGAGGCAGATCGGGAACGCGTCGATGCCGCCGAACCGCTTGAACAGCGCCGCCTTGCCCTCCATGACCGGCAGCGCCGCCGTGGCGCCGATGTTGCCCAGCCCGAGCACGGCCGACCCGTCGGTGACGACGGCGACGGTGTTGCGCTTGATGGTCAGCCGGCGGGCGTCGTCGGGGTTGTCGACGAGCGCCTGCGACACCCGGGCCACGCCGGGGGTGTAGATGAGCGAGAGGTCGTCGCGGTTGCGGATCGGGACCTTCGACACGACCTCGATCTTGCCGCCGAGGTGCACGAGGAAGGTCCGGTCGCTGACCTTGCCGATGGCGACGCCGGGCACCGAGCGAAGCGCCATGACCAGCTCGCCCGCGTGCGCCGACGACGTAGCGGCGCAGGTGACGTCGACCTGGATGCGGTCGGCGCCCGATGCGGTGACGTCGAGTGCGGTGACGAGCCCGCCCGCCTTCTCGACGGCGGCGGTGAGCTGTCCGACGGACGAGCCGCCCGCGGGCACCTCGAGCCGGACGGTGATCGAGTAGGAGACGCTCGGAACGCTGACCACGGTGACCCTTCTTGCCGAGAGGTGAGCAGGTCCACCGTAGTTGATCCGGCACCCGCGAGATCCCCTTACTCCCCCGGTCGTGGCGGGTAAGGGGTCGCCGCCGCGCGGGGTGTGCGTGGTCGCCCGATGCCGCGGGCCCGCCCTCAGCACGAGTCTCGACGGTACGAGGCCAGGACCGGGGAGGCAGACCATGATCGACAGCATCCGTGCCGAGCTCAGTTACCGCCAGGAACGCGTCCGCCGCGACGCCGTCACCACCCGCCGCGGGCCGCGCCGTGACGTCGTGCCCGCACCGCAGGCCGTCCGCCCCACGGCGCGCCGGCCACAGCCGGTTCGCTGACCGGCGGAAAAATGCCCGCCACCTTGTCGGAGGGGTATGCGAGCATCGGTGTCGTGCCAAGGCTCGGAACCGGTGTCCCGTTCACCGCGCGCAGCGGCGAGTCCGCCCAGCTGCGCGCGGCGCTCCAGCGCGCCCGCGGCGGCACCGGCGGCGCGGTGCTGCTCTCGGGCGACGCCGGGGTCGGGAAGAGCCGGCTGCTCACGGAGTTCCTCGCCGAGGCCGAGGCCGCCGGCGCGCACGTGCTGCTGGGCCGCTGCGTCAGCGTCGGCGAGGCCGGGCTGCCGTACCTGCCGTTCAAGGAGGTCGTCGAGCAGCTGCGGCGGCTCCGTCCCGACCTCGTCGACGCCCGGCCGGCGCTGGCCGGGCTCATCGGCCGCGCCGCGGCCACCACCACGCGGTCCGGCGAAGAGACCGACCTCGGTCAGCTGCAGCTGTTCGACGCCATGGTCACCGTCCTGGCCGAGCTGAGCGACGACGCGCCGGTCGTGCTCGCCGTCGAGGACCTGCACTGGAGCGACGCCTCCAGCCGCGACCTCCTGTCGTTCCTGGTGTCGCGGCTGGCGGCGCAGCGGTTGCTGGTGGTCGCCACGTACCGGTCCGACGACCTCCACCGGCAGCACCCGCTGCGGCCGCTGCTGGCCGAGCTGGTCCGGCTGCCGGTCGTCGAGCGGCTCGACCTCGCGCCGTTCGGACCGGCCGACGCGCTGGCGTTCGTCGAGGCGCTGGCCGACGGCGGCATCGACCCCGAGTGGCTGGCCGACGTCGCGGCGCGGTCCGAGGGCAACGCGTTCTTCGCCGAGGAGCTGGTGGCGGCCAGCGCCACGGGCCCGGCCGGCGGCATCCCCACCGCACTGGCCGACGTCCTGCTGTCGCGGGTCGAGACCCTGAGCCAGGCCGCCCAGCGCGTCGTCGGCGCCATCTCCGTCACCGGACGCCGCCACGTCGGGCACGCCGCGCTGCGCTCCGTCATCGACCTCCCCGACGGCGACCTCGACACCGCGCTGCGCGAGGCGCTGCAGCACCACATCCTCGTCACCGACGACCACGGCGGCTACACGTTCCGGCACGCGCTGCTGCGCGAGGCCGTCTACGCCGACCTCCTGCCGGGCGAGCGGGTCCGGCTGCACGCCGCCTACGCGCGCCGCATCGTCGAGCTGCAGCAGGACGAACTCGCCGGCGCGCTCGCCTACCACAGCCTGCGCAGCAACGACCTCCCCACGGCGCTGGCCGCGTCGGTGAAGGCGGCCGACGACGCCATGCGCGTCGGCGCGCTCGCGGCCGAGCTGCGCTACGTCGAGCAGGCGCTGGAGCTGTGGCCGGGGGTCGACGACCCCACGGCGCGGTCCGGCGTCGACGAGCTGGCGCTCACCCGCAAGGCCGCCTACGTCGCCAGCGCGGCCGGGCACCCCGAGCGGGCCGTCGCCTACGCGCAGGCCGCGCTCGAGCTCGCCGACCGCGACGCCGACACCGTCACCCGCGCCGACGTCCGCCGTCAGTTCACCGAGACCCTGCTGGCCAGCATCCGGTGGCACGAGGCCGAGCAGGTCATCGAGGACGCCTGGGCGCTGGTCGAGGCCGAGCCGGCCAGCCGCACCCGCGCCTGGGTGCTGGCGCTGCGGGCGCGCACCCGCCTGGCCAGGGAGAACGAGCTCTCCCGCCAGTTCGCCGAGCAGGCCATCGCCGACGCACGGGCCAGTGGCAGCGTCAGCGCCGAGTCCGACGCGCTCATCACGCTCGCCTTCAACGACCTCCGCGCCGGCGCCGTCGAAGACGCCTGCGCGCTGTTCGAACAGGCGCGGCAGAACGCCGTCCGGGTCGGCGCGGCCAACGTCGAACTGCGGGCGTCGTTCAACCTCGTCACCACCCGGTACGAGCAGGGGCGGCTCGACGAAGCCGGCGCCATCGCCGACGCCGCCGGCGCCCGCGCCGCCGAGCTGGGCCTGACCTGGAGCGCCTACGGCCTCGAGCTACGCTGGATGGGCGCCATGGTCCATTACGCCCGCGGCAGCTGGGACGAAGCGCTCGCGGCCGCCAGCCCGCCCGGCGAGCAGGTCTCCGACACCATCTCGGCGCTGCTCGCGGCGTCGGCGGCGATCATCGAGGTGAGCCGCGGCCGGTTCGACGAAGCGCAGCGCGACCTCGACCGCATCCGGCCCGAGTGGCACCGCGACGGCCAGATCGCCCAGCTGGCCGGCATCGCGGGCATCGAGATGGCCGGCTGGCAGGGCCGCCACCACGACGCCGCGCGGATCGCCGACGACGCCATCGCGTCCATGCGCAAGGGCGACGACGACTACTGGCCGCTCGGCGGCATCCGGCTGGCCACGTTGGCGCTCGGCTCGCTGGCCGACGTCGCGGCACAGGCCCGGCTCGACCACGACGACGCGGCCGAGGCCGCCGCCGTCGCCGAGGGGCGGAGGTTCGTCGAGCACGCCCGCACCACCGCCGAGCGCGGCATCCCGCGCGCCGACCGCCTCGGCGCCGAGGGCCTGGCGTGGCTGGCCCGGCTGCGCGCCGAGGAGTCCCGGCTCACCGGCGCCGCCGACACCGAGGCGTGGCGCGCGGTCGTCGAGGCGTTCGGCTACGGCGAGCCGTTCCACGTCGCGCTGGGCCGCTGGCGGCTGGCCGAGGCGCTCGTCACCACCGGCGACCGCGACGCCGCCGCCGTCGAGCTGGCCGCCGCCCACGAGGCCGCCGAGCGGCTGGGCGCGCAGCCACTCGCCGCCGCTGTCCGCGACCTCGCCCGGCGGGCCCGCGTCGCGCTGCCCGGCACGGTGCTGCCGAGCGCCGGCCTGCTGACTCCGCGCGAGCTGGGCGTGCTCGAGCTGGTGGCCCGCGGCTACACCAACCGCAAGGTCGGCGAAGAGCTGTTCATCAGTGAGAAGACGGTCAGCGTGCACCTGTCGCGGGTCATGACGAAGCTCGGCGCGGCCAGCCGCACCGAGGCGGTGTCGATCGCGCACCAGCGCGGCCTGCTCGCCGACGCCGGCTGACGCCTGGGCCGCTGCGGCCGCGCCCCGCTGGTCAGACGCTGGCCTCGTCACGCCGGGCGAGGATCGCGTCGACCGTCTGCTCCGGCGTCAGCTCGGAGGTGTCCAGCCACAGCCCGAGCCGCGGCGTCTCGGTGCGCAACGACGTGTCGAGGTCGTCGACGGTCCAGGCGCCGTAGCCGGTCTTGCCGCGACCCGCTTCCCGCTCGGCGACGGTGTCCGGCGCCGGTGCCAGCACGACGACGTGCAGCGGGCGGGTGCGGATCAGCTCGACGTACTCCGCCAGCACCGGCCCGATCACCACGTCCTGCACCACCGCGGTGAACCCGGCGGCCGCGTACTCGTCGGCGGCCCCGGCGGCGATGCGGTACCGCAACCTCAGCTGCCCCATCCCCTCGGCATCGCCCGGCACCGGGTCGGCGCGGCCGGACACGATGGCCTTGCGGAACGTGTCGCCGCGCACGTGCGCCGCCTTCGGCAGCCGCTCGGCCAGCGCCTGCGCGACGGTGGACTTGCCGGCCGCCATGATGCCGGTGATCAGGTAGACGCTGGACACGAGCGGCCACTCTGCCAGGGCGAGCGCCCGCCCGTCACCAGGATTTCCGCGATCCCCCACCCGAGTCGCCGCCGACGACGCCCATCTGCGAGCGACCTATCCACGAGACGAGTGAAGCCAACGCCACCGCCCCGCACCCGACTTCGATAGCCAGAACCCACGCGATCGGCCCGCAACAGCGCCCAAAACGCAACGCCCGCTATCGAAGACGGGCAACCCGCCGCCGGCACGACCCGGCGACGGCGCTCCGAGCACTAGACAGTCAGGGGCTGGCGGCTGGCGGCTGGCGGCTGGCGGCTGGCGGCTGGCGGCTGGCGGCTGGCGGCGAACGGTGCACCAGGCGGGCTGTGCCCGGTTCTTCCCCGTCCCCCTGATAGGTGCCCGTTCTTAGGCCGCGGTGCCGCGGGTCAAGCGGTGCCACGCCCGCGCGAAGCGCTGTTGGCTCCGCTTGAGGCGCGGTGCCGCGGCCAAGAGAATGGGCATCAGGGGGACGGCCAACTGCCGCAAAGCGGCGACCTGGCGGACAGCCGCGAACTGGCGCCCAACGGCGAACGGCCGACTTCACTTGAGGCCCGTCGCGTTGCCGGACCGCATGAAGTAGCGCGAGAAGAACACGTAGACGATGGCGATGGGGATCGTCGACAAGGTGGCCAGCGCCAGCTTCAGCGGAAACTGCTGCGACCCCTGTAGATCGCCGGCGGTCAGCCGGGCGATGCCGAGGTTCATCGTGGCGAGGTCGGGGTCCGACGTCGCGACGAGGAAGTGGGTGAACTCGTTCCACGAGCCCTGGAAGGACAGGATCGTCACGGTCACCAGCGCCGGGCGCACCAGCGGCAGGATCACGCTCCAGAACGTCCGGAACACGCCGGCGCCGTCGATGCGCGCCGCCTCGTCCAGCTCGGTCGGCACCGCCTCGAACGCCGTCTTCATCAGCAGGATCCCGACGGCGTCGCAGAACAGCGGGAGGATCATCCCCGCGTAACTGTTGAACATGCCGAGTTCGTTGAGCACCAGGAACTTCGGGATCAGCAGCACGACGCCGGGAACGGCGAGCACGGCGACGACGCCGGCGAAGACGACCGTGCGGCCGCGGAACCGCAGCCGCGCCAGCGCGTAGCCGGCCAGGCTGTCGATGATCAGCCGGCCCAGCGTCACGGAGATGGTGACGGCGAAGGAGTTGCCCAGCCAGCGGAACACCGGCACCGAGTACGCCGGGTTCGACCCGGCCACCACCTCCCAGGCGGCCATCGTCACCGGCGACGGGATCAGCGACACCGGGTTGCCGACGGCGTCGGCGTCGGTCTTGAACGACGTCGCCACCTGGACGAGGAACGGCCCGAGATAGAGCAGCGTCCCGAGCGCCAGCAGCCCGTACCCGATCACCCGCACCGCCACCTTGCGCGGCAACGGCGAGTACCGGTCGGTCAGCACGACGGGGACCGCGTCCCGCCGGGCGGGCCGGGACGCACGGCGTCGTACCAGCAGCCCGCTCACGTCCGCCGCTCCCTTCCCACCCACCGCTGCACCAGCGTGAGCACGATGATGATCGCGAACAGCACGAACGCCACCGCCGCGCCGACGCCGAACTGGCCGTCGCCGAAGCTGCGCACGTAGGAGATGTAGGCCGGCGTCAGCGTCGTCTTGGCCGGCGCGCCCTGCGACAGGATGAACACCTGGTCGAACACCTGCCAGCTGCTGATCAGCGCCAGCGTGACGACGAGCACGATGCTGCGGCGCATCAACGGCAGCGTCAGGTGCCGGAACCGCTGCCACCCGCCGGCGCCGTCGATCGCCGTCGCCTCCTCCAGCTCGACCGGGATGTCCTGCAGCCCGACCAGGAAGAACAGCATGAACGTGCCCGACGACGCCCAGATGGTGAGCGTGATCAGCGCGCACATCGCCACCGACGGGCCGGACAGCCAGTTCCACAGGCTCAGCCCGCCCAGCGTGGTGTCGGCCAGCCCAGACGGCGCCTCCGACACACCGAACCACCCCAGCACGATGTGCAGCACGCCGCGTGGGTCGGTGAACCACGACGGCCCGTCGACGCCCACCCACGACAGCACGACGTTGACGACGCCGGAGCCCTGGAACAGGAAGAGGAACAGGACGCTGATCGCCACCGACGACGTGATGGCCGGGAAGTAGAAGATGGTGCGGAAGAACGAGCGGCCGCGCAGCACGTACGAGTTCACGGCCATCGCCAGTGCGAACGACACCACCACGACGCCCGTCACGTTGAACAGCACGTAGTAGATCGTGTTGCGCACGCTCAGCATGAAGTCGTTGCGCAGCAGCCCGGCGTCGGCCAGCAGGCTCTGGTAGTTGGCCAGCCCGACGAACTCGGCGTCGCCGGAGAACGGGCTGGACTGCCCGTTCCAGTCCAGCAGGCTGACCCACGCCGCCATGAGGATCGGCGCGAACAGGAACACCACCAGCACGATCACGGCCGGCGCGACGAACAGCCAGCCGGCCCGGCGTTCCTGACGCAGGTGCCCGGAGGTGACGCGCCGTTGGACCGGCCGGGTCCGGCCCGCCGACGTCTCCCGGGTGACCGTCGCGGTCACGTCACTCCTGCGAGAGGAGGGCTTCGCCGTTGGTCTGCAGCGCCTGCAGCGCCTGCTCCGGGGTGACGGTGCCGGCCGCCATGCCCTCGAGCTGGGTGTTGAAGTCGGCGAGGACGGACTCGAAGCCCGGCACCGCGACCTGGCTGCGGGCGGTCTCCATGCCCTCCGCGAACGCGGCCTTCTCCGGGAAGGTCTCGGCGTTCCAGCCGGCGAGACTGGCGCGCGACGGGATCGGGCCAAACGTCTCGGCGAACGTCTGCTGCTGCTCGGGGCTCACGAGCGAGTTGACGAGGTCGACGGCGGCGGCCTGGTTCTCGCTGTCGGCGGCGATGCCCCAGCAGTTGGTGAACGCCGTCGCCGCGGGCCCGCCGGGGCCGGCCGGCATCGGGACGGCGGTCCACTGGCGCTCCGGGAAGTCGTTCTGCAGCGCGCCGACGATCCAGGCACCCTCGATCGTCATCGCGGACTTGCCGCTGCCGAGCGCCTCGCCGCCCCACGCCGCGTCGATGGTGGGCGCGAACGCGAACGAACCCGCGTCCATGTTGTCCTTGAGGTACTGCAGCGTCGCGAGGTTCTCCGGGGTGTCGGCGGTGACCTCGGTCTGGTCGTCGTTCACGAAGAACCCGCCGCCGGCCAACATGAACGTCCCGACGGGGTTGTAGTCGCCGGTGAACGCGAGGCCGACCCTGCCGTCGGCGGTGAGCGCCTGCGCGGCGGTGGCGAGACCGTCCCAGTCCTGCGGGTAGTCGCCCTCGGCCAGCCCGGCCGCGGCCCACGCCTCGGTGTCGATGACCAGTGCGTGCACGCCGCCGTCCTTGGGCGCGCAGTACAGCTCGTCCTCGTAGGTGAACGCGTCGCGCAGCGACTGGTAGATGTCGTCGGCGTCGTCGATCTGGTCGCCGTACGGGTACAGCGAGCCGCCCTCGGCGAGCATGCGGAAGCGGTCCGGGCTGACGTAGAAGACGTCCGGCGGGTTGCCGCCGGCGAGGCCCTGCTGCAACTGCTGCACGAGGTCCTGGGCCGGGATCACCTCGACCTCGTTGCCGGTCTCCTCGGCCCACCGCGCCGTCGCGTCCTGCACGGCGACCGTCTCGGCCTCGCCGGACGAGCCGATCATGACGGTGAGCGAGGCGCCGCCCTCTGTGCCGCCGGTGGCCGCGTCGTCGCCGGCGGCGTCGTCATCGTCGTCGAAGCCGCTGCCGCAGGCGGCCAGCACGGTCGCGGCGGCCACGGCTGTGGCCACCGCCCATGGGGTTCGGGGGAACTGCATGTCAAGCCTCCGTGGGGGCGGCCGGACCGGGTCCGGCGGGGCGAGAGCTGGCCCGGACGACCAGCGACGGGCGCAGCAGGCGGTGCTCGGGGCCGGGCGGGGTGACCACGACACCGAGCAGGCCGAGCAACATCTGGACGACTTCGCGGCCGATCTGCTCGATCGGCTGGGACAGGCTGGTGAGGTCGACGCCGGGCAGCCGGGCGGCGGGGGTGTCGTCGAACCCGACGACGGCGACGTCCTCGCCCGGACGCAGGCCGCGGTCGGCGAGCGCCCGCAGCGCGCCGTACGCGGAGTCGTCGCTGACGCAGACCAGCGCGGTGGGCGCGTCGTCGCCGTCGAGCAGGGTGGTGGCGAGGGCCCGGCCGGTGCCGGCGCCGCCCTCGGCGCGGACGACCCGCGGGTCCAGGCCGAGGCGCAGGCAGGCCGCGGTGTAGCCGGCGACGCGGTCGTCGCCGACGCCGGAGCCCTCCGGCCAGCCGATGAACGCGATGCGGCGGTGGCCGAGCGCGTGCAGGTGCTCGACCGCCTCCGTCATGCCGGCCGCGCCGTCGACATCGACCCAGCGGCCGATGTCGGGGCCGGACCAGCTGCGGCCGAACGCCGCGAACGGGACGCCCTGCTCGGTGAGCCAGCCCGGCCGCGGGTCGGCGACCACGGTGTCGGCCAGCACGAACCCGTCGACCGCGCGCTGGGCGAGCAGTTCCGCGTACCGGTCCAGCCCGGCGTCGCCCGCGGGCGCGGTGAACAGCAGGACGTGGAAGCCGTGGCCGGCCGCGGACTCGGTGACGGCGTGCACGAACCGGTCGAGGACGGGGTTGAGGTTGCCGGCCGCGGCGGGCTGGACGCAGTAGCCGATGAGGTTGCTCATGCGGGTGCGCAGCGACCGGGCGGACCGGTTGGGACGGTAGCGCAGCGTCTGGATGGCCTCTTCGACCCGCTGCCGGGTCTCCGGCGCCACCCGCTCGGGCGCGTTCAGGACGTTGGAGACCGTCTGCCGCGACACCCCGGCCGCCGACGCGACGCTCTCGAGCGTGGCACCACTCTCCGGTGTCGCCATCGGACGTCCTCCTTGACGTGTTGAACGATCAAAACCGGGTTGATACCGTGCGTTTGATCGTTCAAAGATGGGATCTGGTTCAGAGTTAAGAACGCGTCAACCGTTCTGTCAAGTCACGGAAGGATCACCGTGGTGACCGCTCCACCCGTCTCCGGCCCGGTGCCGCAGCCGTTCCTGCACGACCTCGTCAGCTGCGTCAAGGCACCGACGGTGGCGCTGTCCGGCGCCGACGGGCAGCTGCGGGCGGCCGGCGCCCAGGGTGTGCTCAGCCACGACCGGCGGGTCCTCTCCGAGCTCCGCGTCGACGTCGACGGGCACGAGCCCGAGCCGGCCGGACACGGCCTGCGCGGCGCCGGGCACGCCCGCTTCACCGGCATCGTCCGCCACCTCGGCGACGCGGGCGCCGACCCGACCGTGCGGCTCGAGCGGCAGCGCTTCGCGCGGGCCGACGGCGTCACCGAGCGGCTGGAGCTGGTCAACAACGCCCGCGTCTCCCTGGCGGCGACCGTGCATCTGCACGCCGCCGCCGACTTCGCCCCCGCCGACGCCATCAAACGCGACGGCGCCCAGGGCGGCGGGCTGGCGCCGACGGTCCCGGCGCCGGGCCGGGTCGAGTGGGACGGCGGCGAGCTGCGCACCACGCTCACCGCTGCCGGCGCCACCGTCGAGACGCACGCGACCGGCGCCGTCCTCTCCTGGGCGGTCGAGCTCGCGCCGCGCTCGTCCTGGACCGCCGACGTCACCGTCACCGCCGCGTTCGCCGACGGCCCGCCGCCCAACGCCTTCGCGCCCGCCGACGCTGCCGGCTGGGACGCCGTCACCGTGACCGGCCGGGCCGACCTCGCCCGCCTCGCCGCACGCAGCGTCGACGACCTCGAGGCACTCGCACTGGCCGACCCCCTGGCGCCGGGCGACGCGTTCCTGGCCGCCGGCAGCCCGTGGTTCTTCACCCTGTTCGGCCGCGACTCGCTCTGGGCCGCCCGCTTCACCCTGCCGCTGGGCACCGGCCTCGCCCGCGGGACGCTGCGCACGCTGGCCCGCCGCCAGGGGACGACGCACGACCCGGACACCGCGGAGGCGCCGGGCAAGATCCTGCACGAGGTCCGCATCCCCACCGCCGGGAGCCGGCTGCCGCCGGTCTACTTCGGCACCGTCGACGCCACCGCGCTGTGGGTCTGCCTCCTGCACGACGCGTGGCGGTGGGGGCTCGACGCCGGCGACCTGCTCGATCCGCTCGAGGCCGCGCTGCGCTGGCTGACCGAGGAGGCCGACCCCGATGGCGACGGCTTCCTGGAGTACGTCGACAGCAGCGGCCGCGGCCTGGCGAACCAGGGCTGGAAGGACTCCGGCGACTCCATCCAGTACCCCGACGGCGCCATCGCCGAGCCGCCGATCGCGCTCAGCGAGGCCCAGGCGTACGCCCACGAGGCGGCCCTCGCCGGGGCGAGCCTGCTCGACGCGCACCGGCGCGAGGGCGGCGACCGGTTCCGCGACTGGGCGGCGGCGCTGCGCGAACGCTTCGCCGCCGCGTTCTGGGTGTCCGACGAGAAGGGCCGGTTCCCCGCCATCGCGCTCGACGGCGCCAAGCGGCCGGTCGGCACCGTCACGTCGAACCTCGGCCACCTGCTCGGCACCGGCCTGCTCGGCCCGGACGAGGCCGCCGTCGTCGCGGACCGGCTGGGCCGGCCGGACCTCGACACCGGGTACGGGCTGCGGACGATGAGCGCCGACGCGACCGGGTTCAACCCGCTCGGCTACCACGCGGGCAGCATCTGGCCGCATGACACCGCCATCGCGGTGCGCGGGCTGGCCGCCGACGGCTTCCCCGGCGTCGCGGCGTCGCTGGCCGACGGGCTGCTGCGGGTCGCGCCCGACTTCGCCTACCGGCTGCCGGAGCTGTTCGCCGGCACCGATGCCCGGGCCGGCGAGCCGGTGCTGGCCTACCCGGCGGCGTGCCGGCCACAGGCGTGGTCGGCGGCGACGGTCCTCGCGCTGCTGCAGGCGGCGCTCGGGCTGACGGCGGACGTGCCGGGCGGCCGGCTGCGGGTGGCGCCGGACCCGGCGTTCGCCGGCTGGTTCCCGCTGAGGGTCGAGGGCCTGCGGGTCGCCGGCCACCCGCTCACCGTCGCCGTCGACGCCGAGGGACGGGCCGACGTGAGCACGTCCGCGCCGCTGACGGTGGAGACCGCGTGAAGCGGCCCAACCTCGTCCTCGTCCTGACCGACGACCACGCGGCGCACGCGATCTCGGCGTACGGCGGCGAGCTGATGCCGACGCCGCAGCTGGACCGCATCGCCGCCGAGGGCATGCGGTTCGACGCGACGTTCTGCACGAACGCCCTCTGCGCGCCGAGCCGGGCGTCGATCCTCACCGGCACCTACAGCCACGTCAACGGCGTCCGCACCCTCAGCACGCCCATCGACGCGCGGCAGCCGGCGTTCCCCGCGCTGCTGCGCGCGGCCGGCTACCAGACCTGGCTGGTCGGCAAGTGGCACCTCGGGCACGGCGGCGAGCACGACCCGCACGGCTTCGACAGCTGGGAGGTCCTGGAGGACCAGGGCGAGTACTGGAACCCCGAACTGCTCGGCCCCGGTGGACGCCGGACGGTCAACGGCTACACGACGACCGTTCTCACCGACCTCGCGCTCGAGCGCATCGCCGAGCGCGACCCGGACCGCCCGTTCTGCCTGTTGCTCTGGCACAAGGCGCCGCACCGCAGCTGGGACCCCGACGTCGCACACCGAGGCCTGTTCGACGGCGTCGACCTGCCGGAGCCGCCGACGCTGTTCGACGACCACGCCGGCCACGGCCGCGGCGCGCGCGAGGCCCGCATGCGCGTCGGCCGCGACCTGAACGAGCGCGACCTCAAGTCGCCGTGGCCGCGCGGCCTGCCCGGCGACGAGCGCACCCGCTGGGCGTACCAGAGCTACCTCAAGGACTACCTGCGCTGCGTCGCGTCGATCGACGACAACACCGGCCGGCTGCTCGACGCGCTGGACGAGCACGGGCTGGCCGCCGACACCGTCGTCGCCTACTCGTCGGACCAGGGGTTCTTCCTCGGCGACCACGGCTGGTACGACAAGCGGTTCATGTACGAGGAGTCGCTGCGGATGCCGCTCCTGGTGCGTTACCCGCGCGAGGTCGCGCCCGGCACGTCCACCACCGCGATGGCGCTGAACGTCGACTTCGCGCCCACCTTCCTCGACCTCGCCGGGGTACCAGCCCACCCGCGCATGCAGGGCCGCAGCCTGCGCCCGCTGCTGCGCGGCGAGCGGCCGGACGACTGGCGCACGTCGATGTACTACCGCTACTGGGAGCACCTGGACGGCAGCCACCACGTGCCCGCGCACGTCGGGGTACGGACGGCGACGCACAAGCTGATCCACTACCCGGGCGACGGGCTCGGCGTGCCCGGCGCGTCGCCGGTGCGGACCGCGCCCGAGTGGGAGCTGTTCGACCTCGTCCGCGACCCCGCCGAGCTGACCAGCCGGTACGACGATCCGGGCTATGCCGGGGTGCGGCGCGACCTCACGGCCGAGCTGGAGCGGCTGCGCCGGGAAGTCGGCGACGAGCCGTGGTCCCCCTCTCGTCAGGATGTATGAAAATGCCCTAAAGTGCGCAACCATGGTCGAGTCATCCACCCCCGATGCCACCACCGCCGTCGTCTCCGTGGTGGTCGACGCCGACCCCGACGACGTCTTCCCGATGTTCACCGAGCCACGACGGCTGGCCGGCTGGTACTGGCCACCGGCGTTCGCCGCGATCTACGAGACCGACCCCAGGGCCGGCGGCCGGTTCAGCTTCCGTACCACCGGGCTGTCCAAGGGACACAACGTCGCGGTCCGCGGCATCTTCGGCGAGATCCGGCGGCCCCGCCTGGTGACGTTCATCTGGTCGTGGGACGGCGACAACGCGCCCGCCAGCCGGGTCGCCGTCCGCCTGGCTCCGTCGGAGCAGGGCGGCACCGAGGTCGTCGTGACGCACAGCCACAACCCCACCGAGGAGCAGCGCGACGACCACCTCAAGGGCTGGCACGACAGCCTCTCGCGCCTGGCCGATCAGCTCGCGATCGGTTAACCTCGTTCACATGCCAGGTCAGCGCTGGTTTAGCGGCCCCCGGTCGGCGAACGTCCGCCGCCCGGAGGGTGCGCACGCCTGACCCTCCGCGGACGACCGGCCGGGGGAGCCTCCACCGCTTCCCACGCACTTACCGCGAAAGGCCTGGTCATGACCGCATCCATGCTCGTCTCCGGCAGCCGGCCGCAGCCGCTGTCGTTGCCCGCTCTGGTCGACGCGCTCTCACTGCGCGACCTCACCGACCCCGCTGACGGGCCGCACGCCCTGCAGCAGCTCGTCTCGTCCGCCGCCGGCGCCCTCGGGGAGCAGTGGGACGCCGACGTCCGGCTGCTGCGCTCGCGCCCCGTCGTCGCCGTCGAGGACAACTACGACCGCCTCGGCTACCAGCGCGACGCCGTCTCGCGCGACGTCCGGTACACCCGCTACGTCAGCGACACCACCATGCTGCGCAGCCACACGTCGGCCGGGGTGCCGCCGGCGCTGCGCGCACTGGCGTCGTCACCCCTCCCGCCGGACGACGACGTGCTGCTGGTGCTGCCCGGCATCTGCCACCGCCGCGACTCCATCGACCGCCTGCACACCGGCACGCCGCACCAGCTGGACCTCTGGCTGCTGCGCCGCGGCGGCCGCCGGCTCGACCACGACGACCTGCACGCGCTGGTCACCACCCTCGTCGACTCCCTGCTGCCGGGCGCGCACTGGCGCTGGACGGCGACGTCGCACCCGTACACGTCCGGCGGCCGCGAGGTCGAGGCCATCCACGACGGCCACCCGGTCGAGATCGCCGAGTGCGGGCTGGCCGCGCCGGAGGTGCTGAGCGCCGCCGGCCTGTCGCCGTCGCAGTGGAGCGGACTGGCCCTCGGCATGGGGCTGGACCGCGTGCTCATGCTGCGCAAGGGCATCCCGGACATCCGGCTGCTGCGCTCCGCCGACCCGCGGGTGGCCGGGCAGCTGCTGGACCTCACGCCGTACCAGCCGGTGTCCGACCTCCCGCCGGCCCGCCGCGACCTCTCCGTCGCCGTCGCCGCCGGCTCGGACGCCGAGCTGCTCGGCGACCACGTCCGCGAGGCCCTCGGCCCCGACGCCGACCTCGTCGAGGAGGTCGCCGTTCTCTCGACGACGCCGTACGCGGACCTGCCGGCGGCGGCGCGGGAGCGGCTGGGCATCCGGCCCGGGCAGGAGAACGTGCTGCTCCGGCTCGTTCTCCGCCCGGTCGACCGGACCCTCACCAGCGAGGAGGTCAACGTCCTGCGCGACCGCGTCTACACCGCACTCCACTCCGGCACCTGATCGTCGGCCGACTCGCGCAGGCCGACGCGGGCGTGCAGGCGCCGGGCCCAGGCCGGCGCCCACCAGGTGGCGCCGCCGAGCAGCCGCATGGTGGCCGGCAGCAGGGCGCCGCGGATCAGGGTGGCGTCGATCAGCACGGCCAGCGGCAGCCCCACCCCGAACGCCTTCATCAGCGTGATGTCGGAGACGAGGAAGGCGAGGAAGACGATGGAGATGAGGACGGCCGCGGCGGTGACGATGCGGCCGACCTTCTCCAGGCCGAGCGCGACGGCCGCCGTCGGGGAGGCGCCGCGGTCGTACTCCTCCCTGATCCGCGACAGCATGAACACCTGGTAGTCCATCGCGAGGCCGAACGCCAGCGCGAACAGCATCACCGGCACCGTCGAGATGGTCGTGCCGGTGACGGTGAAGTCGAACAGGCCGGACAGGTGCCCGTCCTGGAAGATCCACACCATCGCGCCGAACGTGGCCGACAGACTCAGGGTGCTCAGCACCAGCGCGAGGAACGGCAGCAGCACGCTGCCGGTGAGCAGGAACAGCAGCACGACCATCGCCAGCCCGACCGCGCCGAGCGCCCACGGCAGCATGTCCAGCAGCGACCGGTCGGCGTCCTCGGCCACCGCGGCGACGCCGCCGACGAGGGTCTCGGCCGGGGCGTCGACGGCGCGGACGGCGCCGACCAGCTCGCGGGTCTGCTCGACGGTGCCGGGCTCGGGCACGACGGACAGGTAGACGGCGTCGCCGGCGGCGAACCGGGCGTGCGCCGGGCCGGGCGGCGCCACCGAGGCGCCGTCGGCGTAGCTGCCGGTGACGGTGTCGACGCGGGCGACGTGGCCGAGCAGCGAGATCCGCTCGGCGTACTCGCCCGGCTCCGCCATCCCTGACGGCGCCACCACCTGCAGCGCGTCCTGCTCCCCCGTCGCGAAGTCCGAGCGGATCACCGTCGCGACGTGCCGCGCCTCGGACGACTCCGGCATGACCCGCTCGTCCAGGTAGCCGAGCTTCATGCCGAGGAACGGCGCGCCGAGCAGCAGGAGGGCGGCCGTCACGACGGTCGCGATCGGCAGCGGCCGGCGCATCACGACCATCGCCAGCCGGTGCCAGAACCCGTCACCGGCGGACGTTCGACGACGCCGCAGCCGTGGCGTCCCGACCCGCCTCCCGAGCACCGCGAACAGCGCCGGCAGCACGACCAGCGACGACGCGGCCGCGAGCAGGGCGGTCAGCACCCCCGCGTACCCGATGGACCGGATCGCCGGCAACGGCACCAGGATCAGCGTCGCCAGCGCGATGCACACCGTCAGCGACGCGAACACGATGGTCCGCCCGGCCGAGCCCAGCGTCGCCCGGATCGCCTCCGGCACCGTCCGCTCGCCGGCCAGCTCCTCGCGGTACCGGTTCACCATCAGCAGGCTGTAGTCGATCGCCAGCCCCAGCCCGGCCAGCGTCACCACGTTCGCCGCGAACACCGACAGCGACGTGACCTCGGCCAGCGCCCACAACAGCCCCATGCCGAGCAGCGACGTCGCGGCGGCGACGGCCAGCGGCAGCAGCGCCGCGACGATGCCGCCGAACACCAGGACCAGCGCGATCAGCGTCACCGGGAACACGATCATCTCCCCGGTCACGACGTCGCTCTCGCTCTGCTCGGACAGCTCGTGCGAGAACGCGGCGTACCCGCCGACCTCGACGGTCAGGCCGTCGGCGTCCCCGCCGTAGGCGTCGGCGAGCGAGCCGACCCGGTCGTTCACCTCGGTGTCGTCGCCGACGATGGTCGCGAGGACGAGCGCGCGGTCGCCGTCAGCGCTGCGCAGCTGCGGCTGCCCGGACGACCAGTACGACACGACGTCGCGCACGCCGTCCTCGGCGGCGAGCGACTCCGTCAGCCGGGTCCCCGCCTCGGCCGCGGCGGCGCCGTCGACGCCGTCGGCGGCCGTCACCAGCAGCGCCAGGTTCGGGGGCGACTGCCCGAAGGTGTCCTCGAGCAGGTCGGCCGCCTGCCCGGACTCCGCACCCGGGTCGTCGAAGCCGCCGGCCGACAGCTTGCCGAACAGCGACGTGCTGGTCGCCCCGCCGAGCAGGGCGAGCAGCACCGCCACGATCAGCACCGCCCGCCGCCGGCGCGTCACGAACTCCGCCAGTCTCCTCGCCATCGTGTCTCCGTCTCACGTGCGTCTGGATGTCCGCACACGAGACCCGCGCCGCCCGCCGGGTGTGACAACGTCCGGCGGAACGCGACGCGGCTCACACTCCGGCGAGCGGCAGGACGACGTCGTCGACGATCTCGACGATGGCGGCGTCGGTGACCTCGCCGTAGAGCAACAACTCGCTGCGCAGGAGGTCGGGCGCCAGCCGCAGCAGCCGGGGCGTGACGCGGGCGGCGTCGACCTCGCCACGGCGCACGGCCCGCTCGATGACGGCGGCGGCCGGGCCGGCGCGCTGCAGCTCGTCCAGTTTCGCGCGGACCAGCGCGGCCAGCTCGGGGTCGCGGGCGGTCTCGGCGAGCAGCCCCCAGAGCGCGTCGATGCTGCGGGCGGAGACCCCGGCGACGACGGTGCGCAGCAGCGCGAGCAGGTCGTCGCGGAGGTTGCCGGTGTCGGGCACGTCGTCGACCGACGGCGCGTGCTGCGCCAGCGCGGCGATCACCAGCGCCGCCCGGCCCGGCCAGCGCCGATAGAGGACGGCCTTGCTGGTGCGGGCGCGTTCGGCGACGGCGCCCACGGTCAGCCCGGCGTACCCGGACTCGGCCAGCTCGGCCCAGACGGCCTCGACGATGGCCGCCTCGAGCGCCTCGCCGCGCCGGCGGGTCTCCGCCATCGATCCTCCAGGGAACGTTGCGTTTCTTATCGCGGGTAGCCTACAGTCCCGTCTCATAAGATACGAAGCGTTTCTTATTTGGAGGACGAGATGTCTGAGCCGACCCCGAGCCCGCCACCGGCCTGGCGGCAGCTCGCCGTGGTGGTCGCGGCGCTGACGGCGCTGCTGATCGCGCTGCTGTCGGCGTTCGCGCTGCCGCCGCTGCACTCCGGCCAGCACGACGTGCCGATCGCGGTCGCCGGCGGCGACCTCACCGCGGAGCTGGACGCCGGCGCACCCGGCGCGTTCGCCGTCACGCCCGTCGACGACGCCGACGCGGCCCGCACACTGATCCTCGACCGCGAGGTCTACGGCGCGTTCGTGCTCGGCCCGACCGGCCGCCCGGACGAGCTGCTGGTCGCGTCCGCGGCGAGCAACGCCGTCGCGACCCAGCTGCGGGCGCTCGGCGCGGAGCTGGGCGTGCCGGCCGTCACCGACGTCCGCCCGTTCCCGGCCGACGACCCCACCGGCGCCGGACTGTCCGCCGGCGCGCTGCCGCTGGCGCTGGGCGGCTGGATCGCGGCGGTCGTGCTGCTCATGACGGTGCGCGGCCCGGCCCGGCAGGCCGCCGGGGCCGCCGCCTTCGCCGTCGTCGCCGGGCTGGCGCTGACCGCGCTGCTGCGGTTCGGGTTCGGCACGTTCGACGGTGCGTACTGGGCGACGGCGGCCGCGGCGGCGCTGGGCATCTCGGCGACGGCGTGGGCGATCCTCGGGCTGCGGACGGCGCTCGGGAACGCCGGGCTGGCGGTGGGCGCGGTCGCGCTGATCCTGCTCGGCAACCCGCTGTCCGGGCTGACCAGCGCGCCCGAGCTGCTGCCCGCCGGGTGGGGCACGCTCGGCCAGCTGCTGCCGCCGGGCGCGGCGGGGAGCCTGCTGCGCTCGGTCGCCTACTTCGACGGCGCCGGCGCGGCCGGGCCGCTGCTGGTGCTGGCCTGCTGGCTGGCCGGCGGCGTCGCGCTGTTCACCCTGGGCGTCCGGCGGGCGGCACGGCGGGCCGCGGCCGCACCGGCGGCCGAGGTGGCGTCGTGATCCCGGCGACGATGCTGGCCGCCCGCCACCACCGCTATGGCGACCCGGACGTGCTCCAGGTCGACACCGTCGACGTGCCGCGGCCGGGCCCGCGGGAGGTGCTGGTCCGGGTGCACGGCGCCAGCGTGAACCCCAGCGACGCGCTGTTCCGGTCCGGCCGGCTGCGGTTCGGCGCCCGGCTCCCGCGTGGCACCGGCCTCGACCTCGCCGGCGAGGTGGCGGCGGTGGGCGAGGGCGTCGACGACCTCACCGTCGGCGATCGGGTCTGGGGCTACCGCGGCGGACTGCCGAAGCGGCTGGGCACCATGGCGGAGTACGCGGTCATGACGGCCGGCCGCTGCGCCCCGGCGCCGGCCGCGGTGGATCTGGTGGCCGCCGCCGCGCTGCCCACCGTCGGCCTGACGGCGCTGCAGGTGCTGCGCGACGCGCTGCGGGTGCGCCCGGGCGACCGGGTGCTGATCGTGGGCGCGTCCGGCGGAGTCGGGTCGGCCGCGGTGCAGCTGGCCGCGGCGATGGGCGCGACCGTGGTGGCTGTGGCCGGGCCGGGCAATGCCGATCTCTGCCGCGACCTCGGCGCGGCGGACGTCTGGGACCACACGGCGCTGCCCGAGCCCGCCGGCTGCGGCTTCGACGCCGTCGCGGACCTGCACGGCGCGCGCGTGCGCGACTACCGCCGCCTGCTGCGCCGCGACGGCCGGATGGCGACGACCGCGACCCGGGGCGTCCCGTTCGCCCTGGCCAGCACGGTGCTGCGAGGCCCGCGCGTCCGCGTCGTCCAGGTGAAGGCCCGGCGCGACGACCTCGCCACCCTCGCCCGCCACGTCGACGACGGCACGCTGCGCCCCGTCGTCGAGCGGCGGTACCCGCTGGAGCGCATCGCCGCCGCTCACCACGCCGCCGAGACCGGGCACGCCCGCGGCAAGCGGGTGATCGAGCTGGCCTGACGTCACATCTCCAGGCCGCCGCGGCAGAGCACCGGGCGGACCTCGACCCGGCCGGCCGCGGCCTCCGGCGCCCGGGCCGCGTGCTCGAGCGCACACTCCACGGTCTCGCATTCGACCAGGTAGAACGCGGTCAGCTGCGGCTCGCCGGCCAATGGGCCGGCCGCGCCGGCGTGCGGCCGCCGGGTCTGCGACGGGTCGGCCAGCGCCTCGGCGGCGATCAGCTCGCCGCCGCCGGCGAGCTCACGGACCAGCGCCGCGTGAGCGGCGTCCGTGCTCCGCCCGGCGGTGGGTGGGTCGCGGTAAATGAGGATGAGGTACTTCATCGGCGTCGCCTCCTGGGTGTGCTCTCGAAGGGACGTCGGAGCCGCCGCCCCGGATTCGACATCGGACCGGCGTCGATCTAAAGTGTACGGAACCGTTTCGTTCACTAGGAGCCTGAATGAACCCGCCCCGAGGCGAACAGCGCGAGGACGCCGTCCTGCGGGCGACGCTGGAGCTGCTGGCCGAGATCGGCTACGGCTCGCTGACGATGGACGCCGTCGCCGCGCGGGCCAAGGCGTCGAAGGCGACCATCTACCGGCGCTGGTCCGGCAAGGCGCAGCTGGTCACCGCCGCGATCGAGCGGCACACCGCGGCCGCCGACCACCCGGCGCCCGACACCGGCACGCTGCGCGGCGACCTGCTCGGGCTGCTGCGGCCGATGCGCGACCGCCTCACCGACGAGAGCGCCGCGCTCGTCCTGGGCCTGCTGACGGCGATGCGCGACGACGCCACGCTCGCGGCGGCGGTACGGGCCCGGCTGATCGGAGTGAAGCGCGACGCGTTCGCCCCGGCGCTGCGCCGCGCGGCCGGCCGCGGCGAGATCGCGGGCGAGCCCGAACACGGGCTGATCGCCGAGGTGGCCTCGGCGCTGCTGTTCTCCCGGCTGTTCGTCACCGGCGAGCCGCTCGACGACGCGTTCCTCGACCGGCTGGCCGACGCCGTCATCCTCCCCCTCCTCCACGGAGCGACGCCATGACCCTCACCGTCCTGCTCGCGTTCGTCGCGGGCTTCTTCATCGGCAACGGCCTGCCCTACTTCGTCGAGGGCAGCACGGGCCGCACCGTCAACCCCGGCCCGTTCGGCGACGGTGCCGTCGTCAACGTCGTCAGCGGCTGGGTGCTGCTCGTCATCGGGGCGCTGGCCTGGCACTTCGCCGACGTGCCGGCGCATCCGTGGCCGGGCTGGACGGCGGCCGCGCTCGGACTGCTCGCGGTCGGGCTGGTGCACGCGCGCACCTGGCGGGCCGACGTGTGGGGCCGGCGGCGGCCGTGGAACGCTACGAGCTGATCGTCACGCGATCGCCCGGACGCAGCCCCAGCGACGCCGCCGCGCTGCCGCGGTTCACCGCCAGCGCGAGCCGTCCGGCGGAGTCGACCAGCAGCACCGGCTCGCCCTCGGGCGCGGCCGCGAACGACGGGGCCAGCGGGAGGTCCGCCGACCACTCGCCGGCGCTCGCCCGCAGCCGGGCGCGTCCGGCCAGCCCCGCCGCCGCCAGGTCCGCGGCGCCGGCGGCCAGCGAGACGTTGCCGAACCGGTCGACGACGTGCACCTCGGCCTCGACGACGCCCGGGCCGACCCGCAGCCACGGGTCAGGCAGCCGGACCAGCGTCGCGACGTCGAGCTCCGGGCCCAGCGCCGGCAGAGCGGCGCCCGCGGCCAGCCGCGCGGCGGCGGGCGCGAACACGTCCCGCCCGTCGAACGTCGTCGCGCCGGTGTCGAGGCGGTGCTCCAGCTCCACCGCGCGGACGGCGCCGCCCGCGGCGTCGGCGGCCCACGCCAGCAGCCCGTTGTCGGGCCCGACCAGCACGTGCTCACCGGCGGCGACGGCGACCGCGCGGCGCCGGGTGCCCACCCCGGGGTCGACGACGGCCAGCACGACCGACGGCGGCAGGTACGGCAGGGTGTCGGCCAGGACGACGGCGCCGTGCCGCACGTCCTGCGCCGGCACCTCGTGGGTCACGTCGATGACCCGGGCCGACGGCGCGATGCGGGCGATCACGCCGTGGCAGGCGGCGACGTAGCCGTCGGCCAGCCCGTAGTCGGTCAGGAACGCGACCCATGTCGCCGTCATGTGTTCACCAGCACCGCCGTCACGACGTCGTCCATGGCCACCAGTCCGACCTCGGCGCCGGTGCCGTCGACGACGATGCCCAACTGCGACCGCGCGTCGCGGAGCACGTCGGCGGCCTGGGCGAGGTCGGCGCCGTCGGCGATGAGCGGGACGGGCAGCGCCGACGCGCCCGCCGTCCACGCGGCCCCGGCCGCCCGGGCGCTCAGTGCGCCGCGCACGTGCACCGCGCCCACCAGGGCGCCGTCGTCGTCGCGGACCACCAGCCGGGTGCGCTCGCTGCTGCGCCCGACGTCGATGACGTCCTGCGGGCCGGCCCCGGCCGGGACCGACACGATGCGCTCGGCCGGCACCATGACCGTCCGCACCTGCTGCTCCGGCGCGATCAGCGCGCGGGTCAGCAGGCCGTAGTCGTCGGCGCCGATCAGGCCGAGCCGGTTGGACTCGCGGACCAGCTGGTGCAGCTGCTCGCGGTTGCGGATGGTCACGATCTCGTCCCGCGGCGTGACCCGGACCAGCCGCAGCAGCACGTTGGTGACGCCGTTGAGCAGCACCAGCAGCCAGCGGACTCCGAATGCGTACGCGCGGAAGGCCGGCGCGAGGATCATCGCCGATCGCTCCGGATGCGCGATGGCCCACGACTTCGGCGCCATCTCGCCGACCACGACGTGCAGGAACGTGATGCCGGTCAGCGCGATGACCAGCGCGAGGATGTCGGCGGTGCCGTCGGGCAGGCCGACGGCGTGCAGCGGCCGCTCCAGGATGTGGTGGAACGCGGGCTCGGCCACCATGCCCAGCCCGACCACGACCATGGTGATGCCGAGCTGGGCGCCGGCCAGCATCAGCGACAGCTCGCGGATGCCCGACAGCGCCGCCTTGGCGCCGCGTTTTCCGGCCGCGACGGCCCGCTCGATGCGGTGCCGCCGGGCGCCGACCAGGGCGAACTCGGCGGCGACGAAGAACGCGCTGGCGATCAGCAGCGCGACGGTGACGAGGACCGCACTGACCGGGCTCACTGGGCCGCCTCCGCGTTGCCGTCGGTGTGCACGAGGCCGAGGCGCCGCAGCCGCACCAGCTCGGGCACGTGCCGCGCGACCGTCACGACCTCGATCTCGACGCGGTCGCGGCCGTCGTCCTCGCCCACGGTGAGGCGGTCGCCGGGCTCGGCGAACCGGCCCAGCTCGGCGACGATGAGGCCGGCGACGGTGTCGTAGTCGTCGGACTCGTGCAGCGGCAGGCCGGTCCGCGCGGCGGCTTCGTCGACCCGCAGGCCGGCGTCGAGCTGCCACCAGTCGCCGTCCTGCGTCACCGGGACGGCCTGCTGGTCGGTCTCGTCGGTGATGTCGCCGAACAGCTCCTCGGAGACGTCCTCGAGCGTGACGATGCCGGCCAGGCCGCCGTACTCGTCGACGACGCAGGCGAACTCGTCGCCGGCGTCCTGCATGCGCTCGACCAGCGCCGGCAGCGGCAGGCTGTCGGGCACCAGCAGCGGCGGCCGGGCGATGTCGCGGACCAGCGTGGTGGCGACGTCGCCGGGCGCGACGTACATCAGCTCGCGCACGCCGATGACGCCGACCACCTCGTCGGTCTCCTCGCCCCGGACCGGGTAGTTGGAGTGGCCGTGGGTGGAGACCAGCTCGACGACGGCGGCCGCCGTGGCGTCGGAGCGGACGGCGCGCACGTCGGGCCGCGGCACCATGGCCTCACCGGCGGTGTGCTCGGAGAAGTACAGCGCCCGGCCGAGGATGCCCGACAGCTGCGACGACAGCGAGCCGCCCGCCTCGGACTCGCCGATGACGTGGCCCAGCTCCTCCAGCGTGGCGCCGTGGTGCAGCTCCTCGACCGGCTCGATGCCGGCCTTGCGCAGCAGCCACGCGGCGGAGTTGTCGAACAGCCGCACCACCGGGCCGCTGACGGCCAGGTAGACGTGCGTCGACGACGCCAGCACCTTGGCCAGGCGTTCCGGCGTGGCCAGTGCGAGGTTCTTCGGGAACAGCTCACCGAGCACCATCTGGATGATGGTCGCGACGGCGAACCCGACCGCGACCGAGACGCCCGGCACGGCGCTGTCCGGCAGCCCGAGGGACTCCAGTAGCGGCCGGACGACCTGCGCGAACGCCGGTTCGGCGATGAGACCGACGATGAGGCCGGTGACGGTGATGCCGACCTGGGCGGCCGACAGCATGAAGGACAGGCGCTCCATGACGCGGATCGCCGAGGCGGCCCGCTTGTCGCCGGCGTCGGCCTGGCGGGCGAGCTCGACCCGGTCGGCCGAGACGTAGGCGAACTCCTGCGCCACGAAGTAGGCGGTCCCGAATGTGAGGACGAAGACCGCGAGAATCGCTACCGCGGCGGTCATCGGGCACCCGGCCCGGTATCACGGTGGCGTGATGAACGTATGCGACTTGACGCGTCCGTCGGCACGGCGGACACAGCTCCCTTCGAGAGGGGGCGCGCCGAACGCGCGAACCCCCGATGTGATGTGACCGCAACAGCTTAGCGGCGGGTTCGGGCCGATGCGCGACAGCGGCGCCGCGGCGGATGAGAACCGTCTCATCTCCGGCTCATGTCCGGCTCATCGGCGGCCGTCAGGCTGGCGGTCGTGCCCGGACCGTCCACCGACCCCGGCCTCGCGCTGCTGACCGGCCCGTCCGTCCCCGACATCCTCGACGCGGCCCTCACGCCGGCCGGGGCGTCGCTGCTCGACTGGACCCTGCGCGACGTCGACCACCGGCCCGGCGACCGCACGACCGCCTCGTACGTCGTCCGCGCGTCGTGGGCGGACGGCGAACGGGACGAGACGTTCGCCGCCTCGGTGTCGGGCGTGCGGCCGCCGGGCGGACTCGTCGTCACCGACGGCGACCGGTACGTCCAGGTGTGGCGGTTCCCGTACGACCCGGAGCTGCCGGGGCTCGCGGCCGCCTGCTTCCCGTCGTCCGTCGGTGAGTTGCTGAGGGGCCTCGGGCTGGCGCCGGACGGCGTCCAGCTGCGGGTGGTCGCCTACCGGCCGCGCAAGCGCGCCGTCATCGAGGTCGTGACCGAGCGGCACCGGCTGTTCGTCAAGGTGCTGCGCCCGGCCCAGGTACGCGACGTCGACAGCCGGCACCGGGTGCTGACGGAGGCCGGCGTGCCGGTGCCGCGCAGCCTCGGCTGGAGCGACGACGGCATCATCGTGCTGGCGCCGCTGCGCGGGACACCGCTGCGCACCGCCCTGGAGTCCGGCGCGACGACGCTGCGCGACCCCGCCGAGCTGGTCGCGCTGCTGGACCGGCTGCCGGCCGAGGTCACGAGCCTGCCGCGGCGGGCGCCGTGGTCGGCGCACGCTTCGCACTACGCCGGGGTCGTCGCGGCCGCGGCGCCGTCGCTGGGGGCGCGGGCGCGCTCGCTGGCCGCCGCGGTGACGGACGGCCTGGCCGCGTTCCCGGACGGCGACGAGCCGACGCACGGCGACTTCTACGACGCCCAGCTCTTCGTCGAGCACGGCGGGGTCAGCGGGCTGCTCGACATCGACACCATCGGCCCGGGCCGCCGCGCCGACGACCTCGGCTGCCTGCTCGCGCACCTCGCCGTCCTCGCTTCCGGCCCGTTCGACGCCGCGGCGGGCGCGCGGGCGGCGTTGACCGAGTGGCTGCCCGTGCTGTCGCGCCAGGTCGACCCGGCCGAGCTCCGGCTGCGTGCCGCCGGGGTGACGTTGTCGCTGGCCACCGGACCGTACCGGGCCCAGGACCCGGACTGGGAGCGCGCCACCGCCGACCGGCTGGACCTCGCCGCGCGCTGGCTCGACGCGGCGTCGGCGGAGGGACCGGGCGCGGCTGAGAACGCTCTCATGCGGCTCTCCTGAAGCCTTCATGCAGGGCGACGATGCTCGTAGATGTCAGAACAAGACGCTCCGGCGTCCCAGCACAGGAGGACACACGATGAAGCTCCAGAAGAAGACGTGGCTCGCGGTCGGCACGATGGCGGCGCTCGGTCTCGGCGCCGGCAGCGCGGTCGCCGCACCCATCCTCAACGGGGCGCAGACGCCGGCCGCCGACGTGGCCGACGTGTCGTCGGGTTCCTCGGCGCCGTCGTCGGCGAACTCGGCGGTCTCGGCGAACTCCCCGGCCGACCCCGCGTCCGCCACCTCGGCGAACTCCCCGGCCGACCCCGCGTCGGCGAACAGCCCCGCCGACCCCGCGTCGGCAAGCACGGCGGACTCGGCGAACTCCCCGGCCGACCCGGCCAGCGCGAACACCGCCGCCTCGGCGAACTCCGCGAACTCCCCCGCCGACCCCGCCTCCGCCGCGACGGCCGCCAGCCCGTCCACGCCGGACAGCGCCTCGTCCGCAGGCTGAACCGCCCCATCCCCCGCGAGCATGCCCCTTGGCACGTCGGCGCGCACCCTTGGCACGCCGACGATGACCTCGCGCACCCGATTCGCCCTCTTTTGTGGAGCGCACCAGCGTGCCAAGGCCATCCAGAGGCCGGTGGCAGGCATCGGGCAGCCCGCCCTGCCGCCCCGCCGCTCATCGCATGCCCCTTGGCACGTCGGCGCGCACCCTTGGCACGCCGACGATGACCTCGCGCACCCGATTCGCCCTCTTTTGTGGAGCGCACCAGCGTGCCAAGGCCCCGGATGGGCAGAGACGGACGTCAGGGGGCGGGCGGCGGCGCGGCGGATTCCTCGTCGTCGGGGCTGACAAGGCGGTAGCCGATGCCCCGCACCGTGACGAACCGCTCGCTGCCGAGCTTGCGCCGCAGGTACCGGACGTACACGTCGACGACGTTGGAGCCGGGGTCGAAGTCGTAGCCCCAGACCCGGCTGAGCAGCTGCTCGCGGCTGAGCACCTGGCCCGGGTGCCGCAGGAACGTCTCGGCCAGCGCGAACTCGCGCGCCGACAGCTCCACCGTCCGCCCGTCCACCGTCGCCCGCCGGGTGCGCAGATCCAGCGACAGCCCGCCGTGGTGCAGGACCATCGCCTCGGGGGCGCGGTCCTCGCGCAGCCGCAGCCGGATGCGGGCCAGCAGCTCCTCGAACCGGAACGGCTTGGCCATGTAGTCGTCGGCGCCGCCCTCGAGGCCGGCGACGGTGTCGGTGATGGAGTCGCGGGCGGTCAGGATGATGACGGGCAGCTCGTTGCGGGCCTCGCGCAGCTGCCGCAGCACCGCGAACCCGTCGATGACGGGCAGCCCGATGTCGAGGATGACGAGGTCGAAGCCGCCGGTCATGGCGTAGTCGTAGGCGCCGCGGCCGTCGCCGACGACGGTGGGGGTCATGCCGGCGGCACGCAACCCCTTCTCGATGAACGCCGCGATGCGCGGTTCGTCCTCGGCGATCAGGATCCTGCTCATCTACGCTTCCTCCTCCACGAGGTCGTCGGCCGCCGCGGCGCCGAAGAGCGGCAGCGCGATGGTGAAGATCGCGCCGTCGCCGGGCCGGCTGTCGACGGTGACGGTGCCGCGATGCGCCTCGGCGATCGCGCGGACGATGGCCAGTCCGAGGCCGGAGCCCTCGACGCCGCGGCCGACGTCGGCACGGGCGAACCGGTCGAAGATGCGGTCGAGGTCGGCGGCGGCGATGCCGGCGCCGGTGTCGCGCACCCACAGCCGCACCTCGGCGCCGGTGAGCGCGCTGCCGACGGCGATGACGTCGCCGGGTGCGGTGTACTTCACGGCGTTCGAGATCAGCTGCAGCAGCGCCTGGGTGATGCGCTGCGGGTCCAGCGTCGCCGTCGCCGTGACCCGGGCGTCGACCCGCCACTGCCGGTCGGCGAGGGCGCGGGCCTTGTCGAGGACCTCGTCGACCAGCCGGTCCAGCTCGACGGGGCGCGGGTGGACGAAGTCGGGCCGCGTCGACTTCGCCAGCATGACGAGGTCGTCGACCATGCGGCGCATGCGGTCCAACTCGTCCAGGACGAGGATGCGGACCTCCTCGACGTCGGCGGCGTCGGCGGAGTCCATCAGCTCGAGGTGGCCGCGGATGATCGTGATGGGCGTGCGCAGCTCGTGCCCGGCGTCGTCGAGGGCGTCCCGCTGGCCGGCGAAGGCCAGTTCCAGCCGGTCCAGCATGTCGTTGAACGTGCGGGCCAACGCGGAGATGTCGTCGGTCCCGGTGACGGGGATGCGCCTGGACAGGTCGGTGTCGCTGATCTGCTGGGCGGTGTCGCGCAGCAGCCGGATCGGCCGCAGCAGCCGGCCCGCCACCAGCCAGCCGACGGCGCCGACCATGGCCAGCGACGCCAGGGCGACGATCGCGAACGTCTGGTACGCGTCGACGACCTCGGCCTGCTCCATCTCGCGGGCGTAGGCGATGACATAGAGGCCCTGCGCGGGGTCGCCGCGCACGGTGACCGGCACCGTCACGTACCGCAGCTGCCCGAGCGTCTCGGTCTCGACGGAGTGCGGCCGCACCCGCGGAGTGCCGCCCTGGCCGGCGACCAGCCGGACGAACCCGGGGTCGTCCTCCAGCCGGACGCTGACGCCGCTGGCTGGTTCCCAGGCGACCTCGCCGTCGACGAGCGCGAGCAGGCCCTCGTCGCGGTCGGGGACGTTGCGCTGCAGGACGACCTCGAGGAAGCGGTCGACGGTGGTGAACGCGGTTCCGGTGACCGGGTCGATGCCGTCGACGGCGAACTCGCGGAACTCCTCGACCTCCTGGGCGATGTTCTCGTCGATGCGCGCGTCGACCCGTTCGCGCTGGACGAGGAAGGACGTCACGCCGGCCACCAGCATGCCGATGGCCGCCACCCCCAGGACGGCGGCCAGCACCCGTGTTCGTACGGCGACCCGGACCCGCACTGCGCCGGCCGAGTCATCTCGTGCCTGGCTCAGTCGTCATCATCCCCGTCGTCGTCGCCGTCGTCGTCCAGGTCGTCATCGTCGTCGCCGTCGTCGTCGCCGGGTCGCACCGGCGGCGGCGGCTCGACCGGCTGGCCGCCGCCGTCGTCGGGCGGCGGGGTGGTGACGGTCGGCGTCGGGGTGGTGGGGGTGGGGGTGGGAGTCGGCGCGGTCGGGGCGCGCGTGGGCTCGTGTCCGTCGGTGCCGGACGGGCCCACCTCGACCGGCCCGCCGAAGTCGTCACCGGTCGACGGCGTGGCCAGCATGGCGCCCACGCCGAAGATCCCGGCGGTCACGACCGCCAGGGCGGAGATGGTGAGCGCGGCCGCCGACTTCATGCTCAGCATGGTCGGCATGCCCGGCGAGAGCACGATGAGACACCGATGAGAGGTCTCTCATCCGCGACGACGTCCATCCACGGAGTCTGCCACCGCCGGCGGGTCAGCGCAGCCCGCGTCACCTCGACCGTCACGCCGAGGCACTGGCTGTCGCCGCCGTGCTGGATGCCGCGCAGGGGTCAGCGGTTCTCTTTGCGGATCACCAGCTTCAGGCCGGACCACACCGCGTCGATGGCGCACACCTTCACGTCGACGAGGCCGCGCGGCAGCGCCACTTCGCGCACGACGTCCTCCGTGACGTCGGTCGGGACCTTGCTGGCCCGCTTCGGCCAGGCCACCCACACCACGCCGGCGCGCTCGATGCGATCCTGGTGGACGGGGAGGTCGCGTTCGAGCGTGGCGCGGTCGCGGACGAACGTGAGCACGACGTCGTACGGGCCGGGCCCCGCTTGGTGGTCGGGCCGGACGCAGTCGAGCGCGAACCCGTCGGGCGCGCCGTCGAAGAGGACGCGGTGCTCCGGCGCGATGCCGAGCTTGCGCACCAGCGGCGTGCCCGAGTACCCCGTCGTCACGGCAGCCCCAGCTCGTCGGCGAACAGGTCGTAGCCCACGAACGAGACGATGTCGAGGATCGAGTGCGCCACCACCAGCGGCATCACCCGTCCGGTCCGGTGGTAGAAGTACCCGAACACGACGCCCATCAGCATGTTCCCGATGGCCATGCCGTACCCCTGGTACAGGTGGTACGAGCCGCGCAGCACCGCGCTGGTCGCGATGATCGCCGGCAGCTCCCAGCCCAGCTGCTTGAGCCGCGTCATCAGGAACCCGACGACGATGACCTCCTCGACCACCGCGTTCTGCAGCGCCGAGAGGACCAGCACCGGCACCGTCCACCAGTACGCGTTCAGGGTGCTCGCCTGGATCGAGACGTTCAGGTCCAGGGCGTGCCCGAGGAAGTAGATGCCCAGCCCCGGCAGCCCGATGACGGCCGACAGACCGGCGCCGAACAGCAGGTCTCGCCGCGGCTGCGCGAGGTCGAAGCCGATGCGCTTCAGCGCCGACCGGCCCGGTCCGGACAACAGGTACAGCGCCAGCGCCACCGGCACCAGCGCGAACCCGATGGACAGCACCTGGTAGGTGAGGTCGAGGTACTCGCGCACGCTGCGGGACGCGTTCAGGGTGGCGGTCTGCTCGCTCAGCCGCTCCGGCCGGGTCAACCGCGCGATCAGGCTGACGACGGCGTAGACGGCGGACTGCCCGAGCGACAACCCGAGCACGATCCAGATCTCCGCGGTCAGCCGCCGCCTGGACGTCGTCTCGACGCCCGCCGCGGGCAGGTCCTGGGTCACCACCGTTCGAGCGTAGCGGCGTTCCCTGAGCGTGGCCTTAACCGCGGGCGTGGACCGGCCCCGGCGCGGGCTCACACGCGCCGGGGCCGGGGGCCTCGAGGGTGACGGCGTCAGCGGCGGGCCCGTTTCAGGCCCATCCACTCCAGCTCGGCGAAGACGACGACGACGGCCGCCTGCAGCAGGATCCACACCGTCCCGGCGGTGGTCAGATCGAACCAGCCGGCCGCGACCACGATGACGCTGTCGATCGCCCAGACCGCGTTGAGGACGATGATCGCGCCCACCCAGAGGACCGGCGCCTCCCGCCGCATCGACACGGCGAACACGATCGGGCTCATGACGATGAGGAACGCGCCCGCCGCGTAGAGCAGCCCCGTCGGCAGCCCCAGTTTGTCGCCCACCCACCCGGCCGCGAGCAGGTACACCAGGCCGTTCAGCGCGATGGTGATGCCGTCCAGCTCCAGGGCCCAGCGCAGCAGCGGCGTCTCCCGGATGCGGGCGAGGGCGGGGGTGCGGGTGGCGGCGTCTGCGGCCATGGTGACCAGCTCCTTCGTGATGTCGTTCGGACACCACGACCGTCGCCCGGAGGGCACTGCCAAGCACAGACCAGGCACTGCCAAGTACTGCCAGTTCAGCCGGTCCGGGTGCGCAGATCGTGCGCGACGACGCGGGCGGCGGCGTTCTGCCAGTTGTAGAGCGTCCGCTCGGGGACGTAGCGGCGCAGCCAGTCGAACGCGCGCCGCGAGGTGTCGTCGAGGCCGCTGAGGTCGGGCTGGCGGCGGTACGGACGGATGCCGGCGACGTACGGGAAGTAGAGCGCGTTGAAGTACCGCCACTCCTCGCTGGTGCCGAACTCGGCGTCGCGGGGGCGCAGCCGCTCGATGCTCTCCAGCAGCAGCGCCTTCAGCTCGGTCGCGCGGTCCAGGGCGTGCGCGTCGCGGTCACCCAGGCGGGCGTCGACGGCGGGGAGGGCGAGCAGCGGGCTGGACACCAGCTTGCCGAGATCGCCGTAGTTGCGCAGCGCGTCGCGGACCAGCCGGACGAACGCGTCGTCGTCGAGGTCGTCGAGGTGGTGGCGCGCGTCGCGGCGGGGCAGCGCGTCGGAGGCGTCGCGCAGCTCGGTCCGGGACGCCCGCAGCGCCGGCGTCCCCGCGAACGCCAGCCGGTCGACGGCCGCCTGGACGGCGCTGGCCAGCGTCACGACGGCGATCGCGGCGCCGACGACGCCGAAGGCGAGCGCCCGCAGCGCGTCGTCCGCGTCGCCCGTCCCGCCCGGCCCGTCGCCCGACGCCAGCGTCACCAGCCCGACCTGCCCGCCGAACACCGTGGCCGCGAGCAGCGCCCCGACGGCGGATCGCCGCAGGTCCGCGCCGAGCGCCTCGCCCGACTCCAGCGCGTTCGTCACCGCGACGACGACGCCGAGCACGACGAGGTCCACCCCGACCGCCGCGAGCACCAGCCAGTCGGGCAGCCCGCCCATCGGCACGAGCACGGCCACGGCGCCGAGCCCGAACAGCAGCGTCGCCAGCACGACGACGCCCTGACGCAGCTCCAGCGGCCCGGTCCGCGCGCGCAGCACCAGCCAGAGCGCCGCCGCCAGCGGCAGCAGCACCAGCACCGCCGTCACCGGCTCCCATCCGCCGCCGGCGACCGCGGCCGCCACCAGCTCGGCCAGACCCAGCGGCAGCACGGCGAACCGCCACGCCCGCTCGGCCGGCGCCCGCCACGGCGCGCCGTCGGGCAGCAGCGCGAGCAGCACGCCGGTCCAGATCAGCGCCGGCAGACCGGCGAACACGTACCCGAGCGCGCCGACGACGGAGCCGTCGAACGGCGTCATCGCCAGGGCGAGCGCATACGACACCAGGCCCAGCCCGGCGCGGCGCATGGCGGGGTCGGCGGGGTCGCGACCGGCGAGGTACAGCCCCAGCCACCATGCGACGGCGAACGCCGCGACCGCCAACACCAGCACGAGAGGAGGCTAACCGCTCGGCTAGGGTGACGGTGCGAGCCGGTGTTCCGACGCCGCACACCTCGGCTTCCCTGCTGGTGACGACGGAGGGTTGGGAACGCAGCCATGAGCGACTCGGAGCACGAGCACCACCACGCGACGGCGCCGGGTCCCCGCTCCGCCGTCGCCGGGGCCGGCGGGCTGATCCTGGCCGGCGGCTCAGCCGGCACGGCCGACAGCGCCGTCACGCGCACCGCGACCGGCCAGCCGGGCGCCGCCCGCGCGTCGCGGCTCACCCGTGGCCGCACGCTCGTCCACGCCGACCTCCACAACCACACCATGCTCTCCGACGGCGCCGGCGACCCCGCGCTGGCGTACGAGTCGATGCGCTCGGCCGGCCTCGACGTCGCGGCGCTCACCGACCACGCGACGCTGTCCGACGGCGTGCTGAGCATCCTCGACTCGCTGCTGCCCGACGGCGTCAACCGCATCACCGGGCTGAGCCGCGGCGGCTGGCGCCGGACCCGCGAGCTCGCCGACGCCGCCGACGAGCCGGGCGTGTTCACCGCGATCCGCGGCTTCGAGTGGACCAACCCGCTGCTCGGCCACGTCAACGTGTGGTTCACCGACGCGTACACCGACGTGCTCGACGCCACGCTGATGGGCGGCTCTACCGCTGGCTGACCCGCGAGGACGGCTTCCTCGGCTTCGGTGACGGCGGCGCCGACGGGCTGGCCGGGTTCAACCACCCGGGCCGCGAGCCGGGCCGGTTCAACGACTTCCGGTACGAGCCGGCGGCGCACGACCAGCTGGTCAGCCTCGAGATGTTCAACCGCTACGACGACTACCTCTTCGAGGGCTGGGCCAAGGGCGTCAGCTCACCGCTGGTGACCTGCTTGAACGCCGGCTGGCGGCCAGGGCTGTCCGGCGTCACCGACGAGCACGGCACCGACTGGGGCTACCCGGAGGGCAAGGGCCGCACCGGCATGTGGGTCACCGAGAACACCCGCGAGGCGGTGTTCCAGGCGATGACGCAGCGGCGGTTCTTCGCCACCTGCGTCTCCGGCCTGCGACTCGACGCCACGGCCGACGGCGTGCCGATGGGCGGCTCGATCCGGCGCGCCCGCGGCGACGTCCAGTTCGCCGTCGACCTCGACCGCGGCGCCGACTGGTCCGGCCGCCGGCTCGACGTCCAGGTCCTCCGCCCCGGCGACGGCGTACCTCGAGTCGCCGACGTCGTCGAGGCCGCCGCCGGCCGCGTCACCCGCTTCACCGTCCCACTGAACGCCGACGACGGCGACTGGGTCGTCCTGCGGGTCTCCGACCCGTCCCGGCCCAACGCCACCCCCGGTCCGGACGGCCACCCCTGCAACGACTTCGGGGTCGCCTACTCCAGCCCCTGGTGGCTCGACCCGGAGTGAGCCGGGCCTTCACCGAGCCGACGCCCGGAGTTCATTGCGGCCTTGACCGGAAGTGATGGGATCGGACATCCCACCCTCCCGGAGGTCCCCATGCCGTCCACCACCCTCGACCGCCGCCGGTTTCTCGCCCTGACCGGCGGCGGCGCGCTGACGTTCGCCGCCGCGCTGGCCGGGTTCTCCGCCGCGCCGGTGCGCGCCGACCCGATCTTCCGGCAGCACCCCTTCACGCTGGGCGTGGCCTCCGGCGACCCGCTGCCCGACGGCGTCGTGCTGTGGACGCGGCTGGCGCCCGACCCGCTGGCGGCCGACGGCAGCGGCGGCATGGCGCAGCGGGCGGTCCCGGTGCAGTGGCAGCTCGCCCGCGACCCCGAGTTCCGCCAGGTCGAGCGGTCCGGCACGGTCCGGGCGACGCCCGAGCTGGGGCACTCGGTGCACGCGGAGCCCGGCGGGCTGGAGCCGGGCCGCGACTACTGGTACCGGTTCCGCGCCGGCAGCGAGCTGAGCCCCGTCGGACGCACCCGCACGGCCCCGGCCGCCGACGCGAGCCCGGACCAGGTCCGCTTCGCCTACGCCAGCTGCCAGAACTACGCCGACGGCTACTTCACCGCGTACCGCCACCTCGCCGACGAGGACGTCGACCTCGTGGTGCAGCTGGGCGACTACATCTACGAGACCGGCGGCGCCGGCTCCATCGGCCGCGCCCATCTGCCCGCCGTCGAGTGCCAGTCGCTCAGCGACTACCGCATCCGCTACGGCCAGTACAAGAGCGACCCGGACCTGCAGGCCGCGCACGCCGCCGCGCCGTGGGTGGTGGTCCTCGACGACCACGAGATCGACAACAACTGGGCCGACGACGTCGACGGCGGCGGCGTGGGCGGCGAGGTCTTCCGGGCCCGCCGCATCGCCGCGCTGAAGGCGTACTACGAGAACATGCCGCTGCGCCGCGCGTCGATGCCGGCAGGACCTGACATCCAGCTGTACCGGCGGCTGCGCTACGGCACGCTGGCCGACTTCAACGTCGTCGACACCCGCCAGTACCGCGACGACCAGGCCTGCGGCGACGGCCGGCAGATCGACTGCGCCGACCGCCTGGACCCGGCCCGCACGATGCTCGGCGACGCGCAGGAGGCGTGGCTGCTGGACGGGCTGGCGGGCTCGCCGGCGACGTGGAAGGTGATGGCGAACCAGATCTTCATGATGCAGGCCGACCACGAGGCCGGTCCGGTGCAGGCGTTCGGCATGGACACCTGGGACGGCTACGCGGCGGCTCGCACGCGGCTGCTCGACGGCGTACGCGAGCGCGACGTGGACAACTTCGTCGTGATCACCGGCGACGCGCACCGCAGCGTGGCCGCCGACCTGAAGGCGAACTTCGACGACCCCGGCTCGGCCACCGTCGGCGCCGAGTTCCTCGCGACGTCGATCAGCGCCGGCGGCGACGGCGTCGACCAGGACGCGCTCGGCGCCGTCTGGCTGGCCGAGAACCCGCACATGAAGTTCCACAACGTCCAGCGCGGCTACGCCACCTGCACGCTGACGCCGGACGCCTGGCGCACCGACTACCGGGTCGTCCCGTACGTCCGGCAGCCGGGCGCGCCGGTCGGCACCCGGGCCAGCGTCACGGTCGAGGCCGGTGTGCCGGGCATCGCCGAGGTCTCCGCCTAGGTGCTGAGTCCTAGCGGGTGACGTCGCGGCGGGGTGACACTCGTGCCAGCAGTTGGCGCTGGTGTCACCGCGCCAGAGCAGTGCTCCCGGAGGTTCCCCCGAACGAGGGCGAACACAGGTGGGACGTGCGGCCGGGCGGCAGCGTGCTGGCCACCCATAGGACTCACTCGACTAGTCGTCCAGGCCGCGGGCCTGCAGCGCCTCGCCCATCGCGTCGGCGTGCCGCAGCACGCCGACGACGAGAGGGACGGCGAACGCGCGGACGCTGCGCTCGCGGCCACGGGCCCAGCGCGCCTCCCGGATCCGCCCGGCGATCCCGGCGACGACCGGGACGCTGCGCAGCGCGAGCGACATCAGCAGCGACACGCGGGCCGGGTCGACGCCGAACCGGCGCAGCGGCCGCAGCCCTCGTTCCAGCGCGGCCATCAGGGCGGTCGTCCGGGTCGTCAACGTCACCAACGCGGCCAGCGCGACAGCGAGCACCAGCCGGCCGGTCAGTGCGACCGCCGTCGGCAGGTCCGCGATCAGCACCTGCACCACCAGCAGCACGACCACCAGCCAGCGCAGCGGCCGCAGCTGCCCCCACGCGGCCCGGACGCCGATCCCGGCCAGCGCGTACAGCGCGACCACGGCCACCGTCGAGGCGCCGACGAGCGGCAGCGACCGCGCGAACACCAGCGCCGTACAGCCCACCGCCAGCAGCGCCAGCTTCAGCCCGGCCGGCGCCCGGTGCACCGGCGACGTCCCGGCGACGTACGCACCGGTCAGCAGCGTCACCGGACCACCTCGAACAGCCCGGCCACGCCCATCCCGCCGCCGATCGCCGCGGTCGCGAGGCCCAGCGTCCCGGCCGGCGCGCCGCCCCGGACCAGCCGCGCGAACAGCCGCACGACGACGACGGCGCCGGACGCGCCCCACGGGTGGCCCAGCGCCAGCGCGCCACCGTCGGCGCAGACGAGGCCGGCGTCGCGTCCCAGCGGGTCCAGCCCGAGCGCGTCGGTGACCGCGAGCACCTGACCGGCGAACGCCTCGACGATCTCGACGGCGGCGACGTCGCCCAGCGCCACCCGCGCGGACGCCAGCACGCGCTGCACCGCCGGCACCGGCCCCCAGCCGGGCAGCCGCGGGTCGCAGCCGACGACGGCGCCGGCCACCAGCCGCAGCCCCGGCCGTCCGGCCCGCAGATCGTCGCCGGTCAGGGCGACGACGGCGGCGCCGTCGCTGTTGGCGCAGGAGTTGCCGGCGGTGACGGTGCCGCGCGGGACGAAGGCGGGCGGCATCCGGGCCAGGACGGCAGGGTCGAGCGGCCGAGGCCGGTCGTCGCGCTCCAGCTCGCCGACCGGCACGAACTCGGCGTCGAACCGGCCGTCGTCGCGGGCGCGCAGCGCCTTGCGGTGGCTGGCGGCGGCGTAGGCGTCCTGCCGGCCCCGGGTGACGCCGCGGCGGCGGGCGAGGTCGTCGGCGGCGGGGCCCATGTCCGGGTCGCCGTGCTCGGGCGGGGTGAACGGGGCGCGGTCGTACGGCCCCGCCGCACCGATCCGCTGCGGCGCCGTCGACGCGCTCTCGGCCCCGCCGGCCAGCAGCAGCCGCGCCTCGCCGGACCGGATCGCCTGCCCGGCCTGCAGGATCGCGGCCAGCCCGCTGCCGCACTGCCGGTCGACGGTGACGCCCGGCACGGCGACGTCGAAACCGGCGGCCAGCGCCGCGACCCGCGCGACGTTCCCGCCCGGGCCCATGCAGTTGCCGAGCACGACGTCGTCGACCGGACGCATCGCGGTGAGCGGCCACACGTCGTCGACGACCGCCGACAGCACCGGCGCGGCCAGCCGGTCGACGGTCACGTCGCGCAACGCCTTCCCGGCGGTCCCGATGGGCGTGCGCCGCGCCGCGACGACGACCGGCGCGCTCACCGCAGCGGCCGGGTGGGCAGGGCGGCGACCAGCGCGCGGGCCGGCTTGCCGGACGACGTCCGGGGCAGCTCGTCGACGGCCGACCAGCGCCGCGGCCGCTGGCTCGGCGCCAGTCCGGCGCGCGCGGCCGCCTCCAGCGTGGCCCGCCGCACCCCGTCGCCCTGCACGACGGCCGCGACCACTTGGCCCAGCCCCGGGTGCGGCACGCCGAGAACGACGACGCCGGCCACCCCCGGGACGGCGGCCAGCACCGCCTCGACGTCCTCGGGGACGACGGTCGCGCCGCCGGTGAGGATCGCGCCGTCGCCGCGTCCGCGCAGCACGAGCGGCTCGCCCGGCTGCGCGAGGTCGCCGACCGTCGCCCAGCCGTCGCCGTCGCGGCGCAGCGGACCGCCGTCGCCCAGGTAACCGTGCGCCAGCCAGGGCGAACGCACCCACACCTCGCCCGCCCGCAGCTCGATCTCGACCCGGTCGAACGGCCGCAGCCCGGCGCCGTCCGGGTCGACGGCGACGAAGGACAGCTCGGTGGCGCCGTAGTACGAGACGACGCCGACGCCCGCGTCCGCCGCGCGGCCACGCAGCGCCGTGCCCAGCGCGGCGCCGCCCACGACCGCCGTCCGCAGCCGCTCCGGCCGCGCGTCGAGCACCGCCGCCAGCCGGTGCGGCACCAGGTGCACGACGTCGGCGTCGGGCAGCGCCGCCCGCAGTGACGGCTCCAACCAGTCTCCCGTCAGCCGCACGGTCGCGCCGGCCGCCAGCGCGTGCGCCGCCGCGAACGCCGTCAGCGACCACGACAGCGCGCCCGGCACCAGCACGGTGTCGTCGGCGCTGACCCCGGTGAGCCGGTCGGTCGCGGCGAACGACCCGGTCCACGACGACCGTGACCGGACGACCACCCGCGGCCGTCCCGTGCTGCCGGACGTGAACCCGGCCCAGGCGAGCTCGTGCGCGCCCGCCTCGTCGACGACGTCCGGCAGCGGCTCGAGCAACGCCCTCCGGTGCTCGGGCCGCCAGGACGGGTCGCAGGCCAGCGGCACCGCACCGGCGGCGTCGGCCGCCAGCAGCGCGGTGAGCTGCGCGACCGGGTCGCCGTCCGGCAGCGGGACCAGCGTGCCCGGCTTGACGTCGGGGCGGGCCCGCTCGGCGTCCCTCGCCAGCTGGGCGTAACTGCGCGTCGTGTCGCCGTAGCGGACGGCGGCGCGGTGCGGTGTGGCGGCTGCGTGTGCCAAGACCTCGCGGAAGACCGGCATCGACGCAGCGTCTCAGGCCCGGCCGGAGCCGGTGTCGTCGCCCCCGGCGCGGCCCTCGACCCGCTCGCGGCGGGCGGCCGGCGCGGCGTCCGGGTAGGCCCGCTGCGCCCCCGACGCGACCAGCGCCGCGAACACCGCCTTGGCGGCGTCGCCCGGGACGAACGCCAGCGACAGCTGGAACGTCTCCGTCAGCGGCACCCCCGTGACCGCCGACTGGACCGGGATGCCGATGGCCAGCGTCGTCGCCGCACCCAGCAGGGTGGCGACCAGCACCCAGTGCATCCCCGGACGGCGCCCGGACCGCTCCACGATCAGGCCGACCACGAACGCCGACACCACGAACCCGGCGAGGTAGCCCACCGACGGCCCGGCGAACACGCCCAGCCCGCCGCGTCCGCCCGCCAGCAGCGGCAGTCCGGCCGCGACCAGCGCGAGCAGCAGCAGCTGCGACAGCGCGCCCCGTTTCGCGCCGAGGATCGCGCCGGCCAGCAGCGGCCCCATCGACTGCAGGGTGACCGGGACGGCGTTGCCGAACAGGTGGAACGACCCCGGCAGCCCGAGGACGGCGGTCAGCGCGGCGAACGCGGCGATCCGTGCGAGATCGGCGGCCGGCAGCCGCGACCTTCCTGCCATCGAGTGCTCCTCCGACGTGCGTACGCCGCGGGGACCCGCGGCGGTGTCCCTCCACTCTGGCCGACGACCCGCCCCGGCACATAGTCGGCAATTCGCACCAGCCCCGCGGCTCCGGGTTGGTGGGCCTCCACAACCGCGACCCTGTCGGTGGGTGCGGCCAGAATGGACGGTGTGAGCGATGACGTGGCGGTCGGCGGGCTCGACACCCCGGTCGGCCACATCAGCGTGGCCGTCACCCGCGACGGTCTCGCCGCGGTCGGCTGGGGTCGCCGCCCGGGGTCCGGACGGCTCCCGGTGGCCGACGACCCCGCCCGGCTGGCGCCCGTCCTCACCCAGCTGGGCGAGTACTTCGCCGGGCAGCGGCGCTCCTTCGACGTCGCCATCGACTGGCGCCACGTCCCCGGCTCGGCGTCGGCCGTGGTGCTGCGCACGCTGCACCAGACCGTCGGCTACGGCACGTCCGTCACCTACGGCGGGCTGGCCGAGCGCAGCGGCACCGGGGTGCCGGCCCGCGCCATCGGCGGCATCATGGGCGCCAACCCGCTGCCCATCGTCGTCCCCTGCCACCGCGTGCTGGCCAGCGACGGGCTGGGCGGCTACAGCGGCGGGTCCGGCGGCAACGGGCTCGAGGTGAAGCGCTGGCTGCTCACGCTCGAGGGCGTGCTGCCGCCCACGTTCGACTGGAGCCCCGACGGCCTCGGCGCGTGAGCCCGTAAACCGGGTGAAACCGCTCGCCGGCGACGACACAATGGCGCGATGACCGACGCTCTGGACGAGGACCCGTACGACTACCAGGTCACGAAGGCCGGGCCCATCCGCGTCAGCCGCGGCGGCCGCGTCGTCGTCACCGTCGGGGGCCGCGCTGCCGACCGGCTGGCCGACGCCCTCGAGCGCGCCGCCGACGAGCGCGAGCGGCAGTTGCTGCTGGCCAAGGCCACCGGCAACTACAAGCACGGCAACGAGCGCCGCTAGCCTGCCACGGCGTGCAGCGAGCCGGGGCGCAGCCCGGTCAGCCGGTCCAGCGCGCCGGACGTCGGCTCGTCGCCGGGAAGGTAGACGACGATGCGCTGGTGCTCGCCGTCGGCGAGGTCGAGCGTCTCGTACGCCAGCCGCAGCTCCCCCGCCTCAGGGTGCACGACGCGGTCGACGCCGGCGCGCGAGCCCGGCGCCGCGGGCGCCGTCCAGCGGGACGCGAACGCGCCGCCGGCCAGCACCGTCAGCTCGTCGGCGAGGGCGGTCAGGTGGTCGTCGCCGGGGCCGGAATCGAGCTTGAGGTTGGCGACCAGCGCGTCGGCGACGGCGTTCCAGTCGGGGTAAGTGGCCCTGGCCCGCGGGTCGGTGAAGTGGTAGCGGACGAGGTTCGGCGCGTCGCCGGCCAGCAGCCCCATCGGCTCGGCCAGCAGCTCGTACCCCGTGGTCCACGCGAGCACGTCGCCGAGGCGGTTGACCAGCACCGCGGGCGCCGGCTCCAGCCGCGCCAGCAGCGCCCGCACCGTCGGCCGGACAGCCGACGCCGGCGCCGGCGGCGCCTCGATGGACGGGCAGTAGAAGTCGCCGCTGGTGGTCTTGGCGAGATTGCGCAGCAACACCCGCTCGGCCGCCGACAGCTGCAGCGCCTCGGCCAGCGCGCCCAGCACCTGCGCGGACGGGTGACGGTCGCGGCCCTGCTCGAGCCGGGTGAGGTAGTCGACGCTGACGCCGGCGAGGATCGCCAGCTCGGCCCGGCGCAGCCCGGGCGCGCGCCGCCGCGGACCGGCGGGCAACCCCACCTGGGCCGGGGTGATGGCATCGCGCCGCGAGCGCAGGAACGCGCCGAGCTCGTTGTCGCTCACGGTCCCCAGGCTACCGCCGCCGCCCGGACCGGCCACCGCAACGACCGCGCGAGGGTGGCCCTGACGGTGCCAGCCTCGCGGCGGCCTCCCCTCCGCGCCGGCACCGGCGCCAGCATCGTGACCATGTCGAACACCTTCACCGACGCCGAGCTCGCCTACCTGGAGAGCCAGCCGCTGGGCCGGCTGGCCACGGTCGGGCCGGGCGGCCGCCCGCACGTCGCGCCGGTCGGCGTCTTCTACGACCCCGAGGCCGACGCGATCGTCGTCGCCGGGCACGCCGGCACCGACTTCGGCGCCAGCCGCAAGTTCCGCGACGCCCTGGCCCACCCCGACGTCGCCTACGTCGTCGACGACCTCGCGAGCACAGACCCGTGGACACCCCGCGGCCTCGAGGTCCGCGGCACGGCCGAGACGTTCGCCGAGGGCGGCGAGGCGCTCGGCGCCCGCATCACCGGCGTCATGCCGTTCGCGCCGGCCTGGCTGCGCATCCGCGCCCGCCGCGTCCTCAGCTGGGGCATCGAGACCGGCGCCGCCGACCCCTACGCCCGCGACGTCCGCGTCTAGGGTGTCAGAGCCGCCGGCACTGGTCCTCCTTGTTGCCCTGGACGACGTTGCGGCTGCCGGTCGGCGCCGGGGAGTTCTCCTTGCACTGCAGGTTGCCGTTGATCCGGTTGGACGAGATCGTCTGCTTGCCGCGGTTGGTGAACGACTGGACGTCGCCGGTGACGCGGTTGGACGTGACGGTGGCGGTCTTGCCCTGCTTCAGCTGGAAGCTGCCGCCGACCGTCGACGACGTCAACGACACGTGCCGGTGGTTCTCGGCCTGCACGTTGCCGACCACCCGGACGCTGGTGGCGTAGAGCCGCGCGTTGCTCTCCACCTTGATGGTGCCCTTGACGCGGGTGCCCTTCAGCGTGCAGGTCGCGTTGCTGGGAACGCGCAGGTTGTCGACGGTGACGGCGCCGATGGTGCCGCGGCAGGTGCGTTCCTCGGCCTGGGCGGGAACCGCGCCGAGCAGCGTGGCACACAGGGCTGCCGCGATCACGAGTGCGGTGCGCTTCATGGGTCTGTCCCTTCGCCGCGGCCGGCGGGGGCGCCGGCTCTCTGCGTCGAGCGTCTCGAAGCACTCTCGGGAGCAACGTGAGGCGGAGGTGAGACAGCTCTCATGCCGCCGGCTAGGACAGATGTCGGCCGGGCGCGGCGGGGTTTCAGACACATGCGTGGTGACCATTCATCCGGGTTTCCCTATGTTCGGGCGCAATCCCGTCCCCCGGCGACAAGGAGACCCCCATGACACGACGCTTCCGAGCGGGCGTGGCGCTCGGCACCATCGCGGTGACGGGCTACGCCCTCCTCGCCCCGTCCGCGCAGGCCGGGCCGTCCGACCACCCAGGTGTCGAGGCCGACGTCTCGGCCGGGCTGTCCGGCCACGTCAACCTCGCCGGCGCCGGCCTGATCCCGGTGACGGTGCACGGCTCAGCGGCCGTGGACGTCACGGACATCGACCTCGACACCGTCGCCGTCGGTGACGTCGCCGCGGCCCGGTCCGAGTCCGGCGCCGTCATCAGCTCCGTCAACGACGTCGACGGCGACGGCGCCGACGACCTCGTCGTGCACGTCGACAAGCAGCAGCTGGCCGCAGCGGGCGAGCTGACGCCGGAGACGGGCGCACTGCGGGTGAGCGCCAGCACCGGCGACGGCGCGCGGGTGGGCGGCGCGGCGGCCGTCGAGCCCGAGGTCAGCCTGGAGCTCAAGTTCGCCGAGGACTACGTGGTCCGCGGCGGCAGCGAGGCCACGCTGCGCAGCAGCGCGGGCCGGAGCCTGGACGCCGTCGAGAACGTCCTCGACCGGCACGATGTGAGCGCTCTCATTCCGTTTGTCGAGCCGGCTCAGACGGCCGCGCTCGCCACCGTCACCAGCCAGGCCCAGGCCCGCTCGGCAGAGCCGCTGCCCGACCTCGCGTCCTGGTACACGGCGCTGCTGCCGGCCGGCGCCGACGTCGACGCCGTCCTGGCCGAGCTGACGGCGCTGCCCGAGGTCGTCTACGCCTACCCGTCGCCGGAACCGGCCCCGCCGCCGGCCGAGCCGACGCCGGACCTCACCCCGCTGCAGGGCTACCTGCGCCCGTCGGACACCCACAACGGCATCGACGCCGAGCTGGTCCGCAGCGACCCGCGAGTCCGCGGCGCCGGCATCCGGGTGATCGACCTCGAGTACAACTGGAACCCCTTCCACGAGGACCTGCAGCTGGACTGGTCCAGCGACATCGGCCAGGGCCGGTTCGTCCGCATCGACACCTTCGGCGACGACCACGGCACCGCGGTGTTCGGCGAGATCGCGGCGAAGGACAACGGCTACGGCGTCACCGGCGGCGTGCCGGACGTCGACATCTACGGCATCTCGCCGGTCGAGGACCTCGGCAACGGCCGGACGTCGTGGCGGCCCGGCCCGGCGCTGGCGTTCGTCGCGACACTGCGCGACGAGGCCGGCCAGCCGTTCGTCCGTCCCGGCGACGCGCTGATCCTGGAGCAGCAGACCGGCAGCCCGCTCGGCGGCAGCCGGTACGCGCCGCTGGAGTGGATCCCGGCGGTCTTCGAGGCCAACGAGGTGCTGACGGCGATGGGCGCGAACGTCGTGCTCACCGGCGGTAACGGCAACACCGACACCGACGACCCGATGTACACCCTCAACGGGATCAAGTGGTTCGACCCGGCGGTCCAGCACTCCGGCGCGATCTTCGCCGGCGCCGGCGGCAGCGGCCTGCGCGCCAACGACCCGGCGCGGGCGCGGCTGAGCTTCTCGAACTACGGCCAGCGCTTCGACCTGCAGGCGTGGGGCCAGGACATCTACACGACCGGCTACTGCAACGTGCTCTGCGCCGAGCTGGGCAACGACCACAACCGGGCCTACTCGCGCTCGTTCAGCGGCACGTCCGGCGCCGGCCCGATCGTCACCAACGCCGTCGTCGCCGTGCAGTCCTACGTCACGTCCGTCGGTCTCGGCCCGTGGACGACCGCGCAGATCAACGACCTGCTGCGGGCGACCGGCGCACCGCAGACCACGAACGCGCACCAGAACATCGGGCCGCGGCCGGACCTGCGGGCGGCGCTGCGCTCCATCGAGGTCGACGCGCCGACGACGATGCTGACGCTGAACCAGCGGCCGGACCGCGACGGCCGGTACACCAACCCGACGATCACGCTGACCGCCGACGACTCCTGGGGTTCGGGCGTCGACCGGGTCATGTACCGGATCGACGGCACCGGCCCCTGGCACACCTACACCGAGCCGTTCCGGTTCCGTGAGCCGGGCGTGCACACCATCGAGTATCGCTCCAACGACCGCAACGACAACACCGAGCCGACCCGGTCGATCACCGTCGACAACCGGGGCCGCGGCGACTGACCCGACAGATGACCGACTGACGCGGCCGATCTCCCTGCACCTGTCCGGTGACCGTGGGCCACACCCCGGCCTACGGTCGCCGGACCGGTCCGCAGACCCCCGCGGACCGGCGTCTACCCATGGGAGGGCGCAGTGACGGCGAGTACAGAACGGCGGCCCGCGAGACACGGGCGGGCTTGGCGGGCCAGAGCGATCGTCGGCGTGGCGGCGCTGGCGCTCTCGGCGTCGGCCGGTGTGGTGACGGCCAACGCCGAGGACGGTGCGGCCGACGACGCCGGCACCGGCCCCATCGTCCCCGTCGACGAACAGGTCTGGGAGGACCAGGCCGAGATGACCTGGGACGACTACCAGCAGGTCCGCCCGGACGCGTGGAACCAGGACACCACCAGTCAGGGCTCGGAGAGCCAGTACCGCACCGCGGTGATCCTGCTGGAGTACACCGACCAGCCGTTCCTGATCAGCCAGGAGCCGGAGTCGCACGCGTTCGGCAACCCGCTGCCGCCGTGGAAGCCGGTGCCGCAGAGCGAGCTGAACCAGTGGTTCTACGACTACTACGCGGTCCCGAACGAGTTCAACCAGGGCCAGACGCTGCACGGCTACTGGATGGAGACCAGCCACGGCCGCATCGGCGTCACCGTCGAGGTGTTCGGCCCGTACCAGCTGCCGGGCAAGCTGCACGAGTACGGCGCGCAGTCCAACGCCCCGGTCACCGGACCGAACTCGATCTGCCCGGCCGGCGACAGCTGCAACAAGAACGTCCGCGCCGACGGTGCCAACCTCTGGCACGCCGACATCGGCTGTGAGTCGGGCCTCTGCGGCTTCGACAACGGCTTCTACGTGACCGCCGGCCACGACGAGACGTCGACCTGGCAGGAGTTCGGCGAGATGATGTTCCGCACCCCCGCGGACGTCACGCCGGAGTTCGGTCCGCCCGGCGCCACCGAGGGCCCGGTCCTCAACGCGGCCGGCAACCCGATCCCCAACGCCGTGCCCACCCGCTACGTCCCGTGGACCTCGTGGCAGTCGGCGGCCAACCACTGGCCGAACGCCGGCGGCGGCACGTCCACCCAGGCGGAGAACTCCGGCCTCAGCGTGTTCGCGCACGAGTTCAGCCACCTGCGCGGCCTGCCGGACAACTACAACAACCCGTTCGACCCCGGCACCGGCCGGGCCGGCACCGGCTACTGGGAGATGATGAGCCGCGGCTCGTTCAACGGACCCGGCGGCACGCACAACCGCTGGCAGGTCCCGAACGCGGGCGGTTCGGCGCTCGGCCCGCACCACACGCTGTACTTCAAGACCACCGGCCAGGGCCGTCTCGGCGTCGTCAAGGCCGAGGAGTTCGTCAGCCTCACCCGGGCCGGCCTCGCCCAGGACGGTGTCGCCGTCACGGCGCTCAAGGGCCGGGAGTACATCCCGGACGGCGACATGGTCGGCCTCAGCGTGTCGCTCGACAGCCCGTTCGTCCCGGGCACCTGCCAGGCGCGCACGAACGACCCGTTCTTCTGCACGCCCAGCAGCACCGCCTGGAACCAGTTCAACCTCGAGGTGGTCGAGCGGGTCGGCAACGACTCCTTCATCGCCGGGCACGGCGTGCTGATCGGGCAGTCCCGCAACAGCGGCTCGCCGCGGGCGTGGCTGGTCGACGCGAACCCGAACGACATCGGCCGGATCGACTTCTACCGGCCGGGCAACGCCACCGAGGAGGGCGGCGAGCCGGTCCCCGTCGTCAAGGGCGACCCGCGTCAGCTGGACGACGCGACGTTCCACGCCGGCACCGGGTCGGGCAGCGAGTACGAGTACCTCGACGCGCCGAACAAGCTGCACTTCTACGTCCTGGACACCTACCGGGACGACGAGGGCGAGCTGTTCTACGACGTGGCGGTGCGCAACACCGACGCGGCGGGACCGTACGAGCGCGGCGCCGCGCTGGGCGATGCCGCCACGTACGCCGTCGGCGACTCGACCGCCCTGGTGAACCTGCCGCTGACGAACACCGGCCAGGCCGGCGAGGGCATCTACGGCTCGGACGTGTACCGGATCTCCTCGACGGTCGACGGCGAGGGCTGGGACGTGACCCTGCCGTACGAGATCACGGCGGCCGAGGCCGGCGCGACGGTGCCGGTCTGGGCGTACGCCACGGCCGGTGCGGACGCTTCGGAGACGGCGACGCTGACCGTCACGGCGACCAGCGAGACCGACCCGGACGCGACCGTCACCGTCGAGGTCGAGCTGAAGTCCGCTTCGGTGGACGTCGCCTACGACAACGCCCGCGGGCTGCTCGCGGACTACCGGGCCGGCGGGTTCCTGACTCAGGGCGAGCACCAGCGGCTGAAGGCCCAGCTGGACATCGCCGACCGGGCCAGCGGCCGCGGCGCGGAGCGCGCTCTCGAGCGGTTCGCGACGATGTCCGAGGACGTCGCCGGCACGGGTGCGCGCACCCTGGTCAGCGCCGCCCTCGTGTCGCTGGCGGCGGAGCTGCCGACGGACTGACCGCCGCGCTCCACCACCCACCGGCCACCGGGTACCGCCGACCGCAGCGGCGGCCCCGGTGGCCGGTTCCTTTGCTCAGCGCCAGGCCGAGCCGCTCAGCAGCTCGGCCGCGGCCTGCTCGTCGACCGGCCGCGCGTCGTCGACGCCGAAGTGCCTCGCGAGCTCGCGCAGCACCGCGGTCGAGGCGTACTCGGGCTCGTCCATGGCGACGCTGGCTGCGCCGGGGAGGTCGAGGCGCAGCAGCAGGTGGTCGACGGGCCCGGTGTCGGAGTCGCCGGAGGTCCGGAAGCTGAGTAGCTCCGCCCGGACGTCGTCGTAGCGGGCGGCGACGACCCGGCCCCGGGTGCGCTCCATGACGACGCCGTGCTCGAAGCAGTGCACCAGCCAGCGTCCGCCGCGGCCCTTCCACAGCGCGGTCGCGACCAGCCAGGCGCCGATGGACAGGAGCAGCACGAACGGGACGACGTCGAGGGCGCTCCGCTCGCCCTCGTTCAGCAGCCAGAGCGGCAGGACGAGCCACAGCAGGGCTCCGGCGAGCGCCGAGCAGCCGAGCACCAGCCGGCCGCCTTCGGCGTCGGCGTTCACGCGGTCGGAGCGACGACGCTCGCCGAGCCCCGCCGTCGCCGCGGCGGCCGTGACGCGGTCCATGCCCCGATCATGACATCGATCCGCGGACCGGCCGGCCCCGGTGTCAGCGGGAGGCGACCGCAGGGAAGGGCGTGACGTTGTCGGTGCCGGTGGCGTCGGCGGGGACGGCGGCGTCGGCCGGGCCGGCCTGGCGGGGCGCGTACTGGCCGGTCATGCGGGCCACCTTGAGCGACAGGTGCAGGGCCAGCCGCTCGGCTCCGCTCTTGAGGTTGGTGTGGGCGAGCTGCTCCAGCCGCTGCAGCCGGTAGTACAGCGACGTCCGGTGCAGGTTGAGGCGTTCGGCGGTGAGCTGGGCGTTGCCGGCGACGTCGAGGTAGGTCTCGAGGGTCTCCAGCAGCGGCAGCGCGTCGGGGTCGTCGAGCAGGTGGCCGAGGCCGGGATGGACGGTCGGCACCTCCTCGCCGAGCGACGCCAGCTTGACGACGATCTGGTGGATGCCGAGCCGGGACCAGTGCACGACGTCGCCGAGGCCGGGGAGCAGGCGGGCGGCGTCGGCGGACATGCGGGCCTCGCGGAAGGACGCGTAGGCGTGCTCGAGCGCGTCGCGGCGGCTGCCGACGCCGACGACGAGGGCGGCGTCGGACCCGGCGCCGCCCAGCGCGGACCGGGTCAGCTCGACCAGCCCCTCGACCCGTTCGTCGACGTAGATGTCGTGGTCGCCGGCGCAGGACAGCAGCAGCACGGCGTGGTCGCGGCTGATCAGGTCCAGCGCCTGGCCGCGCCGGACCACGCGGCGGAAGTCGGCGACGGCCTGGGCGAGGGCGTCCTCGATGTCGACGGCGGACGAACGGCGCGGCACGCCCTGCAGCACCACGGCGACGACGCCGTCGCGCTCGGGCATGTAGCCGGCGTCGATGAGGCTGCGGGCGGCCTGGGCGCTCATCGGCGAGCTGCTCAGCAGCATGTGCATGGTGTCGGCCAGCCGGGCCGACGAGAACAGGCTGGCCACGCTCTCGCGGTGCAGCCACTCGCCCAGCTCGGCCGCGCCCTGCACGCAGGCGTCGAGGTCGGCGTCGCTCATGCTGCCGTCGGCGTCCACGAACCAGAGGTGGCCGAGCAGCTTGCCGCGGTAGACGACGGGGACGCAGACCCGCGGCAGCATGTGCAGCTCGGGGTTGGCCGGCAGCCGCAGCGGCCGGCGCAGGTTCGGCAGGCCGAACCGCTTCAGCCAGCCGCGCACCTCGGACGAGGCGTGCCGGCGCAGGATGGAGTCTTCCCGCACGTCGTCGATCGGCCGCTCGTGCGAGCTGAACGCGAGCAGCCGCATGTACCGGTCTTCGAGCACGGCAGGCCGCGCCACCCGCTGCGCCAGGCTCTCCAGGATCTGCTGCATCGAGAGTTCCATGGTCACCTCCGCCCGCAGTACCATATCACATGCTACCGGAATGAACCGGACGAATCCGTCATCCGGCGACGACGAACTCCGTCAGCTGGCTGCCGAGATCGTCCACGCCGCCCGGCCAGCCGCGCACCAGCTGCCCGCCGCGCGCGATCAACGCCACCAGCGGCGGCTCGTCGACGCCGTAGCGCCGGAACACCTCGCCGTCGGGATCGAGACCGACCGGGTAGGCGATGTCGTGCTCGCGCAGGTACTCGGCGGCGTCGTCCTCGCTGGTCGCGCTGCCGACGCCGACGAAAAGGACGGAGTCGCGGTACTCCTCGCTCAGCGCGGTGATGTCGGCCTGCTGCTGCGCGCACAGCTCGCAGAACGACTCGAAGAACACCAGCACGACCGGCCGCTGCTCCCACTGCTCCGCGAGGTCGAGGGTGCTGCCGTCGAGCAGCTCCAGCTCGAACGACGGCGCCGGCGGCGCGGTCGCCGGAGCGTCGATGAACGTCACGTCGGCCGGCACGTCGCCGGGCAGCTCGAACGAGACCGCGGCGGGGTCGTCCGACCCCGAGCACCCGGCCAGCGCCAGCACCGCCACGACCACACCGGTCAGAACCCGCCTCACGAGATCAACACCTCTCCGATCAGTTCCGCGTCGTCGCTCGGCTCGATGGGCACGGCGAAGCCGTCGCCGACGACGAACTCGAGGCCGTCCGGCGAGGTCAGCCCCTCGACGTCGACGGTCATGACGCACATCGTCGGCTGCCGCATGCCCTCGCGGAAGCTGACGTCCATCAGCTGCTCCGCGGTGCCGCCCGGAAGCTCGCCGCGCGCCACCTCGACGCCGTCGCCGTCCTGGACGGTGAAGCTCGCCTCGGCGTGGACGGAGCGGAACGCGCCCGCCCCGTTGCACGGCTCGCCGAGCCGGCGCAGGTTGCCGTCGGGGATGAGCACCCGCACGACACCGGCCTCGGAGCCGGAACCGGACGCCTCCGTGTCGTCGGACGAACCGGAGCACCCGGCCAGCAGCACCGGGATCACCGCGGCGACGGCCAGCGCCGCACGGCCACGCAAACGTTGCACGGGTTTCCTTCCCCGGCACGCCGGGCGGCAGCGCGGCACGCGCCGCCGCCCGGGTGCCCACTCGAGATCAACGGCGCGGGTTGGTGTCCTTGACCGCAACCGTACAGGTGACGGACGTGCTGGCGGCCGGGTCGCTCTCCGAGGTCGCGGTGAGCGTGACCGTGGTCTCGCGCGCCGCCGGCGTCTCACGGGTGACGTACACCGGCACCTCGACGGTGTCGCCGGCCCGCGCGGTGGCGAGCGCGTTGTCCAGCTGCGCCGTCCAGCCCTGGCCGCTGGACGCCACCGACAGCCGGTACACGTCGTTGTCCAGCTTCGACGCGACGTCGGTCGGGTGGCCCGCGGTGGTCGTCGCGGCCGAGCCGGTGTTCGTCAGCGGGAACGTGCACTGAGCCGCCTGGCTGGTCCGCAGGCCCTCGACGTCGCCCTCGCCGAGCTCCACCCCGCGGTCCTGCGTGCCGTCGCCGTCGAGCGACCGCACCGCGAGATCGTACGACAGCACGCCGTCGTCGTCGCGCTGCATGTCGATGACGTAGAAGTGCAGCCGGTTGTGCTCGTCGACGTACTCGTACTCCGAGCCGGAGTTGGTGCCGGCGTGGAAGAGGGCGTCGTTGAGCTGGCGGTGGTCGGCGATCGACGCCATGACGGGAGTGCCGTCGGGCCGGTAGAAGTCGACCAGCCCGATGTCCTCGGGGTTGGCGTCGATGGTCCAGTTGAAGCAGCTGTAGCCGCAGGTGTTCGAGCCGCGCGGCTTGTTCTTCGCGATCATCACACCGCTGTCCGGCGTGAACGAGTCGAAGCCCATCCGGTCGACGACCTCGACGGTGTAGTCGTCCCAGCCCGTCGTGCCGTTGGCCAGCCGCTCGGTGTGGCAGAACGGGTCGGTGTCGGCGTCGCAGTCGGGCGTGCGGTCCGGGATGCCCTCACCGTCCAGCCTGACGCGGACGCCGGATGTGCCGTCCTCGCCCGCGTCGACGGCGCGCGCCGTGACCCGGTCGACGTAGACGCCGGTGTTCGCCAGGTTCTCGCGGCTGAGCTCCACCAGGTTGTCGGCGATGCCGGCCAGCATCTTGTTGCGCACCATCAGGCCGGCCGGCGACCACCCGCCCATGTTCGGCGGCACCACCCAGCGCATGTGGTGGCCACCGGGGCCGTTGAACGAGCCGCGGTCCATCATGTCCCAGGGCGCGGATCCCACGCGGTGGAACGGTGACGGCGGGCTCTGCCGGTCCGAGAACGGATTGTTGTTGTTGTCGCCGATGCTGAAGAAGAAGTGCCCCATCTCGTGCGTGATGGTGCCCGAGCTCTCCGCCTGACGGATCGAGGCGCTGCCCCAGCGCTGCGACGACGCCAGCCACGAGGTCCACTCGACGTAGCGCGTCGGCGCCCAGTTGGGCATCGAGTCGTCGGGGTCGAGCCACTCCGGCGGACCCCACTCGTCGGGGACGTCCTCCTTGGAGTCGAACATCATCTCGCCGAACTCCTGCCAGACCGAGGTCTGGTCGTAGCCGGCGTAGACGCGCAGCACGACGTCGTAGCCGCACCGGCTGCCCACGCAGGGCGTGCCCTGCTCGGCGAGGTCGGCCCGCCAGAGGGTGTCGGTGTCGCCCTCGACGTTGCCGTTGCAGGTGTAGCCCTCGGGACAGTGCTCGCCCGGGGCGTTGCGGATCCAGCTCTCGTTGAGGCCGTACTCGAACTGGTTGCGCGGGAGCGTGTACGGGCCGAACGTGTCCATCTCGTTCACGCCGAGGCGGCCGCGGCTCTGCTCCATCCAGTACTCGTGGATGGTGCGGCCGTGGTTGTACTCGTTCGGCTCCATGTAGTAGTCGCGGTAGAAGTCCGGGACGTCCTCGCGCTCGATCGGGTCGATCTGCGGGTTGCCGAACGGGTCCGACCCCTTCGGCTGCGTGATGACGAACGGGATGTCCTTGAAGTCGACCGCGACGAGGGCGATGCGCAGGCCGCGCTCGCTCGGCTTGACGTCGGGGTCGTTCCACTCGGTGCCCGGGATGTCGGTCCAGTCGTCCCAGGTCATGTCGTACTGGTTGATCCAGTTCTGCGGGTCGATCGGCTCGACGGCGAAGTCCGGCGGATCGGCCTGGACGGCCGCTGCGGACATCCCGAGCACGAGGGCTGCGGCGGTGAACGTGAGACCTGCGGCGCGAAGCGTTCGGCGGGGTCGGTGCATGAGTCTCATGAGCGTTCTCCTTCGCGGCCGGCCCGGGCCCGTCACGTGGACGGGCCCGGGCCGGCCGTCATGGGGATCGGACGACCGGCGTCACCGCCGGGGGTTGGTGTCCTTCACGGCCACGGTGCAGCTGATCTGCTGCGTGGCCGACGGGTCGCTCTCCGAGGTCGCCGTGAGGGTGACCGTGGTGTTGCGCGCGGCCGGCGTCTCGCGGGTGACGTAGACCGGGACCTCGACGGTCTCACCGGCGCGGGCCGTGGTGAGGGCGTTGTCGAGCTCGGCCGTCCAGCCCTTGCCGCTGGACTCCACCGAGAGGCGGTACACGTCGTTGTCGGCCTTGCCGCTGACGTCGCTGACGTGGCCGGCCGTGTTCGTGGCCTCCTCGCCGGTGTTGGTCAGCGGGAACGTGCACTGGGCGGCCTGGCTGGCCCGGATCCCGGACACCTCGCCGTCGCCCAGCTCCACGCCACGCTCCTGCGAGCCGTCGCCGTCCAGCGACCGCACGGCCAGCGTGTACGACAGCACGCCGTCCTCGTCCCGCTCGAGGTCGATGACGTAGAAGTGCAGCCGGTTGGCCTCGTCGACGTACTCGTACTCCGAGCCGGAGTTCAGCCCGGCGTGGAACGCGGCGTCGTTGAGCTGGCGGTGGTCGGCGATCGACGCCATGACGGGCGTGCCGTCGGGCTTGTAGAAGTCGACCAGCCCGATGTCGTCGGGGTTGGCGTCGATGACCCAGTTGAAGCAGCCGTAGCCGCAGGTGCTGTTGCGGTCCTCGTTGGTCTTGTTCTTGGAGATGATCACGCCGCTGTCGGGGTTGAACGAGTCGAACCCCATCCGGTCGACGACCTCCAGCGTGTAGTGGTCCCAGCCGGTGTTGCCGTGGCAGAACGGGTCGGTGTTGATGTCACAGGCCGGGGTGCGGTCCGGACGGCCCTCACCGTCGAGCCGGATCTTCACGCCGGACGTGCCCTCGGCGCCCGGGTCGACGGCGCGCGCCGTCACCTCGCCGACGACGACGCCGGAGTCGGCCAGCGCCTCACGGCTGATGTCGAGCAGGTTCTCCGCCGGCAGGATGCCCGCGTGGATCTTGTTGCGGACCATGAGGCCCGACGGCGACCAGCCACCCATGTTCGGCGGCACGACCCAGCGCATGTGGTGACCGCCGGGGCCGTTGAACGAGCCGCGGTCCATCATGTCCCACGGCGCCGAGCCGACCCGGTGGAACGGCTGCGGCGGGTTGGCGCGGTCCGAGAACGGGTTGTTGTTGTTGTCGCCGATGCGGAAGAAGAAGTGCCCCATCTCGTGCGTGATGGTGCCCGAGCTCTCCGCCTGGCGGATGGACGAGAGCCCCCACTGCTGGGCCGCGGCCCGCCACGAGGTCCACTCGACGTATCGGGTCGGCGCCCAGTTCGGCATCTCGTTGTCGGGGTCGACCGACGCCGGCGGGCCCCACTCATCGGGGATGTCCTCCTTGGTGTCGAACATCATCTCGCCGTACTCCTGCCAGATGCTGGTCTCGTCGTAGCCGGCGTAGACCCGCAGGATGACGTCGTAGCCGCAGCGGCTGTCCGGGCACGGGACGCCCTTCTCGGCGAGGTCGGCCTTCCAGACCGTGTCGACGTCGCGGTCGAGGTTCCCGTTGCAGGTGAAGCCCTCGGGACAGGCGGACTGCTGGCCCCACTCGTTCAGGCCGTACTCGAACAGGTTGCGCGGCACCTGGTACGCGCCGAAGACGTCCATCTCCTCGACGCCGAGCTTCCCGCGGCTCTGCTCCATCCAGTACTCCTGGATGGTGCGGCCGTGGTTGTACTCGTTCGGGACCATGTAGAAGTCGTGGTAGAACTGCGGCACCTCGTCCCGCGAGATCGGGTCGATCTGCGGGTTGCCGAACAGGTCGCTCTGCTTCTCCTGCGTCATGACGAACGGCTGGTCCGGGAAGTCCACCGCCACCAGCGCGATGCGCAGGCCGCGCTCACTCGGCTTCGCGTCCGGGTCGTTCCACTGGGTGCCCGGGATGTCCGTCCAGTCGTCCCAGGTCATGTCGTACTGGTTCTGCCAGTTCTGCGGATCGATCGGCTGGACCTCGAAGTCCGGCGGAGCCGCCTGGCCCGCGCTCGCCACACCGACGACGAGCGTCGTGACCGCGGCCGCGGCGAGTCCCAGCCGCCACCGCCTCGCGACGCTCGTCCTGCTGAGCCTCATACGCATGCGCTCTCCTCACGTCCTGCCCGGATGATGGATAAAATACGACATTGCACATTTCCTCGTCACTCCCCCTGGAGCTGGGGAGATGACCGGCACGTCCGGACGACCGGGCGCGCTGCGGAGGAGCGTCCGGGCGGACCGGATCCCCGCCGCGCCGCGTGCCCGGGCGGTGCACGCGGCGACGGCGGGACGGCGGCTCAGCGCCGCACCGTGGTGGCGGCGACGTCGACCACGCAGGTGGCCGTCGCCGTCGCGGCCGGGTCGCTCTCCGAGGTCGCGGTCAGCGTGACGGTGGTCGACCGGACCGCCCCCGGGTCGCGGGTGACGTACACCGGCACCTCGACGGCGCCGCCGAACGGGCTCGCGGCCAGCTCGTTGTACAGCTCGGCGTCCCAGCCGGCGCCGGACGACGTCACCGACAGCCGGTACACGTCGGCCGCCGTCTCGTCCGTGACGTCGCTCGGGTGCGCCGCCGCGTCGACCGGCGCCGTCTCGCCGGTGTTCTCCAGCGGGAACGTGCAGGTGGCCGCCTTGCCGGGGGTGTGCCGGGCGGGCACGCCGTCGTCCAGCGCGACGCCGCGCCGCTGCGGCCCGTCGCCGTCGAGCGAGCGGACGGCGACGGTGTAGGTGCGCACGCCGTCGGCGTCCTCCTCGACGTCGATGACGTAGAAGTGCAGCCGGTTGTCCTCGTCGACCCACTCGTAGGACGTGCCCGAGTGCGTGCCGGCGTTGAACGTGGCGTCGTTGACCTGGCGCGGGTCGCCGGTGACGACCATCCGCGGCGTGCCGTCGGGCTGGTAGAAGTCGACCATCCCGATGTCGTCGGGGTTGGGGTCGATCAGCCACGAGAAGCAGGTGGCCGTGCCGCAGTTGCTGCCCCGGTCCTTGTTCTTGTAGAGCAGCACGCCGTTGCCGGGCGTGTACGAGTCGACGCCGAGCTGCTGCACCACCTCGAGGGTGTAGTTCGTGTAGTCGGCTTGGCCCATGCACTCCGGGCCGGCGGTCGACGGGTGGCACGACGGCGTGCGGTCCACCGGCGCGACGCCGTCGAGCCGGACGCGCACGCCCAGCAGGTCGTCCTCGTCCGGGCCGGCCGCCCGCGCCCGCACCTTCGCGACCACGACGCCGGAGGACGCCAGCCCGTCCCGGCTGAGGTCGACGATGTCGCCGGTGTCGATGAGGCCCAGTTCGAGCTTGTTGCGGATGCTGTGGTGCGGCCCGACGGTCGAGCCGCCGTCGGCCGGGACCTTCCAGCGGGTGTGCATGCCGGTCGGGCCGTTCCAGGAGCCCTGGCTCATCATGTCCCACTGGCCGGTGAAGGTCCGCTGGGCCGGCACCGCGAAGGCGCCGTTGTAGTTGTCGCCGAGGCCCAGGATGTGGGTGAACTCGTGGGCGAACCCGGCGGTGCCCGACGACTCCGACATGTTGCCGCTGCCGCCGCCGGCGCTGGCCCAGGTGAACGAGCCGGCCGCCCACGAGGTCCACGGGATGTAGCGGGTCGGCATCCAGTTCGTCATGACGCCGTCGGGGTCGAACTCGGCCGGCGGGCCGAACTCGTCCGGCACGTCCTCGGGCGAGTCGAACATCATCTCGCCGAACACCTGCCAGGCGGTCGACTCGTCCAGGCCGGCGCCCATGAAGAAGATCAGGTCGTACTGGCTGCGCACCTCGGCCGGCACGTTCGCCTCGTACAGCGCGCGGGCGTCGCGGGTGTAGTTGCCGTTGCAGGTGAAGCCGGGCGGGCAGCTGGCGGTGTTGCCGTACGGCGAGTTGCCGTACTCGAAGTGGTTGCGGGGCATCCGGAACGGCCCGAAGGAGTCGACCTCGACGCCGTACTGGCCGTAGGAGTCCTCCATCCAGTACGAGTTCAGCGTCTGCCTGTGGTTGAGGTCGCTCGGCGTGTTGAGCAGGTCGGCGTAGAACTCCGGGACGTCGTCGCGCGGGACGTCGCCGACGCCGATCGGGGTGCCGAAGATCGTGGAGCCCTCCGGCTGGCTGATCTGGAAGTCCATGTTCGGGTAGTCGACCAGCACGAGCGCCGCCCGCCAGGTGTCCTTGGTGGGCACGTTGTCCGGGTCGGTCCAGTCGACGCCCGGCACCGGGACGAAGTCGTCCCAGGTGAGGTCGTACTGGTTGTCCCAATCCTGCGGGTCGATCGGGACGAGCGGCGGAGCTTGCGACGGGCCGGCGCTCTCGGCGCTCGCGAGCTGCGGGAACAGCAGCGCGGACGCGGCCACGGCGATCAGCAGCGTCCGCGCCCGGCGGACGCGTCGCGATGACATCAGACCTCGCGGTCGGTCTGTCGGGGACACAGATCCTCCTCGGCCAAGAGGTGCGGGGAAGGCGGCACCGGACGGCGACGCCGAGATGCGGTGATTCTGTGCCGGCATGGGCGAAACGAGAGTAATATTGTACTGTCACCGGTCACGTAGAACAAGTGTGCAGGACTGGCGCGGCGGCGTCACCGGCATCACCCCTCGAAGGGCGAGCCAGGCGCGTCCGCCGCGAGGTGCCCCACGTCGACTCCCGCCGGCCACGCACTCGAGTCGCCGACCAGAGACACCCCCTGGGCAGACGCCGCGATGACGGGTGGCTGGAGTTCCTGGTCGAGCCGAAGAGTGGGCCGGCGCTGCACACGCACACCCGCGACGACGAGCTGCGGTTCGCCCTCGACGGCGCGTTCCGGTTCCGGACGGGCGAGCGGCTGACGCAGGCCCCGGCCAGTGGCCTGGCGTTCGCCGCACTCCCGGCGCCGGTGAGTGCCGAGCAGCTCGCCACGGTCGCGCGCACCAGCGGTATCGGATCCCCTCTAGCACGCCGCCAGACCGGGACAAACCCGCTCATTCACCCGCGTTACGATTAGGACACAGTAGTGCAATAGCACATCGCACTGTGTCCGCTCTGATGGTAGATCTGTGCTCTGTGGTGCCGCGGAACGCCCGTGCCGGTCGTGGGTTCCGAGGTGCCACAAGCGTACTGAGCGTCCCGACGCCAGATCCGCGAGCCGGCCGCCCCCTCGGCTCTGTCGCATGTCGAACCAAGGAGGACCAATGCGTGTGCACCGCAAGGCAGGGCGAGTCCTCGCCCTCACCGCCGCCGTCGGGCTGCTGGTCGCAGCCTGTGGCGGCGACGACTCCGGCGGTTCGGGTGATTCCGGCTCCGGCAGTGACAACGGCGGCGACCCGAAGACCTTCATCTTCGGCGCGTCCGAGGACCCGAAGACGCTCGACGCCGCCTACGTCTCCGACGGCGAGTCGTTCCGCGTGATCTTCCAGGTGTACGAGACCCTCGTCCAGCTCGAGCCCGGCACCACCGAGGTCGTGCCCGGCCTGGCCGAGGAGTGGGAGGTCAGCGACGACGGCCTCACCTACACGTTCCACCTGCGCGAGGGCGTCACGTTCCACGACGGCGAGCCGTTCGACGCCGAGGCGGTCTGCTACAACTTCGACCGCTGGTACAACTTCACCGGCCCCGCGCAGAGCGGCGACGTCACCTACTACTGGCAGACGGTGTTCGGTGGCTTCGCCACCAAGGAGGTCGACTCCGCGCCCGACACCAGCCGCTACCAGTCCTGCGCGGCCACCGACGAGCTCACCGCCACGCTGACGCTGACGGAGCCGTCGTCGGCGCTGCTGGCCGGCCTGGTGCTCCCGGCGTTCTCGATCGCCAGCCCGAAGGCCATCGAGGAGGGCGGCACCGACATCGTCGCGTCCGGCGACTCGTTCACCTACAGCGGCGGCTTCGGCTCCGAGGTCGTAGCCGGCACCGGCCCGTTCCAGTTCGTCAGCTGGGACCGCGGCGAGAGCCTGGTCCTCGAGCGCAACGAGGACTACTGGGGCGAGGCGCCCGCGCTGGACGAGATCATCTTCCGGCCGATCGCCGACCCGACCGCCCGCCTCCAGGCGCTGCAGGCCGGTGAGATCGACGCCTACGAGGGCGTCAACGCCGCCGACATCGGCGCCATCGAGGGCAACGGCGACCAGGTCGTCGAGCGCCCGGCGTTCAACGTCGGCTACGTCGGCTTCAACAACAAGCTGCCGATCTTCCAGAACGAGAAGATCCGCCAGGCCATCGCGCACGCGCTGAACCGGCAGGGGCTGCTCGACGCCGCGTACCCGGAGGGCGCCGTCGTCGCCAACCAGTTCCTCCCGCCGGACCAGTGGGGCTACAACGACAGCGTCGAGGGCTACGAGTACGACCCGGACCTCGCCCGCCAGCTGATCCAGGAGTCCGGCGAGACCAACCTGACGCTGGAGTTCTGGTACCCGTCCGACGTGTCGCGGCCGTACATGCCGGACCCGCAGGCCGTGTACGAGTCGTTCGCCGCCGACCTGCAGGCCGTCGGCTTCACCATCGTCCCGAAGACGGTGCCGTGGACGCCCGACTACCTGCAGAACATCCAGGGCGACGGCCTCGGCCAGCTGCACCTGCTCGGCTGGACCGGCGACTACGCCGACCCGGACAACTTCGTCGGCACGTTCTTCCGCCAGGACCGGCCGGAGTTCGGCTTCACCGACCCGACCATCCAGGGCAAGCTGAACGAGGCCCTCGGCATGACCGACCAGGCCGAGCGCGAGACGCTGTACCAGGAGATCAACCAGCTGCTGTACGAGTACATCCCTGGCGTTCCGTTCGTCCACAACCAGCCGCTGCTCGCGCTCGCCGGCGACATCACGGGCTACACCCCGTCGCCGGTCAGCCTCGAGTACTTCAAGCTGGTCGACATCGAGGGCTGATCGACACGTGCTGAGATTCATCGTCCGGCGCCTTCTCCTGCTCGTCCCGATCCTGCTGGGTCTGTCGGTCCTGCTGTTCGCATGGGTCCGCGCCCTTCCCGGCGGTCCGGCACAAGCACTGCTGGGAGAACGGGCCACGCCGGAGGCCGTCGCGGCGATCGAATCGCAGCTGGGCCTGGACCGCCCGCTCTGGGAGCAGTACCTCCAGTTCCTGGGGCGGGCCGTCCGGCTCGACTTCGGCGCGTCGCTGCAGACCGGGCAGCCGGTCATCGACGAGATGGTGCGCCGGTTCCCGGCCACCATCGAGCTGGCGCTCGCGGCGCTGCTGATCGCCGTCGCCGTCGGGATCCCGCTGGGGTACCTGGCGGCCCGGCGCTACGGCACCTGGATCGACAGCCTCGCGGTGACGGGGTCGCTGCTCGGCGTGACGATCCCGATCTTCTTCCTGGCGTACATCCTCAAGTACGTCTTCTCGGTCGAGCTCGGCTGGCTGCCCACCGCCGGCCGGGCCGACGCGAGAGCCCGGGCGGAGCATCCCACCGGGTTCTACGTCCTCGACGGCATCGTCACCGGCAATCTGGACGCCAGCTGGGACGCCATCCAGCACCTGATCCTGCCGGCGCTGGCGCTGGCGTCGATCCCGCTCGCGGTGATCGTCCGCATCACGAGGGCGTCGGTCCTCAACGTCGTCAACGAGGACTACGTGCGCACCGCCGAGGCCAAGGGCCTGCTGCCGGGCACGATCACCCGGCGGCACGTGCTGAAGAACGCGATGCTGCCGGTGACGACGGTCATCGGCCTGCAGCTCGGCGTCCTGCTGGCCGGTGCGGTGCTCACCGAGACCGTGTTCGCGTTCGCCGGCGTCGGCAAGTTCATGGCCGACGCGATCGTGCAACGCGACTTCCCGACCATTCAGGGGTTCATCCTGGTCATCGCCGTCGTGTACGTCGTCATCAACATGATCGTCGACCTGGTCTACGGGTTGCTCGATCCGCGGGTGAGGGTCTCATGAGCGTCAACGAGGTGGTCGCCGGCGAGCCGGGCGGACCGGCCCCGGCCCCGACGGAGGCGGCCGCGCGGCCGCCGTCCAGCCTGGGCCGCGAGGCCCTGCGCCGGCTGGTGCGCAACCCGATGGCGGTCGTGGGCATGGCGCTCATCGCCGTCTTCGTCCTGGTCGCGATCTTCGCGCCGCTGATCGCGCCGTACTCCCCCACGGACAACTCCTGGCTGGACCAGGTCCGCCCGGGCCAGTACCCGGGCCCGTCCGCCGAGCACTGGCTGGGCATCGACCCGCTCGGCCGCGACGTGTTCTCCCGGATCATCTACGGCGCCCGGCAGTCGCTGCTGATCGGCGTCGTCGCGCTGGCGCTGGGCGCCGTCGCCGGCATCGCGCTGGGCGTGCTGGCCGGCGCGTTCGGTGGCTGGGTCGACACCGTCGTCATGCGCTTCGTCGACATCATGCTGTCGGTGCCCGGCCTGCTCTTCGCCATCGCCGTCGCCGCGATGCTCGGCCAGAGCCTCACCTCGGTGATGATCGCGATCGCCGTGGTGAACGTGCCGATCTTCGCCAGGCTGTTGCGCGGCGAGATGCTCGGGCAGCGCGGCGCCGACTACGTGCTGGCGGCGCGGTCGCTGGGCATCTCGCGCTCGGCGATCGTGTTCCGGCACGTGCTGCCGAACTCGTTCACCCCGGTCATCGTGCAGGGCACGCTGACGCTGGCGCTGGCCATCGTCGAGGCGGCCGGGCTGGCCTTCCTCGGGCTGTCCGGCAGCGACCCGTCGGCGCCCGAGTGGGGCCGCATGCTCACCGACGCGCAGGAGACGCTGACGTCGGCGCCGATGCTGGCGATCTACCCCGGCCTGGCCATCGTCCTCGCCGCGCTCGGCTTCACCCTGGTGGGCGAGTCGTTGCGCGAGGCCCTCGACCCGAAGTTCCGGCGGTGACGGCATGAGCCTGCTCGAAGTGCGCGACCTGTCCGTCACGTTCACCCGGTCCGGCAGCGATCCGGTGCGCGCCGTCGACGGCGTCACGTTCGACGTCGCCGCGGGCCAGTCCGTCGGCATCGTCGGCGAGTCCGGGTCCGGGAAGTCGGTGACGTCGCTGGCCGTCATGGGGCTGCTGCCGTCGCGCGGCGTCGAGGTGGGCGGCACCGTCACCCTCGACGGCAACGAGCTGACGGACATGGACCAGCGCGCCCTGCGCGACGTCCGCGGCCGCGACGTCGCGATGATCTTCCAGGACCCGATGACGTCGCTGAACCCGGTGGTCACCAATGGCAAGCAGCTGGTCGAGGTGCTCACCCGGCACGCCGGGCTGACCAAGGGCGAGGCGAAGGCCGAGGCGGAGCAGTTGCTGCGCCGCGTCGGCATCCCCGACCCGGTGCGCCGCCTCGGCGAGTACCCGCACCAGCTCTCCGGCGGCATGCGTCAGCGGGTGATGATCGCCATCGCGATCGCCTGCCGGCCGAAGCTGCTGATCGCGGACGAGCCGACGACGGCGCTCGACGTCACCATCCAGGCGCAGATCCTCGACCTGCTGCGCACGCTGGTGGCCGAGAGCGGCTGCGGGATGATCATGATCACGCATGACCTCGGCGTCGTCGCCGGCCTGTGCGACGACGTCCACGTCATGTACTCCGGCCGCATCGTGGAGTCGGCGGGGACGAAGGACCTGTTCGCACGGCCGTCGCACCCGTACACCGACGGCCTGCTGCAGTCGATCCCGCGCATCGACGACGACGATCCGGCCGACCTGCTGCACACCATCCCCGGTTCCGCCCGCGACACCGTCGCATGGGAGCGTGGGTGTGCCTTCCAGCCGCGCTGCGAGCGGGCGGTGGCCGAGTGCCTGTCCGGTCCGCCGCCGGTGGCCGAGCTCGGCACGCCGATCGTGCCGCACCCGGTCCGCTGCGTGCGGCCGGTCGGCCAGGACGTGAGCCTGCACGAAGGGAACGTGGCCCGGTGAGCCTGCTCCAAGTCCGTGACCTCGAGGTCCACTTCCCGATCAAGGCGGGGACGCTGTTCCAGCGCACCGTCGGCGCCGTCAAGGCCGTCGACGGCGTCGACCTCGACATCGAGGCCGGCACGACGTTCGGGCTGGTCGGCGAGTCCGGCTGCGGCAAGTCGACGCTCGGCCGCGCGATCATGCGGCTGACCGAGCCGACGAAGGGCTCCGTCACGCTGGACGGCCAGGACATCCTGGCGCTCAGCGAGCGGAAGATGCGCGCCGTTCGCCGCCAGTTCCAGATGGTCTTCCAGGACCCGATGGCCAGCCTCGACCCGCGGCAGAGCGTGGAGTCGATGCTCACCGAGCCGCTGCGGGCGCACAAGTTCCCCGGCGGCTCGGCCGCGCACGCCAAGCGCGTCCGCGAGCTGCTCGACGTCGTCGGGCTGCCCGAGTCGGTGGTGAACCGGTACCCGCACGAGTTCTCCGGCGGGCAGCGCCAGCGCCTCGGCATCGCCCGCGCGCTGGCCCTGAACCCGTCGCTGATCATCGCCGACGAGCCGGTGTCCGCGCTGGACGTGTCGATCCAGGCGCAGGTGATCAACCTGCTCAAGGAGTTGCAGGAGCGGTTCTCGCTCACCTACGTCGTCATCGCGCACGACCTCGCCGTCGTCCGGCACATCAGCAAGACGGTCGCCGTCATGTACCTGGGCGGCATCGTCGAGCAGGCGCCGGCCGCCGACCTCTACCGCCAGCCGCTGCACCCGTACACGCGGGCGCTGATGAGCGCGGTGCCGGTGCCCGACCCGAACGTCGAGGAATCGCGCAACCGCATCCTGCTGCAGGGCGACCTGCCGTCGCCGGCGAACCCGCCGGCCGGCTGCCGGTTCCACACCCGGTGCCCGTGGAAGCAGGCGGCGAAGTGCGACACCGAGCGTCCGGCGCTGCGCGAGCTGCCGCTGGTGGCGCCCGGGCACAAGGTGGCCTGCCACTACGCCGAGGACATCCTGTCCGGGAAGCTCGCGCCGCACGAGGTGAAGCCCGAGGACGTCGCGCTGACACCCGCCGCCGACGACACCAGCGGAACCGAGACCGCCGTCGACGCTACTGGGGCGCACGTCGCCGGCGGGCTCACCCCCGGAGGACCGCCCGGTGCCCACTGACGCCGCCGACGTCCTGGTGATCGGCGCCGGCGTCGTCGGCGCGGCCACCGCCTGGTACGCGGCGCGGTCCGGGCGCTCCGTCACCGTCGTCGACCGCGGCTCGGTGGCCGGCGGCACCACCGGCGCCGGCGAGGGCAACATCCTGGTCTCGGACAAGCCGCCGGGCGCCGAGCTGGACCTCGCGCTGCTGTCGTCCGGGCTGTGGCGGGAGCTGGCCGTCGAGGTCGGCGGGTTCGAGTACGACAGCAAGGGCGGCCTGGTGGTCGCGTCGACGCCGGCCGGGTTCGACGCGCTGGTGGCGCTGGCTTCCGCCCAGGCCGACGCCGGGGTCGAGACGGTCGTGGTGCCGTCCGGCGAGCTGGCCGAGCACGAGCCGCACCTGACGCCGTCGCTGGCCGGTGGCGTGCTGTACCCGGGCGACGCGCAGGTGCAGCCGATGCTGGCGGCCGCCCGGCTGCTGCGCGCGGCCCGGGCCAAGGGCGCGACGGTGCGCACCGGCGTCGAGGTGACGGGGTTCCTGCGCTCCGGCGACCGCGTGACCGGTGTGCGGACGACGGCCGGCGACCTGCCCGCGGGCGCCGTCGTCAACGCCGCCGGGACGTGGGGCGGCGACATCGCCTCGCTGGCCGGCGTCGACGTGCCGGTGCTGCCGCGGCGCGGTTTCATCCTGGTCACCGAGCCGCTGCCGCGCCTCGTCCGGCACAAGGTCTACGCGGCCGAGTACGTCGCCGACGTCGCCAGCGACGACGCCGACCTCCAGACGTCGCCCGTCGTCGAGGGCACCGAGGCCGGGACCATCCTCATCGGCGCCAGCCGCGAGCGGGTCGGCTACGACCGCACGCTGTCCGTGCGCGTGCTGCGGGCGCTGGCCGCGCAGGCGGTCGCGCTGTTCCCCGTGCTGGCCGGCGTGCAGGTCATCCGCACCTACCGCGGCTTCCGCCCGTACTGCCCCGACCACCTGCCGGTGATCGGCCCGGACCCGCGCGCACCCGGCCTCTTCCACGCGTGCGGGCACGAGGGCGCGGGCATCGGCCTCGCCGCCGCCACCGGGCGGCTGATCGCCCAGCTCGTCGGCGGCGACCGGCCCGACCTCGACATGACGCCGTTCCGCCCGGAGCGGTTCGACCCTGCGGAGGCCGCGTGACCATGCCGTCCGCCCCACGTCGCCGCACGGTGTGGCGCCGCTTTGCAATGAGCACCGATACGCACGCCTCGATGGGTGAGGGTGTGGTGGCGCCAGAGCGCCACCACACCCTCATCCATCACGAGCCGCAGGTGATGCGTATCGGTGCTCATTGCAAAGTCCCCGCATCCTCACCGCAGAGCCGAGGAGGCGCCGATGACTGAGTTCGAGTTCGACGGGCGCGCCATCGCGTTCACCGAGGGGCAGACCGTCGGCGCAGCGCTGATCGACGCCGGGGTGCGGTCCTGGCGGACGACCCGGCGCGAGGGCCGCCCGCGCGGCCTGTTCTGCGGCATCGGCGTCTGCTTCGACTGCCTGGTGACCGTCGACGACGTCCCCAACCAGCGGGCCTGCCTGACGCCGGCGGCCGCGGGCTCGATCGTCCGCAGCCAGGAGGGAGACGGCCGTGGCCACCTCGCCGTATGACGTCGCGGTCGTGGGGGCCGGCCCGGCCGGGCTGGCCGCCGCCGTGGCGGCGCTCGCGGGCGGTGCCCGCGTCGCGCTGATCGACGCCGGTCGGCAGCCCGGCGGCCAGTACTGGCGGCACCGGCCCGGCGACCTGGGGGCGGTCGCCGACCTCCACCACGACCTGGGCACGTTCCGCGGGCTGGTCGCCGGCGCGTCCGGCGCCGTCCGCCATTTCGGCCACCAGGTGTGGACGGTGTCCGGCTCGGCCGCCGACGGGTTCGTCGTCCGGTCACTGGCCGGCGACGCCGAGCACGAGCTGGCCGCCAGGAGCCTGGTGCTCGCCCCCGGCGCGTACGACCGGCAGGTCCCGTTCCGCAGCTGGGACCTGCCGGGCGTCTACACCGCCGGGGGCGCCCAGGCCCTGCTCAAGGGCAACGAGGTGCTCGTCGGACGGCGCGTCGTCGTCGGCGGCACCGGGCCGTTCCTGCTGCCGGTGGCGGCCGGGCTGGCCGCCCGCGGCGCACGGGTCGTCGGCGTGTACGAGGCCAACGGCCCGGCCGGCTGGACCCGGCACACCGGCGCGGTGCTGCCGGTCGCGGCCAAACTGACGGAGGGCGCGGGGTACGCCGCAGCGCTGGCCCGGCGCCGGGTGCCGTTCCACGCGCGCCGGGCCGTCGTCGCGGCGCACGGCGCCGACGTCGTCGAGGCCGTCACCGTCGCGAAGCTGGACCGCGAGTGGCGCATCGTGCCCGGCTCGGAGCGGGTCGTCGAGTGCGACGCCGTCGCGGTCGGTTGGGGGTTCACGCCGCAGCTGGAGCTGCCGCTCGCTCTGGGCGTCGCCACCCGCGTCGACGCCGACGGCTCGCTCGTCGTCGAGGTCGACGAGCACCAGCGCACGTCGGTGCCCGGCGTCTACGTCGCCGGCGAGGCCTGCGGCGTCGGCGGGGCGCCGCTGGCCGTCGTCGAGGGCGAGATCGCCGGGACGGCGGCCGTCGCGGCCGCGACCGGGTCCGGCGTGGCCCCCGTGCCGTCCCGGCTGCGCCGCCGGCGGCGGGCGCTGCGCCGGTTCGCCGCCGCCATGCACGCCGTCCACCCGGTGCGCGACGGCTGGCAGTGCTGGCTCGACGACGACACGCTGGTCTGCCGGTGCGAGGAGGTGACCGCGGGCGAGGTGCGCGCCGCGGTCGACGACCTCGGCGCGACCGATCCGCGGACCGCGAAACTGCTGAGCCGGGCCGGCATGGGATGGTGTCAGGGACGGGTGTGTGGGTACGCCACCACCTGCCTCACCGCGTCGGCCGCTGGTTCAGACACCGTGTCGGCGCTCGACCTACAGGGGGTGAGCGAACGGCCGATCGCCGTTCCGATCTCGCTCGACCGGCTCGGGGGCGTCGGATGAACGCCTCCGGCGGGCGATGCCGGTCACACTGGACAACAGTGACATTTCACATGTCACTAAGATATTCTGCAGGAAGCACACGACGACGGCGTCCGGCGCCCGGCGGACCGCTCGTCGACGACCCACCCCGCACCGAACCTGGAAGGCTCATGCATGTCTGACGTCGATCACGCCGTCGGCGCCGCGGCCGAGGCCGCAGCGCCGTTCGAGCAGGCCGGCCGCGTCCGCCGGGCCGACGCTCTCGACGCCGTCGCCGCCGCGCTCGAGGACGACCGCGACGCCATCGTCTCCACCGCCGACACCGAGACCGGATTGGGCGCCACCCGCCTGAACGGCGAGCTCACCCGCACCACGTACCAGCTGCGGCTGTTCGGCGAGGTGCTGCGCGAGGGCTCGTACGTCGAGGCCACCATCGACCACGCCGGCGACACCCCGATGGGCCCGAAGCCCGACCTGCGGCGCATGCTCGTGCCGGTCGGCGTCGTGGGCGTCTTCGGCGCGTCCAACTTCCCGCTCGCGTTCAGCGTGCCCGGCGGCGACACCGCGTCCGCGCTCGCGGCCGGCTGCCCCGTCGTCGTCAAGGCACACCCGTCGCACCCCGAGACCAGCCGGCGCACCTTCGCCGCCATGCGGGCCGGGCTGGCCGAGGCCAAACTGCCCGAGGGCACGCTCGGCCTGGTCGAGGGCCTGGAGGCCGGCACCGCTCTGGTCCAGCACCCCGACGTCCGCGCCGTCGGCTTCACCGGTTCCACCCGGGGCGGCCGGGCGCTGGCCGACCTCGCCGCCGCGCGGCCGCAGCCGATCCCGTTCTACGGCGAGCTCGGCAGCCTGAACCCGCTGGTCGTCACGCCCGAGGTGGCACAAGGCCAGGCACAGGAGTTCGCCGCCGGGTACGTCGGCTCGATCACCATGGGCGTCGGCCAGTTCTGCACCAAGCCAGGGCTGCTGTTCGCGCCCGCGGGCGCCGACGAACTGCGGGCCGCGCTGGGCGCGAAGCTGGCCGAGGTGCCGGCCGGGCGCATGCTCAACGACTCCATCCGCGACGCCTACCGGGCCGAGACCGAGCGGCGGCGCGCCGACGACCGGCTGCGCACGCTCGGCGACGGCCAGGGCGACGACCCCGCGCTCGGCCGTCCGGCGCTGTTCTCCGTCGCCGCCGCCGACCTCGACGCCGAGCTGCTCGAGGAGTGCTTCGGCCCGACCGCGCTGGTCATCGAGTACCGCGACACCGACGAGCTGCTGGCCGCGCTGGACCGCCTCGAGGGCCAGCTGACCGCGACCATCCACGCCGGCGACGGCGAGACCGCGCTGGTCGGCCAGCTGCACACCGCACTGCGGCAACGGGCCGGCCGGCTGCTGTTCGGCGGCTTCCCGACCGGCGTCGCCGTCACGTGGGCCATGCAGCACGGCGGGCCGTACCCGTCGGCCAGCCTCAGCACGCACACCTCCGTCGGCCCCACGTCGATCCGCCGGTGGCTGCGTCCGATCTCGTACCAGAACGCGCCCGAGCACGTGCTGCCCGAGGAGCTCCGCGAGGCCGGTCCGGGCATTCCGCGGCGAGTGGACGGCATTCTGCAGACCTAGAAATTCGCGCTCAGTCCCGTTCGTCCCGTTCTCCACACATGAGTGAAATGTTATATAGTATAGAAATGGAGCCTCACATGAACGGTCGTGAAAAGCCTTGGCACGGCGTTCTGGTTGCCACCCCCACGTTCTTCCGTGACGACCTTTCGGTCGACTTCGACCGCTACGCCGAGCACGTCCGCTGGCTGGCCGAGAACGGCATCGACGGTGTGTGCCCGAACGGCTCGCTCGGCGAGTACCAGGTGCTGACCCCGGAAGAGCGGGCCACCATGGTGAAGGTCGCCATCGAGAACGCGCCCGAGGGCTTCACGGTGATGCCCGGCGTCGGCGCCTACGGCTCCCGTGAGGCACGGGGCTGGGCCGAGCAGGCCGCCGAGGCCGGCGCCCAGGTGGTCATGGCGCTGCCGCCGAATGCCTACCGTGGCGACGACCGTTCGGTCATCGATCATTTCCGCGAGATCGCGAAGGTCGGCATTCCGGTGTCGGCGTACAACAATCCCATCGACACCAAGATCGACCTGAAGCCGGCGATCCTGGCCGAGTTGTACAACGAGGGTCTCATCGTCGGTGTCAAGGAGTTCACGGGCGAGTCGCGTCGTTCGTACCAGATCGCCGAACTGGCACCCGGCCTCGACATCCTCATCGGTACCGACGACTCCATCGTCGAGGTCGGCCTGGCCGGCGCCAAGGGCTGGATCTCGGGCTACCCGAGCGTCTTCCCGCGCGCCTGCGCCCAGATCTACCACGCGGTGCTGGCGCACGACCTCGACACCGCGCTGCCGATGTACCGCGACCTGCACGCCCTGCTGCGCTGGGACTTCAACACCGAGTTCATCCAGGCGATCAAGCTGTCGATGGACGTCATCGGCCGCAACGGCGGTCCGGTGCGGCCCCCGCGCCAGCCTATGCTGGCCGAGGACGCGGCGACCGTGCGCGAGCTGACAGCCAAGGCCGCCGAGAAGTACTCCTGACGGTCGAGGGAGCTCGCCGATGCGATCCAAGCGCATCTTCCACACCGTGGAATCGCATACCGAGGGAATGCCGACGCGCGTCGTGACGGGCGGCGTCGGCACCTTCCCGGGCGCCACCATGGAGGAGCGGCGCCAGTGGTTCATCGCGCACTCCGACCACCTGCGGCGGCTGCTGATGTTCGAACCGCGCGGGCACTCCGCCATGAGCGGCGCGATCCTCCAGCCCCCCATCCGCCCCGACGCCGACTGGGGAGTCGTCTACATCGAGGTGTCCGGGTGCCTGCCGATGTGCGGGCACGGCACCATCGGTGTCGCCACCGTGCTGGTCGAGACCGGCATGGTCGAGGTGACCGAGCCCGTCACGACGATCCGGCTGGACACCCCGGCCGGGCTCGTGATCTGCGAGGTCGCCGTCCGCGACGGCGCCGCCGAGGCCGTCACCATCCGCAACGTCCCGGCCTACACCGACCGCCTCGACGCGAAGGTCGACGTCCCCGGCTGGGGCGCGGTCACCTACGACCTCGCCTACGGCGGCAACTTCTACGCCATCCTCGACGCCGGCCAGCTCGGCCTGCGCGTCGACGTCGCCCAGAAGGACCAGCTGCTCGCCGCCGGGCTGGCCGTCATGGACGCCATCAACGCCGCCGACGCCCCCGTGCACCCGGAGAACCCGGAGATCAACGTCTGCCACCACGTCCAGCTGGTCGACCCCGGCTCGGACGCCCGCCACTCCCGGCACGCCATGGCGATCCACCCCGGCTGGTTCGACCGCTCACCCTGCGGCACCGGCACGTCGGCGCGTATGGCCCAGCTCTTCACCCGCGGTGAACTGCCGCTCGACACCGACTTCGTCAACGAATCCTTGATCGGCAGCCGATTCGTCGGCCGTCTCGTCGGCGAGTCGAGCGTCGGGAACCTTCCCGCGGTGATACCTACAGTCACCGGGCGCGCTTGGCTGACTGGAACGGCACAATACTTCCTCGACCCGGCAGATCCCTTTCCCGAGGGCTTTCTCCTTTAGGGTTGAAGAGGTGGGATATCTCGCTACAACGCGACGTCGCGGTGACATTCGGCCGCCGTGCAACACCGGAGGGACCACAGATGGCTGAACTGCGGCAGTTGGCTCTGCCGTCCTTCGCACGGCGGATGAGTGTCAGGGAAGAGGTCGCCGACGCCTTGCGTGGCGCCATCGTGTCCGGGGAGATGAAGCCCGGCGAGCTGTACTCCGCCCCCGGACTCGCCGAGCGCTTCGGCATCTCCGCCACCCCCGTCCGCGAGGCGATGCTCGACCTCGTCAAGCAGGGCCTCGTCGAGGTCGTGCGCAACAAGGGGTTCAAGGTCACCGACATGTCGGAGACCGACCTCGACCAGATCACCCAGATCCGCGAGCTGCTCGAGCCCCCCATCGCCGCCCAGGCCGTCTCGGCGATCTCCGCGCAAGAGCTGGCGCACCTGCGCAACCTCGCCTCGGCCATCGTCGACGCCGCCGCCGCGGGCGACCTCATCAGCTACATCGGCGCCGACGTCGAGTTCCACGTCCGGCTGCTCTCCGCCAGCGGCAACCAGCGCCTCGTCCGCATCGTGCAGGAGCTGCGCGCCCAGACCCGCCTCTACGGCCTGTCGTCGCTCGCCTCCTCCGGGCGGCTGGTGGCGAGCGCGCGCGAGCACCTGCAGATGTGCGACCTCATCGAGGCCGGTGAGGCGGAGCAGTTGCAGGAGCTCATGCGCACCCACATCGGCCACATCCGGCGCGAGTGGGCGGGCCGCGAGGGCTAGCGCCTGCTTCGCGGCCGCGGGCCTGGATGAGAGGGCTCTCATCCAGGGCTCATCGGCAGCTCAGACAGCGGCGAGAGGCTCGCTGCCGCACCGGCGGTGCCGACGAACCCGCCGGAGCCCGGGCCCTCCCGGAGCACGAGGCCTCGAGCCACCGGACGACTCCCCCTTCGGCCGCGGCTCAGGCCTCGCGCTGCGTCCGGCGCGCCACCCGCGCGCGCCACCTCGCGCCGCCCGCCGCCACCGCCTCGCGGGCGGCCACCCGCGCCGCGCCGCCGCTCACTGCCCACCGCAGCGGCCCCGGCCGGCATCCCGCCCCGTCCGCCGGCGCGCCACCCGCGCCCGAAATCCCCACGGCCGCGCCCTCGTCGGCCACCCTTGACGCCCGTTTCGTCCGTCAGTACCATGTCACATCTTTCCTCGCTGTTACCGCTAACAGCGTGACGCCACGCACGCACGGCATGACTCCGAACCCCGTCGGACTCCGCATCTCCCCGGACAAGGAGAACCACATGAAGAAGGACCTCTCCCGGCGCACCGTCCTCCGCCTGGGGGCCCTGGCGGCCGCGGCACCGGCCGTCGGCACCATGGCGGCCGGCAGCGCCGGCGCCGCGCCCGGCAGCGCCTCCGCGGCGGCCACCGCCAGAGCGGCGGCCAGTCAGCCGAACCTCCCGATCGCGGACAGCTGGCAGGTGCGCCCGTTCACGCTGAGCCAGGTGACCCTCGGCGACAGCGTCTTCAAGGAGAAGCGGAACCGGCTGCTCCACTACGCCCGCGAGTACGGCCCGAGCGTCGTCAACGGCGTGCGCGACGACCAGCGGGGGCCGGACCGCATGCTGCGCAGCTTCCGGGTCACGGCCGGGCTGGACCACAAGGGCGTGAACCCGATCGGCAGCTGGGAGTCGCCCGACGGCAACCTGCGCGGCCACTTCAGCGGGCACTTCCTGACGCTGCTGGCGCAGTCGTGGGCGTCGACGGGTGAGCAGATCTTCAAGGACAAGCTCGACTACATGGTCGAGGCGCTGGGCGAGTGCCAGGACGCGCTCGCGGCGCAGGCCGCCCGGCCCACGCCCAGGGTCGAGGGGCGGCACGGGACGGCGATCCGGTTCACCGGCACCCCGAACGGCCACATCACCGGCGACGCCGACGTCATCCGGCTGCCGGAGGGGATCGTCAGCGGCCTGACGGACTTCACCGTCGCCGCGTGGGTGAACCCGGCCGTGCGCGACGACAACGCGCGCGTGTTCGACTTCGGCCACCCGGGCGACGCCGCGTCGGACTCGCTGTCGCGGATGTACCTGACGGTGCACAACGAGACCGGCCCGCGGTTCGCCATCACCACCGGCGGCGCGGCGGCGGAGCAGCGCGTCCAGGCGACGACGGCGCTGACGGCCGGCCAGTGGGCGCACGTCGCGATCGTCAAGTCCGGCAGCACCGGCACCATCTACGTCAACGGGGTCGCGGCGGGCAGCGGCGAGCTGACGCTGTCGCCGTCCGACCTGGGCAGCACACCGGCCAACTGGCTCGGGCGTGCCCAGTTCCCGCAGGTCAACATCAAGTTCCTGAACGGCCTCATGGACGAGTTCCAGATCTTCGGCCGCGGCCTCGACGCCGCCGAGGTGGCCGCCGTCGCCGCCGACCCGGCGTCGGCGAGCGCCGACGTCGCCTGGTACCGCTTCGACGAGTCGCCCGGCCCGGTGATCACCGACTCGTCCGGACATGGCCGCCACGGCGAGTTCCTCGGCGCGACGGACGGACGGCGGCACCCGGGCTTCCTGTCGGCGTACACCGAGGCGCAGTTCATCAGGCTCGAGGAGTTCACCACCTACAGCGGCACCGGCATCTGGGCGCCGTACTACACACTGCACAAGATCATGCGCGGGCTCATCGACGCGTACCACCTGGCCGGCAGCGAGCGGGCGCTGGAGATCGTCACGAAGATGGGCGACTGGGTGCACAGCCGCCTGTCGCGGGTGCCGCGCGAGAACCTCAACCGCATGTGGTCGCTGCACATCGCCGGCGAGTTCGGCGGCTCGAACGAGAACCTCGCCCACCTGGCCGCCATCGACACCGACCCGGAGCGCAGCGCCAACCACCTGGCCGCGGCGAAGGCGTTCGACAACCGGCGGACGGTGTTCCCGGCGGCCGTCGAGGACCGCGACGTGCTCACCGGCATCCACGTCAACCAGCACGTGCCGCAGTTCACCGGCTACCTGCGCATCTACGAGCAGGACACTGAGGCCAACGCCGAGTACTTCACCGCGGCGGACAACTTCTGGCACATGATCATCCCGCACCGGATGTTCAGCCACGGCTCGGCCGGCGGCCAGTACGGCGCGGCGCCGGGGCGGCCGGAGAACACCAACCCGGAGCTGTTCCAGCCGCGCGGCGACATCTCCGAGTCGCTGCACTACCAGGCCGCGACCTCGGGGACGAGCAGCGGCGGTGGCGAGACGTGCTCGTCGTACAACCTGCTGAAGCTGACCCGGAACCTGTACTTCCACAACCCCGACCCGGCGTACATGGACTACTACGAGCGCGGCCTGACGAACCACATCCTCGGCTCGCGTCGCGACAACGACAGCGCCAGCGATCCGCAGGTGACGTACTTCCTGCCGGCCCACCCGGGCGCCACCCGCGGCTTCGGCAACAACGGCACCTGCTGCGGCGGCACCGGCATGGAGAACCACACGAAGTACCAGGAGACGATCTACGCGCAGTCCGCCGACGGCTCGACGCTGTACGTGAACCTGTACATCGCCTCGACGCTGGACTGGGCGGAGAAGGGGTTCACCGTCACGCAGGTGACGGACTTCCCGCGGCAGGAGTCCACCTCGATCACGGTCGACGGCGCCGGCCCGCTCGCCGTCAAGCTGCGGGTGCCGTACTGGGCCCGGCGCGGCTTCACGGTGACGGTCAACGGCGCCGCCGTCGACGCCGCGGCCGAGCCGGGGACGTACCTGACGCTGGACCGGACGTGGGCGCCGGGCGACCGCATCGACGTCGCGATGCCGTTCGATCTGCGCACCGAGCGCGCGCTGGACGACCCGGAGGTCGAGAGCCTCTTCCACGGTCCGCTGGTGCTGCCGGCGCTGAACCGGTCGCGGGACTGGCGGCAGTTCACCTTCTACCCGTCGCTCAAGCTCGACGGCGACCTCGCGGCGGCCGTCGAGGCGCTGGACGAGCCGAACTTCTTCGCCACGCACGAGCACACGCTGCGCCCGCTGTACGTCGGCATCAACGACGCGCACCACGTGTACTACAAGCGGGTGGAGCCGAAGGTGGTGTTCGGCTCCATCGACTCCGGCGTCTCGAACGAGGCTCGCGACGACGACGGCGACAGCTTCCTCGACAAGGTGTGGGCGGCCGCGCCGTTCCAGGGCCACGGCGCGTTCGTCGCCCGCGTCGAGCAGGTCGCGTCCGAGTGGCAGGCGGCCGGCCGGTTCACCCGCCGCGAGCGCCAGAACGTCCTCCTCGCCGCCGCTCAGGCGCAGAAGGACCTGCGGGCCGGCTGACGCCGCCCGCCGCGGGCCGACCAGCCCGTCCGCAGCGAGGTGCGCCGGCCCGGGACCGCAGCCCGGGCCGGCGCACCTGGTCACGCCTCGGCGCCGAGTTGGGCGAGCACCCGGCGGTACGTCTCGTCGACGGCGCCCGCGGGAGCCGGGACGGCGACGGCGCGGGGCCGCCGCTCCACGTAGGCCGCCAGCCGGTCGTACAGCGCCGCGACCTCGTCCGGCCCGGCCTGTGGCGCGCCTGGAACCGTGCCAGCACGGTCGGCGAACCGTCGTAGTACAGCCGGCCGGTCGTCGGTCAGCACCAGTTCGTGGAACGCCGCACCGGCCTGCGCCGCCACCGCCTCGAGCTCCTCCAGGAACCCGGGCCGGGCCACCAGCTGTGGCACGACGACGTCGTGGCCGGCGCGCAGGTGGGCGCGCGCCGCGGCGACGGCGACCGCGCGGGCCAGCAGCCCCGCGGCGCCGGGGTCGTCGCGCCAGCCGCCGATGAGGTCGCGGACCCGGTCGACGTCGAGGTTCAGGGTCAAAGCGTGGTCGGCGGCGTAGCGCTGGGCCAGCGTCGACTTGCCGACGGCCGGCGGGCCGTTGAGCACGACCAGCCGCGGCGTCACCGTCCGTACGCGGCGACGAACACGTCGGCCGCGCGCTCGGCCAGCACGTCCAGCTCGTCGGGCGGCGACACGGCGGCGGTGCCGGCGAACATCATCCGGTTCATCGGCTTGTACATGACCAGCCCGGCGAGGTGGTACGCCGCCAGCGTGGGATCGTCCAGCTCGCGCAGCAGGCCGCGCTCGGCCATGCGCTCCAGCGCCTCGCCGAGCAGCACCAGCGACGGATGGAAGGCGCGCTCCCACCACAAGCCGGAGACGTCGGGAAAGCGGTCGGCCTCGGCGATGACCAGCCGGCGCAGCTGCAGCACCTCGGGCCGGCTCAGGCTCTGCAGCAGCTGCCGCCCGACGTCGCGCACGGCGGCACGCACATCGGTGGCGTCGTCGAGCGTCGCGTACACGACGGCCAGCCGGTCACCGAGGGTGTCGGTGCGCCCGGCGATGATCTCGGCGAACAGGTGCTCTTTGTCGGCGAACTGCTTGTAGACGGTCTGCTTGGAGACCGCGGCCTTCGCCGCCACCTGGTCCATGCTGGCGCCGATGTAGCCGTGCTGGAGGAACACCTCCGTGGCCGCCTCGACGATGGCCCGCCGCTTGCGCGCCGTGCGGCCTTCCTCAACGTCCTCGAGAACCATGCCTTCTCCTCACTCCCGCATCAGAGAGTACTAGACAGTTCCGTACTCCCGTGAGTACTGTACCGTCTAGTTCCAAGCCACCACCGAGATTCGGGAGCACGACATGAGCACGGTCACCTCCAAGGACGGCACCACCATCGCGTTCGACACCTACGGCGAGGGCCGGACGCTGATCATGATCGACGGCGCCACCGGCTACCCCGCGATCAACCCGCTGAACGCCGAGACGGGCACGCTGCTGGCCGACGGGTTCCGCACCGTCGCCTACGACCGCCGCGGCCGCGGCAACAGCACCGACACCGCCCCGTACGCCATCGAGCGCGAGATCGAGGACCTCGCCGCGCTGGTCGACGCCGCCGGCGGCGGCCCGGCCGTGCTGTTCGGCTGGTCGTCCGGGGGTGTGCTGGCGCTCGACGCCGCCGCGTCCGGGCTGGTCCCGGTCAGCCACGTCGTCACGTTCGAGCCGCCGTTCGTCGTCGACGACGTCCGCCCGCCGCTGCCGTCGGACTACGTCGAGCAGCTGGACGCCGCCAACGCGGAGGGGCGCCCGGGCGACGCCGTCGCGCTGTTCATGACGGCCGCCGCCGGCATGCCGCCCGAGGCCGTCGAGGGCATGCGGCACAGCGACTTCTGGCCGGTCATGCTGGGCATCGCGCCGACCATCGCCTACGACGGCCGCATCATGGGCACGACGATGTCCGGCAACCCGCTGCCGGTGGACCGGTGGGCGTCCATCGACGTCCCCGTGCTGGTCATGCACGGCATCGACACCTGGCCGGCACTGATCCCCGGCCCGCGGGCCCTGGCCGAGCTGCTGCCGACTGCCACGCTGCAGCCGGTGCCGGGCGAGAACCACGCCACCACCCCCGAGGTGCTGGCGCCGGCCATGCGCGCGTTCGTCGAGGGGGCCTGACATGGGACGCATCGTCGTGACGGAGTTCAGCAGCCTCGACGGCGTCGTGCAGTCGCCGGGCGGCGGCGAGGGCTTCGAGTACGAGGCATGGAGCTTCGACTTCGACAGCGGCGAGGAGGGCGAGCAGTTCAAGGTCGACGAGGCGCTCGGCGCCGAGGCGCTGCTGCTCGGCCGCGTCACCTACGACGGATTCGCCGCCGCCTGGCCGCAGGAGGAGGGCGAGCTCGCCGACAAGTACAACGGCATGCGCAAGTACGTCGTCTCGTCGACGCTGACCGACCCGACGTGGAACAACACGCAGGTCATCAGGGGCGACATCGCCACCGAGGTGGCGAAGCTCAAGGACGAGGTCGACGGCGAGCTGCAGGTGGCCGGCAGCATCCGGCTGGCGCAGGAGCTGTTCGAGCACGACCTCGTCGACGAGCTGCACCTCATGACGTACCCGGTGCTGCTCGGCCGCGGCCGCCGGCTGTTCGGCGAGACCACCGACCGCACGCGGTGGCGGCTCACCGAGTCGCGCACCGTCGGCGAGGGCGTCCTGATCAACCTGTTCGAGCGGGTCCGCGCCTAACATGAGGGCATGAGCGACGACCCGGTCGGTGTGGTGACACGCTGGGAGAACGCGGGCGGCGAGTGGCGCGTCGTCGCCCGCACGGCGGCGGGCGTCACCGTCGCTCTGTGCCGCTGCGACGGCGGCGAAGAGGTCGACCGCTTCACGTCGGCCGACCCCGCGCTACTGCGGTTCGTCGCCGGCCACGACTGAGCCGCGGGCCAGCGCCCGCAGCGGCACCGTCAGCCGGTCGGCCAGGCCGGGGTCGACGTGGCGAGCCTCGGCCAGCAGCGCCTCGGTCGCGACGGCGAAGGCGCGGCGCAGCGTGGGGTCGTCGAGGGCGCCGACGAGCGAGCCTGCCAGCGCCGCCGTCACGGACTCGGGCAGGGCGTCGACGCCGCGCCCCTGATGGGCGGGGAGGTCGTGGCGCAGGCAGGCCAGCGCGACGACCTGATCGCGCAGGCCGTTGATCATGTACAGCGCCTGCCAGGCCCGGCCCCGCTCGATGCTGGACCGCGCGTGCAGCGCGTACAGCCAGCCCATGCCGACCAGCCCGCCGGGCTCCGGCGGCGTCGCGGCCGGGACGTCGCGGGCGGCGCCGAACAGCAGCCGGAAGGTCGGGGCGATGGCGCCGAACTCCGCGGCCGGCGCGAAGGCGATGTCCACCTGCAACGTGCTGGCCAGCAGGAACACCCGGTAAATGGTGCCGCCGCGCGGGGAGTCGAGGTGCGCGACCGCGCCGTGGTGCTCGTACATGGCGGCGGTCCAGTCGGCCATCACCGCGACTTGGTCGGCGCCGTCGGCCAGGCCGAACGCGAGGTCGATGTCGGACCAGTCGTCCTCGGCGCCGCTCGCCGCCGACCCGGTGAGCGCGGCGCCGTCGATGCGGTCGTCGGCGCGGGCCGCGGAGATGAGGGCGTCGCGGAGCGCCGAGCGCTGGTCCGGTGTGAACACGGCCAGCCAGCCTACGTCAGCCGAACACCCAGCCTCCGTCGACGGTGAGGACCTGGCCGGTGACGAACGCGCTCTCGTCGCCGGCGAGGTAGACGAAGGCGCCGGCGAGGTCGGCCGCGGTGCCCCGTCGCTTCAGCGCCTGCACGGCGGTGATCTGCTCGAACACCGCGTCGGGGTCGGGCTCGAGCGCCTCCTCGTGCTCGGTGCGGATGGCGCCGGGCATGACGGCGTTGACGCGGACGCCGTCGGGGCCGGCCTCGCGGGCCAGCGCCCGGGTGAGCCCGATGATGCCGGCCTTGCTGGCGGTGTAGTGCAGCGCGCCGGCCTGCCCGGTGCGGGCCATGACGCTGCTGACGGTGATGATCGAGCCGCGGCCGCCGGCGACGAGGTCGGGGTACGCGGCGCGGGCCAGCAGCCAGCTGCCGCGCAGGTTGACGGCGAAGACGCGGTCCCAGTCGGCGACGCTGATGTCGCGCCACGGCGACTGCGCCGACAGCGCGGCGTTGGCGACGACGATGTCGAGCGGGCCGAGGTGGGCCCGGGCGCCGTCGACGAGGTCCTGGACGGCGCCGGGGTCGGCGAGGTCGGCCGCCAGCGCGACCGCCTTCGTACCGGCCGCGCGCAGCTCGGCCGCGAGGTCCTCGGCCCGCGCCGCCATGCCGGGGCGCGGCTCGTAGCCCAGCGCTACGGACGCGCCCTCGGCGGCGTACGCTCGGGCCACCGCCGCGCCGATGCCGCGGGACGCGCCCGTCACCAGCGCCACCCGTCCGGCCAGCCGACCCTCGTCCACTCGTCCCCTGTTTCAGCAGATGCAACGGTCGGTTCGAATTCTCAGACCAGGGGCGCGCCATGTCAACCGGAACGGCCGCATCGCGGTCGTCCGGCGGCGCGCGGACGGGCTACCGGGTGAGCTCGGCGACCGCCTCGACGGCGGCGTCGACCTGGTCAGGGGTCGTGACGATGCTGGTGCCGAACCGGACGTAGGTCTCGCGGTACGGCGTCAGGGAGGCGACGATGCGGGCGTCGCGCAGCTGCCGGACCAGCTCGGACGGGTCGCCGCGGGCGACCTCGACGCAGACCAGGCCGGCCGACAGCCCGGGGTCGCGCGGCGTGACCAGCCGCACGCCGCCGACGTCGGCCAGGCCGTCCTTGAGCCGGGTCGCCAGTTCCTGCGTGCGCGCGGCGACGCGGTCGGGCCCGATGGCCTGGTGGAACGCGAACGCCTCGGTGGCGGCCCAGCGGTGCTCGAAGGCCTGGTAGCCGCCCGGGGTGTTGCCGACGCCGAACGGGCTGGGCTGGTCGTCGCCGGTGAGCCAGTTGACGAAGCTGGGCGCGGTGAACGACGGGATGGTCGGCGCGACCACGACGCCCGCGCCGGCCGCGGCCCAGACCAGGCCGGTGCCGCGCGGGCCGAACAGCCACTTGTGCGTGCCCGACACGAACACGTCGCAGCCGAGGTCGCGGGGTCGCGCGGCGTCGGCGCCCAGCCCGTGGACGGCGTCGAGCACCAGGATCGCGCGGTCGGCGTCGGCCCGCCCGGCGTTGGCCGCGGCGACGGCGTCGGCCATGGCGCGCACCGGCAGCTTCACCCCGGTGTTGGAGTGCACCCACGTCAGCGCGACGACCCGGGTCGCCGGCCGGATCGCCGCCGCCAGCCGTCCGGTCACCTCGTCGGCCGACGCCGTGGCGGGGTCGTCGTACAGCGCGACCTGCTCGACCTCGGCGCCGCCGCGGGCGGCCGCCAGCCGCAGCGCCTCGTGCGTGGAGTAGAAGTCGTGGGTGGTGGTGAGGACGTGGTCGCCGGGGCGCAGCGCGAGCCCGTGGTAGACGAGGCCGAGCCCCATCGTCGTACTGCCGGTCAGCGCGATCTCCGCGGCGTCGACCCCGAGGTACCCGGCGGCGGCCGCCCGCACCTCGTCGTCGTGCTCCAGCTCGCCCGCGACGGCCGCCGCCGGGTCGGCCTCGAACGCGTCGCGCCACCGCTCGACGGCGGCCCGCACCGGCACCGGATGGCTGGCCAGCACGTACGCGGCGAAGTGGGCCAGCTCGGGGTCGAGCGCGAACTGGGCGCGCACGACCTCCCAGTCGGTGAGGTCGAGCTCGTCCAGCGACGGCTGCGAGCTGGCCGCGGCGGGCCGGTCGGAGCCGCCGTCCGAACACCCGACCAGCAGCGCCGGCGCACCCGCCAGCACCGTTCGTCGCCGCAGCCGCGCGCCCGCCATGACGCGACGCTACTCCGCACCCCGGACACGAACGACCTCGGTCGCCGAGCAAAATTCACCACAATTCGCAATGGTGACGACACTCGCCGGACGGCAGGCTGCCTGAACCGGTTCCCGATGCGAGGAGTCCCCGTTGATCGCACGCAGAGTCACGGCCGCCCTGCTCGGCGCGTTCACCGTGGCAGCGTTGCTGCCCGCGGCGGCTGCCGCCCAGTCACAGACCGCCGGACCGCCACCCGCTGACGCCACGGCCGGGGAGCGGCCCGCCGCGCTCGTCGCCACCGAGGGCGAGGGGACCGGGCTGTGGGTGGTCGAGCTCGCCGAGCCGTCGCTGGCGACGTACACCGGCGACGCCACCGGGCTGGCGCCGACCAGCCCGCAGGTCACCGGCGCGCCGCGGCTGGACGTCGACGCGCCGGCCAGCCGTGCGTACCTCGCTCACCTGGAGGACCGCCAGGACGACCTGCGCGCCGGCATCGACGACGCGCTCGGCCGCGAGGTCGAGGTGGCGTTCGAGTACCGCACCGTGGTCAACGGCCTGGCGGTGCGCATCGACGACGACGAGGCGGAGCGGCTGACCGAGCTGCCCGGCGTCGCGGCGGTGTACCGCGACGTCGAGCGCGAGCCGCTCACCGACGTCAGCCACGAGCTCATCAACACCCCGAGCGTCTGGGACGGCGCGACCGGCAGCGACGCCGGCACCCGCGGCGAGGGCGTCCTGGTCGGCGTCATCGACAGCGGCATCAACCCCGGGCACCCGTCGTTCGCGGCCACGGGCGGCGACGGCTACGCGCCGGCCAACCCGTTCGGCACGGGGAACTACGTGGGCGTCTGCGCGCCGGAGCACCCCGACCACGAGGACATCTGCAACGACAAGCTGGTCGGCGCCTGGAACTTCCACCCCAGCGCGCCCGATGCCCGCGACGACGACGGTCACGGCAGCCACACGGCGAGCACCGCGGCCGGCAACGTGCACGAGGCGACCGCCACCATCGGCAACGGCACCTTCACGCGGACGGTGCAGGGCGTCGCGCCGCACGCGAACGTCATCTCCTACCTCGTCTGTTCGCCGTCGTGCCCCGGCACCAGCAGCGTCGCCGCCGTCGAGCAGGCCATCGCGGACGGCGTCGACGTGCTCAACTACAGCATCAGCGGGTCCGACGACCCGTGGAACGACATCGTCGACCTCGCGTTCCTGGAGGCGTTCAACGCCGGCGTCTTCGTCGCGGCGTCGGCCGGCAACGACGGCCCCGGCGAGAGCACCGTCGCGCACACCGGCCCCTGGAACGCCGCCGTCGCCGCGACCACCACCTACCGGGCGTTCGCGAACACCGTCGACGTCGTCGGGCCGGCGCCGGTCCCGGACGGGTTGACCGGCCTGCCCGCCGTTCCGGGCAGCGGCCCGGCGCCCGCGGCGGACCTGGAGGCGGAACTGCGCGACGCCGCCGTCGTCGCGCCGGGCAACGCGGCCGGTTGCGCGTCGTTCGCGGCGGGGACGTTCGACGGCGCGCTGGCGCTGGTCGACCGCGGCGACTGCGACTTCTCCGTCAAGGTCACGAACGCGGCCGCGGCGGGGGCCGTCGCGGTGCTGGTCGCCAACAACGTCGCGGGCCCGCCGACCGCCATGGGCGCGCTGGAGGACACCACGATCCCGGCGCTGATGGTCGAGCAGCGCTCCGCCGCCGCACTGCGCGCCGCCGGCACCGTGCTCACCGCCCGCGTCAACGCCGCCACCACCCTGATCGAGAACCACGACTGGCAGGACCTGGTCGCCGGGTTCAGCTCCCGCGGGCCGAGCCGGCTCGACCTGCTGGCGCCGAGCTTCGCCGCGCCGGGCGTCGACATCCTCGCCGCGGGCGCGGAACGCGACGGCGACGCGGACCAGTACATGGTCAACAGCGGCACCTCGATGGCCTCGCCGCACGTCGCGGGCGCCGGCGCGCTGCTGACCGCGCTGCACCCCGAGTGGTCGCCGGCCGAGATCCGCTCCGCGCTGGCCGCGACCGCGGACACCGCGATCCTGAAGGAGAACGGCGCCACGCCGGCCGACCCGCTCGACGTCGGTTCCGGCCGCATCGACCTCGACGCCGCCGGGCGGGCCGGCCTCGTCATGGACGAGTCGTACGAGGACTTCCGCGCCGCCGATCCCGCCGCCGGCGGCGACCCCGCCACGCTCAACCTGCCGGCGTTCGTCGACGGCACCTGTGTGGGCACCTGCTCCTGGACCCGGACCGTGCGCAACGTCGCCGACGTCGCCGCCACCTACACCGCGAGCACGACCGCGCCCGACGGGTTCGCCGTCACCGTCGAGCCGGCCGAGTTCGCCCTGGCGCCGGGCGCCACCCAGCAGGTCGAGGTCACCGTCACGGCCGACCTCGCCGCGGTTCCGCTGGGCCGCCCGTCGTTCGCCGACGTCCGGTTCACCACCGACGCGACGCACGCGAACGGCCGTGCCGTCGCGCCGTCGCACTACCCCGTCGTCGTCACGCCGCGCGAGGAGGTCCCGCCGTCGCTGAGCGTCACGCCGGGCAGCATCGCCGCGACGCAGCGGCCGGACGAGACGGCCACGCACACGCTCACGCTCGGCAACGGTGGCAACACCGACCTGCGGTGGGAGGTGTACGCGGACGAGGAGCTGCGCCGGCCGCGCGGCCCGGTGACCCCGGTCGAGACGGCGCCGGCGACCGCGGGTGGCGGGCTGACGACGTCCGGCCCCGCCGCGACGACCGCCGCGGCCGTCGTCCCCGAGCGCGAGCCGGACGACGCCGTGACCCAGACGCTGACGCACTCGGCGTCGCAGGCGATCGTGGCCGGCAACGCCATCGCGTGCTCCGCCGACGACGGCGCCACCACGAGCGCGAACTCGTACCTGCGCACGTTCACGCTGGCCGACTTCGGCGTCGACGACGCGTTCGACGTCACCCAGGTGGAGTTCGGCGTCGAGAGCCTGACCGTCGCGCAGGACCTCACCGTCGCCCTCTACACGCTGACCGACCCGGCCGCGCCGCTGACCCGGGCCAACCTGACCCCGGTCGGCAGCGCGACGCAGACTCTGCAGCCGCAGCGGCAGACGCTCGCGACGGTGCCGGTCACCGGGACGATCCCGGCCGGCGCGACGCTGGTGGCGGAGGTGTCCGCGCCGGACCTGAGCGGCGTCGGCGGCTTCTGGCCGGGCAGCAACCGGGCCGGCCAGAGCGCGCCGACCTACCTGACGGCGCCCGGCTGCGACCTCGCCGAACCGGCCGACCTCGCCACGCTCGGCTTCCCGTACGTGCACCTCGTGCTGAACGTCGTCGGCACCACCGAGGCGCCGGCCTGCACGGCGCCGGGCGAGCTGCCCTGGCTCGGCGTCGCGCCGGCCGCGGGCACCGTCGCGCCGGACGCGACCGGCCGGATCGAGCTGACCGTCGACACCGCCGGCCTTGCGCCGGACCAGCTGAGCGGGCTGCTCTGCCTGCGCACCAACGACCCGCGCAACACCTTGACCACGGTGCCGCTGGCGGTCACCGTCGTCGGCGACAGCGGCCTGACCGGCGACGCCGAGCAGACCCGGCTGACCGCCGACGGCGGGCCCGACGACCGGCTGGGCAACGCCGTCGCGATCGACGGCGACACCGCCGTGGTGGGCGCCGCCCAGGCGACGGTCGACGGGTTCGGCGCCTCGGGCGCGGCCTACGTCTACACCCGCTCCGGCGACGGGTGGGAGCGGACGGCGACGCTGCTGCCGGACGGCGAGCGCGACTGGGGCCTGGTGTTCGGGCGGTCCGTGGCGGTCGACGGCGACACGATCGTGGTCGGCGCCACCGGGGCACGGCTGGGCGACTCGCGGCCGGGAGCGGCCTACGTGTTCGTCCGTGACGGCGACGGCTGGACGCAGCAGGCCAGGCTCAGCACGGCCGACGTCCGCTGGGGCGCCGAGCTGGGCTACTCGGTGGCCGTCGACGGCGACACCGTCGCGGCCGGCGCGCCCGGCGAGCACGTGGGTGAGAACAACGCGGCCGGCGTGGTCTACGTCTTCGACCGCGACGGCGACACGTGGTCGGCCGGGCACCGGCTGGCCGGCTCGGACGTCACGACGTTCGGCAACTTCGGGTCGTCGGTGGCCCTCGACGGCGCCACGCTGGTGGCCGGCGCGCCGAACACGTCCGCCCGCGGCGTCTTCCGGCAAGGCGCGGCGTACGTGTTCACCGGCGACGCGGACGGCTGGACGCAGCGGGCGACGCTGCTGCCGTCCGACGCCGCGCCGGAACTGGCGTTCGGCACCTCGGTGGACGTCGACCGCGGCACGGCGGTGGTCGGTGCGGGCGGGCCGAACCTGGACTCTGTCTCGAGCGACGGCGCGGTCTACGTCTACGAGGGCCACGACGACGCGTGGTCCGAGCAGGCCAAGCTGACCTCGACCGGCGCGCACGTCAACGACCGGTTCGGCTGGTCGGTCGGCGTCGACGGCGACACCGTCGTGGCCGGCGCGCCGTACCGCGGCCACACCGCCGGCGTCGACCTCGACAAGGGCGCCGCCGTCGTGTTCGTCCGCGACGGCCGGGGGTGGACGCAGCAGCGCACGCTGCTCGCGTCCGACACCGCGCAGGGAGACCACCTGGGCACCGCGGTCGCCGTGTCGGGCGACGACGTCCTGGTGGGCGCGCCGAACGCCCACGTCGGCGACGTCGCCGACCAGGGAGCGGCCTACGTGTTCGTGCCGGGCGCGGACGCACCGGCGCCGCCGTCGATCACCGTCGAGCCGGGTGAGCTGGCCGCCGACGTGGCGCCCGGCGACGCCGCGCAGCTCGAGCTGAGCATCGGCAACGCCGGCGGCCGCGACCTGAACTGGGCCATCGACACCACCAGCACGCTGTCCGGCCCGCTGCGCCCGGCCGGCACCGGCACTGTCGTCGAGTCGGGCCCGGCCGTCGCCGCACCGGCCGACGCGGACGGCGCCTGGACCACCGCGGCGCCGGACCCCGCGCCGGACGCGGCGACCCAGGACGCCGAGGCGCCCGCCGTCGACGCCGTCCGGCTCACCCACTCGGCCTCGATGGACGTCGTCGAGACCGCCGTCCCGGTGTGCTCGAGCACGCAGACCGGCACCACCCGCGCGAACCGGTTCCTGCGCACGTTCACGCTGACCGACTTCGGCATCGACGGCGCGTTCGACGTCTCCGAGGTCAGCTTCGGTCTGCAGCTCGTGACGCCGTCGGCCGACCTCACGGTGAACCTCTACACGCTGGACGGTCCGTTCGAGTACGTGAACCTCACCCGGCTCGCGTCCGAGACGATCAGCGTCGAGGACGCCGCCGCGACGGTGCTCAGCGTGCCGGTGTCCGCACAGGTCCCGGCCGGCGCGACCCTGGTGCTGGAGGTCTCCGCGCCGGACCTGCTGGGCGTCGGCGCCGTCGTGCCGGGCGCCAACACGGCCGGCCAGACCGGGCCGTCCTACATCTCCGCCGACGACTGCGGCGCGCCGGACCCGGTCACCATGGAGAGCCTCGGGTTCCCCGACGCGCACCTGGTGATGGCCGTCGACGGGACGCCGCGCGAGCCGGTCTCGTGCGCGCTGCCCGACTGGCTGGCGGTGGACCCCGCGTCGGGCACCGTCGCGCCGGGCGAGCAGGCGACGGCGATGGTCACGCTCGACTCGGCCGGCCTGACCGCGGGCGAGCACGCCACCCACCTCTGCGTGGCCGGCGACGACCCGGCGGCGCCGGTGACGGCGGTGCCGGTGCGCCTCACGGTCGGCGAGGCGGGCGAGCCGGACCTGTCGGTCGAGACGTCCGACCAGCGCGGCATCTGGTACGGCCGGCTCACGTGGACCGGCGTCGACGCCGACCGGGTCGACGTCGAGCGCGACGGCCTGGTCGTCGCGACCGTCGCGAACACCGGGACGCACGTCGACCAGATCGGCCGGCCGCGGAAGGGCGAGTCGTTCACCTACCGGGTCTGCGCGGCCGGGACGGAGACCTGCTCCGCGCCGGTGACGGTGTTCCCGCGGGGCGAGATCCGGGGACCGGACCGGAGCTGACCAGCGTCCTGACCAGCCGGGAGCCGCGCCCCACCCAGGGGTGCGGCTCCCGGCCGCGTCCGGAACGGGCACGCTATGCTCCCGGCAGTCCCCACCCGAGAGCCCTGGACGGCATGGCTGACCCGAGCGACGCCCCGCACCGGCTGGTCGCGCCCGCCATCGTCGGACGCGACGGCGAGCTGCGCCTGGCCGTCGATGCCGTCACGGCCGCGCCGGCGCTGGTGGTCGTCGCCGGCGAGGCCGGCATCGGCAAGACCCGGCTGGTCGGCGAGCTGGCCGCCGCCGCGGCCCGGTCCGGGCGGCGGCCGTTGCTGGGCCGCTGCCACGCGCTGCGCGAGCCGTTCCCGCTCGGCCCGGTCATCGAGGCGGTGCGCGGGCTCGGTGACAGTCTCGGCGAGCTGGAGCTGTCGCCGGTGGCCGGCGCGCTGCGGCCGTTCCTCCCCGAGCTGGCGCACGTGCTGCCGCCGGCGCCGGACGCACTCGGCGACCGCGCCGCCGAACGGCACCGGGTGTTCCGCGGCTTCGTCGAGGTGTTCGCCGCGCTCGGACCGGCCGTGCTGATCCTCGAGGACCTGCACTGGGCCGAGGCGCAGACCGGCGACTTCGCCGGGTACCTCCTGGCCGAGGCGCTGCCGGAGCTGTCGGTCGTCGTCACCTACCGGCCGGAGTCGGCCGATCCGCGGGTGCGGGCGCTCGCCGCCGGGCTGCCGTCCGGCACCGCGCTGGCCGACGTCGCGCTGACGCCGCTCGGCCCGCCCGAGGTCGGCGCGCTGGCGGCCTCGATCATCGGCGTCGACGCGGTGTCCGAGGAGTTCGCCTCCTACCTGAGCGAACGCACGTCCGGGCTGCCGTTCGCGGTCGAGGAGCTGGTGGCACTGCTGCAGGAACGCGGCACGCTGGTGCAGCGCCGCGGCGGCGGGTGGGCACGGCGCGCCCTGGACGAGCTGGACGTGCCCACCCGCATCCGCGACTCCGTGCTCGAACGGGTGGCGCGCCTCGGCGGCCCGGCACGCCAGGTGGTCGAGGCCGCCGCCGTCCTGCAGGTGCCCGTGCCGCTCTCGCTGCTGGTCGCGACGGCGCCGCTGGATCGCGCCGCCGCACTGCCGGCGGTCGGCGAGGCGCTCGACTCCGGGGTGCTGGCCGAGCACGGCGACGACATCGGGTTCCGGCATCCGCTCGCGGCACAGGCCGTGTACGAGAACCTCGCCGGCCCGCGGCGGCTGCTGCTGCACGACCGCGCGGCGACGGTGCTCGCGGCCTCCGCGCGGGCGCCGGCCGGGCAGCTGGCCCACCACCTGCGCCACGCCGATCGGCCGCACGAGTGGGTGGCCGCCGCCGAACGGGCCGCCGAGCAGGCCTTCGAGCTGAGCAACGACGCCGAGGCGGTCCGCATCCTCGAGGACGTCCTGCGCCACGGTCCGGCGACGCCGGAACGGCGCGGCCGGCTGGCCGTCCTGCTCGGCGAGGCCGCCGTCGAGGCCGGCCGGGCGCTGGACGCCGCCGACCTGCTCGGCGCCGTGCTTGCGGAGGAGCTACCGGCGCCGGTCCGCGGCGAGCTGCGGTTCCGCCTCGGCGCGCTGCTCTACCACGCCGGCACCGACGTGCTCCGCGCCCACCGGCTGTTCGCCGACGCCGTCGCCGACCTGGACCACCGGCCCGACCTCAAGGCGTGGGCCATGGTGGTGCTCGGCATCCCGATGGCCGGCGACGGCGACCTCGCCGAGCACCGCGCCTGGCTGCAGCGGGCCCTGACAGTGGTGCCGGAGATCCCCGACCGCATGTTCCAGGCGTTCCTGCTCGGCAAGATCGCCATGGTCCAGCTGCCGACCGGCGACCCCGCGTGGCGGGCGACGGCGGAGCGGGTCGAGCGCCAGACCGGCGGCGACCCGCGGCACCGCCGCGAGCTCAACGCCTACTGGTCCATCGGCACGCAGGCGACCTACGCCGGGCACCACGCACTGGCCGAGCGGCTGCTCACCGCCGGATTGACCGCCGCGGCGGGCGGTGACGGCACCCGCGCCGACACGCGCATGGAGCGCAGCCTGCGCGCCGGCCTGGTGCTGCTGCGCTACTGCCAGGGATCGTGGGACGGACTGGCCGACGACGCCGCCGTCCTCATGGACGAGCTGGCCGGCAACCCCCGCGCCCGGGTCGACGGCGAGGCGGCCGCGGCATGCCTGGCGCTGGCCCGCGGCGACCTCGACGGCGCGGCCGCCGCCCTGACGGCAGCTGTCGGCCTGGTCGACGAGCTGAGCGGGTTCGACGTGCTGCCGATCCCCGCCGCGGCGCTGTTCCGGCTGGCGGTCGCCCGTGGCGAGGCCGAATCGGTGCTCGGCCGCGCCGACCGGCTGCTCGCCACGGCCGAGCCGAAGGGCGTCCTCGCCCCGTCCGTCCGGGCGCTGCCGGCCGTCGCCGAGGCGCTGGTCACGGCGGGACGTCCCGACGACGCGGAGCAGACGGTGCGCTCCTTCGCCGCTCGCCTCGACGGGCTGGACGCACCGCTGGCGCCGGCCGTGCTCGCGCACGCGGACGGCTTCGTCCGTCTGGGCGCCGGGGATCCCGACGCCGCGGCCGCCCGGTTCGCGGCGGCAGCGCGGCTCTACGCACCGCTGCGGGCGCCGTACGAGGCGGCGCAGGCCCGCGAGCTCGCGGCGACCGCACGGCTCACCTCCTCACCGCCGGCGCCGGACGCCGGCGCCGAGCTGCTCGCCGCCCTCGCCGCCTACCGCGAGCTGGGCGCCGAATGGGACGCCGGCCGCGCGACGGCGACCGCGCGACGGCACGGCCTGCCCGTCCCCGCCCGCCACCGCGGCGGCCGGCGCGGCTACGGGTCACAGCTCTCGCCGCGGGAACGGGAGGTGGCCGAGCTGGCCGCCAAGGGCCGGACGAACAAGGAGATCGCCGCCGAGCTGTACCTCTCGGTCAACACCGTCGCCCGCCACATCACGACGTCGATGCGCAAGCTCGGCGTCCGGTCGCGGGCGGCCATCGCGCACCGGCTCGACCAAAATTGACCGAAACTGGGCATAGCTGCCGGGGTCGCCGTCGACCAGGCTGGACGCCATGGAGGACAGCCCCGGTTCCCCGCCCCCTCCGCATGGCGGCCGCCCCGACGAGCCTTCCGGTGAGCCCGGAGTCGTGACGGCCGAGCCGGGTGTGGAACCGGACGGCGGCAGTGATCCTGACGACGACAACGGCTGGCTTCCAGTGTGAGGAGTGGCGCCGGCTGACCCTTCCGCCGGTGCCACGACGCGACGAAGCGGCTGGTCGGAGTCCCCACTGACCAGCCGCTTCGCGATGACGCGACCGTGACACGCGCAACGCCGGTCGCGAGGGCCGCTCACGCGAGCGCAACCATGTCATGAGCTGCGGCGTCGCGAGCTGTTCAGCGACCGGTCACGGCCGCTGTCAGCCGCCGGCGACACGGCTCGGGATTGTCGCGGTCGCCATGTTCCCGGTAACGTCACCGCGCCGAGACGTACGATCAGACCGGCGTCGGCCGGGGTCCCGGCACCGTGCCGCCGCAGGTGAACAGCAGAGCGTGGAGGGGACGATGAGCGCCGGGAACTCGGACGACAAGCCGAACCTGCGGTCCATCGCGTCCCTCGCCGGCGTCTCGCACATGACCGTCTCCCGGGTCCTCAACGACCACCCGAACATCCGGCCGGAGACCCGCGAGAAGGTCCTGCGCGTCGTCGAGGAGCTGAACTACCAGCGCAACAGCGCGGCCCGGGCACTGGCGACGCGCAAGTCGCGGCGCATCGGCGTCATCGTCGACCGCCCGGTCGAGATCGGCCCCGACAGCACGCTGCGCGCCGTCGAGCACGCCGCACGCGAGGCCGGCTACTCCGTCAGCTCCGTCGCGGCCTCCCCCGACGACGACGGCGTGCGCCCGCGCGAGGCCGTCGCGTACCTGACGGCGCACGGCATCGACGCGCTGTGCGTCATCGCACCGCGCGCGTCGTCGGTCGACGTGCTGCGCGAGCTGACCGAAGGGCTGCCGACACTGATCGTCAAGGCCGACGACGACCCCAACTTCCTCACCGCCTCGGTCGACCAGCGCCTCGGCGCCACGCTCGCCGTCCAGCACCTGATGGACCTCGGCCACCGCGAGATCGTGCACGTCGCCGGCCCGCTGGACTGGCTCGACGCGCGAGCCCGGGAACGCGGCTGGCACGCGCACCTGAAGAAGGCCGGGCTGCACATCCCGCCTGCGTTCGTCGGCGACTGGTCGGCCGACTCCGGCTACGAGTTCGCCGTCGCGTTCGACGACCTGCCGCCGTTCACCGCGATCTTCGCCGCGAACGACCAGATGGCGCTCGGCATCCTGCACGGCTTCCGCGACCGCGGCATCCGCGTGCCCGAGGACGTCAGCGTCGTCGGGTTCGACGACCTGTCCGTGTCGCGGCACTTCCTGCCCACCCTGACGACGGTTCGGCAGGACTTCCACGCGTTGGGCACGCTCGCGGTCGAGATCCTGGTCGCCGCGCTCGAGGGCGGCGGCGCCGAGCGGCGCTCGCGGATTGCACCGGAGCTCATCGTGCGCGAGTCGACCGCCGTGCCTCGCGATATGTGATCTCAATCAGTACAATTTTACATCTTGCACCGCCTACGTGTTCCCGGTAACATCTCCGCCGTTCCACGCCCACGAACCACGCCGGAAGGCACGGGTCTCAAGGAGGAGATCGATGCGCAGCACCGCACGGATCGCACGGGCCTTCGCGGCGGCCGGGGCACTGACCCTGGCCCTCACCGCGTGCGGCGGCGGCGATGACGACACCAGCACCAGCGGCGACGGCGGCGACGAGCTCGTCACCGTCGGCTTCGTCGCGGTCGGCCCCGAGGGCGGCTGGCGGCAGGCGAACGAGGCGAACGTCCAGGACACGTTCACCGAGGAGGCCGGCTTCGAGCTGAAGTACGCGCCCGCCACCAACCTCGACCAGCGCTCCCAGATCGACGCGTTCACGTCCTTCGTCGACGAAGGGGTCGACGTCATCCTGCTGTCGGCCACCGAGGGCGCCGGCTGGGAGGACTCCCTGCGCCGCGCCCAGGAGGCCGAGATCCCGGTCATCCTCGTCGACCGGGGCATCGAGCCGGACGACACCGACCTCTACGTCACCCGCATCGCGCCGGACAACTACGAGGTCAGCACGTCGGTCGCCGAGTGGGCCGTCTCGGCCTTCCCCGACGGCGGCAACTACTTCGTGCTCGAGGGGCCGGCCGGCGTCTCCGTCGTCAACGAGCGCAACAAGGGCTGGGACGACACCGTCGGCTCGGCCAGCAACCTGGTGAAGATCGGCGCGCAGACCGCCAATTGGTCGACCGAAGAGGCCAAGAGCGTCTTCGAGACCGTCCTGCGGGCCAACAACAACGACATCCAGATCGTGTTCGCACAGAACGACGAGATGGGCCTCGGCGCCGCGATCGCGGTCGAGGAAGCCGGCCTGACGCCGGGTGTCGACGTCCAGATCGCCACCATCGACGGCACCAAGCCGGCGCTGGAGGCGCTCTCCGAGGGCCGCCTGAGCTTCGTCGCCGAGTACAACCCGCTGTTCGGCGAGACGCTGCTCGACGTCGTCGGCAAGGTGCTGGACGGCGAGGAGGTCGAGCCGTACATCATCGTGCCGAGCGAGACGTTCGACTCGCCGGAGGCCGCGACGGCCGCGCTTCCCACCCGCAAGTACTGAGGACTCTGGAGCCGTCATGACCGGAGCGCCACCGATCGTCGAGATGACCGGCATCTCGATCTCGTTCCCCGGGGTCAAGGCCCTCGACGCCGTCGACTTCCGGCTGTTCCCGGGCGAGGTGCACACCCTCATGGGCGAGAACGGGGCCGGGAAGTCCACCCTGATCAAGGCGCTCACCGGGGTCTACAAGATCGACGAGGGGCAGATCCTGGTCGCCGGTGAGGAGCGCCGCTTCGGCGGCACCGCCGACGCCCAGGCGGCCGGGATCGCCACCGTCTACCAAGAGGTCAACCTCTGCGCCAACCTGTCCATCGGCGAGAACGTGATGCTGGGCCACGAGGTCCGCGGCCCGTTCGGCATCAACTGGAAGGCGACGCACCGGGCGGCGGCCGAGGTGCTGGCCACGCTCGGCCTGGACCAGCTGGACCTGCGCCGCCCGCTCGGCACGCTCTCGCTGGCGGTCCAGCAGCTGGTCGCGATCAGCCGGGCCATGGTGACCAAGCCGAAGGTGCTCATCCTCGACGAGCCCACCTCCAGCCTGGACGCCAACGAGGTGGCCAGCCTCTTCACGGTCATCCGCAAGCTGCGCGACCAGGGCGTCGCGATCCTGTTCGTCACGCACTTCCTCGACCAGGTCTACGCGATCAGCGACCGCATCACCGTCCTGCGCAACGGCGGCTTCGTCGGCGAGTACCCGACTCGTGAGCTGGACCGCACGACGCTGATCTCGAAGATGATCGGCAAGGATTTCGCGACGCTGCGCTCGCTGGGCAGCGAACGGGCGACACACCACTACGAGCCGCGCGGCGAGCCCCTGCTCAAGGCCGAGAACCTCGGCCGCAAGGGCTCGTCCGAGCCGACCGACCTGGAACTGCACCAGGGCGAGGTGCTGGGCCTGGCCGGGCTGCTCGGCTCCGGCCGGACCGAGCTGGCCCGGCTGCTCTACGGCGCCGACCGGCCGGACAGCGGGACGGTGTGGCTGCGCGGCAAGAAGACCGACATCCACACGCCGACCGCCGCGCTCGCCCACCGCATCGCGTTCTCCAGCGAGAACCGGCGCGACGAAGGCATCATCCGCGACCTCACCGTCCGCGAGAACCTGGTGCTCGCCGTCCAGGCCAAGCGCGGCTGGTTCCGGCCGCTGTCGCGCAAGGAGCAGGACGCGCTCACCCGCAAGTACCTGGCCGAGCTGAACGTCAAGCCGGCCGACCCGGAGCGGCCGATCAAGTTCCTGTCCGGCGGCAACCAGCAGAAGGTGCTGCTCGGGCGGTGGCTGGCGACCGAGCCGGACCTGCTCATCCTCGACGAGCCCACCCGCGGCATCGACGTCGGCGCCAAGGCGGAGATCCAGGCCGCCGTCGCCGCGCTGGCCGCCAAGGGCGTGGCCGTCGTGTTCATCTCCTCCGAGCTCGAGGAGGTGGTCCGGCTCAGCGATCGCATCATCGTCATGAAGGACCACCGCAAGCTCGCCGAGCTGGAGAACGGCCCGCACGTGACGGCGGAGACCATCGTCGCCGTCATCGCCGACGAGGGCGACGACGAGGAAGGTGACTCCGCATGAGGGACGTGGCCGCGCGGCTGGCCGCCGGGCGCGGGGCGATCGTGCGCAACCAGGCGTTCTGGGGCGTCATCGCGATCGTGGCGCTGCTGGCGATCAACGTCGCCAAGGACCCGAGCTATCTCTCCATCGGCTACAACGACGAGACCGGGCGGCTGTCCGGCAACCTCATCGACATCCTGCGCGCGGCCGCGCCGATCCTGATGATCGCCGTCGGCATGTGCCTCGTCGTCGCCACCAGCGGCATCGACCTGTCCGTCGGCTCGATCATGGTCGTCGCCGGCGCGGTGTCGATGGAACTGCTGAGCGGCATGGACGGCACGGCCGGCAACGCGGCGGTGACGCTGGCCGTCGCGCTCGGCATCGCGACCGTGCTGGGCGCCGTGAACGGCGTCCTCGTCTCCGTCGTCGGGCTGCAGCCGTTCATCAGCACGCTGGTGATGATGCTGGCCGGACGCGGCATCGCGAAGGTCATCACCGGCGGGCAGAACACCACCGCCGACAACGATTCGTTCGCGTGGCTGGCCAACGGCTACGTCGTCGGGATCCCGGTGGTGTTCCTGCTGGCCATGGCGATCGTCGCGCTGGTGTGGCTGCTGGTGCGGCGCAGCGCGCTCGGCCTCATGCTGGAGGCGATCGGGATGGACTCGCGGGCCAGCCGGCTCGCCGGCGTCAAGCGGCGCACCCTGCTGCTGACCGTCTACTCGGCGAGCGGGCTGCTGGCCGGCATCGCCGGCGTGTTCGCGACCGCCAGCGTCATGACGGTGGACGTGTCGCGCACCGGCTACCAGCTGGAACTGGACGCGATCCTCGCCGTCGTCATAGGCGGGACGTCGCTGGCCGGCGGCAAGTTCTCCATCGGCGGCGCCGTGATCGGCGGGCTGCTGATCGCGACCCTCGACAAGACCGTCGTGTTCCTCGGCATCCCGGCCTCGGCCACGCCCGCGTTCAAGGCCATCGTGATCGTCGTGCTCTGCCTGCTGCAGTCCGAGCGCGTCCGGTCGCTGTTCCGGCACCGCCGTGCCCTCCGGGCGCAGTCGCAGAAGGAGGCCGTCGCCGCATGACCGTCACGACTCGACCGCCGACCGGGTCCGCGCCCGGCCCGGCGCCGTCGCGCCCCTCGCTCTCGGACCGCCTGGGGGCGCGGCTCTCGGCCCTGCCCACCGTGGCCGCCCTGCTCATCTTCGTCGGCATGATCATCTACGGCGAGATGGCGTACGGCCGCATCGTCCAGTTCAACACGCTGTCGAACCTGCTGGTCAACAACTCGCACCTGATCATCCTCGCGGTCGGGCTCACGTTCGTCATCCTCACCGGCGGCATCGACCTGTCCGTCGGCGCCGTCATCGCGTTCAGCAGCGTCGCCGGGGTCATGCTGTCCAACGCGGGCTGGCACCCGGTGGCCGCCGTGCTCGTCATGGTGCTGATCGGCTCGGTGCTGGGACTGATCTCGGGCGTGCTGATCCAGTACTTCGGGGTGCAACCGTTCATCGCGACGCTGGCGACGATGTTCCTCGCCCGCGGGCTCGCGTCGATGCTGAGCACCGTCCCCGAGCGGCTGGCCGACGACTCCGCGATCCGCGACCTGGCCACCCAGCTGAAGATCATCGACGGCGACAAGGTGAACGACCTGGTCATCACGCCGGGCGTGGTCGCCGCCATCGTCATCGTCGTGCTCGGGTTCCTCGTGCTGCACCGGACCCGGTTCGGCCGCACCGTGTACGCGATCGGCGGCTCGGAGCAGTCGGCCACGCTGATGGGCCTGCCGGTCCCGGCGACGAAGCTGGGCATCTACGTCATCAGCGGCACGCTCGCCGGCATCGCCGCCGTCGTCTACACGTCGCGGCTGGGCAGCGCGCAGAACATCACCGGCATCGGCTGGGAGCTCGACGCGATCGCGGCGGTCGTCATCGGCGGCACGCTGCTCACCGGCGGGACCGGGTACGTGCTCGGCTCGGTGGTGGGCGCGCTGGTGCTCGGCCTGATGAACGTCCTCATCACCCGCGACGGCGGCATCCGCCCGGAGATGACGACCATCATCACCGGCGGCATCCTGCTGGTCTTCGTCATCCTCCAGCGCGTCCTCGCCGCCCGGCGCCGGTCGGAGACGGGCGGATAGCCTGGCCGGGTGACGGATCGGACCCAGACCCTCAGCGGCGCGACGGACCTCGAGCTGCCCGAGTTCGACCACCCGCCGGCCGAGCCGCTGGGCCTGCTGCGGTCCTGGCTGGCGGCCGCCGCCGAGCACGGGGTGCGCGAGCCGGCGGCCGTCGTGCTGGCGACGGCCGACGAGGCGGGCCGCCCGTCCAGCCGGGTACTGCTGCTCAAGGAGGTCGACGACCGCGGGCTCGTCTTCACCAGCGCCGCCGACGGCCGCAAGGGCCGCCACCTCGCCCACCAACCCTGGGCGTCGGTCACCTTCTACTGGCGCGAGACGCTGCAGCAGGTCACCGCCGCCGGCGAGGTCGAGCGGCTGCCCGCGGAGCTGGCCGACCAGCTGTTCGCCGAGCGTCCCCGCGACGCCCAGGCCGCCAGCGCGGTGTCGCGGCAGAGCGCGCCGCTGGCCGACGAAGCCGACCTGCACGCTCGGGCCCGCGCCCTGCTCGCGTCGGCCCGGCCGATCCCCCGGCCCGACGCCTGGACGGCGTACCGGCTGGTGCCGCGCGAGGTGGAGTTCTGGTACGGCAGCCCGACCCGGCTGCACCGCCGGCTGCGCTACACCCGCCCCGCCCACGACGCCGAGTGGACGGCCGGCCGGCTGCAGCCCTGAGCTAGGCAGTGCTCCACACCGTGGTGGGCCGCGTCCCATCGACGACGGGCGTTCGGGGCCGCCCTGAGGTTCCAGGGCCGTGCCCGACTTCGACCCGGACCCGAACCTCCCCGGCTACACGTATCTCCGGCTCGCCGACTACCTGACCGCGCAGATCCACGCCGGCCGCGCGATGGTGGTCCCGCGCGAGCGCGGGCTGGTCGCCACCTGGCCCAGCATGGGCAGCTTCGTGACCGACGCGACGGAACCGCCCGCCGCCGCCGGCGCCGGCAACCACAGCGGCGACGGCGACGACCTGCCGTAGCGGCCGGAGCCGCCGCTCAGGTGCGCTCCAGCTCGACCTTCGGCAGCAGCCGGGCCAGTGGCGCCGGCATCCACCAGGCGCGCCGTCCCATCAGCTGCATCGCCGCCGGCACCACCATGCACCGGATGATGACCGCGTCGACGAAGATCGCCACCGCGAAGGCCAGGCCCGCCTGTTGCAGCAGCCGTTGCGGGCTGAGAACGAAGGCCGCGAAGATCACGATCATGATCGAGCCCGCCGCCGTGATCACGGTGCCGGTGTGGGCCAGGCCCTCCCGCACGGCATGCGCCGGGTTCCGTTTGCCGGAGCGGACCCATTCCTCGTGCATGCGGGAGATCAGGAAGATCTCGTAGTCCATCGAGAGGCCGAAGACGATGGCGAAGACCATCACCGGCACGTACGCCTCGATCGGCCCGCCCTCGAAGCCGAGCGCGCCGTCCTGGAAGACCAGCTTCATCGCGCCGAGCGCGGCACCGATGCTGAGCAGGTTCAGGAACGCGGCCTTCAGCGGGATGAGGACCGACCGGAACACCGCCATCAGCAGGACTATCGCGAGCCCCACGACGATGAGGATGAACAGCGGCATCCGGTCGGCGAGCTTGCCCGCGTAGTCCTCGGACGCGGCCGTGGCCCCGCCCACGAGGTACTCCGCGCCGTTGTCCGCCGTCAGCCCCGGCAGCACGTCCTCGCGCAGGGTGCGGACCAGCTCCGTGGTCTCCCCGTCCTGCGGCGAGGTGGTGGGGTAGACGAGGACGGTCGCGGCCTCGCCGTCCGGCGTGGGGATCGGGTCCGCGGTGGCCGCGACGCCCTCGGTCTCGCCCAGCGCCCGCACCGCCGCGGCGGCGGCCTCGTCGGCGCTGCCGGCGCCGCCGTCGGTCACGACCAGCAGCGGCCCGTTGAACCCGGGGCCGAAGCCGTCGGAGAGCAGGTCGTAGGCCTGCCGGCTGGTGGAGTCGCTGGGGTCGTTGCCCGCGTCGTTGAAGCCGAGCCGGATGCTCAGCGCCGGGAAGGCGAGCGCGCCGAGCAGCACCGCCGCCGCCACCAGCGTCGCCAGCGGGCGCTTCTGCACCGCCGCCGCGAGCTTGCGCCAGCCGTCGCCGTCCTCGGTCTTGCCCTTGGCCCGGCGCTTCTCGGCCCGCGCGAGGAACTGGCGGGCGAAGCGCTTGCCGAAGATGCCGAGCAGCGCGGGCAGCAGCGTCAGCGAGGCGAGCATCGTCATCAGCACCGTCAGCGCCACGGACAGCGCCATGCCCTGGATCGAGCCGAGGCCGAGGGCGGTGAGGCCGAGCAGCGCCAGGATGACGGTGCAGCCGGCGAAGAACACCGAGCGGCCCGCGGCGTCCATGGCCGTGACGGTGGCCCGTTCCGGCTCGACGCCGCGCACCAGTTCCGCGCGGTAGCGGGCGAAGATCAGCAACGCGTAGTCGATGCCGACGCCGAGGCCGACGAGGAACATGATCGGCGGCGTCCAGGACGCGATGGTGAAGACGTGCGACGCCAGGACGATGATGCCGACCGTCGAGCCGACCGCGAAGAGGGCGATCATGATGGGCAGGCCGGCGGCGATGAACGTGCCGAACATCAGCACCAGGATCACCATCGCGGCCACCAGGCCGGCCGTCTCCCCGACGCCGGTCTCGGCCTCCGCGATCAGCCGGACGGCGTCACCGCCCAGTTCGACCTGGAGTCCGTCGCCCTCGATCGCCTGCGCGACGTCGAGGATGCGTTCGGTGTCCTCGGTCGGCATGTCGTCGGACGGCACCTCGAGCTGCACGGTGGCGTAGCCGATGGTGCCGTCCTCGGAGACGGCGGTCGGGTTGTCGTAGACGCTCAGGACGTCGCCGACGTTGGGCAGCTCGGCGACCTCCGCGAGCATCGGCTCGACCCGCTCCCGCACACCGGTCAGCCCGCCCTCGTCGTGCAGGACGATGTCGATGGTGTCCCCGGCGCGCTCCGCTCCATGCTCCTTCAGCAGGTCGGCGGCGGCCTGTGCCTCCGTGCCCGGGAGCGAGGTGTCGTTCTTGTACGCGTCGCCCACGGCGGTGGCGACGCCCCACACGCCGATCAGGACCGCCACCCACAGGATCAGGGCGATCCACTTGCGGCGGTACGCGAACCCGGCGATGCGGACGAACACCCCGGACCGCGCGGGTGGCTGCGTGGCTTCTTCTTCGCGGTTCAACTGTGGCGTGGTCACGTGTGGTGACGACGCAGCCCGGCGAGGTGTGACATCGACGTGTCACAGTGGTGACGGCTGTGTCGTCAACCAGGCATGGGAGCGATGAACGCACGAGACGCCGACGACCAGCTGGCTCGCTCGTTCGAGGCGAACCGGCCGCGGCTGCTGCGGGTCGCCTACACCATGACGGGCTCGCTGGCCGACGCCGAGGACTGCGTCCAGGAGGCGTGGCTGCGGCTGCGCGGGCTCGACGACCCCGGCACCGTCCGCGACCTCGCCGCCTGGCTGACCACCACCGTCAGCCGGCTGGCGCTCGACGCCCTCGGCAGCGCGCGGGCCCGCCGCGAGCAGTACGTCGGGACGTGGCTGCCCGAGCCGCTGGTCGAGACCCGCGAGCTCGACCCCGCCGACCGCGTCACGCTGGACGAGTCGGTGAGCATGGCGCTGCTGGTGGTCCTCGAGCAGCTCTCCCCCGCCGAGCGCACGGCATTCGTCCTGCACGACGTGTTCAGCATGCCCTTCCCCGAGGTCGCCGACGTGGTCGGGCGGTCGCCGGCGGCCGTGCGGCAGCTGGCCTCGCGGGCTCGCCGGCACGTGGAGGGCACCCGGCCGCGGCTCCCGGCCACCGGCGCCGAGCAGCGCGAGCTGGTCGACGCGTTCATGGCCGCCTGCAGCCGGGGCGACCTCCCCGGGCTGATCGCGCTGCTCGATCCCGACGTCGTCCTGCGCAGCGACGGCGGCGGCAAGGTCTCGACGCTGCCGAAGATCCTCTACGGCGCCGACCGCGTCGCGCACGCGCTGGTGCACTACAGCCGGTTGTCCGTGTTCGAGGTCCACGTCGCCGACGTCAACGGCGCGCCCGGCGTCGCCGTCCGCCACGACGACGGCGTGCTGACGGTCATGGCGTTCACCGTCGACGGGGGCCGCATCACCGCGATCGACGGTGTGCGCAATCCGGACAAGCTGACCCGGGTCCCCGGCCTTGGCTGACGCCGTCGTTACCGGTCCGTGACCGACCGGGGACGCCGGCCCCGTTCCGGCTCTCCAGCTCTGCCGTGCGCACGCCTACGGTCCCGACTGGTGTCATCTGCGCGCTCGCGCCGCTGACGCCGTCGTCCCACACGTGAACACAATCCTGGAGATCTACGTGATACGGAAAAGCCTGCGCAGCCGATCTGCGCTGGGCGGTGTGGCCGCGCTGACGCTCGTCACGAGCCTGCTGGGCGGCCTGGTCGCGTCGGCGGCCGAGACGCGGGAGGACCCGGCCGAGCCGCTGCCGCGCATCGCCGCCGGCGAGAACCGTCAGCTCATCGACACCGAGACCGGCCGGCCGTTCATCCCGCGCGGCTACAACTACGTCCGCCTGGCGCCGCAGCCGTGGAACCCAGAGGAGCCCTACCACTCGACCTTCGAGCCGGGACAGTACGACGGCGAGCGGGCCGGCGCCGCGCTGGCCGAACAGAGCGCCGCGGGCTACAACACCGTCCGGGTGTTCGTCGACCCCGGCCACGGCCAGGACAACCTCAACGGCACGCCGCACGGCCTGGGCCACGGCGACGACGACACCAGCACCGGCAACCCGGAGTACCTGGACAACCTCGCCGACTTCGTCCGCCGGGCGGCCGCCAACGGCATGTACGTGCTGCCGTCGATGGACGCGTTCCCGCAGAACGCGTACTACTTCGACATCGTGGCGCAGAGCGCGCCGCCGGAGAACGTCTCGGGCCGCAACACGAACTACATGTACGAGGGCTTCGTCGCGGCGAAGGAGGCGTACCTCGCCAACTTCACCACCGAGATGACGGACCGGCTCGGCCCCCTGATGAGCACGTTCCTGGCGCTCCAGCTGGACAACGAGGCCACGTTCGCCGCCGACGAGGCGCCGTTCGCGCAGGCGTCGGGCACCTTCACCGCGCCGGACGGCACCGCCTACGACATGTCCGTGCCCGAGCAGCGCCAGGCCGCCGCCGACGACACCATCGTCGCCTACGCCGACGCGGCCACCGCCGCCGCCAAGGACGTGGACCCCGACCTCATGGTGACGATGGGCGCGTTCACCAACCGGGCCGTCGGCAAGCCCGGCTACGACGGCTTCGCCACGCACTGCGCCGGCGACGCCTGCGAGGGCGACTTCCGCTACCCGGCCCGGGTGTCGACGCTGACCCGCGAGTCGGCGCTGGACTTCTTCGACATCCACACCTACCCGACGCCGCAGTACACCCTCGAGGAGGCGCTGAACTCGGTCGAGTGGCCGCAGGTCGAGGGCGTCGTGATCAACGGCGAGTTCGGCGCCCAGCGCGACCGCTACGGCGACGACATCGGCCGCGCCGCCGAGGCGATGCGTCACCACCAGGTCCAGAGCTGCGCGTTCGAGCTCACCGGCTGGCTGTTCTGGACCTGGGACACCGACGAGGACGACGTCCAGCGGCTGTTCTTCCGCGGCAACGAGGACGGCGGCGTCATCGACCGGCAGCTCTCCCCCGTCAACCGGCCCGACCCGTGCCTGCACGAGGCACCGGTGGTCGCGCCGCTGGCGGTGGAGTCGCCGGAGGACGGCCAGACCGGCGACGTCGAGTTCGCCGGGACGGGCCAGCCCGGCGGCACCGTCACCCTCACCGTCGACGACGAGGAGCTCGGCTCGGCCATCGTCGCCGACGACGGCCGCTGGTCGGTCGCGCCGGACGCGGACCTGCCGATCGGCGTCCGCTTCGACGCGCTGCTCACCCAGGTGGTCCGCCTCGACTACCAGGACGTCGTCGTCGCGGACCTGGGCGTCCCGGCGCCGGGCGTGACCATCGACGAGCCGTCGCGGGACGCGGGCCAGGTCTTCAGCGGCGGCTCGTACCCGTCGGCGGAGCTGGACGTGACGTTGACGGACGACGCCGGCCGGGCCGCCGTCGAGGGCGCGCTGGACCGCGACGAGGACGGCGACTGGACGTTCACCCCGGCGGCCGAACTGGCGGCCGGCGACTACACCCTGACGGCGACCGCCTCGGCCGGCGACGGCGGCGACCCCGAGCTGCTCGACTCGGACGCCTCCGTCACCGTCACCGTCGAGTCGTCGGGCGACGGCGGCTCCTCGGGTGACGGCGGGGACGCCTCGGGCGGGTCGGGTGACGCCTCGGGCGACGCGTCGGGCGAGTCCGGCGACGCCGGCGGCGCGGCCGAGGACGGCAGCGGCGAGGACCTGCCCGACACCGGTGGCCCCGGTGCCGGCGTGCTGCTCGGGGCGGTCCTGCTGCTGGCCGCCGGCGGCATGCTGGTGACCCGCACCCGTGGGCGGACGGCCACGCGCTGACGTCCGCTCCACCACGACGGGCACCGCCGCGAGCGCGCGGCGGTGCCCGTCCGTTCAGCTCACCGCGCCGTCACCCGCCGTCAGGACGAAGGCGTCGCCGGCGACCGCCTCGCGCACCGCGGCCAGTGTCGCGGCCGGCTCGTGACTCGTGGTGTCGATGACGTGCCCTTCCAGCCGCCCGAGGCTTGCGAACTCGTCCCAGAGCGAGACGAGCGGCTCTTCGGCGACCAGCGCGTCGGGCGCGGTTCGGCTCTGGGCCCGGCGCAGCGTCTCGGCCCGGGACGGGCGCAGCACCACATAGTGCAGGCGCGCGGCGGCGCCGCCAGGGAGCTGGAAGTGGTGCAGCATCCACGGGCCGATGACGCCGTCGACGACGGTCACGAACCCGCCGGCCGCATACGTGGCAGCCGCGCCCTGGATGACCCGCATCACCAGGTGGTTCTGCTCACCGGACTCAGGAAGGTAGGGCGGGATGGCGCCGGAGACGATGGCGCGCCAGAAGTCGTCGGTGTGCAGGTGCACCGAACGCGGGTATGTCGAGGCGAGCGCCCGGGCCGTCGTCGACTTTCCCGCCCCCGGCGGGCCGGTGAGGATGATGATGTCCGCGCTCATGCGGCCAGACTAGGCAGGACGGCCGGCCAGCGGCGCGAGGTGCCCGGCCAGCTCGTCGTGCACGTCGGCGACCTGCTCGAACAGTCCGGCGAGGTGGGCCGGTTCGCGCTGGACGGCCGCGTACTGGGCCCGCCCGAGCAGCCGCGCCTGCCGGTCCAGGTGGCCGGCCAGGGTCGCGTCGAGCGGCCGCAGCGCCACGGCGGCGTCGACGCGGCGGCGGCCGGCCAGGCGCAGCGAGAAGTCGGCGAGCACCGTGGTGGTCTCGTCGTCGAGACCGGCCGCCGCCCGTGCGGCCAGCTCGCGCAGGCCGGCCGCGTTCTCGGGCGCCGCCGCCCACGCCGCGGCGCGCGGGAGCGACGCGGCCAGCGCGGCGTCCGTGCCGACGTCGGCGGCCGGGCGGACGGCCGTGCGCAGCGGGAACCGCCCCACGCAGTAGGCGACAGGGCTCGCCCACGCGGCGATGAACGCGTCCTTCGGCAGCCACGCGTACGGAAACCCCTCGGGATCGTGCATGAGCACCCCCTCGGCGTCGGCCGCCAGCACCGTCACGAAGTGGTCGGCGCCGAGCGGGCGGTCGGAGCCGGGCTGGTGCAGCAGCAGCCCCAGCTCCAGCGGCCCGGCGAACACCGGCCCGTCCGCCGCCAGCTCTCCAAGTTCCCCGTACGCCGTCTCGCCGTCGTCGTACGTGCGCCGCTCGCTCGTCCAGCCGAGCAGCTCCAGCGCCTGGTCGACGCCGAGGTCCGGGTCCCAGCCGGCCGGGTCGAAGTACGGCAGGCCGTCGAACAGCTGGTACCCGAACGCCGACCCCGTCAGCGTCTCGACCACCGCCGCCGGCCACCCCCTCCCGGCGACCGTGGCGAGCGTGCTGGCATAGCAGTACGGGCCGGACCCGACATACGCAGTCATACCGTCAGCATGGCATTTTCGCAGGTCAATTCGCTATGCGTGCCAGCTGGACGGTGCGGCGGGGCAGGTACGGCGCGACGACGAGGACGACGCCGACGAACGCTCAGTGCGCCGGCCGGGCCGGGAGGTCCCAGACGTGCCGGAGTCCGGTGTCGCCGCCCGAGTAGTCGTCCGCGACGGCGTGCAGCGGGCCGACCCGCTCCTGCCAGACGACGTTCGCGGGGTGGTCGCGCAGGGCCGCCCGCATCGCCTGGTAGTCGTCGCACTCGACCACGTGGAACAGGTCGCGGCCCTCGCGCCAGATGCTCCAGCTGTGCACGCCGGCCGCTCGCAACGCGGCGTCGAGCTCGGCCGGGATCACGGCGTGGATGC